>JAFAGA010000034.1 GCA_023423045.1 Bacillota bacterium | reverse complement strand
GCTCTACCAACTGAGCTAGAGATGCATCTGTTTTTGCGCTTGTCTTTTTGTTATTACCGAACGCAAGAGTTATTATATATAATCCAAGAACAAATTGCAAGTGTTTTTTTTATTTTTTTAAAAAAATCGAAAAATTCTTATTTTAACCCCGATAGAACGGGAAGAAAAGCATTGATTTTACAATCTTTTTGCTGCCTCTTCCCGTTCCATAATGTAATCCGGGTGATGTAATTCCTTGTTTCTTTCCCCGGAAAATGTCTTTTATGCAAGTTTATTTATGGGCTTCCAGCTTTTCCAAAAGCGCCTGCTTTGATGTCAGCCCCACTACCTTATCCACGGCTTCGCCATTCTTAAAGATAATTAATGTAGGGATTGACATTACCTTATATTTTTCTGCCGTACTCGGCTCCTGATCTACATTTAACTTGCCGATTTTGAATACGCCTTCATATTCTCCTGCCAATTCGGCCACAATGGGTGCAATCATTTTACAAGGTCCGCACCAGTCAGCATAAAAATCTACCATTACAGGGATGTCCGACTCCAATGCCTCTTTTTGAAAATTTGCATCTGTAAATTGAAATGCCATTTCTTTTCCTCCATTCCGCTTCCAGCCTATGACCCTGCCACTGCATCTTGGGCAGCTGTACCTCCTTCAGAAGTACCAGGCCGGAAGTTAATCTTATTGTTAATTAGTATTCCTCTTATCGCTTTTATTATGTGATTACAAAGTAATATTATATCAGGCCCTTTAAAAAGACAAGTAAAATGATTATTTTTTCTTTTTCTTTTTTCCACTGCTATTGAGTATACCTGATACCTCATCCCAGGATCTCTTCATCTTAAGAACCTTTCGGTCAAGCTTCGGATTGGCTCCGGTAACTTTGGCAATCTGCGATTTCCAGCCCTTCTTCATAGCATCACCCGGTTTATTTGTTTATAACATTTTATGATAATGCGGCCGAATTAGTCCTGCGCTTTTAGCAGAAAGGCTTAATTGCGGTATGCCACCAGCCTGTGAATCGGATTTCCCATAGCAGAGAATCTCTCCTCATACTCCGTCATCACATTCTTATCCATGTACTCACTGTGATGAAGATCGTAGGAGACCTCTCTAAGCCTCCATCCTGCCGCTGCCGCCTCTTCCACCGAGAAATCAAAGAGTATGCGGTTATCGGTCTTAAAGATCACCTCCCCTTCCTTCTTCAAACACTGGTCATATCTGGCAAGGAATTCCCTGCTGGTCAGCCTGCGCTTTGCATGGCGGTCCTTGGGCCAGGGATCGGAGAAATTCAGATAAATCCGGTCTATCTCATCCCGGTCAAAGATTTCATTGAGATATTCCGCATCAAAGCGTATAAAATACAAATTGACCAGCTCTATCTCATTCCTTTTTTCCAGGGCTCGGAGCAATACACTGGAGTATTTTTCAATACCAATATAGTTAATCTGCGGATTGGCTGCCGCCAATTCCATTATGAATTTTCCTTTTCCCATACCTATTTCCACATGCAGCGGGTGATCGTTGCCAAAGAGGCTTTTCCACTTACCCTTTTGCAGCTCCGGATCATGAATAACCGTTTCATTGGCTGCGACCATTTCTCTTGAGCCTCTTATATTTCTTAATCTCATATTTCTATCATTCCTTTCACTTCGTTCAAAAGCGATCTCTCTTAAATCTTATGGAGCATTTCCGTTCTTCCTATTATAAATTTAATTCTCCATAAAATCAATTCTCAGGTTTGTTAATTTTTAAGACAAAAAGCATTTGAAATCCTGAGTCTATATAGTATACTATATATAATTCAGTCCGGCAGGAGAGGAGAATGACAAGATGAAGGTAATCGCAATTAATGGAAGTCCCAAACCAAAGGGAAATACCTATACCGCATTAAAAACTGTATGTGATGAATTAGAAATAAGTGGAATTGAGACAGAGATTATTCACGTTGGCAATATGGAGATAAAAGGATGTATCAGCTGCGGCCGTTGCAAGAACGGCTATTGCGTTTTCTCGGATGAGGAGCTTCGGTCTCTTGTAGACAGGATATATGCCGCCGACGGCCTTATTCTGGGAAGTCCGGTCTACTATGCAAGTATTGCCGGCACCATGAAAAGCTTTCTGGACCGGTTATTTTATCCTAACGGGGGAAGGCTGCGCTTAAAAGTCGGCGCTTCCATCGCTGTTCCCCGCCGAAGCGGAGGAATTACTACCTTTGATCAGCTGAATAATTATTTTTTGATTTCTGAGATGCTGATCGCCCCTTCTTATTATTGGAATGTAATCCATGGCGGTGCACCCGGCGAGGTGACTCAGGATGACGAGGGCATGAGCGTATTGAGGAATCTGGCCAACAACATGTCCTGGATGCTAAAGATCAAGGATTACGGCAAAGCTACTTTGCCCGAACCCGATCCCGTTCCAAGGAAGTGGACAAATTTCATACGTTAGTATCTGCCATAACTGTTTAATTTCTGCGGAGGTTCTCCAAAGATATCTCATTTTTGCTATAGACAGTATATATCTTATCCCTCGGGGAGTTCAGCAGTATCCTGACTCCCCTGTTTATTTACGGTTTGTTTAAATAAAAAGCATGTATATAATGCCAGGATATCTGCTATGAGCTGCAAGAAATAACCATTTTGATATTTACAATCCGGCCTTCCATATAGTAAAATGTTATACATTATAATAGTCTGTCTGTTATAATTTTTGATTGGAAGGGACAACCTATTTCTCACGATTTGTTTTATGTTATTCCAGGAGGTTTTTATGAAACGACAAGCAATTGCTCTGATGAGCTTAATCCTTATATTTCTTTCCCCGTTATTTTCTGCAGTATCCGCAAAGGCCTCTTCCCTGGAGGATTCTTCTGACTGGCCCGACGGACCGGGTGTCTTTGCAGAATCAGCAATTGTTATGGAGGCCTCCACCGGACTCATTCTTTATGAAAAAAACATGGACGAAGTACATTATCCGGCCAGTATTACCAAG
This sequence comes from Bacillota bacterium, assembly GCA_023423045.1. Lineage (GTDB taxonomy): Bacteria > Bacillota > Clostridia > Lachnospirales > Lachnospiraceae > Mobilitalea. The sequence goes on along the minus strand of JAFAGA010000034.1, from coordinate 51,102 downwards.
ATCATGACCGCCCTGCTGGCCATTGAGAATTCCAATCTGGGCGAGATTGTCACTTTCTCCAAAAAAGCCATTTTTGATGTGGACCTGAACAGCAGCCGGATCGGAATAGATGTGGGCGAGCAGCTTACCATGCAGCAATGCCTTTATGCCATTCTTCTGGAATCCGCCAACGAGGTGTCCTATGCCGTGGCCGAGCATGTGGCCGGCAGCGCCGAGGAATTTGCAAAGATGATGACGGAGCGAGCCAAAAGCCTGGGCTGCGAAAATACCAATTTTATCAATCCCCATGGTCTCCACGATGACAATCACTATACTTCTGCTCACGACATGGCGCTGATTACCCGGGAGGCGATGAAGAACGAAACCTTCCGCAAGATATTCGGAACCAGGACATACCAGATTCCTCCCACCAATATCCAGGATGAATCCAGATATTGTGCCAATCATCATCGCTTTATACTGAAGCAGACTTATCGCTATGACGATTGCATCGGCGGCAAAACAGGCTATACCTCCAAGTCCAGATATACTCTCGTATCCGTGGCTAAACGCGGAGACCTGGAGCTAATCTGTGTTGTTATGAGAGACGACACCAGTGCACATCAGTATACGGATACCCAGAAGTTGTTCGACTTTGGTTTTGATAATTTTTCTGTTTATACCATTGGTGATCAGGAAACCGCCCAGATACTGGAGGAATCTCCGATGTTCACCCGTTATAATCCTCTGCTGAGTACAGCCGCCACCCCCATCATCACAGATGAGAAAGGATATCTGATCCTGCCCAACAGCGCTTCCTCCCTGGATGCCAAAAAAGAGGTTACCTTTTACCCTGCTTCGGAGCAAACTACAACTTTAAACTCTAATACCGTTATTGGAAAAATCTCCTATACCTATCTGGGCAAATACGTGGGCGGGGCTGACATCTTGTATCATAACAACGAGACACTCCGGCTGGTTCAAAGCCCGGCTGAAAAAAATAACCCTACTTCCACTCCGGAGAATCCTGTTCCGGAGAAGGCGGATAAAAGCCTTCGTCCGATTATCCTCGGAGGTATCATAGGATTATTTGTATTAATTACCGTACTCTATTTTATTCTTGTAGAGCGTCCCCGTCTTAAGCGCCGGAGTGCCTACTATAAGAAGCGTGCCCGCCGTAAATTATACAATGACAATGATTTCCTGGATCTGTAGAATCCGTTTCACCGGCCGGCGGATGCGAACAGCTTGGCAATCTCATCTGCAGACAGGGCTTTATTAGGATCATCATAAAGAGGTACGATCCCAGAACCCAAGGATACCTGCCCTGCTTCGTCATTCCCTCCCGCTTCGGTTAATTCACCTGCCTCGGATATCAATTCCTCCTCCTTGGAGAGAATGCTGTCCGGGGCTTTAATATTTTGCAGCTCCTTTTGTAATTCTTCCGTACTCTTTTCAATGCACTGCTTTATTTTATCAAGGAGCTCTCTGGTTTCTTCCTGATTCCCAGTCTCTTTCAACGCACTAATCAGCTGCTTTGTGTGCTCCTTATGATAATTAATCTCCAGATTGAGGGAGTTCTTTTGCCCCTCCAGAGATTTTTTCTGTAATACCTCTAATCGTTCCAGGGCTTTCCCGCGATGTTCCTCCAGCAGCTCCACGCGTTCCAGCAGTTCTCCCAACCTGGCTGTTATTTCAGCTGTATTTTTCTTGGAGGCTGTATAGGTCGCCTTTTGAAGATTGATCAACTCTGTTAACTGCTCGTTTCTTCGCTGGGTTTCTTCCTGGTACATCCGATCCACATAGTCACGTATGTTTCTTCCCTGCTCTGCCAGCTTGCTTCGGATGGAATCCATGAGAAGATAGCCTGAGATCAGCAATACGGCCCCTATTCCCACTACACTGATATAATCCTTGCTGCCTGTCTGTATAAAATATGCCTCTGCAACAGCAGATCCCATAAAGAATAAACCAAAAAATATAATGTTCAACTTCTTCTTCATATTTAATACGCCCCTGTCTTCGCTATACTGACAACTCCGGCTCCTGCCTCCCGAAAATCATCGCATCTTTATATATATCGTCATATTATAAGCAAAAGTTTACTTAGGGCTGAAAATTTTATCTTCAGTTCTTACTCTGATCCCTCCTCTGCCGCCTGAGGTTTTTTGGAAGGAGCTTTTGGAAGGCGGACAGTGAACTTGGAGCCTTCCATGACCTTACTTTCCACCTCCACGGAACCCCCATAATAATTAACAATATGTTTGACAATGGAAAGACCCAGACCGGTTCCGCCAACCTTCTTGCTCCGGCCTTTGTCCACACGGTAGAAGCGCTCGAAGATTCTTTGCTTCGCATCCTCCGGAACGCCTACCCCGGTATCTTTAACAGTGATAATAATATCACTTTGCTCCGAGGATACGGTTACCCATACCTTTCCCATGGGTCTATTATATTTAATCGCATTAATAATCAAATTATTAAATAATTCCCTCATCTGCTGCGTATTGGCATATATCATCAGGGGTCTGCAATTGATCTCCAGGCTGACCTGATATTCCTTGGCCAAAGGTTCAAGCGAGGCACAAACCTCTTTGACAAGAGGTGCCAGACGTACATCGGACAAAGTAACCTCCGCTTCCTTGGTCTCCAGCCTTGATATCATCAAAATATCATTAATCAGGCTGGTCATATTCGCGGTTTCCCTTTTGATTCTTGAGAGGAAATCCCTTTTGCTCTTTTCATCCGCCACCAGATTATTTTCCAAAAGCTCCAGGTATCCCCGGACGGAGGTCAGGGGTGTCTTTAATTCATGGGATGCGTTAGAGAAGAATTCCTGGCGTACCATACGCTCAAATTCAATCCTGTCCATGGATTCTTTCACCGCCCGGGACATCTTCATTGTAGTATCCGCAATCACGTTCATCTCTTCGTAATCGTACTTTTTAAATTGAAAATCCGGCTTTTCCTGAGAGAGCTTATTCAGCTCCTCTGCAATCTCCTTCAATGGCCTCGTAACGGAACCGGCAAAGCGATTGGCAACAATTACTGAAAGTATTAGGGTGACACCAATACTCAGCAGGATTGCCGGCACCAACAGGCCGGTATACTGCTCCGCACCGGAAAAGGGAATCGCCATGCGCACAATATACCTTCCATTATAGGACGTGCTGGCAACATACAGCATTGACATATTCAAGGTGTCTGATTTACGCCTTGAATATCCAATGCCGGAAGCCAATGCCTCCCTTATCTCCTCCCGGTCACTGTGATTCTCCATCTCGGAGCTGTCCGCAACCTCACTGTCGGCAACCACCCTGCCCTGGAGATCAATTACCGTAAAACGGGTCATCTCATTGCCTTTAACCTGCTTCAGCTCATCCACCTGGGTTTTCAGATCTTCATCGTACTCCAGGCCGTGATCCATAATTCTCACGGTATAAAGCATATTCTCCTCCGTCCGGTCTATGATAATCCTGCTTATGGCCACAACAAAAATACTGCCGCACAAAATCAGCGCCAGTGATACAATCATAATAAACCTCTGGAAAATCGCCTTTTTCATATTCTCCTCCATTGTTTCCTATATCTTCTCCTATCCAATGCCCCGGTAAAGACAGCACAGGCAAAGCCTCCATGGGTTTTCTTCCCGCAAAGCTCTGCCTGCTTCTATTTCTTCTCAGTCCTTGGATTTAGAGAAGCGATAACCCACGCTTCTCACTGTTTTGATATGCTCCGTTCCAACAGAGCCCAGCTTCTGTCTTAAGGTCCGGATATGAATATCCAGCGTTCTGGATTCTCCGTCATATTCGTAGCCCCAGATTTGATTCAGCAGCTCATCCCTGCTGACCACCCTGACATCGTGTTCAATCAGGTACAGCAGCAGCTCATATTCCTTATAGGTCAGCTCGACAGGCACTCCCTGATTGGTAACCTCCCTTGTCTGAGGATTGATCTTGAGGGAATCCACCGTTATGATATCGCCCACATCCTCATTCTTCGCCCTGCGAAGAAGGGATCTGATTCTGGCCGCCAGCTCCAATACCCCGAAGGGCTTTGTGATATAATCATCCGCGCCCACATCCAGGCCCATCACCTTATCCAATTCCTTATCCTTTGCCGTGAGGCAGATTACCGGAACATTTTTAAGCTGGATATCCTGTCGCAGCATACGAATTGCGGTTAAGCCATCCATACCGGGCAGCATCAAGTCAAATATAGCCAGGTCCGGCTCCTCCTCCTTCATATCCAGCAAGGCCGGCTCTGCGGCCTCATAGGCCTTGATTTTGTAGCCAAACCCCTCCAGCGCTATCTTAAGGAGCTCTCTGATATTTTCATCGTCCTCAATTACATAAATTCGTTCCATATTTCACCTCGTTTCTGCGCATAATTTTGCGCATCTGAACAAGTCTTCTTCTACAGAATTCTTATATTATTCACCGATCCTGTCTCATGAAATTCCGTCCATTCACAGATATTCACCGCATGATCTCCGATTCGTTCAAAGTATTTTGCAATCATTAAAATATCAACACACTGATCCACATGCTCCGAGGAGGCTCGTAGAAGGGTTGCCACCTCTTCCTTCACCTTATCAAATAAATCATCCACGATGTCGTCCCGCTCTATGATAGCCCTGGCCTCCTCCACATTGACACTGGTAAAGGCCGCCACCGCATCGCGCACCATCTGCTTCGATACCTTGCCCATCTCTGGGATGTGTTTCACCAGGTCATAAATCGGCTCCCGCTTCTCCCGGAAAATCAGCTCCGCAATATCAGCAGCATGATCTCCGATCCGTTCCATATCCGTTACCACCTTAAGTGCCGTGGTGACAATTCGAAGATCCCTGGCAACCGGCTGCTGCTTCAGGATTAAGGAAAGGCACCTTGCCTCAATGGTCTTTTCTATATCATTTACATTTCTATCTTCCTGTACAATCTCTTTCGCCAGTTCCTCATTCTGGGTCTCAAAGGCGATTAGAGTCTTCTCTATTGCATTCTCGATGAGCTGCCCCATTTCAATCAGATTTTCCTTCAATACCTGGAGCTCATGCTCAAAGCTGAGTCTAGCCGTCATGTGATATACCTCCCTTTCATTCTGACTAATATATTTTTATTTTATTATATCATGAACACAGACCGTGTTCATGGTCTTCCACTCCGATCGCATGCTTACGAGCAAGCTCGCATCATGCTCACTACGCTTTTATTATATTAAATCGGTTCTTTTCTGTCAAACCTTCATCCTAATGCTTCCAGCAGACTTGTATCAAATCCGGATCAGCCAAATCTTCCGGTAATATAATCCTCGGTCCTCTTATCCTCCGGTCTTGTAAACAGGGTGTCCGTCGGCGCCATTTCAATTACCTCCCCCACAAGGAAGAAGGCCGTATAATCCGAGATTCTTGCCGCCTGCTGCATATTATGTGTAACAATCGCCACAGTATACTTTTCTTTAAGCTCGCTCATCAGATCTTCGATCTTCAGTGTCGAGATAGGGTCCAGCGCCGAGGTCGGTTCATCCATGAGAATCACCTCCGGCTCCACGGCAAGGGCCCGGGCAATGCAAAGCCTCTGCTGCTGTCCTCCTGACAGGCTCAGGGCTGATTTCTTTAAACGGTCCTTGACCTCCTCATACAGCGCCGCCTGGCGCAGGCTTTCCTCTACAAGTTCATCCAGCTTTGTCTTGGATTTGATTCCATGAATTCGGGGACCATAGGCAACATTGTCATAGATGGACATGGGAAAAGGATTGGGCTGCTGGAATACCATTCCGATTTTCTTGCGCAGCAGGGTGGTATCCACCCTCGGATCATAGATATTCTCCCCATCCAAAGTAACCTCCCCTTCAATTCTCACCCCGGGTATCAAATCATTCATCCGGTTCAGTGTCTTTAAAAAGGTGGATTTACCGCAGCCGGAGGGTCCGATAAAAGCAGTGATTGCCTTCTCCTTAATATTCATATTCACATCCTTCAGGGCGTGATTTGTTCCGTAATACAGGTTAAGATTCTTTGTATAGATCTTATCTTTTAACATATGGGTCTCCATTCCTTCCCTTCTTTAGCGATTTACATTAAACCGGTTTGATAAATACTTTGTAAGCATATTGATGCCAAACACAATAATCAGCAATACCAACGCTATTCCAAAGGCTTCCCTGTATTGTGCCTTTTCCATACTCAAAAACAGTTGTATGGTTAATGTTCCCCCTGGCTGTGTAATTTTTTCTACAAGCCCTTCTCCGTATTCACCGAGCTTTGGCAACAGATAGCCGCTTCCTGCGGTAAACAGCAGGGCTGCCGATTCGCCTACAATTCTTCCGATGGAAAGGATGACACCGGTAATAATTCCAGGCATGGCAGAAGGAAGAAGAATGGTCCGGATCATATACCACTTGGTTGCACCGATACCCAGGGCTCCGCTGCGATAGCTGGAGGGCACCGTCTTTAATGCTTCCTGCGTATTTCTCGTAATCAGGGGCAGTACCATAAGAGACAGCGTCAGGGCTCCGGTTAGGATGGAATAGCCCAGCTTTAAGGTAGTGCCGAAGAACACATAGCCAAAGAGGCCGAATACAATGGAGGGGATTCCTGACAATGTCTCCGTGGTGAATTCAATCAGGCTGACCAGCCTTCCCGGCCTGGCATATTCATTCAGGTAGATGGCAGCTCCAATTCCGAAGGGAACCGCGATCAGCAGGGTGATGACAATCATATACAATGTATTTACAATATTTCCGGCGATGCCAAAGGTTCCTTTAATTGCGCTGGGCACCGTCGTCAAAAAAGCCGGATTAATGGCGGATATCCCCCGGTACGTGACATAACCCACAATTCCAGCCAACAGAAGGATGGAAACGGAAGCACAGAAATAAATAATCGTATAAGCAACCGCGTCCAGAGGACGGCGCCTCTTTTCAAATATACTTTCAACCATCGGCATTTTTACTGCCCCCCTTCATAACCCTGTTCAATATCAGATTAATTATCATAATAAAGATAAATAACACTAATCCGATGGTGAACAGCACCCTTTTATGAGTATCCGCCGCATAGGACATCTCGCTGACCACAGCCGTAGTTAAGAAACGCACGGAATTAAACGGCAGAGGAATATTTGCGCCGTTTCCGGCAACAAGGCTGATGGCCATTGCCTCTCCGATGGCTCTTCCTACCCCCAGCACAACAGCGGTGACCACACCTGACTTAGCCGCCGGCAGCAATACCTTGAAGATTGTCTGGATGTGGGTCGCTCCCAACGCCAGGGAAGCCTGTTTATAATGCCTTGGTACCGCCTTCAATGCCGCCTCGCTGATATTGATAACTGTGGGCAGTATCATAATGGCAAGTACCAGCACAGCTGAAATCAGATTCGATCCCCCGGTAAACTGATGGTTCGGATCATTTCGATAGATCGCGATTTCCAGCTTATAGATAAAGGGATTTAAAATCAGGATACCCAGCAGTCCGTACACCACGGAAGGAATCCCGGCAAGAAGCTCTACGGCGGGCCGCACAATCCCTGCCAGCTTCTTCGGGGCAGTCTCAGCCAAAAAAACCGCCGTCATGACACCGATGGGAACACCGATGAGAATTGCCATGGAGGTACCCACAATTGAGGTAAGAATTACATAAAGAATACCATAGCTCGGCTTCGCTGCCGTAGGTGCCCATGTGGTACTAAATAGAATATCAACCAGTCCGACTTCAAAAATTGCCGGAGTACCGCTGATAATCATATAAAGGGAGATGGAAAACACAGCCAGTACCGCGAAGAAGGCACAAATGACAAACACAACTGCTGCGGCCCTTTCTACTGTATTCTTCGTATTATATCCTCCCAGAATGGAATAGCTCTTTTCACTCATATATACCTCCATTATGCCGCTTCGCGGCATCTCATCTGACCCGCCCTTTCCCCATAACCCCAGGATTAATCTACGGTGATCAGTCCGATGCTTCTGATTAACTCTTTTCCCTCCTCGGATTTGAGATAGTCAAAGAATGCCTGGACTTCCTTGCTCTGAGCCGAAATCTCTCCTTTGGTAGCCATTACAAAGGGACGGCTGAGCAGATAGGTTCCCGCCTTAATATTCTCTTCCGTAGGCTCCACACCGTCAATACCTGCGGCAGCAACAGTATCGTCCACGATATCAAGGGAAACATATCCGATGGCTCCCGGAGTAGAGCTGACCTTCGCCATCACACCGCCGGTACTGTTAATTTCATTAGAATACTTGCACTGGTCCTCAATACCCAACAACTCTTCAAAGGCTCCTCTGGTTCCGGATCCGGCTTCTCTTCCGACTACGACAATCGGCTGGTTCATTCCGCCCACCTGGCTCCAGTTATTAACTTCTCCGGTATAAATCTGTATCAGCTGATCCTTGCTCAGATCGGCTGCTGTATTGTTCTTATCAATAATTACCGCAATCCCATCGATTGCAACAATATTTTCTACGGCTCCGGAACTTTTTTCCGTATCCTTCAGACCTCTGGAGGCGTTACCGATATTCACGGTTCCTGCCAGCACTCCCTCCACACCCGCGGAGGAGCCGATGAACTCTGCCGATACCATTACCTTGGGATACTTCTCCATGAAGGCCTCAGAAGCAACATTGGCCAGCTTTTCCATTGAGGTGGATCCGGCCATCGTAATTTTTCCGCTAAGCTTTTCGTTTGTCTCTCCATTGCCGGTGGTATTTTCACCTGTATTTGTATCTCCTTTATCCCCGCTTTGATTGGAACAGGCACTGAAAGCTCCTGAGACAAGGATGACAGCCAATAATAGAACTGATATTTTTCTTATATTTAACATATTATTTCGCTCCTTATTCTTTTCTCTTAATCTTCTCTTTACAATACAAAATTATCATGATAGAAAACTTGCCGATACCATGATTCTGTATATTTTGTGTAAAATCTATGTAAACCGGGAGCATTAATTTTATTTTCCAGAATTTTTGTTACAAAGAATGTGCTTGGCATATTCTCGCACCGAGCGCGGTCGGCCTAGCCGACATAATACCTTTTGAGCGAATGCGCATCCTGCCTGTGAGGTCAAATATAAGCATGTTTATGCTTTTTATTTCATAGGATGCCATTTCCTATAAATAAAAAATGTTATGCCACCCGGATGCTGCTCCGATATGCCATAACACTTTTATATATATCTCTTTTTCTTCTTTTTTTTAATTTTTAAATCTATATCTTATATTAGTAATTAAAAACCTCATACACCGGATATTCCTTATCAAAATGATACCCCAACTTTTCTGCCAACGCCACCGAGCCCGGATTATGCGCATCCCAGCTGGGATACAGGTTTCGTCTCAGACATTCCAATATTAACTTTGCTCCGCAGACAAGAGCCAGCCCTTTGCGACGTTCATCCTCTCTGGTGTCAATCTCAATCTCAATACCTCCGTGATACCATGTGTAGGAGGAGGCACCGGAGACAAGCACGCCGTCCTTTAACACCGCGGCACCCAAACCATGCTTTTCATACGCTTCATAATTCTCAAATTGGGAGCAAAGATCCTTCGCCCAATCCAAAGACTGTATCTGACCATACAGATCCCGGTCAATCATTCTTAGGGAGTAGGGTTCGGGCAGCTGTGCAACAATTTGCTGCAGCACTTCCTGGTTGAATACCCCTGGTTCTTTTTTAATCGCATAGCGGTTCCTTCTGTTTGCCGAAGTTCCATATTCCAGTTCAATCAGCTCTGCCCAGGCTTCATTTTGGGGTGTCATAATGATATAATTTGATTTAAACTCTGCGGGTCTGTAACGGACCGCCTTCCGGGAGGGCACCCCTGCAAAAAAGCAAAAGTCCCCAATCATGATGTTCGCCGATCTCGGATGCTCCAAATCATCCGCATAGGCATATCCCATACAGTCCTGAAGGCAGGACCATATCATGGTTTCCTGCCATCCTTCATAGAGCGGTACAATACAATTCTTATTTTTTACCGGATACATTACGATACTTCCCCTCTTTCTTAAGCGATAGAATCCATAAGATAAATCTTATCCCATTTCTACCAGCTGGACCTCATAGCCATCCGGATCCTGAATAAACAGAAAGCGTGTATGAGGATTTGGTGCAATCGGGCCGCGCAAAATCGGGATTTGTTTGCTGCTTAAATAATCCATCGCCTTCTCCAAAGATTCCACTGCGATTCCTACGGAAATGTCAGAATGCAGCTGCCTGTCCTTCTGGTCAGTGCTATACAGCAATTCTATTTTCGCCTGACCCTCTTCTCCCAGCATTGCAATCTCCACTCCGTTACCGCCATGCCGGCTATGAATCGGCAGCCCCAGCAGCTCATGATAGAAAGCCAGGGATCTTTCAAAATTTCCTACATGTAAGGTAACCCAACAAAAATTCATAGTAAACTCCTCCTTCAAAAATCACTCTTTCTCGACAAGCTTTTCTCAACAACAAGCGGCGCACTTGCGAGCCGTTCTTATGTTTAAATGGAACAGACCTGGCTTTGCTTTCACAAAAACAGGCCTGTATCTAATATCAACTTTACTCTATCACAAGGCAGTGATTTTTTCAAGGAGAAGCCATAAAATATGCGGTTAATAGGTCAGTACTTCATATCCGGTTTCTGTGACAAGCACGGTTTTCTCCCATTGTGCGGAGGGCTTTCCATCCGCAGTATAGACCGTCCAGTCATCATCCTCATCGATTAATATTTCAGCTTCGCCCATATTAATCATAGGTTCAACGGTAAAAACAAGCCCCGGAACCAAGAGCATCCCGGTTCCCCGTTTTGATATATAACCTACCCAGGGATCCTCATGAAATTCCAGGCCGATCCCATGACCGCCGATTTCCCGAACAACAGAGTAGCCATTGTTTCTTGCGTGATCATTCACCGCCTGCCCTATATCACCAAGAAACCCCCAGGGCTTTACCTGCTCAATTCCCAACTCCATGCATTCCCTGGCCACATCGACCAGCTTTCGTTTTTCCTCAGAAACCTTACCCAGGCAAAACATACGGGAAGAATCCGAAAAGAAGCCGTTGTAAAGAGTGGACACATCAATGTTCACAATGTCCCCGTTTCTTAGGAATACACGGTTCGATGGGATGCCATGGCAAACAACATTATTTATGGAAACACAGGTACTCCTGGGATATCCATTATAATTAAGCGTTGCCGGTATGCCGCCCAAAGCTTTTGTTTTTTCATAAATAAGCTGATCCAGTTCTCCCGTTGTTATTCCATCAACAACATACTCTTGGATAAAATCCAACAACGCTATATTTCGTTTGCTGCTTTCCCTGATGCCTGCAATCTGCTGCTTCGTTTTAAGCAAATTACGCGGTGGAACCTCATGCCCCTTTAAGCGATAGTTATCCATCCGTTCTTCCACCGGGGCGTGGCATTTTTTGTATTTGTACCCGCTTCCGCACCAGCAGATATCATTTCTTCCGAGCTTTTCAGACATATTTTACTCCTTATCCATAAGAACATGAGAAAGCAAACGCTAAGAGCTGTGCCGTTCAAGAGAAGTGACGGAAGCTTTTCGGTATTGACGGGGAGAGCACTTGAATGCTGTGATAAATGCTCTTGTCAATGATTCGGACGATGAGTATCCGCAGCGGAAAGCGATCTCCGTAATTTTATCATCCGTACTGCTCAGGTCATGAGCAGCGGCTCTTAATTTGCACTGAGCAAGAAATTGTTTAAAGGTCATGCCCATGTGCTCCCGAAACTTTGCAGAGCAATAAAAGGGTGAGTATCCAACGTACGATGACATCTCCTTTAACGTCGGACTCTCCATATAATTCTTCTCCACCCACTTCGTCATTACTTCTATTGTTTGAACAGACATTTGCTTCACTCCCTTCTCTCAGTATATCAGCCCCTACGGATAAATACCTGACATAAGTTGCAAATATTAATCATCTGATTGCCGGCTTCATCAAATAAAAGCCCCCTTGCCAAAAGCATAAAGTGCTACTATTGTCAGCTGCTTTTTTGCTAATGGTAAGGGGTTGGTCTTTTCTGATCGCCTGCTCCTTGAAAAAACAATTGGCAAGCAATATATGAATTGCGCATAGCGCAAGAGTTTATGGCGTCCCTGAGCGGATTCGAACCGCTGGCCTTTCGCTTAGGAGGCGAACGCTCTATCCTGCTGAGCTACAGAGACATTAATAAGATTTTGGCTGGTATATGCACACAGCATAGTTATTTTACTATTTCCTGCACGCTAAGTCAATAAGAGAAAATCATTTCTTATAAAATAAAATGTTGTATCAGATCTCCTTCGGGTATTCTGACAATATCATTTTAATCCTTCCCTTGCTCCAAGAAGCCAATGCTGCCCTGCATCCAGATATTACCCTTGAATCTTCTTCCGACCACGGGTTCTCCAAGCAAATCCTGCTTATTAATGCACAAACGGAAAGCAATGTCGTTGCATACCAGCTGGAGATCATATATTTCCTCCTTCGTATAGGTATTAACAATCTCGCTGCATTCGGTAATTGTTGCAATGACGCTGTAATTGTCTGATTCCGAACCGAAGGGTATAAAGGAAGTGTCTACAATGGAATAGATATCCTCTTTCTTCGCTCTTCTTGAAATCATGGCATAGGTATCAATATCATCAATCGTCAGACTGTCAATGGCATCCTGGTTTCCTTTTTTGGCCTCGGCAATCAGATTATTGCGGTGTTTTGTCTCCGCAGTAATATTACGGACTTGAACTTCATCCATTTCAATCGGAAGGAGAATTCGTCCTTCCAGAGATAATGCAGCTAATGTAATGGGAAAGGGAGTTCCCATGGGCATATTTTGATTTTTCTTCTCCAGGTACTCAACCACATTCTGCAGATAAAATATCAGGGACACTCCAATACGGAAATCATCACACATTCCCGTATAAGCCTCCGAATCCACCCTCTTATTAATACCTACCTCTTCCCGGGTACTGACGGCTTGACCGTTCAGGCTCGGGAAATAATGTTCCATATGAAACTTATTATTTTCATCCAGCTCGCCGCGGACAGTGATTCCTATCCCATCCCCGTACTCCATCGTAATCTCGGATAAACTCGTATGCTGGTTCAATTGTGTTGTACGGCTTTTCTTTGAGTTTTCCAGAGTATGATCTATTAATCGTTCTAAATCCATTCTATTATTAATATTACTGAATCCGATTGCTCTTAAATAGCTATGCATTATTTCACTTCCATTTCTACTGCTCCAAATATGAGCCAAAGTTAATATATTCTACGTGTTTTTGCCTCATTTCATGTAATAATTATTTATAACATATTTTATTACAGTACGCAAGTAGCATATATTCGCAAATCCCGCCCTATCCGCGGCTTTCCTCCTAATTAACATAAAAAGGCTACCCCTCCTGCTGTAATTAACTCACATCAAATACGGATAGCCCATATAATCCTTTGATATTCTTCTTTTCTCTGTGCTTCTTCCACGGATATGATTTGAATTTTAATCCAAATCCACAATTTATCCATCCTATCCACTTTCTTTGTGAATAGATCGGCCATACCTGTGGTGAAAGCAGCTTCCCATTACCTTATATAATCGTATCTACAATAAATAAGATAAGTTCCTGCGTCAGATTTTTCTCAACCCATTGTTCCGGCTTCCTGCCCTCTGTGTCCTCAACAATGCGGATTACCGGCCTGGTCGGACACCCTGGATTCTGCCTCAGCACAATGCCAATCTCCCCTTCATTGGTCTTTACCAAGGAGCCTGTCGGATATGCCGCCACCGAATCAACAAATGCTTTTATAACATCAAAATCAAATAAGATTCCTGCCTTGCTTACGATATAATCTATCGCATCATGCACCTTCATCTTAGTCAAATAATTTCCATAAACCCTACTGTCAAAATCATCGCAAACCGCAGCAATTTTACTGCCTATCTTAATCCGGTCCCCCTTTATACGGAAGGGATATCCGCTGCCGTCCAGCCTCTCATGGTGGCTTATAATAATATCCTTTGCTGTCTTGGAAAGCCAATCCATCTTCTCTACCGCCGTATAGCCGTAAATTATGTGTTTTTTTATCTCTTTTAATTCTTTTTCCGAACAATGCTCCAGATTAATATGATAGAATTCAGGACTAATATAGGTAAAGCCTATATCGTGCAGCAGGCACCCTATCGCAATATCCTTTATCTTCGTTTTGGAAAGCTTAAGTCTGAAAGCCAGAATTACAGAAAGTGCACAGACATTCAGAGAATGGGAATAGGTCCTGTCGCTCTTTTCCCTTATGCTTGAGAGGTTATAAATCACCTCCGGCTCACTCATAATATCATGAATGATCTCCTCTGCAACCAGTTTAATGTCCTCCAGCTCTTTTTGGTTATGATAGGAATACTTTAATAGTATCTCCCTCACTGCCTCCTGACACTGCTCCTTTATCTGAAATTCAAGACTATTCGCCAAATTAATCCCGGCGGACAGGTCATCTTCTATATATATGTATTCTATATCCAGCTCTTTCAGCCTTTTTACGTATTCTTTCTTTATTATTGTACCTGCGGGTAATAACAGTGAATCTACGGAGCTGAACACATCTTTCGCTAATAATTCGTCTCCTTTTACAGCCTCTAAAGAGATAATTCTCATTCTAACCTCCATGCCTCCCACTTGGGGCGGCACACTTATCCTTTCATTATATATAGGTATGGACTAATAATATAGTCTAATATTACGACATCTTTTTCAATCATACTTAGGAACTAATTTATCTCTTTGTCATTTTGAGGGACTATAGCACAAACTTGAATAAGAATTATACTGTCCCAATTATGCATTTTTACATTGAAATATTCAGATACTGAATATTATTGTTTATATTTTATAATTTAGGAGTATAATTTATGAAATTTTTGATCGTTATTTTTTTAACAATCCTATTTACAAATTAAATTTTTTCTGTTATATTCAACTTACAACCAATATGTTAATTTTTTAACAATCAAAAGGAGGATATCTATGTCAAAGGAATTACAGCAACCTACTCCCAAGGAACATGTTGATCTCTTAGTAAAAAATGCACTGGCTGCATTAAACGATTTTTCATCCTTAGATCAAGAGACAGTTGATAATATAGTTCATGAAATGGCCCTTGCCGGACTTGCTAAGCAGCAGGTTCTTGCTAGAATGGCAGTAGAGGAAACCGGAAGAGGAATCTACGAGGACAAAATTACCAAGAACATCTTTGCTACAGAATATGTATGGCATTCCATTAAGTATCAGAAGACAGTCGGAATTATAGAAGATAATGAAGAAGAGGATTACATGATTGTGGCAGAACCGGTGGGCATTGTTGCCGGCGTTACTCCTGTTACCAATCCCACCTCCACCACCATGTTCAAATGTCTGACCTGCATTAAAACCAGAAATCCTATCATCTTTGGTTTCCATCCCAGCTCACAGCAATGCTCCAGGGAAGCTGCAAAGACTCTCTATGAAGCGGCAATCAAGGCGGGAGCGCCTAAGAACTGCATCCAGTGGATTGAATATCCCTCCATTGATGCTACCAGAGAATTAATGAATCATCCCGATGTATCCATGATCCTGGCTACCGGCGGCTCCGGAATGGTTAAGCAGGCTTACTCCTGCGGTAAACCGGCATTAGGTGTTGGCCCCGGTAACGTACCCTGCTTTATTGAGAAGACCGCTAATTTAAAGCGGGCCGTTAATGATTTGGTATTATCCAAGTCCTTTGATAATGGTATGATCTGCGCTTCCGAGCAGGCCGCTATTATCGAAGCTCCTGTCTATCAGGAGGTAATTGATCTGATGAAGAAAGACGGTTGCTATTTTGCAACTAAGGAAGAGATTAAGCTGCTGGAGCCGGTGGTAATCAACGCCGCAACCGGTGCGGTAAATCCCGCCATTGTGGGCCAGTCCCCGGCGGCAATTGCAGCTCTTGCCGGAATAACAATTCCCGCCAATACCAAGATTTTATGTACCGAATTGGATGGCGTTGGACCGGAATATCCGTTGTCCAAGGAGAAGCTCTCTCCTGTGCTTGCGGTAATTAAAGCTCAGACTCTGGAAAAGGGACTTCAACTTTGTGAAAAGATGATTGATCTGGGTGGTCTCGGCCACTCCTCCGTAATCCATTCCAACGATGAATCGGTTATCAATGCCTTCTCTGCCAGGATGAGAACCGGCCGTATCCTTGTAAATTCACCTTCCACCCATGGAGCAATCGGTGATTTATATAATACAAATATGCCTTCCCTTACACTGGGCTGCGGTTCCTATGGCGGCAACTCCACTACCCATAATGTATCCGCTGTGGATCTGGTCAACTATAAGCGCGTAGCAAAGAGGAGGAATAATATGCAATGGTTTAAGGTACCGAGTAAGATCTATTTTGAGTCCGGTTCAACTGCATATTTAGCAAAGATGCCTAACATTACTAAGGCCTTCATTGTAACCGACCCTTCTATGACCCAGTTAGGCTATGTCAACAAGGTACTCTACCAGTTAAGAAAACGCTCTGATTATGTTCACTGTGAGATTTTTGACCAGGTTGAGCCTGATCCGAGCCTCGACACCATCCTTAAGGGTGTGGAAGCAATGAATAAGTTTAATCCTGATGTGATTATTGCATTAGGCGGCGGCTCGGCCATCGATGCCGCAAAGGGTATGTGGTTATTCTTTGAAAATCCGGAAGCGGATTTCAAGAATATGTCCCTGAAGTTCCTGGATATACGTAAGCGTACCTACAAATTCCCTGCCTTAGGTAAGAAGGCTCAATTTGTGGCAATACCCACCACTTCCGGTACAGGCTCCGAGGTTACTTCCTTTGCTGTTATTTCCGATAAGCATGAGAATAAGAAATATCCCTTGGCTGACTATGAATTAACTCCGGATGTTGCAATTATTGATCCTGATTTCGTAATGAGCGTTCCAAAGAAATCTACTGCTTGGACCGGTATGGATGTACTGACCCATGCAA
This sequence comes from Bacillota bacterium, assembly GCA_023423045.1. GTDB lineage: Bacteria > Bacillota > Clostridia > Lachnospirales > Lachnospiraceae > Mobilitalea. Next base: position 34,138 of record JAFAGA010000034.1, on the reverse strand, counting down.
TTGAGGCCTACATCTCCGTATTAGCCTCCGATTATACCGACGCTCTGGCAATCCATGCGATAGATCTGGTATTCAAATACTTGAAGGAGTCCTATGATAAGGGTGCACAAAGTCCCATCGCCCGTGAGAAGATGCATAATGCCTCCACAATTGCCGGTATGGCATTCACCAATGCTTTCCTTGGAATTAATCACTCTTTGGCTCATAAGCTTGGCGGTGAATATCATATTCCTCACGGATGTGCAAATGCAATACTACTGCCTCATGTTATCCGTTACAATGGCGTTGATTGCCCCACCAAAGTTACTTCTTTCCCGAAATATGAAAGCTATATTGTAGGTGACAAAATCTTTGAGTTAATGAAAAAACTGGGCAAAACCCCTAAAAACAACGCAGATGCGGTAGAAATGCTGGCAAAAGAAGTGGAAGAACTCAATAAGCACTTGGATATCCCTTCTACCCTGCAGGAATATGGAATTGATGAAAAAGACTTCCTCAACAACCTCCCTGCACTTGCAGATCTTGCTTTCGGAGATCAATGTACTACGGCAAATCCCAGACTTCCCTTAGTATCTGAACTGGAAGGAATTTATCTTCAGGCATACTATGGAAAAGGAAATGCTCCGAAGCAGAAAAAATAAGTTAAATAGCTAACTGTATCTCCAATCAGTGCCATAGGTTTTTAAGTGCTAAAGAATAAAAAGATTAAAAAGAGCGCATCGCTGTTGAACGATGCGCTCTTTTTACTGTCAATAGCTTCCTTGACCGTTTCATCTTTAAAACAATCGGCCTTCTGCATAAATAATAGCGAATATATGCCGTTATATATCAAATCTTTTTTCTATTCTTATAATCTTCCGCTAATATTCCATACATCGCAACATCACAGATCCCCTGATTATTTTTATCCGCTTGCCGCCTTGTTCCCTCATATGCAAAACCGCATTTCATCATCACTTTACCCGAATTCGGATTATTCATATCATGTCTTGCCTCAATCCGATTCACCATTACCTCATCAAAGAAAAATGCAACAATGGCCGCCAATGCCTCCGATGCAATGCCCTTCTTCCAAAAGGAACTACCTATACAATAGCCAATTTCTACAGATCCCACTTCATCATTCCTATTTACAACGCCGATACTCCCTATTGCCTCTCCAATTGATTTTAATTCAATGCACCATTGATAATTACTATCTTGTTCATAATTATTTATCCAACCCCGAATTATCCTCTCTGAGATATCGGCATTCGGGTGAGAAGGCCAGGTAAGGTATTTCGTAACCTCGTCCTCTTTAGCCCAATTATCATACATGGCTTTGGCATCTGTTACCATAAATTTGCGAAGAACCAAGCGTTCTGTCTCAATTCTGCAGGTTCCCATATGCTTCATATTTCCACCTTCCGCTTCTTAAAATAGTCTTCTATTGTTACTATTTCTTATTCCATGAAATTATTGCTGTTTAATGCTTGATTCAGGGCTTTCTTCTCATCCCCGGATAACTCCAGGAAGGATTCCCCTTTAATAATTTCCTTCAGATAGGTGTAGCAGCCTTCTCTGCTGCTATGTACGGAATTCAGCAGAACACCATTGTTGTTTTTATCCAATAAGGCCAGAACAAAGCTGAGCTTTCCACCCATTTCTTTAAAGGCATCATATTTTACAACACCAACTTTTTGATAGGTAATTAAAAGATTTTCCTTTACCTTGGCAAGCTCCGCATTTAGGAATTCTGTATCAGATTTAAGTTTATCAATATCTGAAAAACGGGCCAGAATTTGGGCTTCCAGATTCTCTCCTGTCGACCCGGTCATAAACTTTTTATATTTTTTATTCAAGCTTCTTTGCTTCACCAATATGACAATTAATAAAATCAGCAATAATAATGATATCCCTGTCAAGCCCAAAACTATAATTTCATGGTTGCTGTTAATTATCTCTGTTAAATTCATAAGAATCTCCTCCGCATTGTACCTACTAGATCATTTCTGTATTTTATATTTTATTGACATCCCATTTTGTTAAACATTTCCTTTTAATTGGTGATCCCTTCAAACATTTCAACAATTCGTTCAAGTTCTTCTGTAGAATAATATTCTATTTCAATCGACCCCTTATTATTATTCTTTTTATGAATGGATACCTTGGTACCTACAATACTCCTGATTTTATCCTCCAAATTACGATATATAAAATCATCCTCCTGAGCCGCTGCAATTTCCTTCTGCGGTTTTTCATTAATAATGCTTTTCACTAGTTTTTCTGTTTCACGCACACTTAACTTCTCATCAAATACCTTACATGCCGCATTATATTGCTTGTCCCCATGATCAATTGGAATAAGAGCGCGTGCATGACCGCTTGAAATCATATCATCAATAACCATCTGCTGAACTCTGTTATCTAATTTAAGCAAGCGCATGGAATTGGTTACTGCAACACGGCTTTTAGAAACACGTTCAGCCACTTCATCCTGCTTCAGCTGGAACTCCTGTATTAGCCTCTGATAGGTTTGTGCCTCTTCAATCGGATTAAGGTCTTCCCGCTGGATGTTTTCAATTAACGCTATCTCAACTATCTCTTGGGGGGAATAATCCTTTATAATTGCCGGTATATCCTTAAGGCCAGCTATCCTTGCAGCCCGCCATCTTCTCTCCCCTGCAATAATTTCATAGAGTTTTCCTCGTTTTTGAAGAATTAAAGGTTGAATTATTCCAAATTGCTTAATAGAATCTGCTAATTCCTGCAGAGAATCTTCATCAAATCTCTTTCTCGGTTGTGATTTATTCGGTTCTATGTCATTAATATGTATCATTGTTTCACGTGAAACATTATCTGTTTTTTCTTCTACACTTTCAATTTTTTCAGGAATCATAATATCCAGGCCTTTTCCCAATCCTTTTTTCACTGCCATATTACTTGTCCCTCCTCTTCTAAAGAATCTAATTCTAAGACTTTTTTAGTTATATATTCTAAAATTTATTTTTATGCCTTTTCTTGATTTATATCTGAATTTTTTGGGATTTACTCAAACCTCTTTTTAATATCTTTTTCTAAATAATTCAACCTATTTCTTTCTGCTTCTATATCTTAACTCATCTAATTCATTCTTTGCATATTCATCAGCTTCTTCCTTATCAATTACCTCCAAAGCTAATTGCCTATATCCATCTGCTCCTGCTGACTTTGGATCATATAGATTTATTGGTAACCCATGACTTGGAGCCTCGGCTAGACGGACATTTCTTGGAATAATAGTTTTATAGATATTCTGTTTTAAATTACTTTTAACATTTTCCACTACCTGAAGGGATAGATTTGTCCTTGCATCAAACATAGTAAATACCACACCTTCCATCTCCAGCTTCGGATTTAATCTTTGCTTGACAAGATTAATGGTATGAATCAATTGAGTTAATCCTTCTAACGCATAAAACTCACACTGGATAGGAACCAGGACCGTATCTGCAGTAGTCATTGCATTCACCGTTAATGTATTCAAGGATGGAGGACAATCAATGATGATAAAATCATATTCATCACGAATCACATCAATATGCTTCTTTAATATGTATTCTCGATCTTTTACTCCTATTAATTCTATCTCTGCCCCGGCTAAATTGACATTAGAAGGGAGAATATCAAGATTCGCAATAGGAGTTTGTATTCTGCAATCATCAAGTGAGCATTCACCTATAATCATTTGATAAATTGTATTATTTAACTTATTTTTTTCAATGCCAAGTCCGCTTGAGGTATTACCCTGCGGATCAATATCGATCGTCAATATCCTTTTATTCATTTCTGCCAAGCAAGCAGAAAGATTAATTGCAGTTGTTGTCTTTCCAACTCCACCCTTTTGGTTTGCGATCGCAATTATCCTTGCCATAAGCCCCACCCTTCTATTTCTAAATCATAATTAAAATTTAAGTTATCAAAAGTAATCTCTGCTTTCAATAACTCATATTACAGAAACATAGTTCAAGTTCCTGTAATCACGATGCACGCCACAAGAACAACATACTTTGTCGGAAGTTAACGTACAGCTTCCGCTATCTTGTATTACAGAAGAATAATACGTATTCCGGTAATCAGAGTATGAGAAGTAGATTTACCTTTCTTCCCATAACTTATTTTATAGAAACAAAGTTCATGTTCCTATTATCGATATACACGACACAAGAGCAGCTTGTTAATCAAAAGATTTAAATTATCAAAACAAAACAGTTTTACATTAATCATGCTCTATGATGAAATAAGCTGTATCATCAATCTAAGCAAAGCCCTAATCTATAACTATAAAAGATATCGACCCATGCAAAAATAGTAAATTAATAAATCGGTATCATAACTCCAATAACGTTTATTATTATAACATTATTCAAATATTATATCTATAGAATTTTCGTATTTCTATATGACTTTGTAGCAAAAAAGCAGATCTATTATTTTTATTTATTAAAAATGTTTCACGTGAAACATTTTTGTTCAATGATTTTTCAGTTTATAAATTAATGATAAGTTAAAACCTCATCAGATTTTATATGCTTGTAATATCATAAAATACTTATAGCTCTATAAATATCACTTTATATTTTTAATATCCTAACTCTTTTTCCTATATTTACATCTTTGGTGAAAGAATGAAGAGCAAAAAATATTATTATACTTATTTTTAGCATACTTTAATTAATGGCTATTTACCACAAATGTAATTGATATCCCAGATATAATTGCTCATTTATATTTTTTATAAATTGATCGTTCATATTCTTTTTTTTATTGATTAAATTACAATGCATGTTAGAAGTATTCTACTATTATTTTAAATAGGTATATATCATGATTTTTATTGATTATTTTTATCATAGCTAAACAATGAAATATATTTTATCTCTATACCTAAAGATAACGCCACAGATATTTTATAATGAAATAGCTTTATTCAACACTTAATCTTAAGGTCAAAAAAACACACATATATTAAACTCAGTAAATAATAGACCTGATATAAAATTTTATTTAAAATTCTTATTACTAAAGCTATTATCAAATTTAATAAGGATCTATTGAGGTACTCTATAATGAATGTAATTATAAGAACGGGAGAGGAAAAGTTCTATCACAGAGTCGAGCAGATTACAAGAGAAGTTTTTTTCTATCCTGAAAGAATTAAACCAGGAGGAATTGATTCTCCCTACGAACATTGGATAGTTCATAAATTACGGATAGAAGATGGAATAAAAGAATTATGTCTTGTAGCGGAGAATGACCATCAATTGATAGGACACATTATTTGCAACAACGCCCGAATCGAAATATCAGACAAAAGAATACATGTACTTAATATTGGACCCATCAGTGTATTACCCCAGTATCAACGTCAAGGAGTCGGGAAAGCCCTCATACACTCGCTTATTGATAAGTCAAGAAATATGGGTTATGGAGCAATTATGTTTTTCGGACGACCGGAATATTATCTTAAGCTTGGATTTATTGAAGCTGCCAAATTTGGAGTAACTGATTGTTATGGAGAAAATTATCCAGCATTTATGGCAATGGAATTAATTGAAGGATATCTTGACAACGTACAAGGCGGAAAATACCATGAATCAGATATTTATGATGATGCTAAAATGGTGAGTCAGTAAAAGAATTTGACAAATTATTTTGATAAATGACTTCTCCTTTTTATAGAAACATAATTGAACATAAGAGGACTATATAGTGTAGATTATCAAAATGAAAACTCTTTTATTAAAAAAAGGAATGTTTCACGTGAAACATTCCTTTTTAAACTATATCTAACATCTTACTATATCTTTTATTAATCTCATAACATCATTAACATGCTTATTCTCTTTCTTCTTTTAAAATAAGTCTACCAAATTATTTCTAATGGCATAAACAGCTGCCTGTGTTCGATCAGATACATTTATCTTTTTAAATATATTTGATACATGGTTCTTTACTGTTTTTTCACTTATTGCAAGCATATATGCGATTTCTTTATTAAACAATCCTTCCGCTAATAATTTAAGTACTTCGATTTCTCTCTTTGTCAGAGAATCCATATCACTTATCTGATTATTCTTTTCTTCCAGCTTAACTTTTAATATTGGTGTCAATTCCGGCTGTATGAAGGCCTCTCCACGGTTTACACAAAAGATCGCTTTTTTTAGCACAGAAGAATCTGAATCCTTTAATACATATCCGTCTACACCTATTTCAACGGCTCTCATCAAGTACTCGACTTCATTATGAATTGTTAATATTAATACCTTTACCTTTACTTTGTTCTCTCGTATATATTGAAGTACCTGCAGGCCATTCATAATAGGCATATTAATATCGAGCAACAGAACATCTGTTCTGTTTTCGTCTAACAATTCGATACATTGCTTCCCATTGCTTGCCTCATCAATTACTACAATATCTCCGTCAAGCTCTAGTAATTGCTTAATCCCCTCTCTCACCATTGAGTGATCATCTGCAATCATAATATTGACTGGTCTGTTCATCTTTATCCCCCTCGTATATTGTTAGTGGCGCAGAAACAGTTACTGTTGTTCCCGCTCCCTTCTCCGATTTGATTTCTACTTCACCTGATAATAATGAAATCCGTTCCTTCATAATGGATAGCCCAAAGCTGGAAGAGTGTCCTTGTTCCTCTGAAGAATTTTCATTGATTTCAAACCCACTTCCATTATCTTTAATTACAACTGTTACCCTATGTTCTTCAAAACTAATACTGATATTAATCATTGTCGCTTTCGCATGCTTAATTACATTATTGCAGGCTTCCTGTATAATTCGAAAAAGCGTAAGCTTTATCACAGGATGTATTTCCATTGTTTCAGCATTCGAATGAACAACTACATTTATATTATTCAAATCCATCAACCTGCTGGCGAAACGTTCCACCGTCACAGAAAGTCCAATGTCATCTAAAGACATGGGCTTTAAATTATAAATGATTCCCCTCATATCATTTATTACGGATTTGATTGTATTTGACATCGCGGTCAATTCCAGCTTAGCCCTTATCGAATCTATATCGATAAGCTTAATACATAACTCAGCTTTATGAACCAGGCTTGTAAGATTCTGAACTGTAGAATCATGCAAATCTCTTGCTATTCTTTGCCTTTCTACTTCTTGTGCTTCCAATATGCCAAGCCCTTTATCCTTGACCGGCATTCCATCTGAATGAGGCTTTTCTAACAATTTCTGTCTTTCATCTTTCGTGATATCTTCATAGCGGTCAATTATGCTTACCACATTCTTCAGTTTATTGTTCTTCTCGGTAAGAAGGTCCTGTTCCTTATTTAATTCCTCTATCTCTTTCTTAATCTGTTCAACAACTAATTGTAACTCCTCTTCCTCCTGAGGCTTATTATAAATCGGTGAAAATAAATCGATATTATGATTTTTGATCCTCTGCTTCTCTGACCATTCCTGCTCCTTTTCCTTCAAAAGACTTTCCTGGGTCTTAAGCCGAACCTTAATCGCATACAATTTTTCTTCATTTTCGATTATCATATCCCTCAACAACAAAAAGGAAGCATGGTTTTCCTTCGCTACATTATCTTCTGTATTCTCTTTGATCTCATTGTTGTCATACATAACATAAGCTCCTTTTCTATGCTCAGGCAACAATTTTATATCCTGATGACTAATTATCATTGAGCTATTTTCGTCTTGATTATTCTACATAATCCTACACTTAATACTGATACATATCTTCCGTAGCAGACAGGAAATTACTGATATTAATATCATATAACATGATTGACAATTTTAAAAGTATTTTTTATACAATTTACTTCTTGCTGCATTCCTTCATTACATCATTTTCATTAATTCTCATCCGATAGAATCTGGATTTTCCCTCAGATTCTTCGCAGACTACAACAAATCCAATCTTCTCAAAAAAATCTTTTGTTTTTGCCTCTGATCTGCATTCCACATCAGAAATTCCTGCAGTAAAAGCTTTATTCATCAGCATTCTTACAGTAAAATCTCCGTATTTACGGTTTCGATACTCCTTTAGAACAGCAACATGCCCCATTTCACAATTCGATCCGTCAAAAATGATTCTTCCGGTTGCCACCGGTATTCTATCTTTTCCCGCCTCATAAATTATGACATGCATCGCCATATCATCAAGACTATCGAATTCCTGATGTTTCGGTATTCCACATTCCTCCACAAATACTTTTTCTCGAATCATATATGCTTCCGATAAATCATCACCATAGGAAAGCAGTTTCCCCTGTATTACCATTCGTCTAATTTTCCCTTCTATAGCGGTTCTTTCGATGGTTTACCGGCACTTCTCGGATAGCTTTTCGGAGTTAGGTTTATCTTCTTTATCATAACCAGGTTTCTCTCCATATCTGTACCGGGCAAATTAAAATTAAATAATTTTTCTACTCTGGCACCCAATATCTGTAAAGCTCTCTCTGAAGCGACAAGCTCCTCCTCTACTTTACCAGATTTATAAGAAATAAAAAATCCGTCTTTTTTCACATATGGGACACAATATTCGGATAAAGACGACAATTTTGCTACCGCTCTCGACACGCAAAGATCAAATTTTTCCCTATAATCTGCGTTTTTTCCATAATCTTCAGCACGTCCATGCAGAGTGGTTATTTTTTTCAACTTTAAATGTTCAATAACCTCCGATAAAAAAATCAATCTTTTATTTAACGAATCCAACAAAACAACATCTAACTCAGGAAATACTATTTTTAACGGAATTCCGGGAAAACCCGCACCCGTTCCTATATCCAGTAATTTCTGCTCCTTCAGATCAATCGCTTTTACAATCGTAAGACTATCTATAAAATGCTTTGTAATTACCTCTGAAAAATCCGTTATGGCTGTAAGATTCATCACTTTATTCTTCTCAACCAGCATTTCATAATAATCTACAAACTGCTGCTTCTGCTTCTCCGAAAGCTCAATACCTATTTCCGCCAACCCCTGCTCAAACAACTTCATTTCAGGATAAAGCCCGTACTCCATACCCATCTCCATTCTGCCGCCTTTCTAAAATATGTACGGCATCTCAATAATTCAGAAGAACAAGGAATGAACACCTATGTGCCGACTCCAAAGCTCTTTCCGTAAAGGACAAGGAGTTGATTATTCCTTCAACTCTTGTTCCGCTCTGTTCTGATAATTCAGCTGGGTAAGATACACTAACAGCACAGAGATATCTGCCGGGGAAACGCCTGAGATTCTCGATGCCTGGCCGATGGACCTGGGCATAAATTTAACCAGCTTCTGTCTGGCCTCAATACGCAGACTGGGTACCGCCATGTAGTCAATATTCTCCGGTATCATCTTATTTTCCAGCTTTTTAAATTGCTCTATCTGATGCAGCTGTCTCCGGATGTAACCATCATATTTTATATTGATATTGACCTGTTCGATTACCTCCTCCGGCAATTCGGTCCTTTTATGGTCAATTGGCTTCAGGAGCTCATAGGATAATTCCGGCCGGCGAATTAACTCTGCCAGGGTCGTTCCTGTTCCCAATTGGGCACTCTTGCATTGCTGCAGCAAATCCTGAACCTCCTTATTAGCTCCCACCGTTGTTTCTTCCAAACGTTTTATCTCTTCCTCTATTTTTCTAATCTTATCCAGAGTATGCTGATAACGGTTCTCATCAATCAAACCTACCTCATATCCTTTCTTTGTCAGACGAATATCCGCATTATCCTGCCGCAGCAACAGACGATATTCCGCCCTTGAGGTCATCATGCGATAGGGTTCAAAGGTCTCCTTCGTCACAAGGTCATCGATCAATACTCCGATGTAGGCCTCCGATCGATCAATGATTAAAGGCTCCCTGCCAAAGATCTTTAAAGCGGCATTAATACCGGCAACCAGGCCTTGGGCTGCCGCTTCCTCATAGCCGGAGCTTCCATTGAACTGTCCTCCGCTGAAAAGTCCTTCCACTGTCTTAAATTCCAGGGAGGGCTTCAGCTGCATCGGATTAATGCAGTCATATTCTATTGCGTAGGCATTACGAACAATCTTAGCATTCTCCAGTCCCCGCACAGAGCGATACATCTGATATTGCACATCCTCCGGAAGAGAACTGGACATTCCGGCAATATACATCTCATTAGTTGACAAACCCTCGGGCTCTATAAACACCTGATGCCGATCCTTATCTGCAAATTTTACAACCTTATCTTCCAAAGAAGGGCAATATCGGGGACCGGTCCCTTTAATATCACCGGAATAAAGAGGGGATCGGTTAATATTGGCCCGAATAATTTCATGGGTTTTTTCATTGGTATAAGTCAGCCAACAAGATATTTGATCCTTCTCCAGATCCTCCCGTCTTGTGGTAAAGGAAAAGGGAACTACCTTCTCATCACCAAATTGCTCCTCCATCTTACTAAAATCAATGGATCTCTTATCAATTCTGGCAGGTGTTCCTGTCTTAAAACGATACATCTCTATTCCCAGCTCCTTTAAAGAATCTGTCAGATGCGTCGCAGCCTGTAAACCATTGGGCCCGGTATAATTGACAGTTTCACCATAGATACATCTGGAATTAAGATAGGTTCCCGTACACAGCACCACCGCTTTGCAGGGATAGATTGCACCAGAATAAGTCATCACACCAGTAATCTTATCATCCTCAACAAGAATCTTCACCACTTCCGCCTGCTTCAGCGTCAGATTCGGTGTACCTTCCAAAATCATCCTCATAGACTTTGAATATTCCTGCTTATCCGCCTGAGCGCGCAAAGAGTGAACCGCAGGCCCCTTCGACACATTCAGCATCTTAGACTGAATATAAGTTTTATCAATATTCCTGCCCATTTCGCCGCCCAGGGCATCAATCTCTCTCACCAAATGCCCCTTCGAAGTCCCCCCGATATTAGGATTGCAGGGCATCAATGCAATACTATCCATACTCATCGTAAACAAAATCGTATTCAAAGACATCCTCGCAGCAGCCAACGCCGCCTCGCACCCCGCATGACCGGCACCAACAACTACCACATCATAGCTCTCATATACATACGGCATATACCTTCCATTCCCTTCCCTTTCATTCCAAATCCACATCTATCATATCCTAATCCATATTACCCTAACTCAAATATCTATCCCCAGCTATTGTTAATCCAATATCTTTAATCATCACCTTACCCCCAATACCTTGACTCAGGTACCATAAGTCACCAACAAAGTACAGCGATGAATATCTGTGTCTCTATATTCAGATTGGCGCAGACCGGCTGAAAGCGGTTGTCCATCTTTCGTTTAAGATCCTGCAAAAATAGGAGCCTCCGCGACTATTTTTGTACGTCCAGGGGCTTAATAAGAAAGATACCGCTTGAAGGAAAGGCAAGTCAATCTGAATATAGAGACACAGATATTCATCTCACACCCCCACACCCAGACTTATGACACCGGCCTCCACCTACTTCTTACTTCCCCATACAAAACTCCTTAAATATCATATTCACCAAATCTTCCTCAACATTCTCACCAATAATTCTACCCAGCACCTCATACGCCGCCATCAAATCGATAGAATAAAAATCCTCCGGCATCCCTGCTTCCACACTCTGAATCACCAGCTTCAAACTCTCCAGTGCTTGATAAAAGGCCTCTTTATGCCGCTCATTCGTAATATATATTTCATCATTGAAGGTCAATTCTCCTCCAAAGAACATTTCCTTAATTGACTTTTCAAACTCATCCAGACCAGCATTCTCCTTGACAGAGATACTTATCACCGGATGCATCGTCCTGCTTCTCATTTCTTCTGCAGATATCTTCTGCTCCAAATCTGATTTGTTCAAAAGGAGAATTGATTTTTTATCTTGAATTAAACTCAGAATTGCTTCATCATTCTCATCCAGTTCCGTAGAAGAATCCAAAACATACAAGACCAGATCTGCTTCCGAGGCAATCCTTAGGGCTTTCTCAACCCCCATCCTCTCAATGATATCCTTTGTATCCCTGATGCCTGCCGTATCGATAACATTAAGCATTATACCATTAAGATTGATCGTTTCCTCCAGGGTATCCCTGGTGGTTCCGGCAATATCTGTTACAATGGCCCGTTCCTCCCCTACCAGAGAGTTCAGTAAGCTTGATTTACCTGCGTTGGGCTTTCCAACAATTACTGTTTTGATGCCTTCCTTAATCAGCCTTCCATTTCCTGCTTCTTTTAAGAGCTGCTCTATTTTTCCGCATTCAAACTCAAGATTCTTCTTTAACTCCAACTCAAATCCATCCAGACTAATATGCTCCGGATCATCCAAAGCAGCCTCAATAAAGGCAATATCCCGAAGAATCCTCTCCCTCAATTCTATAATTAACTGCCGTTCCCTTCCACGAAGCTGGTTTAATGAATTCTTCAGCGCCAGCTCGTTCCTGGCTGTAATGATATCACACACCGCTTCCGCCTGAGATAAATCAATTCTTCCGTTCAAAAAAGCCCGTTTCGTGAATTCTCCCGGCTCCGCTATTCTTGCTCCATGCCTTAGCACCGTTTCTAAAATTCTGCGAGTGACCACAATTCCGCCATGGCAATTGATTTCTACCGTATCTTCTTTGGTATAAGTGGCTGGAGAACGCATAATTGCTACCATTACTTCATCCACCATCTGCTCACCGTCATAAATATAACCATAGTGGATCGTATGGCTTTTCTCTCCGGACAGAATTTTATGGCCGGACCGGGATCGATAAATGCGGTCGATAATATCAAATGCCAAAGGTCCGCTAATTCTTATTATACTGATGCCGGCGTTGCTCAGCCCGGTAGCAATCGCAGCAATGGTATCCGTTCTCATACTTTCACCTCCATTAAAATACATAAATAGTCCGTCCTATATGTTAAAGTTCAGAATGCTGCAAGCTGAACTTTAACGTATAATATAAAAGGTGTCTTAAAGTAAGCTCTACTTTTAAGACACCTCTTTTCAACATACAAATAATTGCTTAAACTTCCTTCGCAGCTGCTTCTCTTTTACTTTCCTTATATTTTTCGTAATCCTTCTTATAATCCGTACTGTAATTCTTATTGTAACCGCTCTTGCTGGTATTAAAAGGCTTATTATAGCCCTTCGAACCGCCTCTGTAATCATCCTTGCGGTAATTGCCGGAAGGCCTGGAGGGTTTTGAATCACGCAATGTCTTCTTTACATTAATTACAACCTTGCGGTACGGTTCTTCTCCTTCAGAATAAGTTTCCACAAACTTATCATTCTGCAATGCGGAATGGATAATTCTTCTTTCATAAGGATTCATAGGTTCAAGAGAAACCGGCTTTCTTGATCTCTTTACTTTATAAGCGATATTTTTTGCAAGATTCTCCAGTGTCTCTTTCCTTCTTGCTCTATAATTCTCCGTATCCAATTTTACCTTGATATAATTTTCACTGTTCTTATTTACAACAAGGCTTACCAGATACTGAAGAGAATCCAGGGTTTGTCCTCTTTTTCCGATTAAAACACCCATCTCATCGCCGTCAATATTTATATCTACATTAGAATTCTCTTCATCGTAGCTGACTTCCACCAAGGCATTGATTCCCATGGTATGAAATACATCCGTCAAGAATTTCTTTGCCATACCTTCAATTGTAATCTTGACTCTTGCTCTGATCTTCGCCGGCTTTCGCACTATTCCAAGGAAACTGCTTGTCTCCTTCTCAATTACCTCATACTCCATCTGATCAATTGTAGTTCCAAGTTCAAGCATAGCGTTCGTTAAAGCTTCATCCACTGTTTTACCAGTAATTTCTCTCCAATCCATTGCTACTTATCCCCCTTTTCAATGTTCCTGTTCTTGAGAAGGTTGGCTATCTCTGAAATACTCTTAGGGCCGGAGGCAGTATTTTGATCCGTACTGCTTGAAGAATCCTCCTGTCCGCTGTTTGTATCGGAGGTTTCAGTAACCTTTGCCTTGTCATATACGGAACTATCTATTGACTTTGTTTGCATCTTCGCCAAATCCTGCATTGATGTGGTCTGTGTTCCAGATGCTGCCGTTTTCATGAAGGATCCTCTTTTTGACGCCTTTGCAACATTCTTTGCAATCAGCTCATCAACATCAATCCGATCCATATATTTGTTTACAAAGAACTGCTGTATAATTGCATATACGCTTGTGGCAATCCAGTAGATACCGATACCGGTAGGTAAAGTAACGCAAAATACACCGGACATTACCGGCATAACCACATTCATGGATTTCATTGCATTCGCTGATGGATCAGCATTCGCTGTCTTATTCTTTACCTCAATCTGCTTTCCCTGTATAAACTGTAATGCCATAGCCAAAATAGGAACTAAGATTCCCGGGAAAGCCCAGCCTGGCTTCTCTGCAATATTAAGACCAAGGAAATTATTTACATGCTTAATATTCTCATAAGAGCTGACAATCACACTCTGCAGGGAAGGAATTGCTTCCTTTAAGGCATCCCATTGTGCCTTCTGGAATTTGGCCAGGACATCAACAATATAGTTAATCGTTGACAGATCATTATTGCCTGTTAATCTCATATTGGATGCACTTTCCATAATTCCCTTCAGAATATCCTGATATCCTGCGGTTCCCTGTATTCCTGTTGCAACTCCATCGTATAACTCCTTAACAGAGGTCACGTATGCGGGAATATTATTAATTACCGAATACAAAGCAAACATAATCGGTAATGTAATCAGCATCGGCAGACATCCGGAAGTAGGATTTGCACCATACTTCTGATAGAGTGCCTGTGATTCCTCTTGCTGTTTTCTTAAAGAAACTTCATCCTTCTTTCCCTTATATTTTGCCTGAATCTTCTGTAATTCAGGATTCATTCTGGATGAAAGCTTCGTAAATTTCTGTTGTTTGATTGTTAAAGGAAGCATTAAGGTTCTTACGATAAATGTAAAAAAGATAATGGATAATGCAATGTTTTGAATGCCAAATAAATGAAAAAACTCATAAATTGCATTCATAATCCAGCCTAATACGGTTGCTATCGGGCCTAATAATCCCCCGCCTGCCGTTAATAATGTAACCACCAATTATTTTTCCTCCTTAGAGCTGCTGTCCTACCGACATCAATGATTATGGGACTGGGTCATACCCACCCTTATGAAAGGGATGGCAGCGTAATACTCGTCTCACAGCTAAATATGTTCCCTTGAAGACTCCATACTTTTCCAATGCTTCCATTGCATATAAAGAGCAGGTAGGCGTATAGATACAACTGGGTGTTCTCTTAAGAGGAGATATATATTTCCGATAAAGCTTTATCATAAAAATAAATAATTTCTTAATATTCACTTCTATACCCCTACAGCCATACTTCTCTATATCCGATCAGATGTTACTAGAATTCTTCCCAATTTTATGGAGTTTCATCAGGTGCAGCAATGCACTTTCGATTTCACTGTATTTTTTTTCTCTGGCACCCACTCTGGCCACTACGACAATGTCTAATCCGCTTAAAAAGCTATCCTCCGACAGTCGATAGCTTTCTCTGATCAATCTTGTTATTCTATGCCGAACAACACTATTGCCTACTTTTTTACTTACTGATATTCCAATTCGATTATAACCCATATCATTCTTTTTGACATACATGATCAAATACTTATTCGCGTATGATTTGCCGGTACGGTATATTTCTTTAAAATCCTCGTTACTTTTAATAGACACTGAAAATTTCATTTTTAAATTACCTTTACCATACTAACTAAATATTATAGGACTCAATTTCCTATGAATTATTTCCATTATGGAAATAAAAAAAACCATAGAAGAAAAGGTCACAAAATTGCGACCTATGCAGACAATTGCTTTCTTCCTTTTGCTCTTCTTGCAGCTAATACTTTTCTGCCGCTGGCGGTAGCCATTCTTGCTCTAAATCCATGAACCCTTGCATGGGATCTCTTTTTCGGCTGGAACGTCATCTTCATTGCTCTGCACCTCCTTCTAACTGCACCGTGCTCTATGCTCTGCGAATTTATCTTGATAAATACCAAAACCGGGAAATAGGCACATTTCGCCACTTATGGTATTTTGGAATATCACGTCTATTATATTCGCAATAATCGTCTTCGTCAAGTAAATATTTTGCTGAAGACGGCTTTTTACTCATTTACTAATACCTGTTTCTACCTATTTATATGTGGATTTGTTGATAATTTTTATTATTCCGTGGATAAGCTGTTGTTCTTACCCCTGATTATTCTGCTGATTCCTTGATTCTATACACATTTCGGGCTTGTTTATAATGTTAAATTTCCTATCCACCTCTCCACAGAGGCCTAAAAAATAAAGAAAGGCATATTGACCATTGAAAATTTAATAAATTTGTTATAATATATAACTATGTGAGTATTAATGGAGGCTGCAATGAAGAATTTAATTCAATCCAAATGGGACGGTATTTTAAAATATTTAAGATCAGAATACGGGGTAACGGATGTTTCTTACAATACCTGGCTAAAACCTCTTAAGGTATATGATGTAACAGACCACGTTATTACGATTCTAATTAATGACGAGCGGATTGGACCTCCAAGTATTAATGTGATACGCAACAAATATGAATTGCTTCTGAAGGTTGCAATTGAAGAGATTTTGAATGAACCTTACGAAATACGGTTTATTCTTCAAAGTCAGATTGATTCTATAGAAACTATTCCGGAACAGACCCCGGTGAAGAAAAAAAGCAATGGTCCCACATTTTTGAATGGCAGATATACCTTTGATACCTTTGTTGTCGGTGGAAATAATGAATTTGCAAGAGCTGCAGCCTTAGCCGTAGCAGAGAATCCGGGTGAAATATACAACCCGCTTTTTATTTATGGCGGCGTTGGACTTGGTAAGACCCATCTTATGCACTCCATAGCCCATTTTGTGCTGGGCCAGAATCCCGATACCAAAGTTCTCTATGTCACCAGTGAGAAATTTACCAACGAGCTGATTGATGCAATCCAAAAGAATACAACCAATCAATTCAGGGACAAGTACCGGTCAATTGATATTCTCCTCATTGATGATATTCAATTTATAATAGGTAAGGAAAGAACCCAGGAGGAATTCTTCCATACTTTTAATACCCTCCATGAATCTAAAAAGCAGATTATCATCTCCAGTGACCGCCCTCCCAAAGAAATGCTTACCCTGGAGGACAGGCTTCGTTCCCGTTTTGAACACGGCCTGCTGGCGGATATCCAGTCACCGGATTATGAGACCAGAATGGCAATTCTACGCAAGAAGGAAGAGCTGGACGGTTTAAAAATTGATGAAGAAGTTCTCCGCTATATTGCCAATAACATTAAATCTAATATCCGAGAACTGGAGGGTGCTTTGACGAAGATCGTCGCTTTCTCCAGACTAAAGAAGAGAGAGCTGAATCTGCTGCTGGCGGAAGAAGCCCTTCAAGATATCATTTCTCCTAATGAGAAGAAGGTTATTACCGTTGAATTCATCGTCGAGGTAGTTGCAGAGCATCATAATCTGACACCTGCCGAGATCTATTCTAAAGATAAAAGCAGGAATATTTCATATCCCAGACAGATCGTAATGTATTTATGCAGAAAACTTACCGAACTATCTGTAACAGAGATTGGAAAGAGTCTGGGTAACCGGGATCACTCCACGGTGCTCCATGGCTATGATAAGGTTGCCGGTGATATTGAGAAGGATATATCCTTACGTAATACCATTGATGTATTAATTAAGAAGATCAATCCGGAGTAAGTCGTTTTACATAAGTTACAATTCAGAATATCGCAGGTTGAACTGTAACTTTACAACTGCTGTTGATACTCAGTTGATAAATCGTTGATATTCTGTTTACAATATAATTTACAATTTATGTATGTTATTAATTATACTTTCATCCACATAGCAAAACCCTAGAATCCTGCCGCTTTATCAATGGTCCTAACCCTTGATTCTTAAGGCCGAAAAGCAGATATCAACAAATTCACGCCCCTTATGAATAAGACTACTAAGAATCTTTTATATATTTCTATAAAGCATGTGAAGGGAGATTATACACATATGAAAATCCAATGTCAGAAAGCGGATCTTTTAAATGGTGTTAATATCGTATTAAAAGCAGTGCCGGTGAAATCAACGATGCCCATATTGGAATGTCTGATTATAGAAGCGAGCGGTGACTGTATTAAGCTGACCGCCAACGATATGGAGCTTGGCATAGAAACCCTGGTTAAGGGTAATGTGGCAGAAGCCGGAACCGTAGCTCTTAACGCTAAGATTTTCTCTGAGATTGTCCGAAGACTTCCGGAGAATGAAGTAAGCATCACAACGGATCAAAATTATATGACGGAAATCATCTGTGAGAAGGCAAAGTTCTCTATCTCAGGAAGATCCAGCGAAGAGTTTCCCGGACTTCCCAGAATAGAAAAGGAGAATCCCATTGTATTATCCCAGTTTACATTAAAGGAAATTATCCGTCAGACTGTCTTTTCCATTTCCGACAATGAAAGCAATAAGATCATGACAGGAGAACTATTTGAGATAAAGGATAATGAGCTTCGAGTAATATCCCTGGACGGACACAGAATCTCCATTCGTAAGATTTTTATGAAGGACTCCTATGAAAACCGTAAGGTTATCGTACCCGGCAAGACCTTGAATGAAATAAGCAAGATTCTTTCCGGTGAGGTTTCCTCCATGGTTCATATTTTCTTTACGGAGAAGCATGCTTTGTTTGAGTTTGATGATACGGTGGTGCTGACCAGGCTCATCGAGGGAGAGTATTACCGCATTGACCAGATGCTTTCCAGCGATTATGAGACAAAGGTTACAATCAATAAGAAGGAGCTTCAAAATTGTATCGAGAGAGCTTCCCTGTTGATTAGGGAAACAGACAAAAAGCCTATTATTATTGATATTAGGAATAATAATTTCGAGTTAAAGATCAATACAGCGATCGGATCCATGAATGAAGAGATTGATATTACCCTGGAGGGCAAGGATATTGTCATCGGATTTAATCCGAAATTCCTGTTGGATGCTCTGCGTGTTATTGATGATGAAACAGTTGACATCTATTTAATCAATGCAAAGGCGCCTTGCTTTATCCGTGACAAGGATCAGTCCTATATTTATTTGATTCTGCCTGTTAATATTAATGTGGCAGTATAATGCAGTAAAAAGCGAAAGGAAGGTAATTGATGCATCAGATTAAATTAAGAGAAGAATTCATTAAACTGGGGCAGGCGCTGAAAGCGGCAGGCCTGGTGGATTCTGGCGTCGGAGCAAAAGAAGAGATTTTGGACGGCAGAGTTAAGGTGAATGGTGTTGTGGAGACCCAAAGGGGAAAGAAGCTCCATGACGGAGATCTGGTTGAGTTTGACGGCGAGCAGATCAAGATTGTAAAATAAGACAGAGAAGAAAATTATTCTGGTTTAAGAAAGAAATTCTGGTGCAGCTATGATTATAAAATCCCTGGAACTCAAAGATTATCGTAATTATTATAATCTTGGTATGGAGTTTCATAATGGTACCAATATTTTATATGGAGAAAATGCCCAAGGAAAAACAAACATTCTGGAAGCAATCTATCTCTGCGGAACGACAAAATCCCATCGCGGCAGCAAGGATAAAGAAATTATCAGGTTCCAGCAGGAAGAGGCCCATGTCCGAGTTATTCTTGAAAAGAATCAGATTCCTCATAGAATCGATTTGCATTTAAAGAAGAATAAAGCAAAGGGAGTTGCCATAGATGGTATTCCTATTAAAAGACAAGGTGAATTATTCGGGATGCTAAACCTTGTGTTTTTTTCGCCGGAGGATCTGTATATTATAAAAAACGGTCCTGCGGAGAGGAGAAGATTCCTGGATTTGGAGCTTTGTCAGCTGGATAAAATTTATCTCAATTATCTTACAAATTATAATAAAGTTCTTGCCCAAAGGAATAATTTATTAAAACAGATTGGTAATAACAGGAATTTATTGGATACACTATATATATGGGACGAGAAGCTGATGGAGTATGGAAGAAAAATTATTGAGGCGAGGAGTTCGTTTATTCTTCGATTAAATGAACTGGTTGCTGATATACATAAGAGGCTTACCGGCGGAAAGGAAGAATTATTCCTGGAATATGAGCCCAATGTCAGAGCTTCCGACTTCGAAGATAAATTAAAGAGATCCTTGGAGAGGGATTTGAATTTAAGGATGACCCATGTAGGACCCCACAGGGATGATTTGTGTTTTCTCTTAGGAACCGTGGACATTCGTAAATATGGCTCCCAAGGGCAGCAAAGAACAGCAGCTCTCTCTTGTAAACTGGCAGAAATAGACCTGGTAAAATCCGTAATCCGGGAAAATCCCATATTGCTTTTGGATGATGTGCTGTCCGAGCTTGACAGGCAGAGGCAGACCCATCTGTTAAATAGCATCGGGGATATACAGACGATTATTACTTGTACGGGGTTGGAGGAATTTGTTAACCATCGTTTTAAATATAATAAGATTTTTCATGTAGCGAACGCGGCAGTCACATGTGAGAATCCATAAAACTGGAGGAGAAATCATGAGCAACGAATACGGCGCAGATCAAATTCAAATATTGGAAGGACTTGAGGCAGTCAGGAAGCGGCCCGGTATGTATATCGGTTCTACTTCCTCCAAAGGCTTACATCACCTGGTTTACGAAATTGTAGATAATGCGGTGGATGAGGCCCTTGCCGGTTACTGTGATACCATCGAGGTAACCATTAATGAGAATAATTCCATAACTGTAATCGATAACGGAAGAGGGATTCCTGTAGGAATCAACCAGAAAAAGGGCATTTCTTCCGTTGAGGTTGTATTTACCATTCTGCATGCCGGCGGTAAGTTCGGCGGTGGAGGATATAAGGTCTCCGGCGGTCTCCACGGTGTTGGTGCTTCCGTAGTAAATGCTCTTTCCGAGTGGCTGACGGTAGAAATCTGTGTGGACGGAAAAAAATATTTTCAGAGATATGAACGCGGCAAAGCCTGCGGAAAATTAGAGGAAATCGGTGATACGGATTGCAGGGGAACTACGGTATCCTTCTTGCCGGATAAGGATATTTTTGAAGAGACAGTCTACGATTATGATATATTAAAACAACGGTTGAGAGAGATGGCATTCCTTACCAAGGATGTTAAGATTATTCTCCGTGATAAGAGAGAGGGAGAGGAAAAGGAAAGGGTATTCCATTATGCCGGCGGCATCAAGGAGTATGTGGAATATCTTAACCGTCATAAGGACCCTCTGTATTCGGATATTATCTACTGTGAAGGCATCAAAGACGGAGTTTACGTAGAGGTTGCTCTTCAGCATAACAGCAGCTTTTCGGAAGGCTGTTACAGTTTCGTGAATAACATAACCACCCCGGAGGGAGGTACCCATCTGGCAGGCTTTAAGAATGCAATTACAAAAAGCTTTAATGATTATGCCAGAGGGATGAAATATCTTAAGGACAATGAGCAGAATCTTTCCGGAGAGGATATCCGGGAAGGTCTGACAGCAATTATAAGCATTAAGATTTCAGAGCCCCAGTTTGAAGGACAGACAAAACAGAAGCTGGGTAATTCCGAGGCCAGGGGAGCGGTGGACAGTATTGTCAGCGAACAGCTGACCTATTTCCTGGAGCAGAATCCTCAAGTGGCAAGAGTTATTGTCGAGAAGGCAATCCTTGCCCAGAGAGCGAGGGATGCCGCAAGAAAGGCCAGAGATCTAACCAGAAGAAAGACAGCCCTGGAGGGAATGAGCCTTCCCGGCAAGCTGGCGGACTGCTCGGAAAAAGATCCTACCAAGTGCGAAATCTATATTGTTGAGGGAGATTCTGCGGGAGGTTCAGCAAAAACGGCACGAACCAGAGCTACTCAGGCAATTCTGCCTCTGAGGGGTAAGATTCTTAATGTTGAGAAATCCCGGTTGGATAAGATATTGGTGAATAACGAAATCAAAGCAATGATTACAGCCTTTGGAACCGGAATTTCTGATGATTTTGATATTAGCAGACTTCGTTACCATAAAATTATTATAATGACTGATGCGGATGTGGACGGTGCCCATATCAGCACGTTACTGCTGACGTTCCTCTACCGCTTTATGCCGGAGCTGATTAAGCAGGGCTATATCTACCTGGCTCAGCCTCCGCTCTATAAGGTGGAGAAGAATAAAACGGTACGCTATGCTTACAGCGATGAAGAACTGAACGGGATATTGACGGAGATCGGAAGGGATTCCAATAACAAGATTCAACGCTATAAGGGCCTTGGAGAGATGGATGCGGAGCAGCTGTGGGATACTACCATGGATCCGGAGAAAAGAGTGCTGCTTCGTGTCAGCATGGATGAGGAGAACTCCTCAGAAATCGATATGACTTTCACGACTCTGATGGGTGATAAGGTGGAGCCAAGAAGAGAATTCATTGAGGCAAATGCAAAATATGTAAAGAATCTTGATATATAAACAGCTTTTTCCGGAAGTAGGTTTCAGGCGGAGGGTTAAAAAGCAAAAAACGGAGGAAAAACGATGGAAGAGAATATCTTCGACAAGGTGCATGATGTCGATCTGAAGAAAACGATGGAAAACTCCTATATTGAGTATGCCATGTCGGTAATCGCAGCACGCGCCCTGCCGGATGTAAGGGACGGTTTAAAGCCGGTACAGAGAAGAATTTTATATGCAATGATTGAATTGAATAATGGTCCTGACAAGCCGCACCGTAAATGTGCGCGTATTGTCGGTGATACCATGGGTAAATACCATCCTCACGGTGACAGTTCAATTTACGAGGCATTGGTAAAATTGGCACAGGATTTCTCAACCAGATATCCGCTGATTGATGGTCATGGTAACTTTGGATCTGTGGATGGTGACGGAGCTGCGGCCATGCGTTATACCGAGGCCCGTTTAAGCAAAATATCCATGGAAATGTTGTCCGACATCAATAAGGACACCGTTGATTTTTCTCCGAACTTTGATGAGACGGAGAAGGAACCCCTGGTATTGCCCTCCAGATATCCGAATTTGCTGGTTAACGGAACATCCGGTATTGCAGTCGGTATGGCCACCAATATTCCGCCTCACAATCTTCGTGAGGTTATTAATGGTGTTCTGAAGATAATTGATAACTACATCGAAGAAGACAGAGAAACTGACATAGATGAATTGCTGCAGATTATTAAGGGACCGGATTTCCCTACGGGAGCGGAGATTCTTGGAACCATGGGAATTCAGGAAGCTTACCGGACGGGCAGAGGTAAGGTTCGGGTGCGAGCAGTCACTGATATTGAACCTATGGCAAACGGTAAGAACCGTATTGTTGTAACCGAGCTGCCTTATATGGTGAACAAGGCACGTTTGATTGAGAAGATTGCCGATCTGGTGAAGGAAAAGAAGATTGACGGAATTACTGAGCTTCGGGATGAATCCGACCGAACGGGAATGAGAATTGCAATCGAGCTGCGCAGGGATGTGAATGCCAATGTTCTTTTGAATCAATTGTACAAACATACCCAGCTGCAGGATACCTTCGGTGTAATTATGCTGGCTTTGGTGAATAATGAGCCAAGAATCCTCAATTTATACCAGATGCTGGATTATTATCTGAAGCATCAGAAGGAAGTTGTTACAAGAAGGACCATTTATGATTTAAATAAAGCGGAAGAGCGTGCTCATATCTTACAGGGCTTGCTTATTGCTCTTGATAATATTGATGAGGTAATCAAGATTATCCGCGGTTCCGCCAACGGCAACGCTGCAAAGGAAAAATTAATCGAGCGCTTTGCCTTTACGGATGTTCAGGCCCAGGCAATCATCGATATGAGACTTCGTGCATTGACCGGCTTGGAAAGAGAGCGGCTGGAGTCCGAGTATGCGGATCTTATGGTTAAGATAGCGGAATATAAGGCGATCCTCGCAGATGAGAAGCTATTGTTAGGTGTAATCAAGGAAGAAATCACCTTTATTCGTGATAAATATGGGGATGACAGAAGAACAAGAATTGGTTTTGATGAATTTGATATCTCCATGGAGGATCTGATTCCCAATGAGAATACGGTAATCGCTATGACAAGGCTGGGATATATCAAGCGGATGACCATTGATAATTTCAAAAGTCAGCATCGCGGCGGCAAGGGAATAAAAGGGATGCAAACCATCGAGGAAGATTTTATTGAGGATCTTCTGATGACTACTAATCATCACTACATTATGTTCTTTACCAATAAGGGCAGAGTATACCGGCTGAAGGCATATGAGATTCCGGAAGCCGGCAGAACGGCAAGGGGTACGGCAATTGTCAATCTCCTGCAGCTGCTTCCTGAGGAGCGGATTACGGCAATCATACCCTTAAAGGAATATAAGAATGATCGATTCCTGTTCATGGCAACGAAGAAGGGAATTGTGAAGAAGACGCCCATTTGTGATTATGAGAATATCAGAAAATCCGGACTTCAGGCGATTAATTTAAGAGAAGATGATGAATTGATTGAGGTAAAATCAACCAATCATTTGAAGGATATTATTCTGGTAACGAAGAATGGAATGTGCATCCGTTTTAATGAACGTGATGTGCGCCCCACCGGGAGAACCTCCATGGGTGTTATCGGTATGACCCTGAATGAAGATGATGAGATTGTGGGAATGCAGCTCCATACCCAGGGGCAATACCTGCTCTTCGTGTCGGAGAACGGCCTGGGCAAGCGTACCGAGATGGATGAGTTTACGGTTCAGCGCAGAGGAGGCAAGGGTGTCAAATGCTATAAGATCACAGACAAAACAGGTGATGTCATCGGTGTAAAGGCTGTGAATGAAGACAATGAAGTGATGCTGATTACCAAAGAGGGAATTATAATCCGGATTGCCGTAAGTGATATTTCGGTGCTGGGAAGAATCACCTCCGGTGTGAAGCTGATGAATGTCGACACCACAAATAATATCAAGGTAGCTAATATGACCAAGGTAAGAGAAAGTACAGATTCTACTACCGAAGAAGAGCTGATTAAGAATCTGGAGAAGGAGCTGGATGAAGAAGACCAGGTAGTAGATACCAGCGAATTCGAATTAGAGGATGCTTACGACGAAGAATTGGAAGATTCTCCGGAAGAAGCGGTGAATGAGGAAGAGAATCAGCATGAGAACGATTAATACCGATGAAATTATTAACAGCATAAAAGAGATGTGCATTGAAGCCAACTATCAGTTGGCTTCTGATGTAGAATCCAGAATCAGGGGTGCCTGCCAGGAGGAAGAAAGCCTGCTGGGCAGGCAGATTCTTGATCAATTGAGTGAGAATCTTGATATTGCTGCCAGTGATAATATTCCTATCTGCCAGGATACGGGAATGGCAATCGTCTTTGTTACTCTGGGACAGGAGCTTCATGTGGAAGGCGGATCTTTGGAGGAGGCCATTAATGAGGGAATTAGGCGGGGCTATGAGGAAGGCTACCTTCGTAAATCAGTGGTAGGAGATCCCCTGGTCCGAAATAATACCGGCGATAATACCCCAGGTATTATTCATTACGAAATTGTTCCGGGTGACGGGCTGGAATTGACGGTTGCACCCAAGGGATTTGGCAGTGAGAATATGAGCCGCATCTATATGCTTAAGCCCTCGGATGGCGTCACAGGCGTTAAGAATGCGGTAATTGAAGCAGTTAAGCTTGCAGGTCCCAATGCCTGTCCGCCCATCGTAGTCGGAGTTGGAATTGGCGGAAGCTTTGAGAAATGCGCAATTCTGGCAAAAAAAGCCTTAACAAGAAGCATGGACAAACCCTCTCCTCTGGAGCATATCCATAAGCTGGAGGAAGAACTGCTGGAGCAGATTAACCGGCTGGGAATCGGGCCGGGAGGTCTTGGAGGCAGGATAACAGCCCTGGGGGTAAATATTGAAACCTATCCAACCCATATTGCGGGCTTGCCGGTTGCAGTCAATATCTGCTGTCATGTGAACAGGCATGTGAGCAGGAGCCTGTAGGATCAGCGATGGGAAGATTCAAAATCTGCTTCATCTGCCGGGATACAGGAATATGATTATGCGCCTTTCCGATCCGATTATTGGTATGGAATGGATCGAATAATCGATGAAAGGAAGGGGAAGGATATGGATAGATATATTACGACGCCTTTGACTCTGCCGAAGGTGGAAGAGCTTCAGGCAGGGGATTATGTTTATATTACCGGAACAATTTATACAGCAAGAGATGCCGCTCACCAGAGAATGTATGAAACAATACAGCAGGGAAAGGCAATTCCAATGAACGTGGAGGAACAGATTATCTATTATCTTGGGCCTACTCCGGAGAGGGAAGGACAGGTGATCGGTTCGGCAGGACCTACCACCAGCAGCCGAATGGACAAATATACCCCGCTGCTTTTGGACCATGGTCTGAAGGGGATGATAGGAAAAGGGATTCGCAGTAAAGAAGTGATAGAATCCATGATTAAGAATAGAGCAGTCTACTTTGCAGCAGTCGGAGGGGCAGGAGCCCTGTTAGCCAGAAAGATTAAAGCCAGCCGGGTAATTGCCTATGATGATCTTGGAACAGAAGCGATCCGTGAATTGTATGCGGAGGACTTTCCGGTTATTGTGGTAATTGATTGTAATGGTAATAATTTATATGAAATAGTGAAGCAAAATTGTTGACAAAAGTATGAATTTTTGATATACTGGATATTGCTTCTGTGAGAAATAGAAGCAATCACTTAACTAAATAGAACTTATTTAAGTTCGGAGCTGGAGAAATACTCAAGAGGCCGAAGAGGCGCCCCTGCTAAGGGTGTAGGTCGGGCAACCGGCGCGAGGGTTCAAATCCCTCTTTCTCCGTACAAGAAAGCGTACCTGTTTGGTGCGCTTTTTATTTTTATAAAATATGAATTGACTCCCGGGTTACCCAAGGGATTACAATGAATACAGACGGCAGGGGTGCACACCTGAAAGCCTGTAACAGGAGGTTTCTTATGTTTCGAATTGGTGAATTCTCAAAGCTTTGCGGTTTATCCATTGATACCTTGTATCATTACGAGAAAATGAAGATTCTTGAGCCAAACAAGATTGATCAATTCAGCAGCTACCGTTATTATGAAGCGAGCCAGCTGGTGACGGTCAATAAGATTCTGGCTTTGAAGGATGCAAATTTTTCTTTGGAAGAGATATCCGGGATTCTGGATGGGAATCTCCCTGTATCTTCCCTGGTCAAATTGCTGGAGGACAAATCCGATGTATTAGAAGACGAATTAAACAAGGAAATCAGCAGGCTGGAACGTCTCCGAACCAATATTTTTCTCATTAAGAATGGAGGCATACCCCAAATGAATGAAATCACAATTAAAAAAGTAGAGCCAATCTTAATCGCGTCGATACGCAGAAGCTTTCACAGCAGTAAGTTTGATGATGAACTGACATCCATGTGGAGTGAGGTAAATGAATATATTGACAAGAAGGGAGGAAAGCGAACCATTCCTTGTATGATGCTGTATCATAAAGGATGGTGGGATTTAGATTCCAGCTCAATTCTGGAGGTCGAGGTATCAGAGCCGGTAACAAAGAGCTTTCCCGGAAATGAAGCTGTAAAGGTATATGAGCTTCCGGAGGTAGAGAGAATGGTATGTATTGTACATAAAGGACCCTTCTCCACCATCGGAAAGACGAATGAAGCTCTGTATGGCTGGATCAAGCAGAATAATTATACGGTCAGCGGTCCGCTCCGGGAAATATATCATAAGGGTGAATGGATGACAGAGGATCCGGAGGAATATATCACAGAGTTACAGATACCAATTGAATAAAACGTCCTTTTAATACAGTATTTCATCTAATATAAAAATCCCTCCATGTTTTTATTATGGAGGGATTTTTATATTAGATAAACTACTTTACGCTGTTCCAGCTGTCATATGCTTCCTGATAGGTATTGATCAGATCTTGAACACCCATATTGTTCAGTTGTTTTACAAAATTGTCGTATTCTCTATCAACATCGGTATTTCCTACAAAGAAGGCTGCTTCGGATTGTTTCATATAATTATCGATATCAACCTTAATTGTATCAATTTGATTCTGCTGCTCCGGGGTAAAGAACAGGGAGGGCATAGCAACCTTGCTGTAGGGAACCAGCTTTTCTTCTACCTGGGAGATTCTTGCTGCACGCATGGGATCTTCCCAATTAGAAACGGTCAGAGGGCGAACCCATTTTGGTGTCGTACTGCCGCAGTCAGGAGTAATAAAACCTCCGCGGTATTCTTCCGTTGTCATACCATTTTCAGGCTGGATATTGGTCATCTGACCTTTGTCGTTGTATTGCCATATGATCCCTTCATTTCCAAAATGAATATAGAGAGAGCCTTCCTCTCCATAGAGATAGTCAACCCATCTCATCATGGCAGCCGGATTCTTACACTTATTTGTGATTGAAAATGCTCCCTGGGCAATACCGTCATTATATTTGCGGTATCCTGCCTGTCCATTGGAATAGGAGCTGCTCAGGGCAGGAGCAATGAGGTAGGTTGCAGCCACATCATTGTCGGCAATTTCATATAAGTTCTGGGGAAGGGCCTGTCCGGCCATTCCTACCATATTGCCCTTTGTCTTGCCTGTCATGGTGGCTTCATCCTGTGTTACCCATTCGTTGTCAATTAATCCTTCGCTCATGAGCTTATTAATATAATAGAGGTATTCCTTGTAGTTAGGCTCCAGAGCACCGAACTTTACCTTATCATTTTCCACATAGATTCTTGAGCTGGTAATACCGAAAGCCGGAAGCAAGTACAGATTGATATCCAGCAGATCATTATCTGGCTTGGAGGTCATAGTAAAAGGAATTTCATCTGCAATTCCGTTCTTATTGGGATCTTCGTTTTTAAAACGGGTCAGAAGATTGTAAAAGCTGTCAATATCCTTGGGAAGCTCGGTAACGCCCAGAGCATCAAGCCATTCCTGGTTGTACCAGAAGGAAGGAAATGGTGCTAGAACGCCCTGGTTATAGTTGGGCAGAGAATAGATATGTCCGTCGGGAGCAGTAACAGATTTCTTCAGGTCCGGATTCTCGGCAAACATCTTCTGTATGTTGGGACAGTATTTATCGATATATTCATCTAAGGGAAGTAAAATTCCCTCTGACATGCCGTACTTTACCTGCTGTGCCATAGACATATTAGCTGCGAAGAATACGTCGGGATAAGAATTGCCTGCAAAGGACAGATTCTTCTTTTCTTCAAATACATTGTTGGCAGGAGTGTCGAAGGTAAATGTGATATTGGTCTTTTCCTCCATCTCCGTAAAGAAGGAGAGGGTATCCCAGGGACCCTGTATTGCAGCTTTGGAGCCCATCAGGCTGAAGGTTTCCTTTTCTTTTACAATGGGGAAGCCCTCTAAATTGAGATTACTGTTTAGCTCTTCCCCCGCGTCCTCAGAATCCGGGAAAGCCGGGGCTGTGGTATCCTGATTTTCTTGGGGTAAACTTTCCTTACCGGAGGGGTCTGCGCCCCCGGTACCTTTTGAACAGCCTGCGAGCAAGGCAGCCACAAGAATCACCGTCAATAATTTTTTACTTTTCATATCATTTCCTCCTCTTAAAAGATATTAATAAAAATTGCAATAAAAACTAACCTTTTACAGATCCGACCATAACCCCCTTTACAAAATATTTTTGTAAAAATGGATAAATAAACATAACCGGCAGAGTAGCAACAATCAGAATAACGTATTTAACTAATTCTGCGGCTCTTGCCTGATCAGCCATAGCCATAGCCTCCTCCGTGGAAAAGGTATTGGAGGTGCTCATCATCTGATTGACAATGAGAATCTCTCTTAAAAAGACCTGCAGCGGAAATTTATTGCGGTCGGATAGATAAATCATCGCATTGAAGTAGCTGTTCCAGTGTCCCACTCCGTAAAATAAAGCAATTACGGCAATAATCGGTGCGGAAAGAGGCAATACAATCTTGAAAAAGGTAGTGAAGGTATTACAGCCGTCGATGGTTGCAGCTTCTTCCAATTCCGGGGGAATGGAGGTGGAAAAGTAGGTCCTTGCCACAATTACGTTATAAGCTGATGCTGCTCCGGTCAGGAGCAGGGCCCAGATGGTATTCATCATATGAAGGTTCCCTACTAATATGTAAGTGGGTATCATACCACCGCTAAAGAACATGGTAACCAGGATCAGGATGGAAAAAAATCCTTTTCCATAGGTCCTTTTGTTAGCAAGAGCATATGCCGCCGGTATGGTGACAACCAGATTGATCAGTGTTCCGGCAACGGTATAAAATATGGTGTTACGGTAGCCAATCCATATTTCCGTATTATTAAATACTTTTTTATACCCATCAAAGGTAATACCTTTGGGATAGAGAATTACTCTGCCCGTATTCACCAAATTCGGTTCACTGATAGAAGCGATTACAACAAAGTAAAGAGGGTAGAGCGTAATAATCAGTACGATTGCCATCAGAATATAGATGATGGTATCAATAATTTTATCTTCCTTTGATTTAACCTTAACCATAATGCTCCTCCTACCAAAGTGATGTTTCACTTATTTTTTTTGCCGTTGCATTAACCGTCAGCAGAACAATCAGATTAATGACGGAATTAAATAAGCCGACTGCAGTTGCAAAGCTGTATTGTGCATTAACCAGACCTGATTTATAAACATAGGTTGAGATAACCTCCGAAGCAGCTTCATTTAAAGGATTTTGCAAAAGCAGCAGCTTTTCATATCCCACCGACAGAATTGCCCCGGAATTCAGGATGAGCAGAGTGACAATGGTGGGCAGGAGATAGGGCAGATTAATATGCCAAATACGCTGCAAACGCCCCGCTCCATCCACTACGGCTGCTTCGTGAAGCTGTTCGTCCACTCCGGAAAGGGTTGCCAGATATATAATGCTTCCCCAACCGGTGGATTGCCAGGCATTTGCCAGTACAAATGTAACCGTAAACAGCTTGGGATCCGAGAAAAATGGAACAGATTCTAACCCTACAAAACGAAGCAGCTGGTTCAGCAAGCCGGAAGACGGGTTGGTAAAGGTTAGCAGCATGCCGCAGAATACAACGGCTGAAATAAAGTAAGGTGCATAGGTGGAGGTTTGTACAATGTTCTTAAACATACCTCCCTTCATTTCATTCAGAATCAGAGCCAGAGACACAGGCAGAAAAAAATTAATTACCAGGGTCATAATACTGATAGTCAATGTGTTTTTAATTAAATCCCAAAAATAATAGGCATTAAAAAAACGAATAAAATGCTTCACTCCGACCCAGGGACTGTCAAAAATACCTTTTGAAGGAGAGAAATCCTTAAAAGCAATCTGCACACCGTACATTGGCCCATAACAAAAAATAACAAAGTAAATAATAGCTGGCAGCAGAAATATATATAATTGCCAGGAGGAGAGCAGCCTCTTTAAGACAGAGCCGTTCTTTCCGGGTTTTGATTTTTGCAAGCTTTTTATTTCCATACAATTCTCCTCCTATTTTTTTCAAAAACAGTTCTCTTCCAATCCGTTTCCACATCCTCGAACCATTGGCAGAATTCCCTTGTGAGGGAGGCTGTAATTTCGGGATATCTGGAAGAAAGGTCATTTTGTTCAAAGGGATCATTCTCCAAATTATAGAGCTTGGGAGGATGGGGCGGAGGGATAATCCGGCCGGAGTCGTCATAAGGAATAATATCCTCCACAATCATATCTAAATTATCCTTCCATTCCTCATCCTGATCGATGACCTCATGAGAATATTCAAAGGCTTCCTTAATGGAAGGCCAGACCAACTTCCACTTATTTTTTTTAACAGCAGCATTGCAGCGAGAAACGGGAGTAAAGCGGTTGTACTGCCAGTAGCGGTTGATGGGATATTCGGTATCCTGTTCCCCATAAAGCTCGGGTAAACGGCTGATTCCATCAATCTTAAGGTGGGAAGAAACCGGGATATCACAGGCCTTAAGCAGAGTCGGAAACCAGTCACAGCCATGGAAAAAGCCGTGGTATTTTATGCCGGGTTTAATCTTATTTGGATAGCGGATAATTGCCGGCACGCGAATTCCCCCATCATGGCAGGAGCCCTTCTCTCCCTGTAAATAGCGGTTATACCGGTTAAAATTCCCCCAAAGCTGAGGGCCGTTGTCGCTTGTAAAGACGACAATCGTATCTTCCTCCAGGCCGTTGGCCTTTACAGCCTCCAAAATAGATGAGATACCCTTGTCCATGCAATAAATCATGGCATAGATAGTCGCCACCTCTTCGGTTATAACTCCATCACGAAACATGGCAATATATTCTTCCGGACACTCAAAGGGAAAATGAGGTGCATTGTAGGCCACATACAGGAAGAAAGGCTGTTCCTTATTTCTATTAATAAAGTTCACAGATTCCCGGGAGATCACATCGGTCAGATAACCATTTCCCTTTTCCATATGTCCGTTGTTGTCAACCATATAATCAAAATAATGGCTCCAGCCCCAGGGGATACCAATGAATTCGTCAAAGCCCCGCTTCATCGGGTGATAGTCCCCGCCTACTCCTCCCAAATGCCATTTTCCGAAAAGCCCTGTTCGATAGCCGTTATTTCTATAGACATCGGCAATTGTAGTTTCATCCAATGCCAAACGGTCCATCCCGGTCCTTTCATAGGTATCAACCGCTCCGGTCCTATGAGGATAGCGGCCCGTCATAATAGATGCCCTTGCCGGTGTACAGACGGGAGAGGCGCTATAATAATGAGACATGATCAGGCCTTCCTCTACAAGCCGATCCAGTGTAGGGGTTTTGGGACGTCCGTCACCGAAAATTCCAAAATCCCCATATCCCATATCATCCGCCAATATAAATATTACAAGCCTCTGCCATTAAGAATATGATTAGCAGCGGTGTGGAAGGCCTTATTATTTTTCCTTCCATGACAGATGAATTCAATCGGAAGCTGCTGCAAATCATTATTGACGGCTTTCCCGTTGTTACGATAAACCGTCAGATGGAAGGCATACCGGCCTCTCATATTGGGATTGACAATTTTGACTCAGCCTATCAGTTGGCCAAACATTTTTATGATAAAAATCATAGAAAAATTGTTATCATAGGCGGAGAACCGAAACCCTTGACGGGTTTGAAGGACCGTTATGACGGTATCTACAGAGCGGCCAGCGAATACAATGCGCTGCAGGATATGCTTGTTTTTTACAGCAATACGGACAGAGGCGAAGGTAAATGTGATGAAATATCCTTACGGCTTGGCCATAGAGAAGATAATCCTGAATTCACAGCATGGTATGAAGCATTCAAAAACTTCTTTCTTCAGCATAAAAATCAATTCAGCGGTATCATAGGCCTTAATTACGGTGAGGCGCAGATGGCCCGTCTGGTATTGGAGGATCTGGGTTATCGGGTGCCTGAGGATATATCAATCGCCTGCTTTGGAGAAATGGGCTATGAATATCAGAAATATTCTTTTACATCCATCCATCAACCGGAAGACGAGATAGCAAAGGCAGCAGTGGAAACCATGATAGAGGCAATCGAAAATCCGGACTATCTTTATGGAAGAATTACCATACCTTATAAGCTCTATGACTATGAAACCGTTAAGAAGATTAAAAAAGTATAATTTGTATGAAGGTGACCGGGAGCCGGAAAATAGCTCCCGGTGCTTTTATATACGGTATTATGCCGGTCAATCGAAAAGATTCAAAGGCCGTTTATAGGGGCAAAAAAAGCCCATTGTTTGATTTAAATAAATTATTGTGAAAAAATAAAAAATTTAAGTTAAAAAGTTGTTGACAAAGATATTTGCTTGTGATATCATTAATTTTGCTGACGCGCCAAAGAAAACAAAGCGGATGCACAATGAACCTTGATAATTGAACAGTGAAACAACCCTGAAATTCTAAAAAAATTGAAGTGTCACATGCACTTCAAGGTTTCCGAAAAGAGGCCCTGGAGTTTTCGAAAAAGACTCCCGCTTCTATATAAGAAACGGAATAGATTTTCATTAGATGTATCGTGAGATACATCACGAACCGTATCTGGAAACAGATACAACCACAAAAACAGTAAAGATAACATGGATTTGCTTAAACAATCATAAATGATTGTTGAGATGATATATGTTGCTTGCAACATAGCGATCATCATTGG
>JAFAGA010000096.1 GCA_023423045.1 Bacillota bacterium | reverse complement strand
TCAAGGGTAAGCCGCGCATGCGGTGCGAAGCACCCTTGATAGGAGCTGGCAGCTCCAATAGCCTCTAAGCAACAATCCAATCATTTTCTTAGCCACAAGTGTTACAAAAAAGCTTGACCACAACAATCCACCAGCATCTCCGCTGTAACATGATGTGTGCTCGGAAGAGGAAGCATCTCAAGTCCTCTTACTTCTTCCGGTACATATTGATAGCATCTGATGGGATCCAGTGACATACCATAATCATATATTTTCTTTGGATCATCCTCGCTTGGAGCCGAATCACGCAAAAGCATATGCTCAGTTTTTACAGGCAGCACGTAGCTGCCGCCTTTTGATACAAAAGCTCCTGCCGGCTGAATATGAAAGCCGTCGTCAATGTGCTGCCTTTCATTTGTAAGATTAATTGTTCTTTCATATCTGGTCAAAAAAGTGGAATTCCGCCTTGTTACGATACGGATTTCCTTTCTATACACTGGGTTCTTGTCATAGCCCCGAATTGTCACCGTACCCATAACCTCTGTTTCTTCATTTGCTTCCTTCACGTAAAAAGAGCATAGATCTACCGTAGAGTAAGCGCCGGTTCCATGCACGGTTCTTATCTCATCCGGTGTTCCGAATACCTCCGGTCCAATTGTCGTAACGCTGGCCACAAAGCCTTTATCCCAGGCACCCGGTTCTTTTAAATCAACACTATCCGGATGAAGCAGCTCCCCCTCCGGTGTCTCCCAGGATACCTTTTCTCCATTGATATAAATATCACCAATATCCATGCCTCTCTCCGGGAGCACTGTAAAAGACATACAACCATTATCAATAGCCACTACATGGAGCTGTCTGCCGTACTTATCAATAAATTCTGCCATATATTTAATCCTCCTACTTATAAATAGGATATCTGAAATTCAATATGCATTAAATAGCCGGCATTTCCTTTGTCTTGTAAAATATTGACCTCACATGTCTCCGCATCAAATACGCCCATTTTTTTCTTATAGGATTTTGATTTTTGTTATAATTTTTCGTCCTTTGAGCAAGTCAGAAAAGAAGAGGCCTCTCACCCTATTCTAAATTAATTATATCATGAATATAAAGCTGGTTCATGATCATCAGCTCCGAACGATTACTTACAAGCTTACAAGCAAGTTTGCAGTATGCTCACAAGCGAGCTTGTATTTCCTTATTCCACTTTTATTATATCATCTATCCGCATTTGATTAAATAATTAACTGACACTGAAGGGGAATTCATCGGCCTGATCGGGCCGAATGGAGCAGGTAAGACAACACTAATAAAGATGCTAACCGGAAAAGGAGTATTTTTTCCAGAGTACCAACCGTTAAATAGTACCGAAAGCAGGAAATAATATCTTAAGATTAAATATGGGGATGAATAAAACCATCGGTTTTATTCATCCCCATATTTAATACTTGATTATAGAGTTAACTTTTTAAAAAATTCGGTACTATTCTGCAATATCACAAAGGCTTGCGCCGATATATTCTATCAATGATTCCCTGGGAATACAAAGCTGACAGCCTCTCACTCCCGCACTGACGGTAATCTCATCATAAAGCACCGCGGTTTCTTCCATATAGGTCGGAAAATGCTTCTTCATTCCAATCGGCGAACAGCCTCCGCGGATATATCCGGTGGTTGTAAGTAAATCCTTCACCGGAAGCAGCTCTATCTTCTTATCGCCAATAACAGAAGCAGCTTTCTTTAGATTCAATTCCAGATTCACAGGGATGCAGAATACAACAATACCCTTCTTCTCTCCCTTTGCCACTAAGGTCTTAAATACCTGTTCCGCCGGCATATCAATCAATTGTGCTACATGCTCACCGCCCAGATTATTCTCATCTACCTCATATTCCATTGCTTTATAAGTGATACCGGCTTGATCCAAAAGCCGCATGACATTTGTCTTTATCATGAATGTCTTCTCACCTCATTTACCTGTTCATAGAGAGGTTTTCGGACCTTCTTACGGGTTACCTCAACAAGTCCCAGAGCGGTCATATCCACCAGAGTTGTCTTAACCGGGTCCTTCTTAAAATATTCCTCCAGCTCCTCCATAAGCAGCTCTTTATTCTTCTTAAGCTCCATATCGATAAAATCAATAATAATAATTCCGGAGAGGTTTCGGAGTCTGATTTGTTTTGCAATCTCTTTTGCAGCCTCCCGATTTACCTTAAGAAACGTCTCCTGGACCTGCTTCTTACCGGCGACTGCTTTTCCTGTATTGACATCAATAACCGTCAAGGCTTCCGTTGGCTGAATCACCAGGGTTCCTCCGCATCCAAGCCATACCATGGGCCGCAGGGCATCCTCCAGTTTATCGTTCAGCCCGTAGAGATTGGCAAGGCTTAGAATATCATCCTTATAAAATCTCAGCTTGTCCAGATCCTCCGGCTGATATCCCTCTAGGAACTCTCGCATATTTGCATAAAGCTTCTCATCATCCGTAATGAATTCAGATACATTCTCGGTATAGCTGTCCCTGATATCACAGATATAATTAGGAGGTGTCTGATAAAGCAGGGAAAAACAGCTCTGATGCACCCCATATCTTCGGATGCTCTCATAGGCTTGGACTAACTTCTTCATCTCCGCAACAATCTTTTCCTCCGGTACATAGGCAGCATTGGTCCGGATGATGAAGCCATACTCCTTCTGCTGCATCCGTTTCGCAATTTCCCTGAGCCTTTTTCTCTCCTTTTCATCCAGGATTTTGGAGGATACTCCCACGGCAGGTTTCCCGTAGGTGAGGGCTGAAAATTTGCCTGTGAAATTCAGATTCGAACTCACAACCGGAGCCTTGGTTTTCACATCTTCCTTCGTCACCTGAACAATAAGCTCATCCCCGATTTTAACCTTAGCTTCACTTAACTGTGCTTCTTCCGGTTTATATTCCTGCGCATTTGCCATGATGGGATAACGGTTTTCGCCCATGGAATAATAGCAGATCTTTCCGTCCGCAATCTCGACGAAGGCAGCATTAATATTCTTTACGATATTTTTGACTTTGCCCAGATAGATATTCCCCAGAATGCCGCCTTCCTCGGAAGCGTTCAGGGATACCTGCACCAAATCCTTTCCCTCAAAGGAGGCGGAAACTATGAAATTTTCTTTTTTTGTAATAACCAGTTTGCTATCCATTCCAGCTCCCCTGTTGTTATTTTTGAAAATATGCCTTCGAAGTTTCCCTTTCTATTTGCTTCCAAGGCGTTCTTTTATCGTTCCACCTGATCCAGAGCCGCTAACTTTCCCGTCTCGCCGTCTCTGGTATACACCTCCAGACGGTGGACCTGCCATGCAAAGCGGTTATATGGGATTCCCAGATATTCGGAAAAAGCCTCCATCACCAACTCCGGCTTCAGATTCGCCGCACTTCCGGTGTCCACTTGAAGATAGAGCTTAATACCGTTCTCGTAGACCTCCGCCGCGCTATCCGCCAGATTATCATTACCTGCTTCTTGTCCTTCCAGAAGATGCACCTGTAGGGTGGATCTGCGCTTATTTGCATATTCCTCTTCGGAAAAAGCGACAAGGGTAATCATTGCTTTAATATCAACTTCTTTTTCGCTCTTCTTTGTCTTTTTATCAATCACAATCTCAGGCAGCTGCATAAACTCCTCAAATGCTTTTTGGAAGTTCTCGGGGCTATTGATATCCTCTCGAATAGGGTAGCCATCCTTCAGGGAAACCAGATAATCTGCCGATGCCACCAAAGACATGGCTGTTACTGTCTTTGTATTGGCTTCCGCTTCTAACAGCGGACGATACCCAATGATTCGAAAGCCCTCCGTAATGACTGCATTCATCCGCTCAATCATGATGTCCGGCTCTTGGGCAGACAACAGCTGAACATCCAGATATTCGCCGTCACTGGTCAGCCCCACTCCCAGCGGTGCTGCGAAGGACATAATCTGATGAGGGCTGAAGCCCTTACTGTATTCACTATCGATATTGGACCGGCGAAATGCCTTCTGGAAATATCGCATCACATCCAGATGACCAACAAATTTCATCGCGCCGTATTTTTGAAATTTAATTCTTGCCTTCATCGGTAACCTCCCCAGTCTCATAGCTCAAGCCTTCCGCAAAGCAAACTCCACCGCCGAATTCCTTGGCACCGCAATTTACACAGGCTTGTCTGCAGTTGGGAGTTACCTTCTCCGCTTTGGCTCTTTTATATTCCCTCAGCAAAAAGGCTTTGGTTACACCTACATCGATAAAGTCCCAGGGGAAAAGCTCGTCCTCAGCACGTTCTCTACCGTTGTAGAATTCCATATCAACTCCGTTTTTCTCAAAGGCCTTCATCCATTTGGCATGATTAAAATGCTCCGACCAGGAATCGTAGAGGCAGCCATCCATATAAGCGTCATAGATTGCCCCGCTCACTCTGCGGTCACCCCTTGCAAATACACCCTCCAGCTCGGTAAGCTCTGCTTCGTGCCAGTTGTATTTCAGGCTCTTCCGGTTTAACTGCTCATTGAACTTACTCTTAAGGTGGCGCTGCCGCTCCACGTATTCCTTGCCATTAATCATTCTGGACCACTGGAACGGGGTAAAAGGCTTCGGAACAAAGAAGGAGGTGCTGGCGGTAACGCTCACCTTGCCATTTCTCTGATCCTTCGGTATCGTATAATATTCTCTTGCAATCCGGTCGGACAAGACAGCAATTCCCTCGATATCCTCCAATGTCTCCGTGGGAAGTCCCAGCATAAAATACAGCTTAACCCGGTTCCAGCCGCTCTGGAAAGCCTTCATGGCACCGCCGAGAATGGCTTCCTCCGTCAGTCCCTTATTGACCACATCCCGAAGCCGCTGGGTTCCCGCTTCCGGGGCGAAGGTAAGGCTGCTCTTGCGGATATCCTGAACCTTGCTCATAACATCCAGCGCAAAGGCATCGATACGCAGGGACGGCAGGGAAATATTCACACCTTTGGAGCCGAATTCATCAATGAGGAAGTATACCAGTTCCTGAAGACAGGAATAATCACTTGAACTTAAAGAGCTTAGAGAAATTTCCTCATGCCCTGTGGAGGATAACATCTCATAGGCGCATTTCTTCAGATAATCGATGCTGCGCTCTCTGGTGGGACGGTAAATCATCCCTGCCTGACAGAAACGGCAGCCCCGAATACAGCCTCTTTGAATCTCCAGCACCACCCTGTCCTGGGTTGCTTTAATAAACGGCACCAGCGGAGTTGTCGGATAGAAGGTTTCACTTAAGTTCATCTCCACCTGCTTCTTTACCGACCGCGGAGCATGGGCATTGTTCGGTTCCATCCGTTCCAGGGTACCGTCTGATTTATAGCTTACATCATAAAAAGCAGGCACATACATTCCCTCAATCTGTGCCACTCTCTCCAGATATTCTTTCCTTGTTGCTCCAGCCTTTTTGCATTCCTTGTAGGCGTCCAGTATCTCATGGTACGCCGACTCGCCTTCTCCGATATAGAAGAAATCAAAAAAATCCGCAATAGGCTCCGGATTGTAGCTGCAGGGGCCTCCTCCGATCACAATGGGATGCTCCTCGGTACGGTCCTTGGCATAGAGAGGTATCTGGGACAGTTCAAGCACCTGCAAAATATTGGTATAACACATCTCATATTGCAGAGTGATTCCAAGAAAATCAAAATTCTTCACAGGCTGCTGGCTTTCCAGAGCAAAGAGCGGTATCTTCTGTTCCCGCATAATCTTGTCCAGATCCACCCAAGGAGAATAAACCCGTTCACAGTAAGTGTCCTCGCGCCGGTTGAACATATCATATAATATCTGGATTCCCAGATGTGACATGCCTATCTCATATACATCCGGAAAACACATGCAAAAGCGGATATCCACCTTGTCTGGGTCCTTTATCTTCATGTTGACTTCCCCGCCGATATATCTGGCAGGCTTTTCAACCGTTAATAATACTTCATCGGAAAGTGCTAATTTTCTCATTCTCTGATCCTTTCATCCATACAGTTGACAATACCAGAGCGTGTTAAAATACTTGACCTTGAATAAG
Source organism: Bacillota bacterium (assembly GCA_023423045.1). Lineage (GTDB taxonomy): Bacteria > Bacillota > Clostridia > Lachnospirales > Lachnospiraceae > Mobilitalea. The sequence continues at coordinate 2,869 of JAFAGA010000096.1, read as the reverse complement.
TATTCTAACACGCTATCCTGTATCTTTACGATATTATAACTGATATAAGATGAAATTACAACGAACAAAACCAGATTTAATCCCAACAAGCAGCAGGTTGGCTACTTCAACAAAGTTATCACAAAGTTCTCCAGTTCCTTCAGACTATCCTTCCCTGTAACATATTCCTGGATCTTGGCGGGTGTAAAGCTCCCGACGCTAAAATCCAGCTTATCAATCAGGAATATGCTGAGAAACAGCACCAGCGCACAGACCATTCGAATCACAAGGAACCGAAAGGCTGCCATCTCCCTCAAATCATCTTCCTCGTCAGCTGTGTAATGTTGTCCCTCCTGGAACAGTCTGAGAGGCTTTCCCTTCCGCCCCTGCTCCTGCTCGGCATTCTGCAATGCGCTGTCCAGATAATAACTGTCATAGGCTCTCGCTGTGCTTTGCATCATGCTTAACTGACGAAGGCAGGATTCTCTGGCCTGCCTGATGTACTCCGCCCTGGATAACGGTATGGAGGGATTATAATAATCCAGGGAAACCAGAGGGCTATCCGCCGCAGCCTCCGCCGGGCCGTCCAGTGCACTTTCCGCTCCCTTGTTCAGAGCATTCTTCGGTAGCTTTCCCTTATCATAGATGCGCCCGGTCAGGAACAGATCCTCATTCATATTATTATGCAGGCTTTTCTCAATCTGCTGTACCATCTTATCTTCAACCCTTTTATCCACCCGATACCTCCTCCCGAATCAGAGAACAAAAGTGTGCTTCGCACACTCTCGCAATAAAAAGCTTCCAAAGCACAGTTTTGTTCTGCGCGCGAAGCTGCGCATCCCCCGGAGGGTTCTTTCATAGGACGTAATTTCCTATGAAAGAAACAAACGGTGCTTGTATCATCTGATACATTATATGGTATCCTGAAGGCAGATATGACACAACAATACACGTATCTTGACCCTTGTTTTGCTGCCACAGACCGGGCATAATATCCACTCGTATTTACACACTCTACTATCCCTTTACCTGATTTTTTTTGACCATCATCATTTTAATGCCTGCAAACATTAAGCTTTCTGTTTGTATGCGCGCATCGCAAACAGATATGCAGCAATCAGTATCCCTAAGCACCAAGCGAGTGCAATCCAAATATCATTGCCGACAGGCTGCCTCGCAAGCAGCGCGCGGATGGCATCCACTATCGAAGTAACTGGCTGGTTTTCAGCAAAGGCACGGACAATCGGCGGCATCGAATCTGTGGGCACAAACGCCGAGCTGATAAACGGCAGGAAGATAAGCGGGTAGGAAAAGGCGCCTGCGCCGTCCACCGATTTTGCGGACAGTCCGGCAATCGCCGCGATCCATGTCAAGGCCAGCGTAAACAGCACTAGTATCCCGGCCACAGCAAGCCATGACAACACTCCCGCCGATGAACGGAAGCCCATAATAAGCGCCACGATTATGATGACGATAACCGAAATCGCATTGGATACCAGTGAGGTTAGCACATGACCCCATAGTGCGGCTGAACGAGCAATCGGCATGGAGTGGAACCGTTCGAAGATGCCGCTTTTCATATCCATAAAAAGACGGTAAGCCGTATAGGAGATGCCGCTCGCTATCGCAATCAGGAGAATGCCGGGGAGCAGATAATTTACATAATTGCCTGTACCGGTTTGAATCGCACCACCCAACACATATACAAACAGCAGCATCATCGCAATCGGAGTGATGCAGACCGTGATAATGGTATCCATGCTGCGGAAAATATGGCGCATGGAACGTCCAAGCATAACGCCCATGTCGCTGAAAAAGTGTTTCTTTACGGTTTCCATTTACTCTACCTCCTTCTTGCCGATGATTGCGAGGAATATCTCCTCCAACGTCGGCTGTTTTTCCACATACTCCACCTTTGCAGGCGGAAACAGTTTTTTCAGTTCATCAAGGGTGCCATTCGCGATAATTTTCCCTTCATGCAGAATGGCGATTCGGTCCGCAAGCTGCTCGGCTTCCTCCAGATACTGCGTGGTCAGGAACACCGTTGTGCCATTATCAGCAAGCTCTTTTACAGTACTCCAAACCTTAATGCGTCCTTCGGGGTCAAGCCCAGTAGTCGGCTCGTCGAGGAAGATAAGCTGCGGCTTTCCCACAAGACTCATAGCAATGTCGAGCCTGCGGCGCATACCGCCCGAATAGGTGGACACCTTGCGATCGGCGGCATCGGTCAAGCGGAAGCGATTCAGTAAATCATCCGCGATCTGACGCGGATTTTTGAGATGCCGCAGTTTTGCAATCATGATCATATTTTCTCTTCCGGTCAATATTTCGTCCACGGCGGCAAATTGCCCGGTCAAACTGATCGCATGTCGTACATTCTCGGGTTTTGACGCGACGTCAAACCCGTTTACGGTGACGGTTCCCCCATCCTTTTTGAGCAGTGTGGAAAGAATCCTGACAATCGTCGTCTTACCTGCTCCGTTCGAGCCGAGCAGGGCGAAAATCTCCCCTCGCTTCACTTCAAAATCGACGCCCTTTAGAACTTCCGTGTTTTTGAAAGACTTTCGCAAACCTTTCGCTTCAATTACGTTCTCCATCGCCATCCTCCTCTTTCTTTGATTTTGATTTGCCCGCAACTTTTTTCAGGGCCTTGTTAACTTCTTGGTCAACGGATTCTTGATACATATCCGCATAAGTCTTGGAATCTTTAATTAGATCGTCGCAGAAAGCCGCTACGTCGCTGCCCGTCACATCGAGCACCGCTTTCCCCGAGGCCGCTCCCTCTTCAAAAAGATCAATAATTCCCGACAGCAAACCTGTACCGTCGGTTAGTGCAACGGGGCCGACCTTAAAATAATATTTTTGAATCTCTTTATAAACAATCTGGTAA
>JAFAGA010000058.1 GCA_023423045.1 Bacillota bacterium | reverse complement strand
TCTCAACAATCATTTATGATTGTTTAAGCAAATCCATGTTATCTTTACTGTTTTTGTGGTTGTATCTGTTTCCAGATACGGTTCGTGATGCATCTCACGATACATCTAATGAAAATCTATTCGGTTTTTTATTATAGAAGCAAGAATTTCTTTCGAAACTCAAGACTCTTTTTCAGAAACCTTTGAAGTGCATGTGTCACTTCAATTTTTTAGAATTTCAGGGTTGTTTCACTGTTCAATTATCAAGGTTCATTGTGCTGTGATGCTGTTGTTTACTGTGTTTCTCAACATCAGCTTGACTATCTTATCACGCATCAGCTTTCTTGTCAACTACTTTTTTAATTTATTTTTTATTGTTTTTTTATCAATAAAATTATCAAATAAGTAGAACGGAGAAAGAGGGATTTGAACCCTCGCGCCGCTATTAACGACCTACTCCCTTTCCAGGGGAGCCCCTTCAGCCTCTTGGGTATTTCTCCATAAGGGTGATTACAATTCCAATCACTATCTATATTGTCTAACAATTCCTCAGAACACTATATATAGCTTGTTTCTATTAAGACGGAGAGAGTGGGATTCGAACCCACGGTTCCTTGCGGAATCACTGGTTTTCAAGACCAGCCCCTTAAGCCACTCGGGCATCTCTCCATACATCTCTCAAACGTCGCTTAGCTAGTATATCATCTCATTTCCGTTGTGTCAAGTGGTTTTCTATTATTATCAAAAGAAATTGTTGCTTTTTTTGATTCTTTTCACACAATACTATTTACCCTAGTTTTAGAATCTGTTCGGCAAGGATTAGGTCCTCCGGAGTTGTAAGCTTTATATTATTATAATCCCCGGGGAGCATTTTAACCGGAAGCTTTTGATAAGCTTCATACACCATTGCATCATCTGTGATTTCCAGCCTTCCCCTGTCTTCTTCCGTGTACAGTGCCTCATAGGCATCTTTAATAGAAGAGAACGCAAAAGCCTGGGGCGTCTGGGCCGCCCAAAGCATACTGCGTTTTGGAGTTGCCTGTATCGTTCCATCCTCGCCCACCACTTTAATGGTTTCCTTTACCGGCATTCCGATCAGGCACGCCCGGCATTCCTTCACCTGTTCGATCATCCCATTGATCAAAGCCGATGTGATAAAAGGCCTTGCCCCATCATGAATTAGCACATAGTCCGTCGGATCAGCATATTGAAGGCCTCTGTATACAGAATCATAACGCTCCCTGCCGCCTTCCACCACATGCTTTACCTTGCTGATCTGATACAGATCAACAATTTCCTTTCTGCAATACTCCATCTGTCCCTCGCCGGTAACAAGAAGGATTTCATCCACGCTGCTTTCCTGAAATGCCTTTAAGGAATAATAGAGAACAGGCTTGCCCTGCAAGCTCAGAAATTGCTTCGCCACCGGGGAATTCATACGCCTTCCCTGGCCGGCCGCCAATACAATTGCCGTAACCTTACTCATTCTCCCACTCCTGTTCTATCGTTCTCCGATTTTTAAGTTCGGCACGGCATTCAACTCCAATCCGGCTCTGGTCCCCTTACAGTATTCATAATACGCTGCCGAACCAATCATAGCCGCATTATCCGTACATAGAACCGGGGAGGGATGATAGAAGCTGAGCTTGTTCTTCTCGCAGGCATTTCTCATTGTCTCTAACAAAGAAGAATTGGCTGCCACACCTCCGGCAATTGCAACCTGCTTCATTCCATAATCCTTCGCCGCCTGGATCGTCTTAGTTACCAGCACGTCAATCACTGCTTCCTGGAAGGAGGCTGCGATATCGGCCCTGTTCATCTCCTCCTTTTTCATCTCACAATAATTAATATGATTTAATACCGCGGATTTCAGGCCGCTAAAGCTAAAGTCATAAGGAAAGCCTTCGATCTGGGCCCTTGGAAATGCGATTGCCGCCTTATTCCCTTCCCTTGCCAGCTTATCAATTTTCGGACCTCCCGGATAGCCAAGACCGATGGCCCTGGCAACCTTGTCAAACGCTTCCCCTGCAGCATCATCCCTGGTCTTTCCGATAATCTCGTAGGTTCCGTATTCCTTCACCAACACAAGATGGGTATGTCCGCCGGACACGATCAGGCACAAAAACGGGGGTTCCAATTCCTTATTCTCAATATAATTGGCAGAAACATGCCCCTCAATATGATGAACTCCTACCAGCGGTTTTCCCGCAGCAAAGCTGATGGCCTTAGCCTCTGCCACTCCCACCAGCAAGGCTCCTACTAATCCTGGTCCGTAGGTTACGCCGACGGCATCCAGCTCCTCCAGTGTCACTCCCGCCGTGACAAGAGCTTCCTCTATTACCTGATTAATCTTCTCAATATGTTTTCTTGAAGCTATCTCGGGGACCACACCCCCATATAGCTTGTGCAGCTCAATCTGAGAAAATATTATATTAGAAAGCACCTCCCTGCCATTTTTCACAACTGCTGCCGCAGTCTCATCGCAGGAGGTTTCAATTGCTAAAATCAAAACATCCTTTGTCATTCCAACCTCCATCTGCTACCGCAGGCGCTTTTCATATTACTGCCTAGAGCTGCTGTGTCATAAGCTCCATCAAGTGAACTCCGTTGGCACCGCCTAGTCTCACACCTTTCAGGCATGCTGTACAATAAGTAATAACACGATTTGTTGTATATTGCTTTACCCATTCCTCCATCCGAAGCCTCTGCTCTTCCTCGGGAATCAGTTCCAGGCCGTGGTCTCTCACATTTTCAAAATACACCGGAGCAATATCCAGATTCCTCTGAAGTACCGGATTGTACCTCCACACTCCGTCAAACTGAGTTCTCTCCAAATTCTCCTCAATTTCTACCGGTACAATATTCATTCGCTTGATGCACTGACGCACTGCATCCATGACCTCCGGTTTCTTCCGTGCTCTCCAGCAGTCCTGTATCACCATGGATTCTCCTTCATGGTCCGGCCACGGAAAATCTTCATCCCTCAATAGATATTCCCAGATACTCATCTCTCTGCTCTGTGGAGAAACCTCTCTGGTTATGGCAGAGCAGGTAAAGCACACGGAGAGAACTGTATGCTCTTCTGTCAGGGATTTTTGTGTCGTTCTGCAGCAACCGGCTACTTTGAGATCTTGCTTTTCTCTCATATATTTTTGAATCTTTTTTGTGACCTCAGGGTAGGTCGCTGAGAAATTACAACTCGGCAAATAAATATACATACAATTCCCCCTACAATAAAAAACGAATTAAACAGATATTATGAGCTTTATATCCGTAAGACTATCTGCTGTAGTTTACTTTCTATTCCTCCTCGGGCACAATCTGCCATCCAAGAATCTTCCACTGCTCATTCTCATTCTGACGCAGCATTACCTCCCATATCTCTGTAAATTTCATATTTTCCTGAATCGTAAAGGAAATATATACGGTAGCATACTCCCTGCCGTCCAGCACCTTTCTCTGCTCCAGCTCTTGTTTTACAAGATAATAGGTAGAGATTCTTCGGTTCTTCTCCTTCCAGGAAGCAACGTCCGTATAAAGATTCATAAGATAAGTTTCCTCCGGATTTACTGCCAGGAAATCGTCGTCATATAATTCTCTTACTTTTATAGCAAGTTCTTTTACTTCATCATCAGAAATATTATCATACAGCACCTTTATCATGCTGCCAAGTAATTTTACAGTTTCTCTGGGCGTTTCGGGATAATACCGCTCCAAGTCCTTATTCAGAAGTTTCTCCACCTCCGTCATATTCTCTTCAGAAAGTTCCTGCAAAGGTACGCTCCGATAGGACCAGTAAAAATAAAACGATATCACAGCAAATGCTATCACCAGCATGGTTATAACCGTGGCTGCCGTTCGATTCTTTTCCTTGCGCATTTCCCTACCTCCTTATGAAACCCGTTATTCGTCCTTATCAAATTCCAAGGTTACACTTTTACGATCCTTTCCGATCCGTGTGTTGGCGAATATTCCTCTTGCCTCCCCGATATAATCCTCCGGTCTTGTAAGGGAAGGGCTGTAATGGGTCAGCCACAATTCCTTCACCTGTGCAGTCCTGGCAAGAGTCGCTGCTTCACGGAAGGTCATATGCTTATATTCCTTCGCCTTATTATCCTTATCCTGTTCACCGTACATACCTTCACAGATAAACAGATCCGAACCGAAGGCATTCTCCGAGATCGCCTTGATCGGTCTGGAATCTGTACAATAGGTAAGCTTAATTCCTCTGCGCTCCGGCCCAATCACCATATCCGGAGTATAGGTAATCTCTCCGTCCGTTATGGTGTCCCCTTTCTGCAGGCGATTCCAGAACTTCTGAGGTACCTGATTCTCCAATGCTCTTTCCGTGTGGAATTTTCCTCCGCGCTTAATATAAATACTATAGCCATAGCAAATCACATTATGCTTCACCTGAAATGCCTTGATTCGGTATCCATTCAGCTCCAGGTCCTCCTCCGGCGAAGCAAGTTCTATAAAATTAAGTTGAAACGGCAGCTCGGGGGCTATCACCCGAAGAGAATTCACCACACGCTCCAAGCCTCTCGGTCCAATCAGGGTCACCGGCTCTGTCCGGTCTGCATTCCCCATGGATAGAAGTAACCCCGGAAGTCCGCTGATATGATCCCCATGATAATGAGTGAAGCATATAATGTCAATAGAGTGAAAGCTCCATCCCTTTTCCCGTATTGTAATCTGCGTACCTTCTCCGCAGTCGATCAGCAAACTGCTTCCATTATATCTGGTCATCAGCGCCGTCAGCCACCTACCCGGCAAGGGCATCATTCCGCTGGTTCCTAATAAACATACATCTAACATTGTTCTGCCTTTCTATATTGAGTTTTATCTCTGTTTGATATTTTATTTTAACAGTATTTCCAAGTATTTGTCCAGATAATTGTTCTCTTAAGGAAAACCCGTCAAAGAAACTCTAGGAAAATTTCATATCCGATACCGCAGAACTCCGTTTCATTCTATATCGGCATTTCCTGGCAATTTGTTTGTATGTGTATGAAAAAAGCTATGAAATCTGTGAGAACCACAGATATTCATAGCCGTTTCATTTCTCGGTGATATCCTACCTATACGGATAAAGCATGTCCTATTTATAATACCTCCAGTTTTTTTCGTATCTCTATCGGAATCATAAACTTTGATATCATTTTATCGTAACATTCCTCACACAGATTGAAATGGTGCACTTCCATATCTCTTCTGGAAAAATATCCCCACTCCTTGGTGGCCTCAAATGCATCTTCTTTCATAATGCCATTCTCAACCTTCAATACCTTTCCGCAAGAATTGCAGCAAATTGGATCTTCCCCACTCTTATTCATGTTATCCGCCCTTTTCACGACTTTTCCCTCCTGATATGATGCACGATCTCATGAACTCGTATTCATGAGCCTCCGCCCTTGCATGTCCGCAAGCAAGCCTAAAGCATACTTCTACGCTCTACTAGATCATGAACCAAAACCATTTCATGATTTTCCGCTCCGCTCACGTGCCCGCAAGCAAGCTTGCAGCATGTTCACTACGCTCTATTATAATACGTTATCAGGTTTTTTTACAGTGGGAATTACTGTATCCTGCGGAGCCACATAATAACAGCATCCTCTTTGGGCTTTGAATAGAACTCCTTGCGAACGCCTTCCCTGAGAAAACCAAGGGACTCATACAGCCGGATCGCCGCTTCATTGGAGCTGCGTACCTCCAGGGTGAAGGAGGTAATGCCCCTGGCGGCCCCCCTATGGATCAATTCTCTTAGCATGGACTCCCCCATATGCTGTCTTCTATATTCCTTCTTCACCGCAACATTGTAGATGTCCCCTTCACCGGCCACACCCCAGAAACCGCAATAGCCAGCGATTTGACCCTCCACCTCCGCCACCAGATAATCATTCTTCTCATCCAACAGCGCATCGCGGAAATCCTCCTCACTCCAGGGATCCGAAAAGCTTTCCTTTTCTATGGCACAGACCTGCTCCAGATCAGCCATGGTCATGTTACGAATTTCCATGGTATTTATCCTTCCTTATGCTCCGGCTGGCCGGCTCTCTCCAGCTTCGCGGCTCTTTCCCTCTCCGCCTGAGATACTCTGAGATATACGGGCTCATGAACGGCAGCATCCTCATATATATTTTTGTGATACAATTCTATCCCGCGGGCTCCAATCGCAGCCGCTCTCTGTCGGTTCAGATGTACCGGCGCGAAGAAATAGGGTATCTTCAGCTTTTCGAGGATCCGTTCCTTGTGTACTTGTGTTCCGTCCCCGAGAAAGATCACTTCCCTTCCGGTTTCGTTCAGTTCCTCCAAGAGTTCCTCCATATCTACCGCCGCAGCATCCTTCCTTACCAGAAACTCCTTGCCCTCAAATCCGTACAGGCCGGTATAGACCTGATTTCTTCTGGCATCCATTAACGGACAGATGATTTTGTCTGTTCCATACAGATTATAGGCCAGTCCTTCCAAGGTGGGAACCGGTATCAGAGGCTTTTTCAAAGCCAGCCCGAGCCCCTTGGCCGTTGCACTGCCGATGCGCAGCCCCGTAAAAGAACCCGGTCCGGCCGCAACGGCGACGGTATCTACCTCCGACAGATCAAGCTCCACCATTTTTACGATTTCATTCAGCATCGGAAGGAGTGTCTGCGAATGTGTCTTCTTATAATTCACGGTGTATTCCGCCAGCGTTGCCTCTTCTGTTACAATCGCTACGGAAGCCACCAGTCCCGAGCTGTCCAGCGCCAATATCTTCATTGACCATACCCCTTTCCTCTATTCCACAAATATCCGCAGATGAGGAGTTCAAGAGCTATGCCCTTAAACTCACGTTGATTTCTCTATAATCAAAACCCTTGCTCAGTTCTTTCTTTATAGTAATGGTTGTCCTTCGATTAGGCAATAGTTCTTCGATTAATTCCGCCCATTCAATCAGACAAATCCCATCTCCATAAAAATAATCCTCATACCCGATTTCCTCCATCTCATCCAAGTCGGCAATCCGGTATACATCAAAATGATACAGCGGTAATCTTCCATCTTCATATTCCTGAATAATAGTGAAGGTCGGGCTGCTTACCGCTTCCTCTATTCCAAGCCCCTTGGCAAATCCCTGGGTAAATACCGTCTTTCCGACCCCCAGCTCTCCGCCAAGGCAAAAAATATCTCCTTTTTGTGCTCCGGAGCCCAGCTCAAATCCAATCCGGTAGGTATCCTGCGGGCTAAAGCTCTCTATAATCATGATATTCTCCGTACCTTTCTATCCGCGCTTCTATAACAGCGCTCCTGCTAAACGGCAATATTATAGCAGAAACACGCAAAAAAAGATAGCATTTCCTGAAAGGAATTTCTTAATACAATTACAGTTAAAATACAGCAGGCCAAACCGTAACTGTATTAACATAGAAAAACTCCGAACAGGTTTCCTGGCGGTTATTCCCGTCGGAGGCAGCCCATCCGGAGTTTCAATGATCCGTTACTCAGGGAGGATAGCGATATCCTCCATTATCTATTAATTTAACAATCTTCCCTTCAGCATACGATGGGTATAGTATCCGATAACCGCAATATAAATTCCCTTGAAAATATTAAATGGTGTAATCCCCACAAGGATTAAGCTTGCCAAGTCCTTCACTGCCGGAACATTGCTGGAGGCAATTCCTACAATGGCATCCATCCCTCCAAGAAATTTAGCGTATAGAGGAAGCATCACATAATAATTCAATAACGCGCCTGCAACGGCCATTGCCACGGTACCTACTCCAAAGATGAAAACCATATAAATCGCGCTTTTCGATTTCTCTGTGTCAGCCGGGGAGGTCACCTTATTATTCCCTGCTTTAAGCTTTTTCGTCATGCGAAGCTTATACAGCAACCCCACCGGTATAATGTACGCACTGCTTATAAGAAAATTCGCCAACTCCCCTACCATTCCTGTGGTGGATGCAGTAAGTGCCTTGATTAAATTCTTAACCAACTCCACTATCACACCGGCAAAGGGTCCATAGGTCAATGCAGCAATTACCGCCGGTATATCACTGAATTCCACCTCCAGGAATCCGAGATATTTAAACGGAAGATGAATCAGCATCAGCACATAGGCCAGAGCGGACAGCAGGCTGATGGTTACCAGCTGCCTTGTGGAAAATAGGGATTTGTTTTGACTTGTCATTACATTTGATTTCATATCGTTCTCTCCTTTTTTGATTCAAAGGAAAAATTCCTGGTGACGCAGAATATTCTTAACTTTCGGCAAGCCACTCTGCCTTATGTTAATAAAAAATGCCCCAATTTTAAATACATTAAAATTGGGGCATAGAAATCACTCTCTATTCTGCTTATCTTCTATCATCCAGACTTTACTGTCGGTTTTGGAATTGCACCAAATCAATCATCGATGATGGGATATCATCTCAGAGTCGCGGACTATACCGCCGGTCGGGAATTTCACCCTGCCCCGAAGAATTTACCTTTATTTATTTTTACAGCAACATCATACAACAGTCTCTATCCGATGTCAATATCCAATCGCAAAAAATTATAACCGAAATTGCAATTCCGCCCGGGATATTTTAACATTCAAAGGTTCCCGGCCAGCCAGTCCTTTAGTAATCCCGCCGCCTCGCGAACATAATAATGCAGTACCATAAGACGGTCCGTGGGAGCTGCCAGGCCGGAGACATTCTCTATTCCTGCCTTTTTTGCAAGGCGGAGCGACCGGTAAAGATGAAAACCGTTGGTCACAATTCCTACTGATGAATCATTTTCAATCAGAGTTTTGCTGAATTTCATGTTTTCCGCGGTATTCCTGGAGAGCTTCTCCATGGTAATTCTTTCAGATGCGATTCCCTGCTCCATCAGGTACGCTTTCATTGCTTCCGCCTCCGATACCATCCTGCCGCTGCCGCCACCTCCGGAAACAATCACTCTTGTTTCATGATTTCGCTCCAAAAAGGTCACTGCCGTATCCAAGCGTTTCCTCAGATTCCTGGTTATCCCGTTCCCCCTGATTTGGGCTCCAAGGACTAGCAGACAATCCAGGTTCTCCTGCCCTGTCTGATGAGCAGCCCGAAGCAGGATTCCTGCTATCATCAGGAACACCGCCGCTGCCGCCCCCAAAGCGGTAAAAGCCAGACCCGCCAGCCATGAGGGAAACTTATGGCTAAGGCTAACATACCGCAGGATAAAGCAGGCAATGATGCAGCCACTGCCACCAACGCACCAGACCCAGGAGAAATTAACACCTGGTCCTGCGTACAAAATAATCGCCGTATAATAGCCGAGGCAGAAAACACCGGTGATTAAAGCGCACCAGAACAACAGCTCCATTGTACCATTCCCTCCTGTGGATTACAGCTTCATGGATAATTGAATTCTCTTCTTGGCCACATCCACACCGATTACTTTTACATCAACCACATCTCCTACGCTCACCACATCCAGGGGATGCTTTACAAACTTTCTGTCCGACAGCTGGGAGATATGAACCAGACCGTCCTGATGTACTCCGATATCGACGAAGGCTCCGAAATCAATTACATTACGAACCGTTCCTTTTAATACCATTCCTTCGGCAAGATCCTTTATTTCCAATACATCTGTGCGCAGAATCGGTTTGGGCATCTCATCCCTTGGATCTCTTCCCGGCTTTTCCAGTTCCTTAACAATATCGGTTAATGTAATTTCGCCGATTCCCAGATCCTCCGCCAGCTTACGCTTATCTTTTATCTTCTTGCCAATGGTTATGATGTCCTCGCTCTGATCTGAGCCAACGGCTGCTGCCGGCGCATTCTGCCGAGGTGCCTCCGGTACCGGAATTCCCGACTTACCAACGGCTGCTGCCAGGGCTTTTCCAAAGGCAGTATCCTGGGTCCGCACCGTAATTGTCTTCGCATTACCGGCATTCCCTTTATTCCGGGCATTACCCGCTTTCCTGGAATCCTCTTCTCTTTTGTTATTCCCTGCCGCCTTCTGCGTTAATGCCTTGGCCTGAAGTTCTTTTACATCGGCGAGGGTCAATCCCAGTCTCTGAAGCAGATCCTGAGTAGCTTTATAGGATTCCGGATGTACACCGGTAGCATCCAGCGGATTATCTCCGTCAAGAATTCGCATAAAGCCTGCGCACTGTTCAAAGGTCTTCGGCCCCAGCTTTCCTACCTTCATGAGCTCCGCACGGCTGCGAAAGCGTCCATTTGCTTCACGGTAAGCCACGATATTCTTCGCTATTACCTTACTGACACCGGATACATGCTCCAGCAGGGATACCGACGCCGTATTCAGATCAACGCCGACCTTATTAACACAATCCTCAACCACACCGGAAAGTACCTCTCCCAGCTTCTTCTGGTTCATATCATGCTGGTACTGTCCCACCCCTATGGACTGAGGATCAATCTTCACCAGCTCCGCCAGCGGATCCTGCAGCCTTCTGGCAATAGAGGCAGCGCTTCTTTGTCCGACATCAAAGTTCGGGAATTCCTCCGTTGCCAGCTTGCTTGCGGAGTATACGGAGGCACCGGCTTCATTTACGATAATATATTTTACCGGCTTATGCAGTTCCTTCAAAAGTTCTACGATTATCATCTCCGATTCCCTGGAGGCAGTTCCGTTACCCACGGATATTAATGAAATATTATATTTGTCAATAAACTTCTTCAATACCTGCTTTGCTTCTGCTACTTTGTTTTGAGGCGCGGTGGGATAAATCACCGTAGTATCCAATACCTTGCCGGTACTGTCCACCACCGCCAGCTTACAGCCGGTCCGAAAAGCAGGGTCCCAGCCCAGCACTACCTGACCGGTGATTGGAGGCTGCATCAGCAGCTGTACCAAATTCTTTCCAAATACCTTGATGGCACCGTCTTCCGCTTTCTCGGTAAGTTCATTTCTTATCTCACGTTCAATCGCCGGAAAGATCAGACGTTTATAACTGTCCTCGATTGTCTTCTTTAAGATATCTCCGGTGAAGGGGTTGTCCTTTGTAAGAATCTTCTTCTCAAGATAGCGCAGGATCCGTTCCTCGGGTGCCACAACCTTGACGGTAAGAATCTTTTCATTTTCACCCCGGTTAATGGCAAGAATCCTATGTCCTGCCAATTTAGCCAGCCCTTCTTCAAAATTGTAATACATCTCATACACGGACTCCTGCTTCTCATCCTTGGCCGTGGAGGAAAGGGTGCCTTCCTTCATGGTTACCTCGCGGATATAGCTGCGATACTCGGCTTCGTCTGAGATATCCTCCGCAATAATATCCATAGCTCCGGCAATGGCCTCTTCTACGGTACGGACTTCTTTTTCCTCGGAGAGATATTCCTTGGCAGCAAGCTCTACCGGCTCGGTTGCTTCCTGAGCCAGAATAAAGGCTGCCAAACCATCCAATCCCTTTTCCTTGGCGATGGTCGCTCTTGTTCTTCTCTTGGGACGGTAGGGGCGGTACAGATCGTCTACCACAACCAGGGTAGTGGCGGCGAGTATCTGCTCCTTCAGCTCCGGTGTCAGCTTGCCCTGCTCCTCTATGCTGCCCAATACCTGAGCCTTCTTCTCTTCCAGGTTCCTGAGATATTGCAGCCGCTCATAAAGATTTCTTAACTGCTCGTCATCCAGGGAACCCGTGACCTCCTTGCGGTATCTCGCGATAAAAGGAATCGTATTACCTTCATCAATCAGTTTCACGGCAGCCTCCGCCTGTTCCAGACGAATTCCAAGCTCTTCCTTTAATTGTTTTAAAATATCCATTTAAAATACTCCTTATATCTTTTTTTCAGTATCATTCCCATCATTAGTATTACTCTTATTGTCAATTTTTCCATTTTTAATCATACCATTCGCCTCCCCGAAAAGCAACTTAATTCACACAAATCCCTCCCCTAGGGCTCCGGTTCCAGTGGCGGCAGCTTATCTCTCTTTTAGGCTGACCGGCTGAGCGTATCTTGTGAAGCAGAGCGTCATGAACACGCGAAGGAAAGGCAAGTAAAAGAGAGATGAGCTGCCGCCACTGGAACCGGAACCCCGCCTGAGCTATTGACCGCCTGATAAAATCGTATTATAATTAATATAATCAAGATAGCATCTATTTACGAAGGAGGTATTCTATGATCGGAGGCATCAGTCATATATCCTATACTTATCCTGCTGCCGGCGCAGCTTCCATTACCGGTCCGGTATCTGCTGCCCCAAGGGTCGGTGCCCTTCGCCCTCTGGGTGAAAAAAGCTCTATCAATATAGAGAAAACCAACCCGGTGGAATGCCAGACCTGTAAAAACCGCAAATATGTGGACGGTTCCAACGAATCCAATGTTTCCTTCAAGACTCCGACTCATGTCTCACCCCAAGCTTCCTACGCAGCGGTGGCGGCTCACGAGCAGCAGCATGTATCCAATGCGGTGGCAGAAGGAAGCCAACCCGGCAATGAACTGGTCTCGGCTTCCGTGTCTTTCAAATCGGCAGTCTGCCCTGAATGCGGCACCCCATATTTATCGGGAGGCACTACCCGGACTGTCATGAAGTACAATGAAAGTAATCCCTATGAAAGCTCAAGAAAATCTCTGGAGGGAAGCCTGCTGCGCGGCATGAATTTTGACGCGGTGGCTTAGCGTACCGACACGTTCATCTTTAAGGATAACCGTGCTGAATAAATACACCTATCCTCCATTTCACAACTATATCAAAAAGACTGCCCGAACCTTCGGACAGTCTTTTCTTCGAAATAACCATATATTTTTTAAATCTGTGATAGCGCAAATTTCTCATGCAGGGAATTCATCGCCTTTTCCACATGGGCCACATCAATCAACACCGTAGCCCTGATCTCGGAAGTGGAAATCATCTTTATATTCACTCCGACATCATAAAGTGCCTCAAACATCTTGGCTGCCACGCCCGGATTGGACAGCATTCCGGCACCCACGATGGACACCTTTGCCACTTCTCTCTCCACATCAATCTTCTGGCACTTCAAGCTTCCGCCCCGATGTCTCTCCAGCGTTGCAACCGCTTCCTCCACATCGTCCTCCTTCACCGTAAAGCTGATATCCTTGGTCCCATCCCTGCCGACAGACTGGAGAATGATATCAACATTAACATTATGCCGTGCCAAATGATTAAATAATTTGAAAGCTACTCCCGGTTGATCCTCTAACCCGATCACCGCAATCCGTGCTGTATTTTTATCGCATGCTACACCGCTTACAAGCATTTTTTCCACTTTCACTACCTCCTTGACAATCGTGCCCTCTGAATTATTTAAACTGGAGCGAACGACCAACTGTACTCCGTATTTTTTCGCCATTTCCACTGATCGGTTATGGAGAACCCCTGCCCCAAGGGATGCCAGCTCCAGCATCTCATCATAGGTGATTTCAGACAGCTTTCTTGCGCTTGGAACTACTCTCGGATCAGCGGTAAACACACCGTCCACATCCGTATAAATCTCACAGGCATCGGCATGCAGGGTTGCTGCCAAAGCCACCGCCGTCGTATCGGAACCGCCTCTTCCCAGAGTCGTATAATCGTCAAATTTATTCACTCCCTGGAAACCGGTGACAATAACCACTCTTTTGTTCTCCAGCTCATTCTCTATTCTTTCCGTATCAATCCGTTTCAGCCTTGCATTGCCATATACACTGGTGGTATGCATCGCGACCTGATACGCATTCAGCGACACTGCGGGAACTCCCAAGGCATCCAGCGCCATAGCCATCAGGGAAACAGATACCTGCTCCCCTGTAACCAGAAGCATATCCAGCTCTCTTTTCGATGCATGGGGGTTGATATCCTTTGCCTGCGCCAGCAGCAGATCCGTGGTCTTTCCCATTGCCGACAAAACAACTACAATCTCGTTGCCCTTTTTATAGTCTTCCGCTATTCTTTTAGCGATATTTAATATTCTCTCTTTGTCACCAACACTGGTTCCGCCGAATTTCTTAACAATCAACATAGCGATCCTCTCCTCATCCTATTTCGCAAATAACCTGTTGATAACAGTATATCCTTCCAGGATCTCATTGCCACTCTTTCCGGCTTCCTCTTCATTATAAAGCCAGCTATGATCCTGCTCCTCGGTGCTGTCATACAGGAGGTAGGGCACCGGGTCGCTGGTATGGGTCCTGCAACGAATGGGGGTCGGGTGATCCGGCATGACAAGCATGCGAAAATCAGCTCCGGATTGCCGCAGTTCTTCCACCACGATTTTAATTACCCGCTGATCCAGATATTCGATGGCTTTGACTTTATTAGCGATATTACCCTGATGTCCCATCTCATCGGGCGCTTCTATATGAATATACACAAAATCATAATTATCATCAAGCAGAACCTTCACTGCAGCCCTGGCCTTCCCCTCATAATTCGTATGAAGTGTTCCGTCTGCTCCGGGAACCTCAATTACCTTCATTCCCGCTCCTACCGCTATTCCCTTAAGGAGGTCAACTGCAGAAATCATAGCTCCCTTCTTATGGTTTTTCTCTTCAAAGGAAGAGAGTGCCGGTTTGGTTCCCGCGCCCCAAAACCACAGGGAATTTGCCTTATTCTGCCCATTTTCTTTTCTGGCAAGATTAATCGGATGGTTATTCAGGATATCATAACTTCGAACCATCATGGACCGAAATGCCTCTTCTTCCGTAAGATATTCTCCGATCACTCTTCCCAGGATATCGTGTGGCTGAGCCAGTTCCACTACTTTCCCCTGATCCCAGATGGTCAGATGACGGTAACTGGTTCCCACATAAAATTTATAAAGATCGCTTTCCAGCTCCTTCTTTACAGCTTCAATCAGAACTTTCGCATCCTCTGTGGATATCTCCCCTGAACTGTGGTCAATCATTCTCCTCTGCTCATAAAGTTCTTCCTCTTCAGACAGGGTCACAAGATTGCAGCGGAGCGCAATATCCGTCGGCTTCATATCTACCCCGATACTCAACGCTTCCAATGGGGAACGGCCGGAATAATATACTCCGGGATGATATCCAAGAACTGACAGATTGGCCGTATCACTGCCGGGCTTCATACCTTCCGGTATGGTATGCGCCATGCCAATCTCCGATTTTCTCGCCAGCTGATCCAGCATCGGTGTATTGGCGGCCATCAGCGGCGTTTCATTGTCCAGCTCGGCTAAATTTTCATCGGCCATACCATCGCCGAGAACAACAATGTATTTCATATCATCAAGTCCTTTCTTCCTAACTGCCATCTTTTTATCTAAAACCTGGCACGAATTACGCTTACAATGCCATCCAGCGCTTCTCTCTTTTCCTTCATCTCCTGCTCTGTGATACTTGGAGTCAGGAATGCATATTCTTCCTCTATCCCGGGTACGACTACCACCTCTACGTCACCAAAGAACCTGTTCACTTTCTCCCGTAACGCCGTCTCGTTCCCCAGCATACGCACAAAGAAACGATGCCGTACCTGCTTGATATCTGTCAGCTCCAACTTCTTGCTGCTCCAGATGGTCCAGATATTCTTTCCGACATGCTTGGCAGCATCCACCACATCCGCCACTACCGCACTCGCCGTGGGAAGTTTACCGGCTCCGCTTCCATAGAACATGACGTCACCGATCACATTACCCTTGACAAATATTCCGTTAAACACATCATTGACACTGTACAACGGATGGTTTGCCTTAATCAGCATCGGAGCAACCATGGCAAACACCCGGGAATCGCTTCCGCGTATGCTGGAGGCAAAGAGCTTAATCCGTGCTTCCATGGCTTTGGCATACTTAATATCCGTATCCGTAATCTTTGTGATGCCCTCGGTATAAATATCTTCAAAATCAACCTGCATGCCAAAAGCGAGGGAAGATAAAATCGCTATCTTCCTGCAGGCGTCATGTCCTTCCACATCGGCACTGGGATTGCGCTCTGCATAGCCCATCTTCTGCGCATCGGACAGCGCTGTCTCAAAGTCAAGGCCGCCTTCACTCATTTTTGATAATATATAGTTGGTGGTACCATTTAGTATACCTGTAATTTCGACGATCTCATCAGCAGTCAGGGATTGATTCAGCGGGCGGATGATTGGAATTCCTCCGCCAACACTTGCTTCAAACAGAAAATTTATGTTCTTCTCCTTCGCCAGATCAAGAAGCTCCGCTCCGTGCTTTGCTACCAGTTCCTTATTGGAGGTGACAACGCTTTTTCCTTTTAACAATGCCCGCTTCACAAAGGTATAAGCCGGTTCGACGCCGCCCATCACTTCCACAACGATGCATACCTCAGGGTCCTCTAATATGATATTAATATCACGGACCAGCTTTTCCATAATCGGATCTCCCGGAAATTCCTTCAGGTCCAATACATATTTAATATTAATCTGATCTCCGGCTCTCTTTTTGATGCTCTCCCCATTGATTCCCAACACTTCCACTACACCGGAACCTATGGTACCGTATCCTAAGACTGCAATATTTATCATCGCTGCTCCTCCTGTTCTGCTGTAACCATAATCTATTTATTCTCTCGAAACGAGCTTTACATAATGAACTCCATCCATGGACTCGATGGCTTCGATCACAACCGAAGTGCTGTCCGTCTGGGGAAGGATCTCAATGCTCAAGGTCAGCAGGGCAATTCCGTTCACAGGAATACTTTGATGAATGGTCAATATATTAGCTTCACTTCTGGCTACCTGGTTAAGAACCTTAGAGAGCAGCCCCGGCTTATCATCCATCTGAAGCATGAAGGTAATTGTCCTTCCCCTGGTATTCTCATAAAACGGAAAGATATCATCCCTGTATTTATAAAATGAACTTCTGCTGATCTCAACGGCGTCCGTCGCTTCCTGAACCGTCATTACTCTCTCCGAATCAAGAAGACGTTTTGCTTCCACAACTTTAAGCAGTACCTCCGGTACCGCCTTTTTCTTTACAATAAAATATTGATCATCATTCATGTGTTTAAGCACCTCCTGAGGTTTTTCAGGGCAGTATATGTATAAAACGCCGGCAACTGTATGTATGTCAAATACAATTGTCTTTCTAAGACAGATATACTACCATATATTTATTCACAATGCAATAGCATTTTACCATCTTCCAACAAAAAAATAAAGATTTGTAACTTATGCTTGAAACAATAGGGATAATTATTAATGTTTTTGTATAAAAATAAGTTTTTTTATTAACTACAAAAGGTTATATACCCGTTGATATATAACCTTAATTGCAAACAAACCATTCTATAAAATTTTTGATAAAAATTCTTGTAATCTAGGATGCTTGGGATTTTCAAAAAAATCCTCCGGCGTATTCTCTTCCACAATTTTTCCTTCATCTATAAAGAGGACACGGGTTGCCACCTTTTTAGCAAAACGCATCTCATGGGTTACCACTACCATGGTCATTCCCTCGTCTGCCAGCTGTGCCATAAGATCCAGCACCTCTCCCACCATCTCAGGATCAAGGGCTGAGGTCGGTTCATCAAAGAGCATCACATCGGGGTTCATGGCCAACGCACGAATTATGGCAATTCTCTGCTTCTGCCCTCCGGAAAGCTGATTCGGGTACGCTTTTGCCTTCTCCGTCAAACCGATTCGCTGAAGGAGCTCATATGCTTTTTTCTCGGCCTGCTCCCTGGTCATCAGCCCGAGCTTAACCGGAGCCAGGGTAATGTTCTCCAGCACCGACAGATGGGGAAACAGATTGAACTGCTGAAACACCATACCCATCTTACAGCGGATCTTATTGATATCCGCCTTTTTATCAGTAATGTTGATCCCTTCGAACCAGATTTCTCCCTCTGTCGGGATCTCCAGCAGATTTAAGCACCTCAGAAAGGTTGACTTGCCAGAGCCGGAAGGGCCAATCACTACCACTTTCTCACCTTTTTCAATCACAGCATCAATCCCGTTCAATACCACATGCTGATCAAATGCCTTTTTTAATTTCTTAGTGACGATCACCCTTACCCAGCCTCCTTTCAAACATATTAAGCAGCTTCGTTAATCCCATAACCAGCACAAGATAGCAGCATGCCGCAATCACCAGGGGCGGAAGAATATCCCAGGTCCTGGAGCCGATATACTGGGCCGCTTTTGTTAAATCGGTGACAGCAATTACACCGGCAACGGAGGTTTCCTTAATCAGCACAATAAATTCATTACCCAGCGCAGGCAAGATATTGCGGATAGCCTGGGGCAGAATAATCATCCGCATAGTCTGCAGATAATTCAATCCCAAAGAACGGCCGGCCTCCATCTGTCCCCGGTCAATGGACTCAATTCCGGCACGTATAATTTCCGCAACATACGCGCCCGAATTAATTCCGAAGCAGACCGCACCAACCACCAGCTCATTGGTGTTTCGGGATGTAAAAATAAGATTATAGATAATCAGCAACTGCACCATCAGGGGTGTACCCCGGATAATGTTAATATAAACATTACACAGCGCTACCAGCCACCTCACTCCGGAATTCATCGCCGTAACCTTCACCACCGCCACCAGGACACCAATGGCAATACCCAGCAAAATGGCAAAGAACGAAATCAGCAGAGTTATCTTCAAGCCGTTCAAATAGGCCAGATACCGCTGATCCGGTATAATTGCGTTATAAAAGGAATCCTGCAGATTCTCTAACAATTTTCTACCTCCCGTAACATAAATTATTCCTCAAAAATTTGTACCTGCGTCATCCAGGACGCAGGTACAAATTCGGATGTACACAATGAAATCACATCAGACTCCGCAATTCTTATTTGCTTGTATGGTTTGCCATAAATTCATCAATTTTGCCGTTATCCTTCAACTCCTGAATTATCTTGTTGATCTCTTCCAGCAAATCCTGATTTCCCTTCTTTACAGCAATTGCATATTTATCCTCAAATAAGGTTCCGTCAAGAATTGACAGCTCCGGATTGGCCGCCACCAATTCCTCTGCCGGGAACTGATCCATTACGATGCAGTCGATCTTATTATTCTTTAAATCCTCGGCAGCCTGGGCAAACTTTGTATAACGGTTAATTTTCTTCGCCGAAATATTCTCTTCTACATAGAAGTCCGCAATATTTCCCTGCTGCACACCGATTACCTTATCTGCCAGGGCATCATCCGACACAGTGTCTAGTGCGGGAGTCGCCTTATTAACCACAACCACCTCGGTGGAATTTACATAGTCAAGAGAAAAATCCATAACCTTCAGTCGGTCCTCGTCAACGGATACACCGGCGGCAACAAAATCAACTGTTCCGTTCTGTACCGCAAGGAGGGCACCGTCAAAGTCCATATTCTTGATCACAAGCTTCTTGCCCATAGCTTCGGCAATTGCCTGCGCAATATCCATATCGACGCCAACCACCTCATTCCCCTCCATATATTCATAAGGGGCAAATCCAGCTTCCGTACCGACGATTATCGTATCACTTTCTTTTAACTGATCGCCTTCTTTCGACGGGCTGCCCTCCTTTGTGCCGCAGCCAGCCAGCATCACTGCAGTTAATGCCGTGACGGCAATCATTCCTACTATTCTCTTCTTCATAATTTCCTCCATTAATAGCGCTCTGCGCCAACCAATTCCCTGTTTACTGCTTTACAACCGCTTTTATCCTATCCTGCTCTTCCCCGGATAGAATTCCATCATTGTCCAGCAAAATAATAAGACGGTCATCTATGTTGGATATGAGCTTGATATAAGAGGTGTCCTCACTTTTGATGATGGAAGGTAGTTCATAAATCTGGTCATCCCCAAACTGAACAATTTCAGACATCCGGTCCACTTCATAAGCAGTCCGTATTCCATTGGAAGAAGTAATAATCAACCTTGTATCCTCATTCGGGGCAATATCCTCCAGGCCGAACTTCCGGCGCAAGCTGTAGACCGGAATGATATCTCCTCTCAGCCTGATAATCCCTTTTAAGTTATTAGGGAAATCTGCTATCGGTTCAATGTTCATGTATTTCTCGATAATATTGACATCCATGATATCTAATCCGTATTCCTTATCCTCAAGCATGAATATTGCCTGCTTTGTGCTTTGCATAGGTACCCCTCCTCTTAGGATTCTTTTCCGGTGTTGCTTTGCGCATTCCACTTCAAGTATGCGTTGATAAACGGATCCAGATTTCCGTCCAGAACATTAATTGCATTACCTACTTCTTCATTGGTGCGATGGTCCTTCACCAAAGTATATGGCTGCATGACATAGGAACGTATCTGGCTGCCCCAGGCAATATCCTTGACTTCTCCCCGGATTCCACTGATTTTCTCCTGGTTCTCCTGCTGCTTCAACAGATACAGCTTTGCCTTCAGCATCTTCATTGCCCGATCCTTATTCTGAAGCTGGGAGCGTTCATTCTGGCATTGTACTACGATATTGGTAGGAATATGAGTGATCCGGATTGCAGACGAAGTCTTATTCACGTGCTGGCCGCCGGCACCGCTGGAACGGTAGGTATCAATTCTCAAATCCTCTTCATTAATTTCAATCCCTGTATCTTCCTCGATATCCGGCATTACATCACAGGACACAAAGGAGGTCTGACGCTTTCCCGCGGCATTAAATGGAGAGATGCGCACCAGGCGGTGAACTCCCCTCTCTGATTTCAGGTAACCGAAGGCATTCTCTCCGCTGATTTCCAGTGTCACCGATTTCAGGCCTGCTTCTTCTCCCTCAAGAAAATCAATGGTCTCTGTGGTGAAGCCCTTCTTATCCGCCCACCGCTGGTACATACGGCAAAGCATGCTCGCCCAGTCACAGCTTTCCGTGCCTCCGGCTCCGGCATGAAGTGTAATAATCGCATTATACCTGTCATACTCGCCGGACAGCAGCGTCCGCAGCTTCAATTCCTCCAGGTTCCTGACAAATATATCAAGCGCTTCTTCGATCTCAGGAATCAAGGTAGAATCATTCTCTTCATACCCCATCTGAATTAAGGTCTGAACATCCTCAAAGTCCCCCTTCAGATGATTATATTCATCAATGGTGTCCTTGAGATTCTTCAGTTCCTTCATATAAGCCTGGGCCTTATCATTGTCATCCCAAAACCCGGGCTCTTCCATGGTTCGTTCGATTTCTTCAACCCTTAAGCTTTTATTAGCCAGGTCAAAGTGAATCCCCCACTTCAATTAATGGCTTTTCGTAAGTACTTAATGCATATTTATACTGATCTAACTCTACCACCAAATCACCTCTTTCATGTATTATACATTACAATTAATAAAATCTCAATATACTTTGCATATAAATTCATTAAATAAGTTACAGCTCAACCTGAGCTGTAACTTATTTATTTAGTTGGCATAAAAGCTACGCATTTCTGCCGCAGCAATGCTTATATTTTCTTCCGCTCCCGCAGGGGCAGGGATCATTGGGCTGGATCTTCTTGGCAGCACGCTTGATAGGGGCATTGGCTACGCTGTCATCACGGTTCGTTCCGGTCACCTTCGCTACCTGCTCTCTCTCCACCTTCTGTTCGATTCGCACATGAAGAAGTGCCCTGACAGTATCTTCACGGATTGCTGCAATCATATCGTCAAACATCTCAAAGCCCTGAAACTTATATTCCACTATGGGCTGTCTCTGGCCGTAAGCCTGCAGGCCGATACCCTGGCGCAGCTGGTCCATATCATCGATATGGTCCATCCATTTGCGGTCAATTACCTTAAGCAAAATCACCCGCTCTATCTCACGGATCTGCTCCGGCTCAGGAAACTCCGCTTCCTTTGCTTCATAAAGCTTTACCGCTTCTTCCTTCAGATGCTGGAGCAGATCGTTCTTTCCCATGCTCCTCAACTGACCGGCTTCAAACTCAATTCCAGGCAAGGGAATAATCGGCAGAAGCATCTCCCCCAGTTCGGCAAGATCCCACTCTTCCGGCGCTTGATCATCACTGATACAGGTATTGACACAGTCTTCCACCGTATCCGTAATCATGCGGTAAATGGTATCACGCATGCTCTCTCCATCCAGAACCCGTCTGCGTTCCGCATAGATGATCTCTCTCTGCTCATTATTCACCTGGTCATATTCCAACAGATTCTTTCTGATTCCAAAGTTATTGCTCTCGATTCTCTGCTGAGCCCTCTCAATGGCATTGGTGAGCATCTTATGTTCAATCTGCTCTCCTTCCTGTAAACCAAGGGAATTAAAGATACCCATGAGCCGCTCTGAACCGAACAGGCGCATCAGATCATCCTCAAGAGAGATAAAGAATCTGGATTCACCAGGATCTCCCTGTCTTCCGGCTCGTCCGCGCAACTGGTTATCGATACGTCTTGCCTCATGCCGTTCCGTACCGATAATCTTCAGACCGCCGGCCTCCACCACGCCTTCGCCCAGCTTAATATCCGTACCACGGCCTGCCATGTTGGTGGCAATTGTAACCGCCCCAAGCTGTCCGGCATCGGCTACAATCTCCGCCTCCAGCTCGTGGAACTTCGCATTGAGTACCTTATGGGGAATATTATGTTTCTTCAGTATGGCACTGATCTCTTCCGAAGATTCAATGGTAATGGTACCTACCAGAACCGGCTGTCCCTTTTGATGAGAGGCGATAATCTCATTAATAATCGCCTTCAGTTTCTCTCTTTGGGTCTTATATACCGCATCCTGGAGATCGACACGGGCAATGGGAAGGTTGGTGGGAATCTCGATAACATCCATACCGTAGATCTCACGGAACTCCTTCTCCTCGGTTAAAGCCGTACCGGTCATACCGCTCTTTTTCTTATATTTATTAAAGAAGTTCTGGAAGGTGATGGTTGCCAGGGTCTTGCTCTCTCTTTTCACCTTGACATTTTCCTTGGCTTCAATTGCCTGATGTAATCCGTCACTATAACGCCTACCAGGCATAATACGTCCGGTAAATTCATCAACAATGAGAACCTCGTCATCCTTCACCACATAATCCTTATCCCGGAACATTAAAGCATGAGCCCTCAGAGCAAGGATAATATTATGCTGAATCTCCAGGTTTTCAGAATCAGCCAGATTCTCCAAACTAAAGAAGCGTTCCACCTTCTTTACACCCTCTTCGGTAAGGTGTACATTCTTCTCCTTCTCATTGACAATATAATCTCCGGTCTCCTCGATCTCTTCCTTCATAATGGCTGCCATCTTGGTAAGCTCAGCACTGGCAGTTCCTTTTTTCATCTGTCTTGCAAGGATATCACATACACGATATAATTCCGTGGATTTGCCGCTCTGCCCGGATATAATCAGAGGTGTTCTCGCTTCATCGACTAAGATAGAGTCCACCTCATCGATAATGGCATAATGAAGATCTCTTTGAACCAACTGCTCTTTATAGATTACCATGTTATCTCTCAGATAATCGAAGCCCAGCTCGTTATTGGTGGCATAGGTAATGTCACAGGCATATGCTTCACGGCGTTCTTCCTTCTCCATGCTGTTGAGAATCACACCGACCTTCAGTCCGAGAAATTCATGAATCCGCCCCATCCACTCAGAGTCACGCTTCGCCAGGTAATCATTCACGGTTACAACATGAACACCCTTGCCCTCCAGCGCATTCAGATAGGAAGGAAGTGTTGAGGTAAGCGTCTTACCTTCACCGGTACGCATCTCGGTGATTCTTCCCTGATGCAATATAACTCCGCCGATGAGCTGCACCCTGAAATGCCTCTGTCCAATGGCTCTTTTCGCCGCTTCTCTCACAGTGGCATAAGCTTCCACTAATATATCATCCAGGGTTTCCCCATTCTTAAGTCTATTTTTGAATTCTGTTGTTTTTGCTCTGAGTTCATCATCTGTCAGTTTTACGTACTCCGGTTCCAGCGTCTCTATCCTGTCTACGATTGGTATCACACGCTTGACTTCCCGCTCGCTGTGAGTCCCAAATATCTTTTCCATTATTCCCATACTTTGTTCACTCCTGTACTATCCAAATTTGACCCAAAGTGATTCTTGTGCAGGAAGTGTTATGCAAGAGCTCTATCGCCGGCTCTTGCATAACACTTCCTGCACAAGAACCCCAAAATCGTTCAACTAATATTGTAACATTTACCTTGGTACTATTCAACTTAATTTTGTCCTATGCCAAAAATCTCCGATTTTAAAGAATAAAGAGCTTGTTTATGGACTCTTGCGCTGCCGCACAGCTGCCTTTAGACAATCTTCCTAATGATATAAATAAAGGGAGCCGTTTTCCTTTTTCGGAAGCAGCTCCCCATGATTATCTCTTATGAAATGGTTTAAATTCTAGTATTCAGGTTCAATTAAGCCGTAGGTATTGCCTTTTCTCTTATATACCACATTGACTTCATCTGTCTGCGCATTGCGAAATACATAGAAACTATGTCCCAGGAGCTCCATCTGTACACATGCCTCTTCCGCATCCATAGGCTTAATTGCAAAGCGCTTGGTCTTCACAATTTTAATAGAATCATCTTCAAAGTAATCATCCTCTATGAAAGCCTGATTAAAATTCGAGGATGCTTGCTTGTGATCTATTAATTTATTCTTGTATTTTCTTAATTGACGCTCGATAATCTCTTCCACAAGGTCGATGGATACATACATATCATTGCTTACTTGCTCTGCTCTAATTATATTTCCTTTAACAGGTATTGTCACCTCAATTTTCTGTCTTTCTTTTTCAACGCTGAGTGTCACATGAATTTCAGTGTCAGGAGTAAAGTATCTCTCGAGTTTACCAATCTTCTCATATACAGCTGTCTTTAAGCCTTCGGTTACATCAATATTCTTGCCGCTGATAATATAACGCATAATGCCCAACTCCTTTTTGCTTTCTTGCTAGCATACGTTGTAAACAACGTATAAACACTGCTATGCTGATATCATTATACCATATGCCCTGAAAAGTGACAAGCCACTTTCCATTTTCTCCAGTCCCTTCCAATTACCTTTGATTACTGTTCACTCCACTGCAAAATACAGCAGTTCTGTGACCAGTAACACGCTTCGCGTTTGTGGCCTATGAGAAGTAACACCCTTTGTCCCCTGGTTCCCCCATAATAAACTTTCTCAATATGCTGATTTGTATAACCTTCTTTAATTACCCTAAAATTCATATATATTTGTATATTCTTTACTATTATGACTAAATTTTATTATTTTTAATCAAATAAAGTTTTGCTTTCTTTATTGTCCGACAACTGAATTGTCAAGTAGTAAAATTGAAGTTTCGATACCTAAAATGCGATTTATCATAAGTTACAAAACGCACTTTCGTTATTGACACTTGTTTTCATGTCCGACACTAGTAGTGTTTAAATGTGGATAATGTGGATAGATCCGTGTATAACTCTTCATTAGTTGAAAATAGGGGTTCTTGCTTGTGGATAACTTTTTGATAAATTGTACAAACACCCCTGGTTCCACCCATTTTTTACCATCTTTGATGCATCCTTTGTGCAATATGCACATACCTCTGTTTGTCAATAGGAATTTATGATAAGTTTCAGACTTTTCGTTACTCTGAAAACGTCGCTCAAATTTAATCAATTTAAAGAATATTCCAGATGTTATCCATTTATTCAGAATTTAAGCCACCATAACAATATTTGAAGCACTTCAGAATTCCACAAAGGGCTCTGTATAAAAGCAATTAAAAGACCAGCCAAAAAATCTATCCACAAGGAACAGAATCTATTGTCTGGTCTGTCATTCCATCTTTTTATTTTTCTTTATTCAATCTTCTTTCATAATGATCCACTTTATCGGCCAGGAAAGGGGCGAGCCCGATAAACTCGGCTCCATATACCTTTGCGTTATTTTCTGCAATATGAGCCCTGACAATCTGTATTACTACATGAAAAAAATCTCCATCACCCAGATTAATTTTACCGTGGAAATAATAACCCAGCGGCAGACTGGCTTCACTGATGAAACCCATTCCATTTCTCGAAATATCAAATACGGATACCGATGCATTCAAATCTCGAATCACAATATAATCCTGCTTAAACACTTCGTCCACTTCCAAATGCAGTTCGATCGGAAGCCGCCTATACTTTCTCCTGTCCTTCGTCTCATTCTCGGGCATATGATTCACTCCTCTACTGGTTGAATTAATTTCCAGAATAACATTATCAGGCTAATTTTACCACACTTTCTGTTATTTTCCAATCATATTTAAGTTCCAGAATCAATAAGGGACCCTTCTAGGTTAAGGGTCCCTTATTCCGCTTTTATTAATTTACAATTCTTCTTACCGAATGAATATCTCTGTATCTTACATTAGAACGAATAATACCCTGCCGCGAATTCGCCGCATGTACAATCATGCCGTTGCCGATATACAGAGCGACATGGTTCACGGTTCCCTTGCTGTTGGCATAGAATACAAGATCGCCGGTACGCATATCCGATTCACTGACCTTCTTCCCTGCAGATGCTGCCTGGCTTCTTGAATCTCTGGGAATGGAATAGCCGAAGTCGGCATAAACCGCCTGCACGAATCCGGAGCAATCCGCACCCTTGGTAAGGCTTGTCCCTGCCCACTTATAAGGATTACCCACAAACTTTTGAGCATATTCCACAATTTCTTTACAACGTCCCGAGCCGGAGGAACTGGAGCTGGAACCTGAACTGGAGTTGGAGCTGGAACCGGAATTAGAGGAGCTGTTATTATTCTGAGAGGAACTGGTTTTCTTCTTTGCCTCAGCTGCTCTTCTCGCCGCCTCCTTGCGCTCTGCCTCTTCCTGTGCAAGCCTTGCCTTACGCTCTTTTTCTGCTCTTTCCGCCTCCTGCTGTTCACGAAGGATACGCTGCTCCTCCGCAACGGAGATTGCAAATTTAAATTCAACAGAAAGATCAATATATTCGCCTGACACGAATCCGGTGAAGTCACCGCCTGTCTGATCATCTGTTCCTAATACGATTTCGACCCATGCGCCATGATTTTTAACAACAGGGTAGGTCTCTCCCAGAGGGATTAAGGTCAGGGTGGTGGAGTCCGTGCTCATCTCTTCCCTTACTCTCAGGGTCTGTGTGCCTCTTACCGTCGCATACTGCGTCGCATATTCATCAATCATGGCTTCGGCATCATGCCCGATCGCCAGATAATTCGATGCTATGTATCCCTTTACATCACCGGATTGAATCTTTACCCAATCTCCTTCCAGATATTCCAATATATCTGCCGCACAGCCGCGGTACAGCTTGCCCACAACCTCACTCTCGGTAGAGGGTTCACTTCGGATGTTAACATAACTATCTGCGATTGATACACCCAGATTAGCATAAGGTGATATAATCTCTGTTTTCAAAATATTAATCAGGGCCTTGTCAGCCGCCACTGTATCCTCTTTTGCCGACATATAATAATGATCAAGCAAATAAGCAAAGCCAGCCACACCCTGCTCCGTCGGAAATGTATCCGCCTTGGCAGAGGCTGCTGGCATTGAAATATATAATGCAGCCGAAGCAATAAACAGCGCTGTCTTCATCGCTTTATCTCTTCTCATGTATCAATTACCTCCCACGAAAAAGGCACTCACAAATACTCTTTGCCAGGTGCCAGGTGCACGATATTGTTCCCTCATGCATTCAACAATCTCCCAGTATATGATAGCCAAAGCGGATACTCTGCCGCCACTGGCCATCCAGCAGGAAGGACAATTATCCCTTCCCAAGAATTGTTACAAAATTATTACATCCGTTTGAGGTAATTATAACAAATATGCCACATTGTGTCAATAATAAACAATTTAAAACGACATATAATTTTATTAAGATGCCCAATTTTACTAAATCCGGCGGCTATTTGTAATGTTTTTACTATTCCAAATTATTCAAATACTTTTCTACTGCTGTAATGGCATTGGCTCCGTCAGAAGCGGCGGTAATAATCTGGCGCAGCTCTTTCGTTCTGACATCTCCTGCGGCAAAGATGCCCGGAATATTTGTCTCACAGCTCTCATTCGCAATGATGTAGCCAGCCTCATCCACAGCAACAATTTCTTTATAAATATCAGAATTAGGAAGATAACCTACCGCAATAAAGACACCCGCGATGTCATAACTGGTTTTCTCATCCTTTTTCACATTCCTGACTTCAATTGATTCCACTCTTTCCTCGCCGTTAATCCGGTCTACCACACTATCCCACAAAACAGTTACATTCTCCAAAGCCAACAGCCTTGAGGTGACGCTTTTGGAAGCGCGGAACTGGTCCCTTCTGTGAATCACATAGACCTGTTTGCAGATTCTGGCCAGGAATATCGCATCCTCAACCGCCACGTCGCCGCCGCCTACAACTGCAACCGTCTTATTCTTAAAGAAAGCACCGTCACAGGTAGCACAATAGGATACTCCCATTCCGGACAGTTTCTCCTCCCCATCCACACCCAGATGGCGGGGAGCTCCTCCCGTTGCGATGACTACCGCCTTGGTCTGATATTTGGTTCCGTCATCCATGGTGATAACCTTGATATCCCCATCCAGGCCAAATCCGGTAACCTCACCGTTTACAAAGACCGTATCCAGCTTATCCGCATGCTCCCTGAATTTTGTACTCAGTTCAAAGCCGCTGATCCCCGGTGTTCCGGGATAGTTATCCACCTCATAGGTATTGATAATCTGCCCGCCGCTAAGGCCCGCCTTCTCAATCACAATCACATTCAGTTCTGCTCTCTTGGCATAAATAGCAGCTGCAAGGCCTGCCGGTCCTGAGCCGATTATAACAATATCATATACCATAACAAATTCCTCCTAAGCTTAAATTTTCTATTATTAATTGGTTTCATTATTACTGCACAGTCAAAAGTTCTAAAAATAAAATAACCCTTCCAAGCCATTTTATGGTATCCTAAAAGTCACTACACTACAAAGGATAAAAATCGCCGAAAGAGTTATCTCGTGGTAAGTTTAC
>JAFAGA010000066.1 GCA_023423045.1 Bacillota bacterium | reverse complement strand
TGATAGGGTAAGTGTATGGATAAACAGGCAGAAACAACAGTAACTATTAATACTATTTAAGGTATTAATATAAATGTTTAAAAAATATATCGGGAGATATATTGACAAATTTCAAATTTTGAGATAGAGAGGTGTATTGCATGAAAAACACAATAGAAATTCTTCGAAGTTTACGGGAGGACAGGGACTTAAAGCAATCCGATATTGCCGACTTAATTGGCACTACACAGCAACAATATTCTAAATACGAAATAGGGGAAAGCGAACTTCCTATTCGAGCACTGTCGATTTTGGCCAACTATTACAAGGTATCCGCAGACTATCTGCTGGGAAGAACAGACAGCAGGGAGGGTATCACTGTTCTGAACGAAAAAATCACAGACAGCTGCACCGTCGGCAGCCTGCTGTCCGATGTGCTGTCGCTGGGAACCAGTGGCAGAACAGCAGTACTGGAGTATGTCCATCTGCAACAACTTAAACAGAGATATGGGGCAAGCGAAAGACACTAAGTATCTGAAAAAGTTCGCTGTCAGTCTAACCGCAAAAGACAAAAAAACAGGGCGGACAGTCGAAACTGTCCGCCACATTCATCTTATAAAAAGTCCTATTCATAGGGTATTGCTAATTATGCATGTCTATTTCTGCGACAGCATTCCAGGCCGCATTCCTTTTAGAAGGGAAATCCGCCAAGACCGCCAAGGTTACCCAGACCGCCTGTAATTTCTCCCATAACAGAGGAGGATTCCTCTTCCATCTTGCGAAGCGCTTCATTGGCCGCAGCTACAATCAGATCCTCCAGCATTTCGATGTCATCGGGATCTACTACTTCTTTGCTCAATTTCACGGAAGAAATCTCCTTCTTACCGGATACCTTCACTGTCACGGCACCGCCGCCCGCGCTGGCTTCCCACTCCTTTTCCTCCAGTTCCTTGGTCTTCTCCTCCATCTGCTTTTGCATTCTCTGCGCCTGCTTCATCAGATTACCCATATTACCCGGAATACCTCCGCCCGGAAATCCACCTCTTTTTGCCATTGTATATGCTCCTTTCATTCTCGCATTCTCTTTATTTAATTGAAACCGACATCATTAACTGACATCTTATTATATAGGAACAAGTGCCTTACCGCTATTCATATTGGATCGGCATATTGATCAGCCGCGACAGATCCGGCACTTCTTCTATTTTCTCCTTGTTCCGATCCAGATACCGCACACTTACGGGTACCTGCTTATGGACCATCTGGGCCAGGACTTCCTTAATTTGCTGCAGGTGCGTTTCCCGGTCTATCATTTCCTTATCCAGGACTTCCGTAACCACGATTTGCAGCCCCTGTCCGCCATCCACACTGAGCGTAGCTCCCTGAAGCACCGCAGCAAGAGCAGGTGCTTTCCTGGCAATTTGACTAATCATGCTCTTCCAATTCGCCGCCGCCTGCTTGATATCCTCCGGCAACGCTTCCGGCAAAACGGTCGGCTGCTTCCTGGACGGCGTCTCTTTTTCTGGGGCGCTATGGGTATGGGATGTCCCTTCTTCCGCTACTACGCCGTTCTTAAGCTTCTCTTCCAATATCTTAATCCGGCTGATAACAGAATCCAGATTGATTTCCATCTCCGGTTTGCATAGCTTAATTAATGCGATTTCAATCAGAACTCTCTTTCTGGTAGCATACCGGAGCTGATTGGATAGTTCAGAGAAAACGCGGATATATCTCATAAGAGCATCTTCCCCTATTGCTCTGGCTTCCTGCTGCAGCAGCTCCAGATTCTCTGAAGATATCTCTATCACCAGATCGGAGATATCCTCCGTGGTCTTAACCAACAGCAAATTCCTCAGATACCAGATGAAATCTACGGTAAACTGGCCCAACTCCCTGCCGCCGCTCTCAATCTCCTCCAGCATCCGGATACAGGCAGCCACATCCTGCTTCCGAATGCATCCAAGCATTCCGGCAAAGACCGAGGTATCCACTGCTCCTAATACCTCCAGTACATTGTCATAGGTAAGTTTCTTGCCAAGATAAAAGGAAATGCATTGATCAAGGAGGCTCAAAGCATCACGCAGGGAGCCGTCCCCTACTCTGGCTACATATCGCAGGGCCTTCTCCTCAGCTTCAACGCCCTCTTCCCTCATAAGCTCGGACAAGCGCTCCGTTATAACATCTATGGTAATTCTTTTAAAATCATACCTCTGGCACCTGGACAGAATTGTTACCGGGATCTTGTGAACCTCCGTAGTTGCCAGAATAAAGATAACATAGGACGGAGGCTCTTCAATGGTTTTGAGCAGGGCATTGAAGGCTCCTGCCGAGAGCATGTGAACCTCGTCGATAATATACACCTTATATTTGCCTTCTGTCGGGGAATACCTTACCTCCTCCACAATCTCTCTGACATTGTCCACACCATTATTGGAAGCCGCATCGATCTCGATGACATTCATTGAGGTCTGGGCCGCAATTCCCTTACACATCCGGCATTCATTGCAGGGATTGCCGTCCACCGGATTCTCGCAGTTCACAACCTTGGCAAGAAGCTTAGCCACCGTGGTTTTACCTGTGCCCCTGGTCCCGCAAAAAAGATATGCGTGCCCGATCCTTCCTGCCATGATCTGGTTTTTTAAAGTAGTTACAATATGCTCCTGACCTTTGACATCAAAAAAATTATCTGGCCGGAACTTTCTGTAAAGTGCCGTATATGACATAGGCTACTTCCTTTCTATTCATCCGAATTGCCATTTCTCCTAAGCAATACTTCCTCAAATCGTTCCTGCGAAGACAGGAAGAGATCCACCAGCTTGGGATCAAATATTTGACCGCTTTCCTGAATAATGATCTGTGCCGCCTGCTGATGAGTATAGGCATCCTTATAAGAGCGGGAAGAGGTTAGCGCATCATACACATCCGCTACCGTCATGATTCTCGCATAGATGGGAATCTCTTCTCCCTTCAATCCGTCGGGATATCCTGTACCGTCCCAATGCTCATGATGATAATAGGCAATATCCTTAGCCAGGTACAGCCATCTGGTGCCCCCGGTCTCACGGATTATTTTCTCAAATGCCTGCCCTCCGAGGGTGGTGTGAGTCTTCATATGCTCATATTCATGATAATCTAAAGGAAACGCTTTCCTAAGAACATCATCGCTGATACCGATCTTGCCAATATCGTGCAAAGTGGCGGAGCGAAGCAGATCCCGAATATCTTCCTGCCTCAGAACATCTTTATAGTACCCCTTCGCAATAGCCTCCTCCAGCAGGATATGAAAATACAGGGTTGAATTCTTCAGATGATTTCCTGTAGTCTCATCCCTGCAATCCACAAGCTCCGCAAAACTGAAGGCAATGGCATCCTGATACCTCTCCACATACCGCTTACTGTCCCGAAGTGCGTACAACTCCAGAATGCTGTCAATTCTATTCTTCAGCAGCACCGGCAATGCAGGCGCTATAATGAAATCCGGGGCTCCCATCTCCAATAGCTTTTCTTCGATCCATGCACAGTTACATCCAACTAAAAAAACCACCGGAATACCTTCCAGCTCCGGAAGCTCCTTTCTTTGCTCATACCAGGAAAAACAGGCGGTACACTCCTCGGATACCGTCAAAAGAATCAGATCCGGCTTATTCTCCGACCGCTCCTTCTTCAGATCATCGGCCGACGAAAGGGGTGAAATGCTGTAACCGTCGGCTAATGCCTGCACCACGGTTTCATACATTGCGATATCTATATCCGCTACCAATATCCGTCTCATATCCCAACTCCCTGCTGCCTCATTCACCCGATGTATCCGTCATTGTGATCTTCCATGTTCTTTTTTTATATTGTATATAAGTACAAACACTTGATGACCGTTTTATAAGCCTGGTTTAGATTCCCTTATCTCATGAACCCCGTTTATTCAGAATCTTGTTGCTCCAGTCGCAGACTTGCGAATGCTTGCCAGA
>JAFAGA010000088.1 GCA_023423045.1 Bacillota bacterium | reverse complement strand
TCTTGACAATTAACATCATAAAGAAAAACGGTATGATTG
Organism: Bacillota bacterium; assembly: GCA_023423045.1. Classification (GTDB taxonomy): domain Bacteria; phylum Bacillota; class Clostridia; order Lachnospirales; family Lachnospiraceae; genus Mobilitalea. The sequence continues at coordinate 21,569 of JAFAGA010000088.1, read as the reverse complement.
GGAAGTAGGGATTTACTCTTTACTTCCCTTTTTAGTTTACATAACTAAAATTTCTTATTATCTTTGCCAACACTAATTATACACTAACGAGCTGAACTGCAGCCTTAAGTTTGTGCGGTGATAATCCTGAGCACAGACTTTCTGAAAGTGAAAGCAGCCTCCAATCGCAATAGAATATGAAAAATTCTGAATTTTTTTTTAGAATTCATATTGAAAAACTTTAAAAAAGTAACGATAATAGAGATACTATATAGTGTTTGTATAGAATCCGGATTATCTTTCCATCTTGACCGCAATCATTTTCTCTCATAGAAATTACTTTCCATGAAAGAAAAGCAGAAGTTCGCTTATGCGTGTGCCCGGTGGGCACATAACCTCAAGGGCGGGATTCATATGCTGCGCACATGTCAGATATTGCCTGACGGCAACTGTGCGGCAGCGCAAGAGTCCGCAAGCGGACTCTTTATTATATCATAGTACTATGATATAAAAGCCCTCCGGGCGGGATGCGCACTTGCGCGTAATGCAAATAAATTTGCATATGGTATTATGTCGGCTAGGCCGACCGCGCTCGGCGCGAGAATGTGCCTCGGCACATTCTTTGTTAAAAGAAAGGAAGTTGCAGTGGATGAGTGAAGTATATACGTTTGGAGTAAAATCAGGTCAGCATGTCGCAATGATTGATATTACAAGAGAAATCAAAAATCTTGTGAAGGAAAGTGGTATAAAAAATGGGATTTGTGTGATATATGTTCCTCATACAACGGCCGGCTTAACGATCAGTGAAAATGCAGACCCGGATATTGTACGGGACTTTATAGCGGAAATGAACAGGATTATCAGGCTGCCTGATGAATATTGCCGCAGAGAGAGTAATTCGGCAGCTCATGTTAAGTCAAGCATGATGGGTTTTTCCCAGACAATTATTATTGAGGATGGACAATTGCTTATGGGAACCTGGCAGGGAATCTACTTTATGGAATTTGATGGTCCGCAAATTCGTAAGATTCATGTGAAAGTAATCGAAGGATAGCGGTGATTGTCAGGTTTCAGCCTGCGGTATCTCTCCAAAAAGGCCTTGTAGAGCCGCAGAAATTAAGTTATAATGAACGGAATAAGAAGAATAGATCAAGGGAATGTTACAATGAATGGGGGACGTTGAGTATAGTTCCCTGATTAGTTGTGTAGTTTTATGGAGTTCCATACATAAGTTCATAATGATTCATAGGAGAAAGCACATGTCCGTAGCATTAAAAAAGAGATTTGAAATCACCGAACAAACCATGCTTGCAAATGATATCTGCAGTATGTGGATGAAGGCGGAGGAGATTGCCGCCATAGCGGTTCCCGGCCAATTTGTTTCCTTATACTGTGAGGATAAAAGCAGATTGCTGCCAAGACCCATCAGTATCTGTGAGATTGACAGGGAGCGGGGGCTGATCCGGCTGGTATACCGGATTATCGGGGCCGGGACGAAGGAATTTGCCGGATGGGGGCCGAAGGATAGCGCCGAGGTTATGGGTCCCTTTGGCAACGGTTTTACCCTGGAAGGGGAAAAGGCAATTTTGATCGGCGGAGGGATCGGTATTCCTCCGATGCTGGAGCTGGCGAAGCAGTTGAACTGCGAAAAGCAGATGGTACTGGGATACCGTGATATAACCTTTCTGGAGGAGGAATTCATACCCTATGGCAGTGTCCATATAGCAACAGAAGACGGCAGCAAGGGAACCAGGGGAAATGTTTTGGATGCGATCCGAGAGAATGAACTGGAGGCGGACATCATCTATGCCTGCGGACCAACCCCTATGCTTCGCGGCATTCAAGCTTATGCTCTGGAGAGAAGGATCCGGTGCCAGCTGTCCCTGGAAGAACGCATGGCCTGCGGAGTCGGAGCATGTCTGGCCTGTGTCTGCAGTACAAAAGAAACAGATCATCACAGCAACGTTAAAAATAAACGTATTTGTAAAGATGGTCCTGTTTTTTATGCATATGAGGTGGAGCTATGAATATGAAGACAACAATTGCCGGAGTCACCTTTCAGAATCCGGTAACAACAGCCTCCGGTACCTTCGGTTCCGGGATGGAATACAGTGACTATGTGGATTTGTCCAAGCTGGGAGCGGTTACCACAAAGGGAGTGTCCAGCGTGCCGTGGCCGGGAAATCCCACCCCCCGGGTGGCGGAAACCTACGGAGGAATGCTCAATGCCATCGGACTTCAGAATCCGGGAATGGATGTATTTATTCAGAGGGATATTCCTTTTTTGAGAAAGTATGATACGAAGATTATTGTGAATGTTGTGGGCAAGACAACTCAGGAATATTGTGACGTGGTTGAGCGCCTTTCGGATTGTGATGTGGATATGCTGGAAATCAATATTTCCTGTCCGAATGTTAAGGAAGGCGGAATCGCCTTCGGGCAGGACCCGCGTTGTGTTGAAGAAATAACCGCAGAGATTAAAAAGCGGGCAAAGCAGCCGGTTATAATGAAGCTGAGCCCCAATGTCACGGATATTACGGAGATAGCCCGGGCGGCACAGGCCGGCGGAGCGGATGCTCTGTCCCTGATCAATACCCTGACCGGTATGAAGATAGATATTCATCGCCGTACCTGTCTGCTTGCCAATAAAACAGGGGGACTTTCCGGACCCGCCATCAAGCCCATTGCAGTGCGCATGGTATACCAGGTTGCACGTGCGGTGGAGCTACCGATTATCGGAATGGGCGGTATCTGCAATGCGGAGGATGCGCTGGAATTTATGATGGCGGGTGCAAGCATGATTGCGGTGGGCACCGCTAATTTCATTAATCCATCCGCAACCATGGAAGTTCTGGAGGGAATCGAGGCGTATCTTAGACAATATGATATTCAGGACATCCGGGAAATTATCGGCTGTGTGAAATAAACTTGATTTTTATATAAAATAATACGGAACAGGTATTATTATTTCCACTGATTTGTGTTACAATGAAAAAAGCGGGAGGAAGAGTATGGAACAGTACAAACAGGAATTTATAGAATTTATGGTTGATTGCGGAGTGCTGAAATTCGGAGATTTTACAACAAAGAGCGGGCGGAAAACACCTTTCTTTGTGAACACGGGCTTTTATAGGACAGGCTCCCAGTTAAGAAGGCTTGGCGAATATTATGCCAGAGCAATTCATGATAAGTTTGGAGTGGATTTTGACGTTTTATTCGGACCCGCATACAAGGGAATACCCCTAAGTGTTGCTGCGGCAATGGCACTCAGCGAATTTTATCAGAAGGATATTAAATACTGTTCCAACCGCAAGGAAGTGAAGGACCACGGAGATACGGGAATTTTGCTGGGTTCTCCCCTTACGGACGGAGACAGGGTAATCATCATTGAGGATGTGACTACGGCAGGAACTTCAATCGGAGAGACCATGCCGATTCTGGCGGCTCAGGCCAGGACCAGTGTGCTGGGGCTGGTGGTGTCGGTAGACCGTATGGAGCGGGGACAGGGAAGCAAGAGTGCGCTTTCTGAAATTGAAGAAAATTACAATATTGCAACCACAGCCATCGTCACAATGCAGGAAGTGGTGGAACATCTGTATAATCGCCCCTATCAGGGCAAAATTGTTATTGATGATACATTAAAATCAGCAATTGATGCATATTATGAGCAATACGGTGTAAAGTCATAGGTGTTATACCGGTGCACTGATGTGCATATGCATTTGAACGTAGATGTATTTGTGCTTACAAGCAGTGAGTGCAATAAGCGGGCGACACATATTGCAGTGGACAAGGAGGGATTGGAATGATGGAGAAAATCTATCACACAATGAAATCGGTGGGTGTGTGGAATCTTGTTATGGGAATTTTATTAATCGTTGCAGGAATTGTATCCGGAATCTTGCTAATTCTAAATGGCGCTAAATTACTTAAGAAAAAATCGGATTTATTATTCTAGGATTAGAATAGGTAATGTTATCATGGGAACTGCTTTTTAAATAAAAAGCAGTTCTTTATTGATGCATTAATGCCTTTTCAAATGTCGTAATTTGGTATATAATAATAGAAAATACATATATAGCGCTTTGCGCTTTGAAGGAGGAACCAATTTATGAATATTACCGTTTGGAATGAGTTCGTACATGAAAAAGAAGAGAGAATCGCCAAGGTTTATCCCGACGGCATCCACGGAGCAATCAAGGAAGGACTTTCCACAGATACTAACCTGAATATTCGTACCGCAACTCTGGACATGCCTAATCACGGCTTATCCGAAGAAATTCTTCGGGATACCGATGTCCTGATCTGGTGGGGGCATATGGCACATCACAAGGTAAGTGAGGAAGTTGCTGAGATGGTGGCAAAGCATGTCCGTCTGGGCATGGGTCTGATCGTACTTCACTCCGGCCATTATTCCAAGCCTTTCAAGAAGCTGATGGGTACCTCCTGCTCCTTAAGCTGGCGGGAAATCGGCGAGAGCGAGCGCGTTTGGATCATTGATCCCACCCATCCCATTGCTCAGGGCCTTGGCAGATATATAGAGATTCCTCAAGAGGAAATGTATGGTGAAGTATTCGATATCCCTGTACCGGATGAGTTGGTGATGATTGGCTGGTATAAGGGAGGAGAGGTGTTCCGCTCCGGCTGTGTGTTTAAGCGCGGCCGCGGAAAAGTATTCTATTTCCAGCCCGGACACGAGGAGTTCCCTACCTATTACCGTCCCGAAATTGTACAGGTGCTCAAAAATGCCGTTTACTATCTGAAGCCTGCGGCCCGGATTGAGGATCCCGGCATTGATGTTCTTGCGTCCCCTTGTGTCGATCCTGCGGAGCCCGGCACTTTGGAGCTATACGGCATAGAAGAAAAACCGTCGGAGAAATTTCAGAAAATGATTGAAAAATTTGCAGATATGATCCAAAAAGAAGCCGAGGAAGGAAAGTAATTAATCCTAGAGCGTCTTTTGTCTCGACAGGCAGGGAGTCTTCTTCTCGGAAGGCCTCTTGCCTGTTGAAGTATCTGGAGAAGAATTCTTTTTTGCTGAAATTGTATAGAGGGTTTATGAGAGGACTTTTATGCGCTTGTTCTGATCTTATCCATGGATACCGTTGAAAAGCAGCATATTTTCTGTTACAATTGAACCTGGAACGAGCAGTGTCAAATATTCATAGAACAGGTGGGAATCCAATGCATGATATGAGCCTATATGAGAAGAAAATAATCAATGATAAGGAATTTCCGGTTCAAATGTTCAAAAATCAAATCAACTGGACCGGACTTTACTGCCCTTCTCATTGGCATGAGCATATTGAGCTTCACTATGTTCTCAAAGGCCAGGGAACCTTCTATTGCAATCACAGACCGCTCCATATGGAGGAAGGGAGTCTGGTGATAATTAACAGCAATGAGCTTCACGAAGGGATGAGCCTTACAAAGGATTTTGAAGCTCTGGTGATTATCTTTGAGATGGCATCCTTCTCTAAAGAGGTTGCTAACTTCAATGTGATCTTCCAATCCCTGATTGCTGCCGATGGAAATATCAGAAGGCTGATGGAGGATATCTATCGGGAGGAGGTTATGAAGCAGGTTGGATATAAGATGGCAATGCGGGGAAAACTATTTGATCTGATCACCTACCTGCTCCGCAACTATGTGGTGGAGAGTCTCTCAGACCGGGCCAATATCAGACGCATCCAGAATTTAAAGCGGTTGAATATGGTTTTAAGGTATATACAGGAGAATTATACCGAAGCGATCAAGATACAGACTCTGGCGGAAATGATCCATCTCAGCGAATACCGGTTCTGCCATCTGTTTAAAGAGAGTCTGGGACAGAGTCCGCTCAATTACATCAACGAAGTCCGGCTCAAAAAAGCACATCATCTGCTGGAGCAGCAGGACATGACGGTAGCGGAAGTGGCGGCAGCGGTGGGCTTTACGGACTATAATAATTTTGGCCGCTTATTCCGCAAATATTACGGATATGCGCCTTCCTATCTCTGGGCGTGACAGGCAGGATAATATTTATAGCCATAAAAAATAGGGCAAGGTAGTATACCAATAGGGTACATAATCCAGATATAGCAAAATAATATGTATATTCAGCAAGAAATCCCTAGCTATTTTGTTGTCCGGATTGTAGAATTTAAGTAAAATGATATGAGGATTAAAAGGTGTGCAGTACCTTTGGTACTCTCGACCCATATATCATAAAATGAGATCAAATAGGAGGAAAGTCAAATGAAATTAGGTACATTTACAGTTGTTTTGGGTGACAGAAGCCTGGATGAAGCATGTGAGTTTTTGTCGCAAAATGGTGTGCAGACAGTGGAAATCGGCTGCGGCGGATATCCCGGAAAGGCGCATTGTGATCCGGATGTATTGTTAAATGATGAGAGCGCTCTCAGCAATTTCAAAGCTACGATTCAGAAGCATAACCTTGAAATCAGCGCACTCAGCTGTCACGGCAACATGGTTCATCCGGTAAAAGAGATTGCCGATAAGTTTGAAAATGATCTGAATAAGGCGATTCTGTTAGCAGAAAAGTTAGGGATCTCCATTATTAACACCTTCTCCGGATGTCCCGGCGGCAGCCCGGAGGACAAGATGCCTAACTGGGTAACCTGTTCCTGGCCTGAGGATTATCTTGCGGTCTTAGATTATCAGTGGAATGAGGTTCTGATTCCTTACTGGAAGAAGAAAGTGGCATTTGCCAAGGAGCATGGTGTTACAAAGATCGCATTTGAGATGCATCCCGGATTCTGTGTGTATAATACCAGTACCCTGCTCAAGCTTCGTGAAGCGGTAGGACCGGAGATTGGAGCAAATTTTGATCCCAGCCACCTGATCTGGCAGGGCATGGATCCTTGCGCCAGCATCCGTGAATTGGGCAAGGCCGGAGCGATCTTCCACTTCCATGCCAAGGATACAAAGATAGACAAATATAATACCGCAGTAAACGGTGTATTGGATACAGGACATTATGGCAATGAAATCAACCGTTCCTGGATCTTTAGATCTGTAGGCTACGGCAACGGAGAGGAATTCTGGAAGGCGATTGTGTCTGAGCTTCGTATGGCCGGATATGATCATGCGCTCAGTATCGAGCATGAGGACAGCTTGATGTCCGGCAGAGAAGGCTTGGTGAAGGCGATCAATTTCTTGAAGAATGTACTGATTTATGAAGAAAGAGGCCAGATGTTCTGGGCTTAATTTAGAAATTACTAATATGGAGGCATTATAAGAATGAAGGGTAATAATTATATGATTGGTATCATTGGTTTTGGCGGCATGGGTAACTGGCACAGAGAAACCATTGAGACCATTGACGGATTAGAGGTAGCCGGAATATATGATATAGCGGATGCCCGCAAGGCTTATGCGAAGGAAGTTGGCGTGCATAGCTATGACAGCATGGAAGAGCTGCTGAAGGATGAACAGATTGATCTGGTGCTGGTTGCAACACCCAATGATCTTCATAAGCCGATTGCGATTGAAGCAATGCGTGCCGGTAAGAATGTGGTAAGCGAGAAGCCGGTGACCTTGAATTCATCCGATCTGCAGGAGATGATGGATGTTTCGAAGGAGACAGGAAAATTATTTACAGTTCATCAGAATCGTCGCTGGGATGAAGATTATCTGACGATGAAGAAAATATATGACGAGCAGAAGCTGGGAGAGGTATCCAAGATTGAATCCAGGGTGCACGGCTCCAGAGGTATTCCCGGAGATTGGCGTCAGCTGAAGGAACATGGCGGCGGTATGGTTCTGGACTGGGGTGTTCATCTTCTGGACCAGATTCTCCAGATGATGGGAAGCACAAAGCTGAAGACCGTATATGCAACAGTAACCAATATCACCAATACCATGGTGGATGATGGGTTTACGGCTCACTTGGGTTTTGAGAATGGTGTGGATGTTCTGGTAGAAGTCGGAACCAGTAACTTCATCTCCCTGCCGAGATGGTATATGATCGGTCAGAATGGTACGGCAATTATTGAGGATTGGGATCTGAAGGGGCGGATTGTTCGCGCGATTGGAAAGAATGAGGAAGATGTGGTTCCGGTTCGTACTGCAGCCGGCCTTACCAAGACGATGGCACCCCGCAGAGAGGATACCATCAGCACGGAAGATCTGGATGTTGTAAAGAGTGATATCCGGGATTTCTATCGCAATGTTATGAAGGCAATTGCCGGCGAGGAAGAGCAGAAGATCAAAATGCCCGAAGTAATGAGGGTTATGAAGCTGATGGAAGCAATTTTTGAATCCTCGGATAAGAAGCAGGTTATATTTTTTGAATAGAATGTTCGGTTGAAAGGGGAGCTATATGAAGACATTACCGGTTGCGCTTCAGGTGTATTCCATTCGTGAGGATGCGGAACAAGATTTTGTAAAAGCAATGCAGGAAGTGAAGAAAATGGGCTACGACGGTGTGGAGTTGGCGGGCCTGTATGGTTATAGTCCGGAGAAAATCCGGGATATTCTGAAAGAAACAGGCTTAATTCCGATTTCAGCTCATGTGGCTTATCAGGAATTTCTGCAGGATATGCAGGGAACCGCTGATCGATATGCGGTAATTGGATGCAAATATATTGCTATTCCCTATTTACTGGAGGATCAGCGCTATGGTTCGGAGTATTTTACAGAATTTATGAAGAATATACCGGCAATCTCCGAGGCATGTCATAAGGTTGGAATAACACTCATGTATCATAATCATGATTTTGAGTTCCTGAAGACGGCGGATGGAGAATATGTATTGGATTATATGTACCGTACCTATGGTGAGGATGTACTTCAAGTAGAACTGGACACCTGCTGGACCAGGTTTGCCGGAGAAGATCCCGCAAACTATATGAAGAAATATGCTCAAAGATTGCCCATAGTGCATCTGAAAGATTACCGCCAGGAGGAAGGCTTCGAGTTTTGTGCCGTTGGCAAGGGAGTACAGAACTTCCCTTCCATTCTGGAGCAGGCAATTGCAGGAGGCAGTGAATGGGTGGTTGTGGAGCAGGATAGTCATCCGCAGTATTCCGCAATGGAGGATGCCCGCCTGAGCAGAGAATATTTAAGCTCTCTGGGCTGGTAGTATTGTGAACCATTCTTATTTTTAAAGTAAGTCTGGTGCGGATGGGTTTCAGTTCTAACGAGGATAAAATGTATAATAACGGAGGTTTAAGCTATGAGAAAGGTTAAAATAGGCATTGTTGGATGTGGTGGCATTGCCAACGGAAAGCATTTACCTGCAATTAAGAAAAACGGTAATTATGAGATTGTTGCCTTCTGTGATATTGTTAAAGAGAAGGCAGAGGCTGCGAAGCAGAAATTCGGTACCGAGGCTTCCCGTGTATATACAGACTATGCGGATTTGGTAAAGGAAGAAGAGATAGAAGCAGTCTATGTACTGACTCCCAATAAGTCTCATTCGTTTATTTCTATTGCAGCGATGAAGGCCGGCAAGCATGTTATGTGCGAAAAGCCTATGGCAAAATCCTTTGCAGAAGCAAAGCTGATGCTGGAAACCGCTAAGGAGACCGGCAAGATTCTGACTATAGGATATCAGAACCGCTATCGTCAGGATTCCAACTATCTGAAGCGCGCTTGTGATAACGGAGATCTGGGTGACATCTATTATGCCCGTGCTCATGCGGTTCGCAGACGTGCGGTTCCCACCTGGGGTGTATTCCTCAACGAGGAAGAGCAAGGCGGGGGTCCGTTAATTGATATCGGTACTCATGCACTTGACTTAACTCTTTGGATGATGAACAACTATGAGCCGGAATCTGTAACCGGTTCCGTATACCGCAAGCTTGCTGATCAGACTGATCAGGGCAATGCCTTCGGAGATTGGAAGCCGGAAGAGTTTACAGTTGAAGATGCGGCAATCGGCTTCGTAAAGATGAAGAACGGCGCTACCATACATCTGGAAGCTTCCTGGGCACTCAATACCCTGGAGGTGGACGAGGCAAAGACCAGTCTCTGCGGTACAAAAGCAGGTGCGGACATGAAGGATGGACTTCGCTTCAACCGGATTAAGTATAATAAACAGTGCGTAGAGAAACCGGATCTGGGCGAAGGCGGAGTTGCTTTCTTTACTGGTGTCAGCGAAGATGCTCCCGATGTTGAGCAGAAAGTTTTCTATAACGCAATCACCAAGGGTGAGGATCTGGTGGTTAAGCCGGAGCAGGCGATTGTAGTCACGCAGATTCTGGAAGCAATCTATGAGGCTGCACGTACAGGAAAGACAGTTTATTTTGACTAAACAATCTTAAATCGGATCTGGTGTTTATGGAGATAACACAGATATATCGTTCAGCCGACGGGTAACCGTCGGCTGAATTTTTAGAATATACCTTGACAAATTTGCTTCTTTAGAATATGATATGGCTAGAAATATGTTTTTAATTTTGAACTCGAAACGGAGATTTGTAATGAACGAAGCACTTAGATGGATTAAATTTGAAGCTATTATGATCGCAATTTTACCGGTTAACGGGATTAGTGCGCCCAAATTTAATAGCTTTGAATATAACCCTATAAGTAAATTGGAGAATTCATAACAGCTTCATCGTATTTGAGAAGAGTGGAAGGTGGACCCAAGGCTTATTTGGCTTTGGGTCTTTTTTTGTTGAGATGAGGCAAAATATCATGGAAGGATTGAGTGAAGAGGATGATAGAGTTAAATGTAAGTAATTTGGTAAAATACTATGGTGCAAATAAATTGTTTGAAAACATATCCTTTGAGGTTAAAACAGGGGAGAGAATTGGCTTGATTGGGCAAAATGGATGCGGGAAATCCACTTTGATGAAAATTCTGATGGGGACGGAGGAATATCAAAGCGGAGAAATTAGTCTCCGTAAGGAGAATAAGCTTGGATATCTCAATCAAATACCAGTCTATGAGAACTCCACTACAACCCTGGAGATTCTGCGGATGGCTTTTGAACCTGCCGACCGGATTCGCAGGGAAATGGTGGAGCTTGAGGAGAAGATGGGACACCTGGAGGGGGATGAGCTCCAAAGGATAATGAATCAGTATGCCAAACTGCTTGAACGGTATGAACATTTGCATGGATATGAGATAGAGACAAGGATTGATAAAATCACAGAGGGCTTGCAGATTAACGAAGCGATGAAGGAGATGTGTTTTGAGCGGCTTAGCGGGGGAGAAAAAACCCGGGTGATATTAGGCAAAATACTTTTGGAGGAGCCGGATATTTTATTGCTGGACGAACCGACCAACCATCTTGACCTGGCAACCATTGAGTGGCTGGAGGGCTTTCTGAGAGAGTATCGGGGGGCAGCACTTATTATTTCCCATGACCGGTATTTTCTCGATCATGTGGTCGGGAAGATTTATGAATTGGGATTTGACCATATGGAAGAGTACCTTGGCAATTACAGTTATTATGTAGCGGAGAAGGAGAGAAGATTCCTTATTGAATTTCGTAATTACCAGAATCAGCAAAAGAAGATAGAGCGGATGGAGAAACAGATTGAACGCTACCGTATCTGGGGGGTTATGAGGGATAGTGAGGTGATGTTCAAACGCGCCAAGGAACTGGAGAAGCGTCTGGAGAAGATTGAGGTGCTGGACCGCCCGGTGTTGGAAAAACGTAAAATCCGTCTGAAGCAAAATGCAGTGGGAAGATCAGGAAAGATGGTTATGGAGTTAAAGGGAGTTGGAAAATCTTTTGGAGAGAGGGAGCTGCTTCGTGAAATCGATCTTATCTTATATTATCAGGACAGCGCATGTATTATCGGAGAGAACGGGAGCGGGAAGACCACCTTGTTAAAGTTGATTTTAGGGCAATTGGAACCGGACAGGGGAACCATACGTCTGGGTGCCAGCGTAATAATCGGATATTTACCCCAGCATGTGGAATATCAGGATGAAGAACAGACGGTACTGGAGTATTTTTCACGCTTGCATAATCTCACCCAGGGGGCGGCCAGATCGCAGCTGGCCAAAGTGCTATTTCTTCAGGAGGATGTGAATAAGAAGATAAAATATCTCTCAGGAGGAGAAAAGAGCCGCTTGCGGTTATGCTCACTCACCTTTGAGGGTGCAAATCTCCTGATCCTGGATGAGCCGACCAATCACCTCGATGTTGATTCCAGGGAAGTTCTGGAGGAGACTTTAACCAGTTATGAAGGAAGCATGCTCTTTGTATCCCATGACAGGTATTTTATTCATAAGCTGGCAGACAGGATTATTACATTGAAGCAGGGCAGGATCAGGCTGTATGACGGAGATTATGAATATTACCAGGAGGAATACAAAAAGGAAAAGGAAAGCCCGGAGATAAGCCCGGCGCCCATAATAAGTCGTGTCGAAAAAAGGGAAAAACCGGCACAGAGCATAAGCCGATCAGCAGAAGAATCCGGCAGGAAATCAGAAAGAAGGCTGGAACAATTGGAAGAGGTAATTGGAAATCTGGAGATGGAGGAGAAAGAACTCGGAGCATTGATGGAGCAATATAATTCGGATGGCGAGAAACTGCACGAACTGTATGAAAAGCAGCGCCTTATTAAATCAAAGCTGGAGGAAGCTTATCTGGAGTGGGAAGAAATACAGATACTAATGTAATGGAGAACAAAGATACAAAGGGAGCTCAGAATGGTTTTCATTGTATTTATCCAAAAAAGGCATTATAATAATAGTGATATGCGCAGGAAAAGGTGAAAGATGGAGGTTATTTTGAGAACACAGGATTTTTATTATGATCTACCCGAAGAGTTAATCGCACAGGATCCCCTGGCGGATCGATCCGGATCCAGGTTATTGCTCCTGGATAAGAAGAGCGGTGCGATAGAGCATAGAATATTCAGACAGATAACACAGTGCCTGAGAGAAGGGGACTGTCTGGTAGTTAATAATACCAAGGTGATTCCGGCACGGCTTATTGGTGTGAAGAGCCATGCAGATGATACGAAGGCAGAGGGATCAACCGGAGCCAGAATTGAGCTGCTGCTCTTAAAGCGCAGAGAAAATGATATATGGGAGACTTTGGTTAAGCCGGGCAAGAAGGCCCGGACAGGAACAAGGATCAGCTTTGGGGGAGGAATTCTGACCGGAGAAATTATTGATACCCTTGAGGATGGCAACCGTCTGGTTCAATTCATATATCAGGGGATCTTTGAAGAAATACTGGATCAGTTGGGACAGATGCCCCTTCCGCCCTATATTACTCATGAATTAAAGGATAAGAGCAGATATCAGACTGTTTATGCCAAGTATGAGGGCTCTGCGGCAGCGCCCACGGCAGGATTGCATTTTACCAAAGAGCTGCTGGAGGAGATAGAGGGAGTGGGAATTCCCATTGTGAACGTTACCCTGCATGTCGGTCTTGGCACCTTTCGTCCGGTCAAAGTGGAGAATGTCCGGGAGCATCACATGCATTCTGAATTCTACCAGGTATCACAGGAGGGAGCAGATACCATCAACGAGGTGAAAAAAAGGGGAGGCCGCGTCATCTGTGTAGGAACAACCAGCTGCAGGACCCTGGAGTCGGCAGCTGACGAACAGGGAATAATTCAGCCAGGAAGCGGTGATACCTCGATTTTTATCTACCCGGGATATAAGTTTAAAGTAATGGATGCATTAATTACAAATTTCCACTTACCGGAATCCACCCTGATGATGCTGGTATCCGCATTGGCCGGCAGGGAGCATATAATGGAAGCCTATCGGGAGGCGGTAAAGGAGCGCTATCGATTCTTCAGTTTTGGGGATGCTATGTTTATACATTAATGCTTAGACATTAAAAAGTTAAGAATAAAAGTCTATAATTAGCATAATATGCAGTCATAAAATTAAGAATGTAATCATAAGCTTTGAAATAATATCTAAATAATTATAAGATTACTATTGCATTTTATAATTAAGTATGCTAAACTCTCGAATATAAAATTTTAAGACAAAGAGGTCAAGGCATTAGGCTTTGACCTCTCTTACTATTTATGCACATTCTATGACGATGTAGTCAAAGCAACTAAGCTTTGGCTGTTTTTAATTTTACGGTTTGTTTATTTTCTGACAAAGGTGTCAAGGCGAATTAAGCTTTGGCACCTTCTTTTGTATGACAGAGGAAAGACCTTTCGGGGAAAAGCCTCTTGAATAAATAATAAATGGAAAATAGGAGGAAGAGATTATGTATTCATCAGTTAACACAATTTGGGTTCTAGTTGCAGCTGCACTGGTCTTTTTTATGCAGGCAGGATTTGCAATGGTAGAAACAGGCTTTACAAGAGCAAAAAATGCGGGTAACATCATTATGAAAAATCTGATGGATTTTTCTCTCGGGACACCAATCTACTGGTTGTTGGGTTTTGGTATTATGTTTGGTGGAAGCAGTGCAATTTTCGGAGGCTTTGATCCGATGGTACGGGGGGATTATTCCTCAATATTACCGGAAGGCGTACCGCTTATGGCATTTCTGATTTTCCAGACGGTTTTTTGTGCTACGGCAGCAACCATTGTATCAGGAGCAATGGCGGAAAGAACTAAATTTTCATCTTATTGTATCTACAGTATAGCACTCAGCGCAATAATTTATCCGGTGTCAGGCCATTGGATCTGGGGCGGCGGCTGGCTGGCACAGATGGGTTTTCATGATTTTGCCGGTTCTACAGCAGTTCATATGGTCGGTGGTGTGTCCGCTTTGGTTGGAGCAAAGATATTAGGGCCTCGTATTGGAAAATATGATAAGAAGGGTAATCCAAAAGCAATCCCGGGGCATAGCCTGACGCTCGGGGCACTGGGCGTACTTATTCTTTGGTTTTGCTGGTTCGGTTTTAACGGCGGTTCTACCGTATCTGCAACAGGAGATGACGCACTGGCTTCTATGGGAAATATCTTTGTAACAACAAATATGGCGGCAGCTGTGGCATCCATTACGGTAATGATGATTACCTGGATACGATATAAAAAACCGGATGTATCGATGACATTGAACGGCTCCCTGGCAGGTTTGGTAGCCATCACCGCAGGCACGGACCTGGTATCGCCCTTAGGCGCGGCAATCATCGGAATTATTGCAGGTTTTGCGGTTGTGTTTGGTATAGAATTCATTGATAAGGTGCTTAAGATCGATGATCCGGTAGGGGCCGTGGGAGTCCATGGTATTTGCGGGGCCTTAGGTACAATTCTCACCGGCTTATTTGCGGTGGAGGATGGACTGTTCTATGGAGGAGGGGCTGCGTTCCTTCTTGTACAGCTGCTTGGTGTCATTGTGGTAATTGCATGGGTAGCAGTTGCCATGACCGTTGTTTTCCTGATTATTAAGCACACCATCGGCCTCAGGGTGAGTGAAGTGGAAGAGATCGCAGGCTTGGATATACATGAGCATGGCCTTGTCAGTGCATATGCAGACTTCATGCCATCTGATATTTACCTGTCAAGCGGAATGAATGAGGTGACGGAGGAGGTTGCCGCAACTAAGAAATCCGCGGCAGAGACTGTTCCGGTGACCCGCGTTACTGTTGCGAAGGATGGGATGCCTGCTCCTAAGATGACAAAGGTAGAGATTATAACAAAGCAGAGTAAGTTTGAGACCCTTAAAGCAGCAATGAACGCAATCGGTGTCACCGGTATGACTGTGACTAATGTACTGGGATGCGGTATCCAGAAGGGTTCAACCGAATATTATCGCGGCGTACCTATGGAGATGAACCTGCTTCCCAAGGTGCAGATTGAGGTTGTAGTAAGCAAGGTACCGGTTGACCTGGTAATTGAGGAAGCAAGAAAAGCATTGTATACCGGCAACATTGGTGACGGTAAAATATTTGTTTATGATGTTGAGAATGTTGTTAAGGTCCGAACCGGGGAAATGGGCTATGATGCTCTGCAGGGGGAGGAATAAAACCGGCAAAACGGCTGCAGAGGAAATGATCTGTAGGGATGTCTTTATACCATGACAGAGCAGAGGAAAGGAATTGCGGGAATGCATTTTTTATGCTACACTGTAGGGGATATATTATTGTAATAATGAATGTATTCTAGAAGTGGAGTAAATAAAAATGTATGTAAAAAATGATCTGCAAAATGACATAAAAGAGCTTGGAATTAATTCAAAGGATACCCTGCTAATCCATTCCTCCATGAAAGCCATCGGTGAAGTAGAAGGGGGAGCGGACACCGTGCTGGATGCTTTTATGGAATATATGAAAGAGGGCCTATTGATCTTTCCGACCCATACTTGGGAACAGATGAATAATGAATACAGAGTTTTTCGTGTGGATACGGAGCCATCCTGTGTGGGACTCCTCACCAATATGTTTTTAAAGCGACCGGGCGTGATCCGCTCCTGGCATCCTACGCATTCGGTGGCCGCATATGGACGGGATGCGAAGGAATATATTTCAGGAGAAGAAAATTACGATACCCCGTGCCCCAGAAATGGCTGTTGGGGTAAACTTTATGATCGTAAGGCTAAGGTGCTGTTTCTTGGCTGCAGCCTTAAGAAAAATACTTATCTGCACGGAGTAGAGGAGTGGAACCGGATTGAGAACCGCCTCACGGATTATTATCGTCCTTATCAGATTATGACGCCGGATGGCAGGCTGCTGGATCGGCCGTTGCGAGGACATTATAATCCTAGCGGTGATATCTCCCAGAATTATGATAAGATGCTCTCTCCGTTTCTTTATCATGGGATTGCCAGAGAAGGAAGAATCGGCGATGCCAAGAGCGTGTTATGTGATGCTGTGGGAATGGCGGAGCTGGCCTCCTCTTATCTGCAGAGAAATCCCGATTTGTTCCTGAACGGAGATCCGATTCCCGAGGATTGGTTATAAAATATTTGCTAAAAAGTCCATGGATTGCATTGATATTAATATCAATACAGACCATGGACTTTTGATTATATCATCGGAACCAGGATCATGTTCCGATAATCGGGATGCACGGCGCAAGTGCGGCGCCTTTTATCTCTTCATCTTGGCAAGGATGCTTCTGGCAACACTGATACCGTTAGCGGAAGCCTGTTGCAGACCGCGGGTTACCGCAGCACCATCACCGATGGCGCGAAGACCGGCGATGCTGGTCTCGAAATCCGTGTTTACAACGACCTTATTGGAGTAGAATTTAACCTCCACACCATAAAGAAGAGTCTCATCGCTGGCAATACCGGGAGTGACCTTATCCAGTGCAAGGATCATTTCCTTGATATCCACCATAATCCGGTGAGGGAATACTAAGGATAAATCACCGGGAATGGCATCCTTCAAGGTTGGAATCAAGTTGTTTCTGCAAAGTCGTTCCTCGGTGGTTCGTCTTCCCCTTTGGAAATCACCGAAGGTCTGAACCAGAATTCTGCCGCCGCAGAGCATATTGCTCAACTGGGCGATATGCTTGCCATACTCGATGGGAGTCTTAAAAGGCTTGGTAAAATTTTTGGATACAAGAATGGCAAAATTAGTATTATTAGTTTTGAATTCTTTGGATTTATAGGCATGTCCGTTTACAACTGCCAAATTATTCTCATAGTACTCGGTAGCTACCTCTCCGGAAGGATTGGTACAGAAAGTGCGTACCTTATCGTCAAAGGTGGGGGTATAGTATACCAGCTTTGCTTCATAGAGGTTCTTATTCAGGAATTCCATAACCTCGTCCCGAACCTCAACACGAACACCGATATCTACAGTACCGACCTTGATTTCAATTCCGTGCTCCTTGCAGATCTGGTTGAACCAGTCGGAGCCCTCACGGCCAATGGCGGAGACAATCTCTTCTGCATAGTAGGTATCACCCTTGGAGGTTACGACACCCCTTGCTTTTTTATCTTCAATAATAATGTCCTTAACCATGGTATTAAAGATCATCTCAACACCGCTTTCAAGCAGATGCTCTTGTAATCTGGTATAAATTTTATATCCTTCTTCTGTGCCAAGATGGCGGATCGGGCATTCAATCAGCTTTAAATTGGCGTTGATGGCGCGTCTTCTGATTTCGCGGATTTCTGCTTCCTTATCCACACCGTAGACATTGGTATCTGCTCCGAATTTCAGATAAATATCATCAGATTCCTTAATTAATTCCATTGCTTTATCATAGCCCAAAATATCCGGGAGATTACCGCCGACATCCGGAGAAAGGGAGAGCTTTCCGTCGGAGAATGCTCCTGCTCCGGCGAATCCGGTTGTAATTGCGCAAGGTTGGCAGCCGATACATTGTTTGGTGGTTCGTTTCGGACACATTCTTTTTTCAATCGGGCGTCCTTTTTCCACCATCAGTATTTTCAGGTCTTTGTTTTCTTTGATTAATTCATAGGCACAAAAAATACCGGAAGGTCCGGCTCCCATGATAATAACGTCGTAATTTTGCATCGACAACACTCCTTCTGGCATGATATTGGTTTTTGGACCGTGCTCATTCTATCATATTATCTGATACAATACAAGATGAATTAATGTAGAAAATGAAGTTAGCAAATCAGTAAAAGCAGGAAATAGGCATATCGGCGTGAATTATGGCTGCTTTCCCTGAGCAGGATTGCAAATGAAGCCGCAAACCAGTATAATATTTTTGAGTTAAACGGCAGGCAGTATAGATACAGGTTCTGCAATTATCCGGGAAAGGCGGTGAACTCATGAAGAGGAATCAACGACGTAACTGCTCAGTATGGCTGAGAAATCTGCCGCAGGCTATGCTGAGGGAAAAGAAATGAGATGCGGGACAGGCTCAGCCGTACTTTTTCATTAACTTAATCAAAATGAAAAAGGAGAACGGTTATGAAACATTTAAGAAAAATTGCGAAGAAATATAAATTCCTTATGATTGTCTACCTCGTGATGGGGTTGGCGCAAGCGTTTTTGCAAAGCTTTGGCTCAAGTTATTTTCGGCAAGTGATTGATAATTTCACCAATGACACCTTATCCGTCTGGAATATCGTTATCTATGGATCGGCAATGATTTCACTTTATATTATCTGCTACCTGGATGAATATCCGGGACGTAAGCTGGAGCATGGGATCGGGCTGAGTTTAAAGACCGATGCTATGCGGAAGATATCCGTAATTGACTATCTTTCCTATGTGAAGCTGGGAACAGGCACATTAATCCAAAGGATTGAAAACGGAGCATCGGCAGGCAGCAATATACTGTTCGGCTTCTATTTGCGGCTTGCAAGCGGATTGCTTCCGGAGATGCTGTTCAGTATTGCGTTCATCTTTGCTATCAACCGCGTAGTCATGACAGCAATATTGCTCGGTTACCTTGTTGTTTTTATCATCACCAACCTTTTGCTGAAGGCCTTATACAAAGTTAAGTCCAGTATACTTGTGAACGAGGAGAAGCTGAATCATTTCCTTGTCCGTGGCTTCATGGAAATGGTTGTGTTCCGGGTAAACCGGCGCTTTGTCCATGAGATAAAAAAGGCAGAGACGGCGGCGGGAGAGATTGTGTCCTCCAAAGTGAAGATGACATTAATCCATGAAGCATTCTTCACTATTTTTGCAATACTCATTGGATTTGTCAAAATCGGAATTATTATCTATGGCTGGACTGCAAAAGCCCTTACGATTGGTGAGATCGTTGCCCTGATTGCTCTTGTTGACAACGCCTATGTACCGATCGCCATTTTTAATGTGCTTTATGTTCAATACAA
Organism: Bacillota bacterium; assembly: GCA_023423045.1. GTDB lineage: Bacteria > Bacillota > Clostridia > Lachnospirales > Lachnospiraceae > Mobilitalea. The sequence goes on along the minus strand of JAFAGA010000088.1, from coordinate 1,986 downwards.
GCTGGATAAGGTTGCTTTTGCAAGGTATACGGAATTTTTAGATGCGAAGGAGGATATCCATCTGACACAAGGCATCGCAGCTTCCGAAATAAAGGGAGATATCTCGTTTTCTGAAGTAGGCTTCAGTTACAACGAACGTAGGATATTCGACAACTTCAATCTGAATATTGAACAGGGAAAGAGCACAGCTTTTGTTGGTGAAAGCGGCTCGGGTAAATCAACGGCGGTAAAGCTGCTGGTGGGCTTACTGCATCCCCGGGAGGGACATATTACCGTGGGAGGCCTTGATTTAAACCAAATAAACCTTAACAGTTACTACGGGAATATCGCTTATCTTCCGCAGGAACCGCCTGTCTTTGACGGGATCCTGCGCGAAAATCTTATCTTTGACGATGCGATTGACGATATTGTTCTAATGGAAGCAATCAGGAGAACCGGACTGGACGGTCTGTATTCCAAGCTGGAGAATGGGTTGAACACTTCGCTTGGAGAAAGAGGGGTCAGCTTATCCGGCGGAGAACGTCAGCAGCTTGCCCTTGCACGTTTGTGGTTTTCCAGGGCTGAGGTTGTCATATTTGATGAGGCTACCTCAGCAATTGACAACCTTACGGAAGAAGCCGTGATGAAGAATGTCATGAACCTGCTTTCGGGAAAGACCGTGATTGCAGTTGCCCACCGGCTTGATTCCATCCGGTCATTTGATCAGATTTTTGTATTTCAGGATGGGCACATTGTTGAGCATGGTCAATTTGATGAACTGATCGAAAAACATCAATATTTCTATGAGCTATACAGCAGGTCATTGGGATAGGTAATATTTCATCCTTTGATACTATAGAAAACTAAGAGGTTGCTGCAAAAGCAGCAACCTTATTAAATGTCTGAATGTTGGATTCAGCCAGGATATCGAACGAGTTGAGGATATCGAACGGGCCAGGAATATCGAGCAGGCCGGAAACCGTAAGGAGCCTGAATTTATATCAGACCAAAATGCCGGAGGGCACTTTCGATTCCCTGATGGTCCACATCCCCGGTCACATGAGTAACAATATCCTTAATTGCCTGGGGCGCGTTTCCCATGGCTATGGAATGCTTTGCATAGGTCAGCATGGAGCGGTCATTTTCTCCGTCTCCGAAGGCGTAGGTATCCTCCCACGGAATTCCAAGATAATTTATGATATATTCAATACCGCTTGCCTTGGAATATCCCTGAGGCAGAATCTCATAAAAACATCCGTCCCGTTGAATAAAGTCAAGGGTGCTTTTATATTTGTCATAAAAGCGGTTTCCTTCCTGCTCATCCTCCGGCCAGATGCAGAGCTTGTCAAACTCAATATTGGGATCCTCCCAGCTGCCGCTGGTAAATTGCTGCCTCTGTGAATATTCGATCAGATGTTTAACTATGGGGCTGGTTGAATGAACGTCATAATATACGGCCCTCGAGCCCTCTAAAGCGGCAGGGATCCCGGATTTACGAAGATCATGAATCAGGCTTTGCGACAAGGCTCCCGGCAGAGCGGTCTGCAGCAATACCTCACCGTGATATTCTATATAAGTTCCACAGCCGCAGATATAGCCATCAAAGCCTAAATCCAGCAGACTTTTATCTATAAAGGAGATCACCCTGCCGGTATTAATCATTACGATATGTCCGTTTGCCCGGGCTTTCCTGATAGCATTTTTTGTGCTGTCGGACAATTGATAGGTGCGGTGGCTTAATATGGTTCCGTCGATATCAAAGAATAATATTTTTCTGTTCACGATTTTCTTCCTTCCTTTGGTGCTTTATGCCGTTCAGATCATTCCATATCATATCATTACTGTCGGGTTTTGTAAAATAATAAATTCTGAAAATCCATGTTAGTGTATAATTAGTGTTGGCAAAGATAATAAGAAATTTTAGTTATGTAAACTAAAAAGGGAAGTAAAGAGTAAATCCCTACTTCCCAATCATACCGTTTTTCTTTATGATGTTAATTGTCAAGA
>JAFAGA010000064.1 GCA_023423045.1 Bacillota bacterium | reverse complement strand
AACCTCAGACATGTTAGATAAATAGTAACTTCTGATTAAGGATGAATTCCTTATTCAGTTACAGAATAAAAAGATGTTAGTAAGATATAAGCCTTGTTGGCTATATCATTATTATACAAGGAGGAAAAATGATGAAAATTTGTATTGCCTGCGGTATGCCCATGAAAGACACTTCCGAGTTTGCAATGGGTGACACCAACAAAGATTATTGTGTCTACTGTGCCCGCCGGGATGGCTCCATGCAATCTTTCGATGAGAAAAAAGAGGGCTTGACTTCTTTTATCATAAAGACCCAGGGGCTTGATCAAGCAGTCGCTGCCCGTGCTGCGGAATCCATGATGCGTAAGCTGCCAGCGTGGAAAGCAGATTTTGTGGAATCAATGGAGGGGAAGAGTTGAGTGAACTATCTGATCTGCCCAATGTGGGCAAGGTTTTAAAGGAAAATTTACTTGCCGTTGGCATCAAAACACCGGAACAGCTGCGGCAGATAGGCGCTGAGGAAGCATTTCTCCGCATCCGGCTGCAACGTGATCCCGGAGCCTGTCTTCACATGCTGTATGGGATACAGGGAGCCATTCTTGGAATCCCTGATAAATTCCTGACTGCACAAACCAAACAGGAATTAAAAATATTTTACAACGGTCTATAAGAAATCCGCACAGTTTTAATATCTTTTCTTCATGATATCGTGCCAAAATAACAAAAAGCGATAAATTGTTAATATCCTAGTAGAATTTATAACAAAAATATGTTATTCTATGGTAAGAGAATAATACCGCCAAAATCCTCCCTGGCAAAGCAGATAGCCTGGCGGGGATAAAATAAATTATTTCAGAAAAGGAGAAGATACCATGGAATTAAAAGGAAGCAAGACAGAGAAAAACTTAATGGATGCATTCGCAGGAGAGTCTCAGGCAAGGAATAAATATACATATTTTGCCTCCGTTGCCAAGAAAGAGGGTTATGAGCAGATTGCTGCAATTTTCGAAGCGACAGCGAATAATGAGAAGGAGCATGCAAAGCTTTGGTTTAAGGCATTGGGCGAGCTTGGTGATACGGCAGCGAATTTACTCCATGCTGCAGAAGGCGAGAACTATGAGTGGACCGATATGTACGAGGGTTTTGCCAAGGATGCCGAGGAAGAAGGCTTCAAGGCTCTTGCAGCACAGTTCAGAATGGTCGCCAAGATTGAGAAGTCACATGAGGAAAGATACCGTGCTCTCCTGAACAATGTAGAGATGAAGAGTGTTTTTGAAAAATCGGACGAGATGATTTGGGAATGCCGCAACTGCGGACACCTTGTAATGGGCAAGAAGGCTCCGGAGCTTTGCCCCGTATGCAAGCATCCTCAGAGCTATTTTGAAGTGAGAAAAGAGAATTATTAATAAGTAAATTTAATATTGATCACCAAGATAAATCAAAACCTGCATAACATTCGATGTTGCAGGTTTTGTTTCATGCATGCGAAAAACACAGTGTATGAAGCCTGGTTGAAACAAAGCTTCATTGTAAGAAGCCAGGCGAGGCCGGAGGAGGGTCAGATGATTAAGAAGCCGGATATTCTTATCAAGCTCAAACTTTGTATAAGCAACTGCAATCTGCATAGCAAATTCTTATTGATCATGATACCGTGCTCGATCTTGTCAAGCATTATTATAATGGCATTTTCCTTCTATGTGTTTGGCCAGTATGAGGATACGCTGTATCAGTCGACGGTACAGAGTCTGAATATTTCGGTTAACAATATTGAGGCGGAACTCAGTAAAATTGAGAGTATTACGGGGCATCTGATCACAGACGCTACCATGCAGTCCGCTCTGCGTTTTAAGAAGCCGAATATCAGAGGGAGGGAGACGAGCAGTGAATATCATGCTCTTGCCGTTGAGTTCTATCAGCTGTTGAAGGACGAGTATGATAATAACGCGGAAATTCTGTCAATCTCAATATTTGTTGATGAAGAATGGTATTATGTGGGGCAATTACCCAGAAAAATGGACGATGTTATATTTATGGTGATGGAGGATAAGCTTTCCGGTGATTATAAAAATTCCGCCTGGTTTCCTGACAGCTACCCGGGAGACCGGATGTTTTATGTGCGGAATATAAAGGAGGTCTCGGGAAATTTCAGGACGCTGGGCAGGATACTGGTGGAATGTGATTTTCAATCGATTATTAGGGCACAGCTGAAGGAGAACAGGAATCTGAAATATGCTCCCAACATACAGATCTATAATGAAGACGGCAAAATTTATGCCGATCTGTGGCAGGAAGAAAATCTGGAGGAGATCATGGAGGACAGGCCTTACCGTGTGGTTACGGTTGAGGGAGAAAAGTATTTTGCTTCCTATACGGATGATTCCATCTATTCCTGGCACTGCATTACATTGATTCCCTTTAATGATGTGTTTGGCTCCGTCACAGGCTTGAAGATTGTTTTTATTCTGGTTGACTTTTTGGTGATCGTAATTACGGTTTTGTTTTGCCGGACATTAATTTTTTCTTTGACCAGGCATTTTGATTATCTTGTGAAGAAGATGAGGAGTGTCCGAAGCGGAGATTTTCATATGGAGAAATATCCGAGCTATGCCATGCGAAACGATGAGATCGGCTTCATCCATCAGAGCTTTGATAAGATGGTGAAGGAGCTGGAGAAGCTCATTCAGGATAATTATGTAAAGCAGCTGTTGATTCAGGAAAGTAAATTAAAGATGCTTCAACAGCAAATAAATCCCCATTTTTTGTTTAATACCCTTCAGACCGTAAACTGGAAGGCGAAGGATAATAAACCCCAGGAGGTCTCCCAGATTGCGGAAGCGCTGGGAAAGCTGCTGAGATATACGCTGAGTGAGGAGGAAGACCCCGTATCCTTAGGGGAAGAGCTTAAGATCGTAGGGCACTATGTGGATATACAGAAGCTTCGGTATCAGGAACGGTTGAAGGTAATCTATGATATTCCGGAGCACCTTTATCATCAGAGGATTCCAAAGCTTTCCCTCCAGAATGTCGTAGAAAATTCAATAAAATATGCTCTTGAGGCGATTCTGGAGCCCTGTGTGATAAAGATCTGGACACGGGAGGAAGAGAATACCTTTCATCTGTATGTGGAGGATAATGGACCGGGGATAGAGGAAGATGCATTGGAAAAGGCCGGGAAAGAGCAGACTGAGAAGCAAATTTACGGGCTGGGTATAGGACTCTCCAATATCAGTCAGCGGATTAAACTTTTATTTTCTGAGGAATACAGCCTTATTCTGCATAACACGGGGAATGGAACAATAGTGGAATTCTACCTTCCCAAAGCAGAGATAGAAACGGAGGTCAGAACGGATGAAAACGGTATTGTTGGTGGATGATGAACAGTCTGTCGTGGAAGCAATCAGCCGCCTAGTTCCCTGGGAGAAGTGCGGTGTCTGCCTGACCGGAACCTGTTTGAACGGTTTTGAGGCTCTGGAAAAGGTGGAATTGGTTCATCCTGACATTGTAATAACGGATATTAAGATGCCGGTAATGAATGGAGTTGAGTTAATCCGCAGGTTGAGGAAGATGGATTACCGCGGGGAAGTCATCGTCCTGTCCGGATATAATGAATTTGAATTTGCCAAAGAAGCCATGAAGGAAGGGGTAAAGCATTATCTTCTGAAGCCCTGTGGTGAGGATGAGATTATAGCGGCAATCCGCGAAGTAATTAAGGATATCGATAGAACACAGGAACTGGAGGAGGCCAGGAGGCTGGTCGACCGTCTGGATCTGACCGTCAGTGAAATAAGGCATCAGACAGAGAAGAAAGAAGATTTTGTGGAGAAGATATTGGAGTACGTAGATGAGCATCTGGAGGATGAAAGATTGGGCTTAAGATGGGTTGCTTCCGAGCTGGTCTATATGAATGAGGATTATGTGGGAAAGGCTTTTACACAAAAGGTGGGTGAAAACTTTACCTCCTATCTGAATCGAAGGAGAGTGGAAAAAGCAAAATATTTAATTCGGGAATTGTCGGAGATTAAGATTTATGTGATTGCAGAGCAGGTTGGCTATGGAAATAATCCGCATTATTTTAGTAAAATTTTTAAAAAATATACCGGATTTACCCCCAGTGAATATAAAGAAGTGATATGATGGCTTATAGAATGAGTAATTGCTGAAGAGACGGTTCTTTTTATGTCGTGATTTTATTGTGCGTGACTAAAAAGGAACGAAAGAGAGCGGCAATTACTCATTTTGCTATATATACCGGAATTTTAGCTATAGAACACCGGAATTGTGCATTTTTTAAATTCATATTGTGATATATAGTATATAGGTATCAAAAATATATAATTAAATACGGGTAAAACTGGAAAAGTATGTGCAGTATTACTGAATACGTGGGATCGAAGCGCGCAATGTATGAGGGAATACAAAGCCATATGGGGCATGGGAGTTTGCCGGGATCAGTTTTCCCGTGAGGAATGTTGAGAAGGGAGAAATTATGAATTGTAAAACAAGGAAGGCAACAGCGTTATTTCTGATATTCATTATGCTGCTTTTGGCCGGCTGCTCCGGTACCTCTAATCCCAATGAAGGGAAGACTAAGAACAATGATGCGGAAAAAACCGAGGCCCAGGATGGGAACGGCGGAGGCAACTCCATGGATGCAGAAGGAAAATATACGGAACCGGTGGAATTAACCTTTTCAAAAATAATGTATCCGGATGTTACCCTGCCCGAAGGACAGTCACCGGAGGAGAATGTGGTATTTGACTATCTGAAGGATAAATACAATATCGAAATGAAAATGGCCTGGCAATCGATTGGTTCGGAGTACAACAATAAACTATCGGTCAATATTGCATCGGGAACCGTTCCGGATATCTTTTTCTGTAATAATTATCTTACCTTTCTACAGTTGGCGGAGAATGACATGCTGGCCGATCTGACCGATATTTATGAGGCAAATGCATCGGATACCATGAAAGCAATTGATCAATCCTTTGGAGGAAGAACCCTGGATGCAGTCACAATTGACGGAAAACTGCTGGGCATTCCTTCCGGTAACCTGGGTTATGGGCAGGATCTTTTGTGGCTGAGGAAGGACTGGCTGGACAACCTGGGGCTGGATATACCTGAGACAATAGAGGATTTAGAAAAGGTTTTAACTGCCTTTGTACACGATGACCCGGATGGTAATGGAGTAAATGATACCGTCGGGCTTGCGGTGGATGCAACCCAGCCGGTGCAGGAATTCGGTCATATCTATGGCCTGGAGCCTATATTTTACAGCTTTGGCGCCTATCCAAAACAATGGATGCAGAATGAAAATAATGAGGTATACTATGGTTCGATCGGTGAAGCGATGAAGGGTGCCTTAGGCCTTTTACAGGATTGGTATCAGAAAGGACTGATCGATACCCAATTTCCGACCAGAATTGGAAGCGGGGAAACGGAAGCGATCGTAACCTCCGGACAGTCCGGCGCTTATTTTGGTCCGTGGTCCTCAATCGCAGCAGATGCATTTACGAACAATCCCGAGGTTGAATTTGTACCGGTCTGTGCACCGCTAAATTCGGATGGAAACCTTGGCTATATGATGTCTTCACCGGTATCTTCCATGATGCTGATCAGTAAGAACTGCAAGAATCCGGAAGCAGCAATCAGAGCAATCGGAATTAACAACGATATCTATCGCGGTTTTGATCCGGAAGCAAAGAAGATTGTCGACGATGCGGGTATTGCGGCTTCCGGCAGCGGAAGGCGGGCTGTGTTCTTCCATGGCGGACTGACCCTTGACTATTATGATATCGTTCCGAAGCTTGCCGGTGTGGTAAAGCAGCAGATCGAGAGCGGGACTTATGAAGAATATCCGGGTATGACGGAATATGATAAGGAGCAGGTGAAGCTGGCGGCTTCTTATGCGGATGGCAGTGATAAGAGCGAACTTACCTTCCGGGCATATTATTTCAGATACATTGGCAGCGGTGTGGCAGCGGACCCCGTATGTAAGCCTGTGGAAGCGGCTTATTATTATCCCACGGATTCCAGCACCGAATTGGAGCCGACCCTGGATAAGCTGGAAATGGAGATGTATCTGAAGATTATTTTAGGAGAGAAACCGTTGGATTATTTTGATGAGTTTGCATCACAGTGGAAGCAGCTTGGCGGCGATACCCTGAAAGAGGAAGTGGAACTGCTGGCCAGGTAAGCATAAATATGCCTGTTCAAGCAGGAAGAGGGGAGTTTTAAGAAATGAAGCGCAAACAATTACCCTACCATTTGATGCTGCTTTCGGGAATGCTGTTCCTGACGATATTTCACATTATTCCAATGGGCGGCTTAGCTATGGCATTCCAACATTTTGTACCATCGAAAGGGATTTTTGGCTCGAAATTTGTTGGGTTTGGTAATTTTAAACGGTTGTTCATTCTGCCGGACTTTAGAAATATTTTAACCAATACCATAATCATTGCTGTTTTCAAAATCCTGATCGGTATGCTGGTTGCGATTGCATTTGCCATATTGCTGAATGAGTGCAAAAGGTTGAAATTCAAGCGCTTTGTTCAGACAGCGGTGTATCTGCCCCATTTTTTATCCTGGGTAATTTTGGCTGTTATGTTCAGCAATGTTTTCTCCTACAGCGGAGTGGTCAATCAAGTGGTAACGGCTTTCGGTGGAGAACCGGTGATGTATCTGATCAGTAACCGGTGGTTCCGTCCCATCGTTATCCTGGGAGATGTATGGAAGGAATTTGGATACAGTGCAATCGTCTATGTAGCTGCCATGACCAACATAGATCCGTCCTTATATGAAGCGGCAGGCATGGATGGGGCGGGCAGGATGAAAAAAATATTTAATATAACAATACCGTCGATTCTTCCGACCATTGTCCTGATGACGACATTAAATATGGGCAAGATTTTGAATGCAGGCTTTGATCAAATATTTAATCTGTATTCACCGCTGGTTTATGAAACCGGTGATATCATAGACACCTATGTATACCGTGTCGGACTTTTGGATTTACAATACAGCTTTGCTACGGCTGTGGGATTGTTTAAATCCATAATCAGCTTTGCCTTGTTGACAGCAGCCTATAAGCTTGCAGATAAGTATGCAGGGTACCGGATCTTCTGATGGAAGGATGTGAATAAAATGAGAAGTAAATTAAAGCCATCAGATAGGATCATATCATTGCTGTTATTTCTCAGCGCACTGATCTGTCTGGTACCCATACTAAATACGCTGGCCATTTCCTTCAGTGACAAAACCAGTGCGGCGCTGGGACAGGTTGCATTCCTGCCGGTTAATTTCAATCTTGCTTCCTATAAGGCGATGATGGCGGAAAAGCAGTTCTGGATCTCATTCCTGGTTTCGATCAGAAGGGTCATACTGGGTACCGGTATTAACATGCTGCTTACGATATTAATGGCATACCCGCTTTCCAAACCCAGTTCGGAATTCCATTGGAAAAAGGTATATGTGTGGATTGTTGTATTTACAATGATGTTCAATGGCGGTCTGATACCTACGTTCATGGTAGTGAATAAACTGCATCTGACGGATACAATCTGGGCGCTGGTATTACCCGGAGCGGTGCCTGTGTTTAATGTTATTCTGCTAATGAACTTTTATAAGGCGGTGCCGATATCGCTGGAGGAGTCAGCCCGGGTGGACGGAGCGAGCCCCTGGATCATTCTATGGAAGATTTATCTTCCGTTATCCAAGGCAGCAATTGCTACAATATCATTATTTGCCGTAGTAACTCACTGGAATGCTTTTTTTGACGGTAAGATTTATATTAATTCTACCAATCTTCTGCCGCTGCAGACCTATATCCAGTCGCTGACAGCATCGTTTAATACGGAGCAGCTTGCGAGTATGACTGCGGAAGAGATACAGGAAAAACTGGCAATGTCCAGTCTCACCTTTAATTCTGCGAAAGTAATCGTATCCATGGTTCCTATTTTGCTGGTATATCCGTTTCTTCAGAAATATTTTGTAACGGGAATTGTAATGGGAGCGGTTAAGGAATAGAATAGGCAGAGAAAGGAGATTTCTAATGATATTTTATGGAACCAGTGCCGCGGAGGGAATACCGAATCCCTTTTGCAGCTGCCCGGTTTGCACGAATGCAAGAAGGGTAAGAGGAAAAGAAATCAGGAGAAGAAGTATGCTGCGCCTGAATGAGGGGACTTGTATCGATTTGGGGGCGGATTCCTTCTGCCAGGCAATTGATTACGGTGATTTTATCAATTTGAAGCATGTATTGGTCACGCATACTCATGAGGATCATTTTGCACAGATGATGCTTAATGTACGAAATATGGCAATCAGGCGCTCCCGGGACCCGCTGCATATTTATCTCACCGACGCGGCTTATGACATCGTAGATTTCATGATAAGCAGCCGCCCGATCATGAAGGGCATGACGGGAAAATTTGTCGAAGACGGCATCGTGGCTTTTCACCGTCTGGAATTCGGAAGGACAAAGCCCATAACCGACATGGAAGTTACCCCGTTAAAAGGAAACCACAAGGGAAATATGGACGAGTGCTGTGCTAATTATCTGATTCGTATGGCGGATGGAAAGATGCTGTATTACGGATCGGATACAGGTTATTATTTAGAAGAGACCTTTTCGGCATTGGATGGGGTCAGGCTGGATTATCTGATCAGCGAATGCACCTTCGGCCTTACGGAGGGGAGAGGTGACACTCCGGGTGGACACCTGGATGCATTCAGTTGTATGAAGGTATTTTGGCAGCTTTATCACCAGAAAACCCTGAGCGGGGAGTCACAGATTTATCTGACTCATATCAATCATTACCGCGGCACGCATGTGGAATTGTGTGAATATTTTGAAAAGCAAAAATTCCCGTGCAGGATTGAGGTGGCTTATGACGGAATGGAGATAGGGCAGGATAAGCTATAGTTAAGAAGTGTTTAAAACGGCGGGTGACCATAATGGTTTCCCGCCTATAAACGTTTATGCACTATATTTTTATTGCAGCCACGGCATTCTCGCCCGTTTTTGCCGAAGCTTTAGCCGTCCAAGAGGAAATGACTCCTTGAAATCATCCCGGGAAGACCTTATAATGAAATAAAAATGCAGGAAGGGAGTATTCTCATGCGAGTGTTAATTGCGGAAGATGAACGTGATTTAAACCAGGTTATTACAAAGAAGCTTACCGCTGAGGGGTATGGGGTGGATTCGTGCTTCGATGGGGAGGAGGCTCTTGATTACCTGCGGATGGCAGAATATGATGTGGTTATCCTGGACATTATGATGCCAAAGAGGGATGGGCTCTTTGTTCTGAAACAGATGCGCTCCATGGGCGATAAAACTCCGGTTTTATTCCTGACGGCAAGGGATTCCGTGTCCGACCGGGTATCCGGGCTGGATGCCGGGGCAAATGATTATCTGGTCAAGCCCTTTTCTTTTGAGGAGCTTATGGCGCGCATCCGCGTATTAACCAGGGAAAGCGCGGGAGAAGCAACCAATGTGTTTACGGCGGCAGATTTATCGGTGGACTGTGCCAGGCATGTGGTTAGGCGCGCCGGACGGGAGATTATTCTTTCCACCAAGGAGTTTTCCGTACTGGAATACTTGATTAGCAATAAAGGAATTGTCCTTTCAAGGGAAAAAATAGAGAACCATGTCTGGAACTTTGACTACGAAGGCGGTTCCAATGTAGTAGATGTCTATATCCGGTATTTACGCAAGAAGATAGATGATGGCTTTGATACGAAGCTTCTCCACACCATCAGAGGAAGCGGATATGTGCTGAGAGAAATGTGAAGCAGGCAGCAGCCAGGAAGATACCTAAAGCTGCACGAAACGATGCTGCTGGCTTTGGATATTTTGGAGAAAGGGAGATTGGAATGAAGAAGCTGTCCATTAAGATGCGTGTGACTCTGTGGTATTCCCTGCTGATGCTGCTGCTGGCGGGTTTGGTTCTGGGTTTTATGGGATTTGTCAGTGAGTATATCGCAAAAAGCAATACCAAAAATGCTTTGATTGTGGTTGTGGAATCGAATATGGAGGAAGTGGAATATGAGGATGGGGAGTTTGAGATTGATGATGATTTCTTGTTCTTTAAGAACGGAGTCAGTTCTCTCGTATATTCCGCTCAGGGGCAATTGATTGACGGCCATATCCCTAAGGGCTTTCAGTCGGATGAGCCGCTGCAGGATAATAACCTGCATATGGTATCCTCCGGCGGACAAAGATACTATTGCTACGACCGGAGAATCCACTTTACGGAAGAAGAGGATCTGTGGATTCGGGGAATTATCGCAGTCGATGAAAATGCGGGCATGATTGGAACCATTCTCCGTGCGGCCACAATTCTTCTGCCCTTTATTGTGCTGATTGCGGCGTTGGTGGGGTATCAGATAGCAAAGAGCTCCTTTCGCCCGATTGAACGGATCATCCGTGCGGCCAACGAGATCAGCGAGGGCAGTGATTTGACGAAGCGGATTGGTCTGGGCGAGGGAGGGGACGAAATTCACCGCCTTGCGGATACCTTTGACCATATGTTCAGCCGCCTGGAGGTATCCTTTGAGGAGGAAAAGCATTTTACCTCCGATGTTTCCCATGAGCTGCGAACTCCTATCTCTGTGATACTTTCCCAGTGTGAATATTCTCTGGAGCATGCCTCTGCACCGGAAGAATACCGCGAGGCCATGGAAACGGTAAAGCGCCAGGCAGTCAGGATGTCGCAGATGGTTTCAATGCTGCTGACCGTTACAAGACTGGAGCAGGGAGTGGACAGGGTAGATTTTGAGGATACGGATCTGAGCGAGCTGGTGGGAATGATCTGCGAGGATCAGGCAGGGAGCGGCACAAAAGGCATCCGGCTTAGCATGGAGATCGCTCCGGATATTCATGCCCGAGTGGATCGAACCCTGATCACAAGACTGGTAAGCAATCTCGTAAGCAATGCATATCAATATGGAAGGGAAGGCGGAAACATTCGGGTGGCGCTGCGCAGAGAAGAAAATGAAGTCAAGCTTTCGGTATCGGATGACGGAATCGGAATTGCCGGCAAAGAGCTGGACAGAATCTGGAGCAGGTTCTATCAGGTCAATCCTGCCCGAACAGCGGAGGAAAGCGGAAGCATGGGGCTGGGCCTGGCCATGGTAAGGCAGATCGCAAAGCTTCACCGGGGAGAGGTCAGCGTGAAGAGCACGCTGGGAGCAGGGAGCACATTTACCTTTTCTTTGCCCAATTCTACCTCCGGTGGATGTAGTTATCATTATAAAAGTGATATACTCCCATCAGAAAAAGAGGTGAATTAAGATGAATCAAGAAAAAATTGGTAAATTTATAGCTGCTTGCCGAAAAGAGCATGGCATGACACAGGTACAGTTTGCTGAAAAGCTCGGTATAACAAACATGGTGTATTTCCATAGCAAAGGGCAAATAATATCAGATAACAAAAGACTCCACTCACCCGGCTGTCCGGGTCGTTCGGCCAGTCGGGCGAGTGGAGTGAGGAAAGTGATTTGGAGAAGAAGATATTATAGAATCAATTTCTCTACAAAAGAACCATAAACAGAACTGCCATTAAGCGTATTATTATAGGTATCTACCCAGCAGGGAACATATCCGCAGCGATTTGCCACCATCTGCGAGCCAATATTCGTTACGGAAGCCGAATAGAGAGGAACAATCCCCTGCTCTATCAGTTCTAGGGTCAGATATGCGACCAATCTTGTCCCGAGGCCTTCTTTTCGGTATTCCGGTTTCACGTCTACACCAACTTCAAATAAATGCTCCGCTTCCTTTCCGGCTCCTGCCAGGCCTACGATTTCCTCGCCTTTCTTTGCAAGGAATACGATCTTTGTTGAAGTGTCCCCATTATCCGAAAATACAAGTGAATTATCAAAACCCTTAATATCCTTGAGCTTTTGAATGCTGTCATTTTGCAGCAATTCATAAGAAAAATGGCTGGGGAGTGTATATTTTTGAAGTCTTTCCAGATCGGGTACAAAGTGAATTGTCTGACCATATACAAAGGGGAATTCGAATATCTCGTCCCGGTTTTTGCCTGTCAGTGCCGTTTTAACTTTTGAAGATAAGGCTTCAGAAGTATTTACAATGACGCACTTATGATATGTCATAATTTTTATATATGGCTGTTTGCTCAATTTGTTTACGGTAAATATAACACTGTCCTGCTCCAGGTCTGAGAATGAACAGAAAAATTGCTCTGTCAAATATGTTTTAATTGTCGTATCGATAAATTCTTTTTTCATGATTACCGGCCTTCTCCTGACATGTAAATTTAATCTCTCCTATTCTACCATAAACAGCCAATTTCGTCTATGCAGTTGCTTTAACCAACCATGCCCCCAATTGTGAAAATCTATTCCCACTTAAAAAAGCGGAGAGAAATAGTAGTACATATCACTGCAATTACACTCATCACAATCGCGGGAATAAATACATTATTGATTGGCAGACCGAGTGAAGCGGCTTTGAGAAATTTTATTCCTTGTGTCAAGGGCAATAAATCCGCCACTTTTTGGAGTGTAACAGGCATTACTTCGTAAGGAAGGGTAGCTCCCGAAAAGAGTAGCATCGGAAAGTACAGCAGACTGGCAGCGGCACTTGCGATTTTTGTATTTGGTGCGATTCCTCCCACCAACAGCCCAATGCTGAACATGGACAGCATAACCAGCAAGTATGCTCCCAAAAACTCAGGCCATGAACCATGGAACCGATAGCCGAAAAATATCGCCCCTGCCATATAAACAAGGATAAGTGAAGCAATCGAGTAAAGCGCGTAAATAACAATCTGCACCGCTAAGATAAGAGCAGGGCTGGTAGGTGTGACCTTAAACCGCTTTAATATTTTTCTGCTTCGATAATCAGATACGACTAAAGGAAGCCCCATTACACCCCCGGCACATATGGCAATGCTTGATACCGCACCGAAAGATTGTTCCAAAAAGGTATACTCTGCGCCGTCGAAAGCAGGTTTATTACCGAATACTGCTCCTAAGATAATAACGGCAATAACAGGCATACAGATAGCAAAAATAAACATGTCCATCCCACGGAGGGATAACCTGATTTCTGTTTTGAGTAAGGCTCTAAATGCTTTCATTTTCTACCTCCCCATCTGTGTACCAAAGGTATGCGTCCTCAAATTTTTCATATGGACTGGCAGCGATTGCTTCTTGAACTGTCCCATAAAAAATGGTTTCCCCCTTTTTCAAAATTATGATTTTGTCGCACAGGGCTTCTACCTCCTCCATAAAATGAGAGGTTAACAGAATCGTAATTCCTTTCGCTTTTAATTCGGAAAGACTTTTCCAGACATCCCTCCGGGCCTTAGCGTCCAAACCGGTGGTTAGTTCGTCCAAGAATACGACTTCGGGATTGGGAATCAGAGCCAGCACAATAAAAAGCCGTTGCTTCTGACCTCCGGAAAGCTCACTAACCAGGCTTTTTAATTTAGCAGAAAGCCCGAACTGTTTTAGAAGAACGCCGTAATCCAGAGAGGTTTTGTAAAGTGACGCCGTGACCTCACAAAGTTCGGCTACCTTTATTTTGTCCTGATAGTAGGATTCCTGAAATTGAACGCCAACCTTTTCAAACAATTCTTTCCGCTCCTTCTGCGGATTCATTCCCAAAATGGACACGGTTCCGCTATCTTGTTTTTTTGTTCCTAAAATACATTCAATAATTGTGCTTTTCCCCGCACCATTTGCACCCAGCAAGCCAAATACTTCTCCGCGGCAAATGGAGATATTGATATTCTCTGCCGCTTTGATATGATCGTAAGATTTGCATAGGTTTTTTACTTCAATCGTTGTTTCCATGTCATTTATCCTCCTGCTTTTCTTTACATAAAAAGAATAACACCAGAACAAAGCCTGGTGTTAAGGTGTAGGGTTTGAATGAAATTGTTTTTTCATTTTTTTAAGGTGAGCAAGCATGACTTTTGTGTTTTGTTCAGCGTAATGCAATGATGTGAGCAGCTTATCGCATACAGAAATAATATCGTCAGTTTGCGTTGGAGTGTCAATCGCCTGCCGAATGTCCGCTTCGGGATTTCGGGATAAGGCATTCAGCATTCGCAAAATTGCTGAGAGAGAATACTTTGCACACCGCAGGGAACGGATGATTTTCAACCGCCGAATATCTTCATCTCCATAAATGCGATATCCATTTTGCTTTCGCTTCACGGTAAGCAATCCATTCATTTCCCAATTTCTTAAAGTGTCTATTGAGATTTGTAAATAATCAGCCGCTTCTTTTCTGGTTAAAAACGCAGTGCCTGTTTCCTGGCTGTCACCTGACAACAGCCTCTCTGTAATCATTATGGCTTCTTCGGCATTTCTTTGCTCATTTTTGATCTGTTGCATATAGTATTTTGTCAAACAAATAGCCTTGTCAAAATTCCCAAGTGAGGAGGTCTTAATAATTGCAATCGCCTGCTTCCTCAGGCCATTTTGCAGGACTTCAACCTTTAGAGCAGTTCTTGCAAATTTAATCTGCTCCATATGGAAATCTGTAAAAATACGATAACCGTTTTCTTTGCGCTCTGCTTTAGGAATAAATTCAAGTTCTTCATACAGCCGTACCGTATTAGGATGGATTCCGATACGATGTGCAATTTCGGATGTTTTGTAAGTATTCAATTTATCACCACCCCTCTATTGTACCATTATACCACCATATCAAAGTCTGGTGTTATAGTGGAGGGTTTTTATAGGGTTTATGCACGGCTGCCTTTTTCATTTCTTTTAATGTTGCTTTAATCTTCACAGAGTATGATAGCAATATAAATTAAAAGAAAGCAGGTGTTATTATGAAATATAAGAATAATAAGAAGAACATAGCAAAGAGAGTCGGTGCTTTTGCCGCAGTCGCTCTATTATATGCGGGCCTTCCGGGGCTTACCGTATCTGCGGCCACCACAAAGAGCGCAGCCACTTCCGGCGATATCGGCCTTGAGGCGGCGAAAAAGGTGGCACTCAGCCAGGCGGGTGCTTCTTCAAAGGAAGTAGCATTTCTTCAGACGGTGCTGGATTGGGACGATGGTATTGCGGAATACGAGATTAAGTTCACTTGGAATAACAAAATCTATGACTATGAGATTAATGCGGATGATGGCGATATCACGGAGTACTCAGTGAAGAAGATCAAGAAGAAGGCAGCCTCCAAATCGGAAAAAGCAAAAACGTCAAAGCAGACTTCCTCCAAGATTGGGGTAGAAAAAGCGAAGGAAAAGGCACTGGAGCATGCCGGATATAAGGCGAAGGAAGTGACTTTCACGAAATCCAAGCTGGATAAGGAGGACGGTGTCTCCATATACGAGATAGAGTTTTATGCGGGCGGATTGGAGTATGAATATGAGGTGAATGCAGCCACGGGCAAGATTGTGGACTATGATGTGGAAGAAAGGGATTGAGATTAAGCTCTCTCCCAAAAAACATATTGCAGTGAAACACAACGGCTAGCGCTGTTTAGGATGATAGAACAATTGAAAATGGCTTTTCGCCAGTAATGGGAAATGGGGCAGGATTTGTAGAATTCTGTCCCATTTGCGTGCTAACAGGTCCATCTTATTCGAAGTGGCGGAGGTGGAAGAGGTTAGTCCCTATGTTAATTTGATTTTTGCTTGACTTTACAAAATTTACTTGGTAAAATCTATATGACTAAAATAATGTTTTTAGTCATATAGATTAAGAGGTGTTAAAATGCCGAAATTTAGTGATAGCGAAAAACAAATGATACAAGAAAAACTTCATACCGAAGGCGAGCGCCTTTTTACTCTGTATGGAATTAAAAAAGTTACTGTTGATGATTTGGTTAAAGCCGCGGGAATTGCAAAGGGGTCATTTTATGCTTTTTACTCCAATAAAGAACATTTGTATATGAGCATCTTAGAAAGAATACAAAGAAGAGTATGGCAGGATATGGATGTTTTTCTTGATGGCCATCGTACTCTATTGCCGAAAGAGTTGATGAAGAAGGCACTCCTTTGGTCGTTAGATCAATTGCAGAAATACCCCATGCTTTTACTGGTCGATACCGAGACGGTGGATTATCTGTTTCGTAAACTTCCCAAAGAAATGATTGAATTACATACGCAGGAGGATGCTTTTTTTCTAAGGAAGCTGCAAGAATACGGTATTAGCTTCAATTGTGAAGCAGACCTCGCTGCAAAAGCATTACAGGTACTTGTGATAAGTTTCCTGGAGCTGAAAAAGGAGCAATATGGCCGGCAGGTTGCTGTAATGGAGCTTATTGTGAATGGTGTGGTTAACGAGATTGTGGGTGATAAAAATGATTAGCGTTCAAGAAGTATTTTTTAAATACCCGGCCTTGAAGGAAGATACCATACAAGGAATTAGCTTTGATGTAAAGCAGGGTGAAATTTTTGGCTTTCTTGGCCCGTCCGGGGCGGGAAAAAGCACCATGCAAAAGATACTGACAGGTGTGTTTCGGAATTACCGCGGTGGGGTACGTATATTTGGCAATGAAATAAAAAATAGAACAAGCGATTATTACGAAAAAATAGGCGTCGACTTTGAATTTCCCAACTTCTATGGCAAATTCACCGCTCTTGAGAACCTGAAATATTTTGCGTCCCTGTACTCGGTTAATACAACCGATCCCATGCTTTTATTAGAAAAAGTCGGGCTTCGGGACGATGCAAACAAAAAAGTCGGAAACTTCTCCAAGGGGATGAAAATGCGGCTGGGCTTTGTTCGCTGCCTGATGCACAATCCGCAATTACTGTTTCTGGATGAGCCGACAAGCGGCCTGGACCCCGCAAATGCAAGAATATTAAAGGATATTATTTTAGAGCAAAAAAAGATGGGTAAAACCATTATATTGACTACTCATAATATGCACGACGCACAGGAGCTATGTGACCGTGTGGCATTTATTGCGGATGGAAAAGTAAAAGCGCTTGATACACCCTATGCGTTGCAGCAAAGCGGAGCCAATACAAAAGTGGCATATCGTTTTGTTATGGGAGGACAAGAAATAGAAAATAATTGCCTGCTGGCCAAGCTCGGAGAAGCGAAAGACTTTCAAGCCGCGCTCAAGGCAGGGACGCTGAAAAGCATTCATTCAAAGGAACATACCCTTGAAGATGTATTTATTGAACTGACGGGCAGGTGCTTATGATGAGATTCCTTTCCATGCTGGGAAATGATATTCGTTATCAATTTAAATATGGATTTTACTTTTTATACGCCTTCTTCAGTATAATTTATATTCTGGTATTAAACTTGTGTCCAACAGAACATAGAAGTATGGTTGCATCTATCATCGTTTTAACAGACCCGGCTATGCTCGGAGCATTTTTTATCGGAGGAATATGGCTTTTGGAAAAGAGTGAAGGCTTGCACAGCTATTGGGGCATTTCACCAATTCGTCCGATAGAATATATCTTATCGAAGGCGGTGTCTTTGGCGATGATATCTACCATATCAGCTGACCTCATCGTAATACTTGGACTGCACGCTGCGGTCAATTACTTTGCACTTTCCTTAGGAATATTTGCAGGCGCAATGATATTTACTATCATTGGCCTGATTGCAGCCTCCTACGCACGAAGCGTTAATCAATATATGCTGCTTGTATCGCCAATTTTAGTCATGATAACACTGCCCCCAATATTAGCAGCATTTGGCATTACGCATCCGGCCTTAGGGATATCTCCTGCTGCGGCGCTATGGTACATGATCGGATATTCCATCGGAATAGCGGACCGTCCTGAAATATGGATGTATCTTGTTCTTGCGCTATGGTTTGGATTAGTACTCTTACTGTCGAAAGGCCGTATCCCCATTGCAATGCAAATGGAAGGGAGAGATAAGGTATGAAGCAGACGCTAAGGCTTTTTCAAATAGGGCTGAAACAGATTACAAAAGACGGGATGCTTCTCATTCTTTTACCCGCTCCTTTTTTAGTGGGGGTGATTTTCAAATATGCCATCCCTTTTGCGAATTCTATATTGGAAGAGAGGCTCTCCTTTTCGCTGGAGCCATGGTACGGTCTTGCGGATGGTATGCTCATTTGCTTAACATCAATGTTTGTGGCACTGGCATTTGCTTTTTTGATCCTTGAGGAGCGGGATGAAGGTATCACTGCATTTTACCAGATAACGCCGACCGGTGGTTACTCCTATTTAATGGCGCGTATTGGGATTCCAATGATAGGTGCGTGGATCGTTACAGTTATTACCGTATGTTTTTTTAATATCTCCGGTCTTCCTAAAATGACAATATTGGCGAGCTCGACGATAAGCATCCTGACAGGTATAATTTTAGCTATGGTGATTGTAGCTTTGGCCGGGAATCGTGTGGAAGGGCTTGCATTAGCAAAGTTGACGGGAATTAGTTTTCTGGGTCTGATTCTTGTGTGGTTTATTCCTGCACCTTATGCATACTTTTTGGCATTTCTCCCGTCATTTTGGATTGGAAAGCTTATTTTAGGCGGGGCAGCTGCTCTGCCATTTTTGCTCGGTCTATTGTTGAGCTTACTATGGATTATCTTTTTTACAAGGAGATTTCTAACCCGTATCGGGTGATAAAATGGATTATGGTTGAGAATAAATTTCATTCATTGTACAATAAACAATATCAGTGACGACTTATTTATGAAATATAATAGAGCTTACTATGGTAAAACAGGAGGGACAGGAGATGTTGTATGTATATCTAATGAAAAATGAAAAGCCCATTAATGCAGAGTTAATCCAAAAGCATGTGGAATATCTGAGATTATTGGACGAACAGGGAAGGCTTGTATTATGCGGCCCTTTCAGCGATTATCCCGGCGGAATGGTCGTCTTTCGAGCAGGTAATCCGGAGGAGGCTGCCGGGATTGCCAATTCCGATCCGTTTATAGCCTCCGGATGCAAATCTTTTGAGTTAAGAACCCTGGAGCAGGCCAGTAAAGAAAACAATTATCTGTTATAGGAAAGATGGAGTTCGGTTTTTAATAAAGTGATAACCAGGAGGATGGCAGCAATGACAAAGAACATAATGATAACAGTAATTGACGGACAAGGAGGCGGCATCGGCAAAAGCATTGTAAGCAAGCTCAGGAAGCTAATTGATAAGGATAGCAAAGTTACAATCTGTGCTCTGGGCACCAATTCTGCGGCCACGAATCATATGATTAAGGCGGGAGCGGATATCGGTGCAACCGGTGAGAATGCAATTATTCAGACCTCGGCCAGATCCGATATCATTCTGGGACCGCTTGCGATTATTGCAGCCAATTCCATGCTGGGAGAGCTCACCCCGGCTATGGCGGCGGCGATCAGCTCCAGTGAATCCCATAAAATTCTAATTCCCTTGAACCGGTGCAATATTACCGTCGCCTTTGAGATGAATGCCACAACGGAGACGTATATTGATTACAGCATCAGGTTGGTGATGGATTATCTGGGAGAGCAGAAAAACACAGCCTTATAGAAGGGCTGCCACAAAATGAAACTGTTCTGCGATATCGTGTGATTCTAAAAGATCACATAATATATCGCAGAACAGTTTCATTTCATGACAGGCTCCTTACAATTAATCGTTACATTAACTTTGACAGTTGCATTTACTTTGTTATTCTTACGCCGTTCTTATCGACTTTATAACCGTCCACTTTTGTGCTTCTTGCAAGAGTACCGTCGATATAAAAGTAGTACCATTTCGTTTTGATCTTCAGCCACTTTCCGGCAGTCATAACACCATTCTTTGTGAAATAATAGCGCTTGCTGTCGATGTCCAGCCAGCCAACGGTTGCTTTGTTGCCGGAATAGTACCGATGCTTGCTGCCGTCCTTTATCCAGCCGGTCTTGAGTGTTCCGTCGGTGTGAAAGAAATACTTTGTGCCGTCGATACTCTGCCGGCCGATAAGGGCATCGCCGTCTTTGTAGTACAGATATTGTCCGTCATCGTTTTGTGCCCAGCCCACGGCCGTTGCAGGGTCAAGGGACAGCTTGACAAGCCGGTGGAGCATGGAGCTGACCTCCGCACGGGTAACATTTGCCTTAGGTGTAAACTTGTGGTTTGATCTGCCCATTATAATACCTGCCTGCTGCATTGCTGTGACCGCCGCTGTGTACTCGCTGTCAATGTCGGCGGCATCTTCAAAAGTGACTGCGCTTCGGACTGTGGGCAGTTTGTAGCCGGTGGTTCTGGTGAAGTTTACTAAGATAGCCGCTATTTCCTCGCGGGTCATTGCTCCGTTTGGTTCAAACCGGTCATTGCCGATGCCCTGCATGATGTCATTCTGATACACCCATTCGATATAGGGACGGAGAGTGCTGTTCTCTTTTATATCGGTAAAGCTGTTTTTTGTGAATGTTTTCTCATCCACTTGTGCCAGTTTGGCGAGAGCGGTTGCCAGCATTCCTCTTGTCATGACCTTATCAGGGGAAAACATATATTTGGATGTGCCGGACATCAGTCCCCTGCCCACTGCATAGTCAATGGAATCCATAGCCCAATGTCCGCTGGTATCGGTAAAGCGTGTGGGGGAAGTGTAGCCCACGCTATAGAGAGAAAAGTGGCCGGTGGCGAACATAAGGCTTCTGCTATTAGCATCATAGGCCGAATTCTCAAGACGGACCGCATTGCCCTTGGCATCCACATAAACTGCATGCAGATAACCCGGAGCCTCCTTCCCGTCCGGCGTATAGGGGATACATATATAGACCCTGCCGTTTCCAAAATCCCTCACCTGTTTCGTTCCGTTCTGATAACTGATCTCAAAGTCATATACAGGCCGGCTTCCGATGATCTTTTTCGCCGCTTTGCTCAGCTTTGGAGCCTTCTTTCTTGTTACAGTAAGCTGTATATTTGTATTGGCCTGCCGATGGATCTCCGTGATAGCCGCAAGGTCAAGGGAAAGAACCGAAGTGGGACTGTCTGTTACAAACTCAATTCGGGAAATATTATTACTATGGGTGATGTTCTGCAAAGCTTCCTTCGACAGGTTTATCTTGAGGGAGGAGATATCTGTACCGTCGGTGAAAATGCGAATGGAAAGAGTGACAGCACCGTCCTCGGCGCCCCTTTTTGCAACCTCCGACTGAGCGTTTTCCATGGCATCTAAAATATCCTGCTCTGTGATATTAACAGTTGCCTTGCCCTTGCTGTCAACCTTGGCTGTGCTTTTCACCGTACCGGTAACCGGCGCGGTTAATGTTGGAGTCGGAGTTGGAGTTACCTGAGAGGAATTGTTGTCCTGCTCCTCGTCTCCTGAGTTGGAGTTGTGATACACTGCGACCTGCACGCTGCTGCTTACGCAGTCCTCCGGTGAGAGGTAATCCAGAATATCTGCGCTCTGACCGTATCCGTCGACGGTCAGTAGGCGAAGCTCGATATCCGGCACCGCATATACCGATATGATAGCATTGCCCGGCTTTCGTGCGGTGACAATGCCGCTCTCATCCACCGAAGCGACTGACGGATCAGAGGAACGGTAGACCATACGGAACTTTTCTGCGGCCTGGGCAGGCAGAATAGACGCGGCAACGGACCTATGGCTTCCTGTGCTCAGGTCAAATGAGGCTGCGGGAAGGTTTACACGTTCAGCAGCGTTGATTTGCTCGCCGTAGAGCGCCGTGATATTCTTTACCACAGTGTCGGTATAACGGGCGAGAGGAGTTCCGTTTTTCTCGATGCGAACCTCAATGGAGGCGCTGCCGCCCATCACTCCATGGATTGGTTCCAGGTCGGTGTTTGCCAACTCAAAGGACTCGCGGAGAACAAGCAGACCGTCGGAGCCGGCGTTGTCTTTGAGTGGTACCCGCTTGAGTTCACGGGTTGTATGATCCATGGAATCCACCAGGTTGATGATCAGTTCCGCCCCCGAGAGCGGCTGATTTCCTGTATTAAGTATCTCAGCAAGAACTTGATAGGAGCTACGGGCGATATGGTCCAGCCGGACCAGGTTGTATTCCAGACTGGTTGTGTAAGGAAAGGCTGCCTGGAATTCGGCATATGTTTCGCCGGAAGCTCTGCCGTCACTTTCCCCCGTCAGAATTGCGTGGATCTCTAAATTACGGGGGTCGTCAGACGCGGTCCACTCGACACTTGCAGTACCTGTTTCGCCGGCATACAGTGCGCGTCCCGGCTGCGAGGAGCCGATCAGCTGCCTGCTGCCATCCCGGACAGCATAGAATTGGACGGTCGGCCGGATCAGCGGCAGCAGCCCCTGATTGGAAAAGGCGGCGGTAATATTCACAGTCTCCCCTGGCTTTGGAGCGGCAGGACTGAAGGTGAGCGCATCCGTTTCCGCAGTGATCCGGATGCCTGGTACCAGTGTCATGGTGACAAGACGCGCCGAGTCAGGAGCGTTGACAAGCATCTGATCTTCTTCAGAGTACGCCAGATCGCTTTTGGCGGCAGCCAGAAGAATACGTCCGTCCGCCATCACATCTGCGCCGACATCCTTGTAGCTGCCCGGACCAAAGCTGAGCTGTATTTTTTGGCTCCAGCGTCCATATTCAACATCTGGATTGCTCAGGTTCTCATAATCGGTCCGTGTATCCGCGGTTTCGTGTTCGTCGGTAAAGTTTGCATCATAGTCTTCATAATAAACAGATGCGAAAATCTGATCCTCATGATAACTATTGTTGGGGTCCAGCGCCTCCTGTGAGCCGGGCAGGACTCCGTCGGCATACCGGAGTGCCGCTTCTGTCCAGAACAGGTAAAGTTTGCCGTCATCGCCGGTCAGAACCCTGTAATCCCAGGTCGGGTTGTGCTGTTCCTCCGATTCCAGTGCGATATGCGGATACACCGGCAGGGCTTCCTTGGTAATCAGATCCGTATCCCCGGTGCCGGCCTCACTCAGACCCGAAGTGTCAAGCAGCAGACCCGGATCCAGCAGCACATCGGCCTTGACATAGTGAATCTCGCTGTCCGCAGCATAAAAGAGGTATACCGAATTCTCATAGGTTACCAGCTGCGGCCTGCCATCGGCACGGGGCGGCTGGCCGGGATAGAGATCGGAAGCCTTGATTGGTTTAGTAAAGGTATTATCTGCAAATTGGTAGGTTGCCAGATATATGTCCCGATCCTCCAAGGTGGAGAGGTCACTGTCCATATCTACGGTATAGGCAATGTAAGCAATTCCTTCCTTGAACGCTGTGGTCAGGTCGTAAACCAGCGGATCTGCGATTCCTCCGCCCGGCAGGCTGGGATTGGTTATTTCAGTGTCCAGGAATTTCTGCCCGTACCAGAGCGCGTCCCAATTGGCTTTTTCCACAGCATTACTTGTATCCACACCATCCGGATAGCCGATCTCTTCATAATTCAGAAAGCTGCCGGCAGCTGTGTCGTAGATCAGGTAAGCCACAGTGGAGTAGGATTTTTGTGTGTCAAAGAGATCGTTGGCGCTGAAGGTTCTGCCGGTATCCGAGGTGTAATCGGACTTGGTATAGGCGATCAGCAGCCTTTTGGTAACAGGGTCATACACAGCATTGCCGTATTCATCCGAGGTGTAGTCGCCTGCAATAAGATTTTCGGGGTTTGCCGGGTCGGGTATGGCGGTATATCTGGTGATTCTTGTTGCCGGGCCTTCAAATATTCCGGCAGCTTTGTCGAAGAAGTGCATATCCAGTTCGTTGGCTTCCAGCATTTCTTCCATGGTAATGGGATTGCTGCTGTCTATCTCCTGATTCAGCGAGGAATACAGGCAGAGAATTTTATCACCCAGATCAACCAGCCTTGGATTGGAGTCCAGCGTGCCATCATCGGAAAGGATGATGGGATTGGACCAGGTGTATCCATTGTCATGGGAAACGGAGTAGGAAAGAGCGGCGCGGTTGTAGTTCGAGCGGTCCGGATCGTCGTCGGTAAATACCATGAGGATGCTGTCTGCATCAATCCGCATCAGCTGAATGTCAGGGTCTGGATAGATTCCGCTTTGCAGTGTATTTGATGACAGCAGGGGGCCGGCATCCTCCAGCAGAGGGTCCGAGCCCAGCCATCCGCCACGGTTATCCAGATAGGTTCTGGAAGCCGGTGCAAAGGTGGTCTGTTGGGAAGGCTCATCCTCCGCCGTAAGCATCATTCTGTTGCCCGAACTGCCGAAGAGGTTGATGGTTCCCTGCCCAAGGGACTTTTCATATACAGGGATACCGAGCACTTTGACCGTGATATTGCCGGAGAGCTTCAGCGTTCCGGAATTATCCCTGTCGGTAGCGAAAATCATTGTGAACTCTGCTTTTCCGTTGACGGAGACCTCCCCGATGCTGTAATCTCCCGAGATTGTCAAGCTGATATAGGGCTTTAGGATGAGTCCGCCGTTTACATTAAATTTATAATTAGAGCTTTTAAACAGATCCGAATCATAATAAGGGTAGTTGCCGTACTGGTCTGCATAAACCCGGAGGGGCTCTGTCGCTCCGATAGGTTTAATGGGCGTGATGGCGATATAGCCTGTGACCGAACCTCCTACTTCCAGCGTGCTCGTAACGGTGAGCCCGATGGGAAGCGAGACGGAGATACTGGTCTTGAGACTGTCGGTCAGCGTGACCATCAGCAGCAGCCGGTTGAAATAGTAGGGTGAGCCTGAGCCTGCCGGACGTTCGGAGTCATACTTGAGTTTCATCTCAAGGCTGACGTTCACCGACAGGTTGTTGGAGAGGGTGGATTTGGTTTTGACATTTGTGTCTTTTTTCTTCGCGGCGTCCTTGTTGTTGATCTTGTCGATCCCCTTTTTCTGATTTTCAATATCTTCCACCGTAATCCTGATCACATCATCGTCTTTTTCCTTATCTTTTCCGGTTTCCTTGAGAATTTTGTTATACTCGTCAAAGGCATGCTCATAGCCCATGGTTATAGTGATGTCATCCTTATCCATATAGACATCTTCAAAGTAGGCCAGCCCCAGATCGAGGGCACCCATGACTGTTCCAAAGATGGGAACGGACTTTTGCAGATCCGCCGCAAAGGACGGGAGCACGGAGGTCGCAGGAAGCGGCGGACGCAGCTCAAAACCGGTGTCATATTCGATGCTTCTTCCTCCTGCCTGGTCAATGAGCTGCACAACAAACCGGTCATTTTGTGCAAAGGTTTCATGAAGATCGTCGACGGTAAACTTAATACGGTTTAAGTCTGCCGCCACAACCTGGCTGGATTTCAGCGTGCCATTGTAGCTATAGACCCGGAAATCGGCTCCTGCCACTCGGATGTTGTTCTCAAGAGATGCTGTCAGCAGCTCAAATGTCACTTTCTTCCCTTCTTTGATCATAATAACACTGCCTGCCACCGTGCCGTCTTTTTCGCTTTCGGGATAGGCGTTGATGCTCACCGGCTTCATGCTGGTAAAGGTGGGCAGGACGTATGGGAAGCCGGAGGCGGAGGGATTGATTTTATCTACAAAGAAGGAGGAACCGCCCTGGCTGATGCTGAGGATATAAAAGGCATTCTTAATGACACCCGATACATCGAAGGAGAATTTGCCGGTGGATTCCGTCTCTGCCCCATAGCCGATCTGGGCATTCGGATTATCAGGGTTATAGCTTCCGCCCATTTTAACCGTTGCCCCGGCAACCGGCGTCAGCTTATATCCGTTTTTGTCCATGGTAAAGCCGTTGCGGATGTCATATTCCTTGGTAAGTACATAACCTGTTACCTCTCCTTTGAAGGTAAGCTGTCCCGATAGCGGGACAAAATTATAGTAAAACAGGGGCTGGGGCTGATTCACCTTGTAGCTTAAGAAATCGCCGAAAAGGGGGACATTGTATTCCGCATCAATAAGACCGTCCTGATTATAATCATACATCCGGTACAGCTTGCCGTTTGCATCACGCACCTCACTGTGATCCAATATCCCGTTGCCGTTTGTATCACCGGTCCGATTGGCCCATTGCGTCGTGTAACCATTGGGAGGAATCACCATAACCTCCATGGGCTTGCCGGATTCAATGCCCGTCAGGCGTCCCTCCTTCTCGAAGGTAATATAGTCGGGCTTCTCCTTATGGAGATTGTAGTTGATGGCCATGCTGCCGCGAAGTCCGGGATTGGCATCCGGGTCCGGCTTGACGGTAAAAGCCCGTTCCCCGAAGATGGGAGTGACTGTGACCGCTTCTGACAGAGTCAGGGTAACTGTTCCCGCATTGTGCTCGTCGGTGGCTTCCGTCACGGTCCTGCCGCCTGCATCGCTGCCATTGCCAAGGGTGACATAATAACCGGTGACTGCCTGGCTGCCGCTGCCCACACCGGTCAGGATGACCTTGTCACCAACGTGAAGCCCGATTTTATCCGTATTGTTTTTCGTGAAGGTCTTGCTTGACGATCCGTCGTCAAAGCTGACGCCAAGTACCTGGCCCTTGCCGGTATCGGTGTCCTCCAGGCGGACCGTCAGAGACGCTTCATCGCGGACGAACACCGGCTGGACCAGGAGAGCCTCGAGGCTGCCGCTGCTCATACTGTAACCGTTGTACTTGATCAGAAAATCGTTGTCGATGACAAGTCGGCCCCCGTTTTTATCCATAGGGTAGGTTTTATATTGTTCGTTTGCTGAATCTGTGTTTTTCCAAAAACGGAGCTCCTTCAGGTAATAGCCGGGCTTCACATTTTTAGTGGTCACATTGAATATGAAGCGATCCTCTGAGGTGTAGAAATCCTTGACCTTCCGGCCTTGATCGTCGGTAATTTCCATCTCACCCACAGGCTCGGTTTCCTTTTCGTATTCCTCCTCATCCTTGCTGAAATCAAAGGTATAGACCGTGTCACTGAAGGGCTGTATTTGAAATTCAAAATGGCGGAAATTCAGGGTAATGTTATAAAGCCGCATGGCTCCGTAATCTCTGTTGCCGTTGCGGATGTTAAGGGAAAGGCGGAAGGGATCATCGCCAATCCTCATGAAAGGATCTGCGGTATTCCGGACCATAACCGGCAGGTTTGTTTTTTTGCTATCATATCCGTCTCGTCCGTATAACAAATTTCTGGAGACATCGAAGGTTGGACCGGACCACTTTGCATTAATGATTGGAATGTTGATTTCTTTTGTGACTTCACTTATGAATTCCGCATCGATCCATACATCAAAGTTATTGTCCTTACGAAGCTTATAAAGGGTTATATCGGTGCTGATGGAGTTCAGCATGCTTTTGTACAGGGTCTTGTTCAACCGAACACCGGAGCTGATGCTGTCGTGCTGGATGTTGACCTCGTACCAGCCGCCGGAGTTGACAAAGAAATTGCCCTGCTTACTGCCGACATTAGTGTAGTTGGCAGCTTCCTTACCATATTTGATCTGGGCCTTGCCAAGGGTTATTCCCGGATCATCCGCCAGAAGGGAAGGAGCTGCGGGGAGGGAGGATGTGGATGCCTTCAGAGCACCCTTCCCACCCGGTAAGGACTGTGCCGTTTTCGGGATCAGCACCTGTACAGCGGCATCTCCTGATAACTGGCAGGAGTCGTTGGGCTCGGCACGCACGAAGAAGGTCTTTTCAAGAGTGCTTTTATTTTTCATAATGGGGACAAGAATTTGCAGCTGCTCCTGTCCGGGGAGAAAAAGGAAGCTCTGGTTCAGCGGGGTGTAATCGATGCCGGAGACCGCACTGCCGTCAAGGGTGGAAATCTGCCCTCCGGCATAGTAGTTGAGACCGGAGGTGCGGGTCAGCGTGATAGCCGCAGTTTCGCTTCCGGCAATGCAGTGATATGACGAAAAGCTGATCACGGGCTTCTCATAGGGTTCGTCATCGAGAATATTGATGGTGGTATCCCTTTGTGAGCCGATCACTCCGCCTCCCGTAACGCCTGTGATAACCAGAATGAGCTGTTCGTCGGCTTCGGGAATCGTATCGTTTAAAATATCTATGTAGATGTTTCTGGTACGTTCGCCATCGCCAAAGGAAAGAGTAAATTCTGTCCCGGGCAGCTGTGAGTAATAATCCATCGCCGCCTGCCGTGCCGTATTGACCAGTTCAGATTTCTCCCGGTCGGTATAGGTGAACTTGCCGCGATCCGATTGGATGCCGGTTGCCTGTTGGCGGGCGGCCCGCAGTCCGGTGATCGAGGTGCCGGTTACGGAAGAACCGGAGACCGCCGAAGGAACACTTTTGACCGTGGTTTCGGATACCGGGGGGCCTCCGTTTTCCGCAGCGGCCTCAGGCTCGGACAGGCTGTTTGTTTTCTCCTGTTCCGTGGAAGGAGCGGTATTATAGTTCAAGGCGGAACCGCTCACGCTGGATGCACCGTCAAGCAGCGTCTCTGGGTTCCCTTCACCGGTGATATCCCTGGTGAAAAAAGATTCCGGAATGCTCAGGTTATAATCCTGGTTAATTTTAGCCGAAACGTCTATCGCTCTCAGAGTGACTTCGACGCGCCCTGATGCTCCGCCCTGACGTATCACCTCAGTGACGACGCGGCCGCTGTATTCATGGGTTTCTATCGCCACCCCGGCCAGGCTGAATGAGCCGTTAGGATTGGCTGCTTCAAATTCGTCCGAAATCCGCAGCAATTGTTCCACGGCGCCGGATGGGTCTGCGGCCAGCGCTGTGGCGGGCAGCATCGTGGAAAGCATGGCCACTGTAAGTATGACCGATAAGATTCTTTTCATTGATTTCATATACACCTCGCTCCTTGCTATAATGCTCCCTGCGTATTATAATTAATGCACGGTACATTAGAAAGTTAACAGATATGATATAATGACACAGTTCGGTGAACTATGTCATTATATCATATATTCCAGTTTTTATCAAGAAGTGACAAGCTGAAATCAAGAAAAATAAGAAGTTAAAATCAAGAAAAATAAGGGGTCAGAGTTATGAAAAAAGAGAAATCCACCTGCCGAAAAGAACAGGGTGATGCGACAAAAAAGAAAATATATGAAACTGCGCGGAAGCTTTTTACAGAATACGGTCCCGATAAAGTCAGCGTGGATGACATCGTGCAGGCGGTGGGAGTGGCCAGAGGAACCTTCTATGTGCATTTTGAATCAAAAGATGCGCTGATCACATCGCTGGTTTCCGAGTATACGAACAGAGTGGATGCGGATTATGAGAACTTTATAAAAGAATTGCCGCCCGACGCACCATCCCGTGAGGTGCTGATTTCCGTAATCGGTGAAATCTGCGATGTCATCGAGAACACCCTTGGCTATGAAACGATGAAAATACTCTATCGGGTACAGCTTGCCGACACATGCGTACAGGAGACAATGAACTATAACAGATCACTGTATCAATTGCTAACCTCCTTACTTGAAAAGGGCATTCAGCGGGGGGAATTTCAAGGATTTCTGCCGGCGGAAATCCTATCACGCCATTTGGTCATCGCAATACGGGGCTTCGTCTACGAATGGTGCGTCCGTTATCCCGAACTTAATTTAAAAGAACAAGTCCTTGAGCATTTTAAGATATTGCTGGACGGCATAAGGAGAGATAAGGACTCCCGGGAGTAAATAATCCAGAAACAAGTGATAAGTCAGCAAGTATGAGATTGACAGGTTAAAGTATCAGTATTATAATATCGATAAAAGGATACTGATAAATGAGGTATGAGTATGTATGAATATAAAAAAAATGCAATTACCACCCAGGCCCTGCATCGAATGCCATATTATATCCAGCAGCTGAGACTGTTGAAGGAGCAGGGAACGGAGACGGTCTCTTCTCCTAGGATTGCGGAGCTGTTGAAGCTGAATGAGGTACAGGTGCGTAAGGATTTTGCTTCCGTCTATGCGGAGAAGGGAAAACCGAAGACCGGCTTCCCTGTATCCGGCCTGCTTTATACCATGGAGGAACTGCTGGGATATCATAATGCGGAGGAAGCGGTGGTTGTGGGTACCGGAG
>JAFAGA010000051.1 GCA_023423045.1 Bacillota bacterium | reverse complement strand
CAAAAAGAGACTGATAGAAATGTGTAGTAAAAAGCGACACAATATCAGAACTTAATCAGAATAAATCAGATAATAAAATGCCGCGTTAGTGTAGCCGGAAGTAAGGATAATTTGTCGCATGACAATTTATGGAATATTTAGATTCAATAAAGTTTGATAAGATTATTATTCTCGTTACGCATAATAAGCTTGTCATGGGTTATGTTGATTATGTTTATTGCTTGAATAAGTAAGCATTACGAATTAATATATGTTTAAGTTATATTGTTTTGGAGGAATTGGAAGTGAAAAAGCAGAAAAAAATGTCAAATAATAAGAGAAGAATCATTGGGTTTGCCATCACCATAACGGTGATAACCCTTTGCACAGTAGCTTATTCCATTATTTATGTAAGAACAAAAAAGACGGATATTGATTCTGTAAGTCAAGTGGTGGAAACAAAGGCATCTAATGATGGAGATGCTGAGATTCAGGATAAGGTATATACAACACTCCGGCCACCAGAGAAGTCGGAAGTTGCTCATGCTGGTAAGGGGATATCAGAGGAAGCCAATGTAGGTAGAATAGACCAGCAGTTAGAGGTCGTAACAGCAGGAGAAAATCCTACGCCTACCAAGAAGGCATATAAACAATGGATTCGGGACTTTTCTTATGAGGATGCAATTAATGATTATAACTACTTCTGCAGTCTGCTGGATGACAGCTATCCTACCGGTGGAGTGATGGAGAGGCAGTATGGCATTAAGGTAAGCGATATTAAAGATAAGTTTCTCGTTGGATTGAATGAGAAGAAAGAGAATATGACAATAGAAGCCTATACAACTCTTTTGTACGAAGCTGCAGAGAGCTTTCGTGCAACCAGTCATTTTGGTTTAGTGAATCCTGAATTTTATCAATACTATCAAGGAGTTTTTTTTGGCGCGGATGTGGATAAAGATTCTACAACAAAAAAGGCACTGAATAATAAAAAGGGGAGAGATATTTATAATCATTTTTTACTCTATGGGGGAGGACCGTGGAGAGGGGAGGATAAGAAGCCACCTTTTCGACAGAGGGGAAGCGACCCTGGCGAAACATTCTTTGAAATACTGGATGACAATATAGCATATATTGGAATTCCGACAATGTTTTCTAATGAAGTAGCTGAAAAGGATTGGGAAAGGTTTGACAAGTTTTATAAGGACATTACGGATTATACCAATTTAATTATTGATATCACTGGCAATCCGGGGGGAAGTGATTGGTATTGGTTGTATAATGTTTTTAAACCAAATATTGACAAACCGGTAAAGCGGGTAGATTACTGCTTTATGAAGCAGAGTCCGCTTAACATTGAATATGCCGAGGAGCAAGTGAATGGGTTTCAAAACTTGGCGGTAGAGATTGAGGAAGCCTATCGGCTTCCTCGGGTGAATCCGGACGATATTAAAATGTTTGATAGGCTCTATGTGTTGGAACATACGATATTTCCTCGAGAACTCGGAAAAAAGACATATGATGGGAATATTTATCTCTTAATTGACGAAGGAGTGTATTCTGCTTCAGAGAACTTTGCTGTCTTTTGCAAAACGACAGGTTTCGCAACAGTTGTAGGCAGAAACTCCGGCGGCGATGGGATTGGATTAGCCCCCATGTTAGTTGCGCTACCCTATAGCGGTTTGCTTCTACAATACTGTACTCTCTACGGAATGAATCCGGACGGATCGAATAATGAAGAATTCGGCACGACACCTGATTATATATCGGAGGCTGGCGAAACACCGCTGGATACCTGCCTGAGAATTATCAGGAGTAAGCAGTAAGAATAGAGAGGGAAATGAACCTTTAATACATCAATTTAGACAAATAAAATCAAAGTATCAACTAGATATAGGATTGAGGATAGTCAGACACAAAAGTATTTTGATAGGCGGCGTGGGCCACCAATAACAGGTAATATTAAAATCGCCTCGAGTCGAGAAAAAAGGTTGCATTTAATCGGTTTCGGCGAAAAACTTATGGAGATTGTCAACCGTTTTCAGTAAAAAGTGGGTGATTTCATAAAATCTAAAAGCCATATAAATCAGGGGCTAGAGATTCCGAGAAAGTATTAAGATTAGAAAGGAGGCTTTTTCATGAAGTATTTGATTAGCGGTGTTGGAGCAGAGGGAGTACAAGAGGGGAGTGGAAGTTAATGTTTAACTAAATGTATTAGCTATTGCCCTGTAGTATGCGGTGGATATTGTGAAACGAACTGCAATGTTTTTTGCGGATTTGTTTGTCCGTCTCAAGTTGTTCCTATTCCAAATTCTCACACTTAAGTGATAAAATTTTTCTTCGAAAGCCAGAAACCAACTGATTAATTATGTAGAATCCTTTTGTATTTGATATAATTATGTTATCGGCTGAAAGGTGTGGATACTATGAAATAGCACATATTCAGTGACATTGAACATTTAAATAGAATACGAAGGACTAAGAATGAAGGGTTTCTGAAAGGCAAGGATGAAATAGCCCTGGATAACTTGCACCATAGTCAAGACCACCGGCTTAGCCAGTGGCTTGCTTTAACCCTATAAGGGTCTGTTGCCTGCCGAGCCTTAAGGCTCATTGATAAATATTCACCTTTTGCGTTAAATGCTTCGCTACCCTTCGGGTAATTCACCTTGCAGCATACTATATTTTCTCTACACATTTACTTATTGATATGCTATAATTCCTGTATCCTTAGGGATAACCTCCATTGATTACTTATGCGGTTGGCAAACTCACATAATTTTTTCGCTGGAGGTTTTTGCTTGAAGCTAAAGCTGCTGGGGACGCACCTGCATAGCAGGTGGTTTATTTTTAATGCCACACAATAAAACACCGCCACGAGAGTTCATAGCTCTTATGGCGGTGTTTCTCAAATCACGCTAATTTCTGGCCGCAGTTGGAACAGAAGTTGGCAGCTTCGGTCTTGGTTCCGCAATTGGGGCAGAAGTTTGGCTTGGCGCCGGAGGGAGCTGGCTGGCCCTGATTTTGATTCTGGTTCATATTCTGCATCATCTGATTGGCGGCATTCATTCCCATCATCATTCCTGCCATATCGGAGGCAACTCCGCCTCCGTGCATCTTTCCTGAAGCCATGCCCTTGGTTAGCTCAATCTGTTGATAACGTCCGACATCACCTACCATGCTGTGAGAAGCATTCTTGGTGATCATCGCCTGGATTTCTTCCGGATAGGTAAAGCTCATGATATTAAAGGCGGTTACACTTAAGCCTGAGTCAAAAAGCTGCATATCCAAATCGGTGCGGATTCCATTTGAGATATCGAAGGAATTCGCCTGGAGATTGAACATATCTTTGCCTTCCTTGGAAATCCACTTCATAAGCAGCTGATCCAGAATTGATACGATACGAAGGCGAACATCCTCTACATTATAGCTTTGTCTGACGCCTGCAACCTTATCGATCAGCTTCACGTAATCAGCGACCTTGAAGGTAAAGGTTCCGAAGGAACGGATGGGCATGCCTCCGGGAAGCTGCGGCACCGGGATGTTAATGGCGTTCTGGGTGCCCCATTTTACCTGAAATTCTTTGGTATTTACAAAGAGAACCTCGGCACGCATACCGCTGTTAAAGCCAAAGCGGAAGCCCTTCAGGGTGGATAGGAAGGGAATGATCTGTGATTCGATATCGTAATCGCCTTCATCCTTAAAGATGCCCTCAATCTTTCCATTGTATAAGAAGATGGCATCCTGTCCGGGGCGGATAATTAAACGGCTTCCTTTCTTGATTTCATCGTTGCTCCATTTGTAGAAGATCATATCCTCACGGAATTCCTGCCATTCTACAACATTTGAAAATTGCTTTGAAAAAATACCCATACGATTCCCTCCTATATAATTGCCCGAAATGCCCGAAATTCTCAGCTTGTTGGGCTTTTCCTTTATTATAATCATAGTGACTTATTCAATCACAGCGACTCCAGTGAGCCGATGCACACAAAACATGCAGAACGAGCATGTTTAGGCGCTGTATCCGGGGTTGACTACTAGAACTTACCTCTGCTGGAGCTGTGGGAACGCCCGCCGCTTGAGGTCCCTCCACGGAATCCCCCGGAATTAAATCCACCTCCTGAACCGGAATTTTCATTTTTGGGTTTTCTTACCCGGGTGACCTGGGTTCGGATGTAATCATCTCGTCGCCCGATTAATCCGGAATCGTTCTGCTGAAGGTAATTGGAGCTGCCTGCGGTCATTCTGCCGCCGGAATGATATGCCATAACAGAGACAGTTACGACACCGATGATAACTGCCGCAAGAAGTTGAAACCACACGTTGGTCAGCAGCTGTATCGCTTTAGCAGAGGAAGAACTCCCAGTGTAATTATGATCGTAGTTCAATTCCGAGTCATCAATCATATAAGCGGCAGAGCGCTTGATATAGGTCAGACAGGCGTCATAATAATTGCCGTCGGACAGATCCGGCGATATGTCCCGGATGATGGCATCACCCCGTTTAGAATGGATATAGGTCTCAGCCTTACCGTAGCCCTGTATGGCTATATCCCGGTTATACAGATCAATTATGAGGTAGACCCGGTCCCCTGCGGGCAGGCGATCCTCAAAATCCTCAATATATATCTCTGCATCAGGCGCCTTGCGGTCGTCATGGGTGAGAACCAGAATGTCAATACCGGCTTCGGTCCCGTAATCGATGCACATTTGCTCCAAATCCTTCTGCTCGGATGTGGATAATACGCCTGCTTTATCATAGACATGTTGATTACTTTGCGTGTTTTCTTGTTCGGAGGCGTATGCATGGACCGTAGCCGCCGAGATTACGGCTGCCATAACCAGCAGCAGGACAAGTAAGGGGAATGACCGAAACAACGGGTGGCATCCTTGGCGAGCCACTCTTATGTTCCATAAAAACAGCTGCTTCATGACAAGGCACCTCCGATCAAAGTAAGTATTTGAAAGAGCAGAAAGCTGCCTGCTGTTATCCCGGCAAACCAGCCAAAGATCTTGGCCTTGCTCAGGGGCGGCTTGCCTACAATTTTACCTGTCTGGCCATTCATGGCAAAGATATGGTCTGCTTTTTTGTAATCATAGCACACCATCCAGACCGGAAGCAGGGTATATTCCGCTTTCTTCTTGCGGATGAAGATATCCTTGCGCCGGTACATGACGGAGGAATAACCGCTGATGGTAGAGGAAAGATAATGATCCACGTAGGAACCGACCCTTTGTTTGATTCGCGGCAGCATATCCTCATCGGTAAAATCATATTTTTCAGCGATATAGCCTGCCAGGTAGGGCATGTTAAAATCCTTGAGATTATTATATTGGTAAGGCTCCAGTTTATCCATCATGCCATCCTCCATTTTGCGGGAGGCATCGCAGGGGATACGGGAATAGTTTAGATCTACCTTGCGATATACATTATAATATTTTGTCTCTGTGTAGACCCAATTGGCATCGGAATAGGTGCGGACCCGGGTGCAGGTGGCCTCTGCTTCCCCTCTGCCGTTCATATCATAGAGCCAGAAGGGAACGTACAAGCCGGTAATATTTTTTATCCGGTCTGCAGTCATAAAATCGCTGGGGGTGAGCAGGCCCTTCCTGCACCATTTTTTGAAAGCGGTTTGGGCCTCTTCCTTACTTATGGTAAAGGGAACTACTTTGGCCGGAGCGAGATTCCCGGTCAGACGATCACTAAGTACGACACCTGCTCCACAGAAGCTGCAGGTGGTGGCGGCCGTATTGGCTTCGGTGATCAGGACGGCGCCGCAGTTATTGCAGTGGTACTCGTGTGCCTCATTCTCATGGAAGGTGGAATGCCGGCTTGGCTCGTCACCGCTGTTTGCATCGGCATAATCCCGCTCGTAAGCGGAGTTGGCCGCCTTGATATCCTCCTCATCCATTTCGTAACGAAAGGTGCCGTCCTCGTCCGAAGCGGCATTTTTCTTCATATTATCTATGTTATCTGTGCGCCCGCAGCTGGCGCAGCGCAGAGATCCGGTTTGGCTGTCGAAGGCCATATCGGATCCGCAGCCTGGACATTTGTAATGTATTACAGTGGACATGCATTCCCTCCCTACTTAATAAAATGCCCGCAAATCAAGCCGGAGCTTTTTATAACAACGACAAGCGGCAAGACGCTTGTCGTTGTTTGCGGACATTTTTATACGTATTACTTATTCAGGCTGGCCTTTAATGCGGCAAGCTCATCATCGATATTGGAATCAGAGGAATACTTATCCTTCAGGTTCTCGATGGTCTGCTCTGCGGAAGAGTTGTTGAGCTCCGCCATTGCATTGGCCTTGTCTAGTGCCTTATCCGCCATGGCCTCGTATTTCTTGAAGCTTGCAATGGAGTCGTTGGCACTGGATACGGATGCCCCCATTTTATTGATACGCTCCTGAGTCTTGGCTACTGCCAGCTTGCCCTTGATCATATCCTTGCGGGATTCCAGCTCGTTGATGTCGTTCACTAATTTGTCATGCATCTCACGCATATGAGTCGCATTGGTATGTGCTAAATTATATGCCTCCTGAAGGCCGCTAAGCTTATCGGTGAGATGGGCCTTCTGCTCCAGGAATTTTCTGGCGTCTGTGTCGTTGTTTGCTTCCAATGCCTTTACTGCGTAATTTTGCATCTTGCCTATTTCTTCGTTGCATTCATCCAGAACTCTCTTTGCTCTCTGTTCTTCTGCCATGATGGATGCAGTTTCGGATTTTACCTTACCGAGATCGGAATTGAGGTTTCTGAGGCACTGATCAATCATTTTCTCCGGATCCTCTGCCTTATCAAGCAGTGCATTGATGTTGCTGGACATAATGTCTCTGAATCTTGTTAGAATTCCCATGATATCATCCTCCATTTAGATTGGTTATAAGCTCTTTATAGCAGGCTTTTGTTAATGCATTACAGTTATAAGTTTATTCCTAAAACGCCGAAGCGTCAAGTTAGAATATAGTTAGAATAATGAGAGAGGGCTTAAGAAGTAAAAGTTTGGTCTGCTGCGTTTTGTATTAAGAGGACGGCAAAGTGGAATCTGGTTGTAATTAAGGACTTCCTGGTTTATAATAGGTACGAAATATTTGATGCGGGCAAAGTGATAGATTCGATGCAATTATTCGGTCAACTCGACAAATCTGCTAAGATTTCGAGACATACAGCACCAAAACATGCATATTCTGTATGTTTTGTGTGCATCGGCTGGTTAGAGCTGCTGTGACGGAATAGTCGTGATTAGACGAGGATTAGAAAGAGAGAATGTTATGTGGATTGCAAATGACTGGAAGGATTATGAAGTGATTGATACCTCAAAGGGGGAGAAGCTGGAGCGCTGGGGGGATTATCTCCTGGTGCGTCCCGATCCTCAGGTTATCTGGGATACGCCCAGGCTTCAAAAGGGGTGGAAGAAGCCCAATGCCCATTACCACAGAAGTTCCAAGGGCGGTGGAGAGTGGGAATTCTTTGATTTGCCGAAGCAATGGGATATCAGCTATAAAGAACTGACCTTTCATCTGCAGCCCTTCAGCTTCAAGCATACCGGGCTCTTTCCGGAGCAGGCTGTGAATTGGGATTGGTTTTCGGAGAAGATCAGGAATGCAAAAGAAAGCAGCCCTGGCGGCCAAGGTGGGATTAAGGTATTGAATTTGTTTGCCTATACGGGAGGAGCAACTCTGGCGGCAGCCAAGGCAGGGGCGGCAGTAACCCATGTGGATGCTTCCAAGGGTATGGTTACCTGGGCCAGGGAGAACGCGGAGGCCTCCGGACTGGGACAGGCTCCCATCCGCTATATCGTGGATGATTGTGTGAAATTCGTAGAGAGGGAGCTTCGCCGGGGGAATAAATACGATGCGATTATCATGGATCCTCCTTCCTATGGAAGAGGTCCGAAGGGGGAGATATGGAAGATTGAAGACAGCATCCACCCCTTCCTTCAATTGTGTGCAGGACTGTTATCCGAGGAACCCTTATTCTTTCTGCTTAATTCCTATACGACAGGGCTTCAGGCCGGAGTGCTGTCCTATATGATATCCGAGGAGATCGGCAGAAAGTTCGGAGGGAAGGTAACGGCAGACGAGATCGGCCTTCCTGTCAGCGGCAGCGGGCTGATATTGCCCTGTGGTGCTTCCGGACGTTGGGAGAAGCAGAAATAGCAGTTTGGCGGTATTGAATGAATAATATTCATCAACGATTAAATGATAAGAACCAGGATGGAGCATCGCGATGTTCCATTCCTGGTCTTTTTATATCTTTCGGGCAGGTTCGGTCTACAGAATAAAAACATGGGACTTACAAAACTTATTTTGTTAAGATGCACCGATGATGTAACATTATGTACTTATAATGCGTCTATTTATTTGTAATCATATTTATAAAGAATAATAGTTGCAGTTCGGACTGCATGCCGCAAGGTGTTTTAGGAAATGAAGAGAAGTAAGCCGTAAAACCGAACCGTTGCGGATGATTACACGGGAAGAAGAATAGTGTCGGGAGATGCTTGCGGGAAAGGAGAAGGGATGGAGCATACATCGGAAAAGCACAAGGACTTTATGGAAGAAATCTGTACGGCGACCTGGAAGGAGCTTTACCGCTTTGTTTATTATAGAGTACAAAACCGAGAGGAGGCCCAGGATATAACCCAGGAGACCTATGTCCGGGCGATTTCTTATCTGGAGAAGAATAGAGATGCGGTGTTGGATTACAGGAATTACCTGAAGGCTATTGCAATGAATATCATCCGGGATCAATGGAGGAGAAAACAAAGAAGCGGAATGATTGAAGGGGAAGAGATGGATTCCCTGGAGACAGACAGAGGAGATTTCACGGATGAAGTTAATGAAAGGACTGTGGTGGAGGAGGCGTTGAAGCAGCTGACGCCAAGGCAGCAGGAGGTGGTTACGCTTCGGATTATCAAAGGATATTCCGCGGCGGATACGGCAAGGATCATGGGCTGCAGGGAAGGGACGGTCAGGGTAATACAATACCGGGCATTAAAGGCGTTATCGGAACTTTTGAAGGAGAAGTAAGGAGGTATGAGCATGAAGGATAGAAAGAAAATGCTTTCCGATTATATCGATCAGCTGAATCAGGAGAGAAAGCCTGTGCAGCATGAGAAAGAAATGAAGGATGCGGAATGGGAGCAGCTGATGAGTTCGGTGAGAAGGGTGAAAAGCCTTCGGGAAGAGGAAGCTCTGCCTGATGGATATCAGGAGCAGCTGATCTCGGCGTTGAGGGATGAAAGAAGGAAGGAAAACTTCAGAAAAGAAAATAAAAAAGACGTAAGTTTTGAAAATAATATCAGAAACAGCAGCATGGCAGAGAAAGAGATGAGAGGAGATGATATTGTGAAGAACAGAAAAATAAGGGGCAAGAAATTAAGGAACAACGTGGCTATGAAAGGCATGGCTTTTTTTGCAGCGGCAGCAGCCGTGGCGGCTGTTGTGTTTGTGGCGGCGCCGAGAATACTCCCGCCCGGCGGAAGGGAAAGCATTGTATATGCCATGGAAAAGGCATTCCAGGAGGTGAAAGCATATCATGGAACTCTTGTAGTGGAAGAGAGCAACGAGCAGGGAGAGAGGCTGACCCAGGCAAAGAGAGAGGTGTGGGCGGATGATCACGGCAATTATTATGTCAGAGAGCTGGAGGGAACGGCAGAAGGTATTATAACCGTGAATAACGGAGAGAAGAAATGGCAGCTTCGCCCCCAGGATAACGAGGTGTGTCTTCTGCCGACCTTCCCGGACCCTTACCGTTTCACTTTTGAGCTGGAGCAAGAGATCGAGGAGGCGAAGCTGGCGCGTAAGGTGAAGGAAGCTGGAGAGGAGATAATCGCAGGACGGGCAGCCACTGTATTGGAAATCACTCCGGAAGGGGGAGATACCTATCGTCTGTGGGTGGATAAGGAGACAAAGCTTCCCCTCCAGCGGGAGACGGCTATGCGGAATGCGGTACAGTACCGGGTCACCTATACTTCCATTGAATTCGTGGAAGAGATCCCTGGATCCCTCCTGCAATATCAGCTCCCGGGAGGGTATACTGAAACGGATAACGGCGCCGAGCAGATTATAAATACAATTGAGGAAGCTCAAAGTATGGTGGATTTCATTCCCAAGGTTGCCATCCGGCTGCCGGAGGGCTATGCTTTATCAAAGATTGCCATTCAGAAAGCACAGACCGCCTTAAATTTCTACTACGCCCTGAGGGATGACAATAAAACGGTGGTAATCCGGCAGTCCAAAGCATCGGAGCAATTCCGGGCAGATTCAATGGCTGTCCTGGGCCAGATTGGAGATAATACGGCGGAGATTATGGTTAATCCGGGAGCCAACTCCGTCCGCTGGCAGGAGGGAGAGCTGGAATACACTGTGCTGGGGGATGTAGGGTTTGAGGTGCTTATGCCATTTCTTAAAGAGGTAGCCGGCAAAGAGGTGACGCTTCCTGCCGCATTGTTTACTTCTGCCGGCAATGAAGCTCCCGCTGGGGACAATTTTGTGGGTGAGCAGGAGAACGGGCCGGAGGTATGGGTTGAAATCGACCGTACTGCAGAGGGAAATGAGCAAAAGAGTGTGGATGCCGGTCATTCTCCCTGGAAGCTGGACCCTGCGTTCGTTGCCCAGGTCTTTGCAAGTCTTCTGCTGTCGCCGGAGGGAATTGAAGGAGACTATCCCATCGCCTATGATAGCATTGAAATAATAGAGAATGACGGAAGGAAGGCGGTTGCCAGAATTAATGATGAGAACTCAATTGCTTCCTGTGTATATCTGGAACGTTTGATCCGTCAGGATGAAACAGGAATATGGACTGTAACGGGCTATGACAGGACGGTGAGAGAATAGCCGAGTCTGGTCTTTTGCAGACAGCAAGGTCACTTGAGGGTACAGTGTGTCATATAAGGGAACAGCTTGTTGCAGCAGTGGCTGCAGGATGTAGATACAGGACTCTGACGGAGCACCATGGAATTAAGGTATTATGCCGAAATTTCTTGGTGCTCCTTTGGCATGAGGAATAAATGGGGAAACATAAGCCAAGACTTCTATATATAATAGTTAGCGTGAGGTACCCAATGCAAAAAGCATATCAAAAATACAGAGATGTTATCCTATATATTTTCTTCGGCGGCTGCACTACGGCAATCAATCTGTTTACCTACTACGCATCGACCCGGTACTTGGGGCTTGGTACGGCTGCGGGCACATTACTGGCGTGGTGGGTAGCGGTAGTTTTCGCTTATCTTACCAATCGAAAGCTGGTATTTCACAGCAGCAACAAAACAATCGGAGCGATTCTGCTGGAATTCCTGTTTTTCATTCTGTGCAGACTGCTGACCGGATTACTGGATGTTTTGATTATGTATTTCTTTGTGGACCGGTTGGGCTGCCCTGATCTGTTCATGAAACCTATTTCTAATCTT
Organism: Bacillota bacterium; assembly: GCA_023423045.1. Classification (GTDB taxonomy): domain Bacteria; phylum Bacillota; class Clostridia; order Lachnospirales; family Lachnospiraceae; genus Mobilitalea. The sequence continues at coordinate 40,754 of JAFAGA010000051.1, read as the reverse complement.
GTTGTTATTTTAGCCAACTACCTTGCCAGCAGATGGCTCATATTTAAAAGGCATACCCATGAAAGGCAGGAGAAGTTTTAATGAAATTCAAGCCGTTTAGAAATATATATTTTATATACTCTGTTCTCTTTCTTTTGCTTTTGCTCGTGGTATTTCTGCCTTTTATCAAGGAAGGGCGTTCTTTTGTATGGAATGTGGACGGCATAAACCAACACTATCCCATTCTGATTTATTACGGGAGGCTGCTGCGGGAAATTCTTCAGGGACAGGGCTTCCCGATGGTGGATTTTAGTGTGGGATTGGGCTTTGATACAATTACAACGATGCATTATTATGTGCTGGGTGATCCGATTTCTTTGCTGGCCATATTCATGACGCGAAATAATGCAGTGGTTTTGTATACGGTATTCATATTGCTTCGCTTTTATTTGGCAGGGATCAGCTTTATTGTTTTTTGCGGCTATTGTGGCCGAAAAGGAAACGGCGCCGTATTGGGGGCGCTGATCTATGTTTTCTGCGGATACTCCCTTTTTGCGGGAGTAAGGCATCCTTATTTCCTTAATCCGATGATTTACCTTCCATTGCTGCTGATAGGACTGGAGCAGGTGCTTCGTAAAAAGAAGCCTCTTTTATTAATTCTTATGGCCTTTTTATGTACGGTCAGCAATTTCTATTTCCTGTATATCCTGACGGTAATGGCTGTTCTTTATGTATTATATCGCTATATTACGGTTTATCACCGTAATGCGGGGAATAAGCTGGCAGGATTAGCAGTGGCAGGACTGCGTACGGGAGGGCATTATCTGCTGGGGATTTTGCTGGGAGCCGTAATCTTTCTGCCAATTATCTATGCCTTTCTTCAGAACGGGAGGATGGAGAGCAAGCCGGAGCTTTTGATCGGATATTTTCATTATAATAAAGGCTATTATCTGCATATGCTGCAGGGAATCTTTGCCTCCGGCGTGGGGCCGGATTACTGGGTTGATTTATCCTTTCCTACGATTATTGGAGTCAGTGTGGTAATCGTGCTGTGCAGGGTGAAATACCGTAAGTTGGCGGGAGCGCTGCTTTTTGTGCTGCTGGGTCTGTGCATCCCGGGCTTTGGATATTTTATGAATGCCTTTTCCTATATAACCAATCGTTGGGATTTTCTGGCAGCCTTTGTTGTGGCAGCGGTATTTGCCTTTACTTATGAGGAACTGTACCGCCTTAGCCGCAGTGAGGTGCGTTTGTTGAGAATCGGGGTTCTCGGTTACGGGCTTCTGGCTTTTGTACTGCCCTCCGCTCCGGTGGTCAAATACACCTTTATTCTCCTTTTGCTTACGGTTATCACAGTACTGCTGCTTCAATCAGAGAAGCTGAAAGGCTATGGAGGCTTCCGGCATATGGTAATGTATCTTCTTGTTGTGGGTGTGCTGGGATTTAACGGCTATGCCTTCTATGATATGGGTTTTCAAAAATATGTCGGAGAATTCCTGAGTGGGGAGGAAGTAAGAGCAAAGACGGAAAATGGCATAACTGCCATGGCCTTCGGCCTTGAGAAAGATTTTTTCCGCCTGGAGACCTACGGGGATGAGGTGCGTAACGAGGCGCTTATTCATGGGTTTCATGATGTGTCCTCCTATTTTAGCCTGACCGATGGAGCGGTTACCGCCTATTATAAGCAGCTGGAGGTGTCGAGCCAGAGGTCTGCCTACCGGATTGATCACCAGGATAACCGTACCATACTGGATGCGCTGGCCAGTGTTCGATATGTCATTACTACGGATAAAACAGCGGCGCCCTATGGGTATGAGCTTCTTCGGTCGGAGCAGTATGAGGGGAAAAATGTATATCTGTTTCAGAACCGGTTTGCCCTGCCCCTTGGCTATACTTACCACAGCTATCTGCCGGAGGAGGAGTACGAGCAGCTAAATGCGCTGGAGAAACAGAATGCACTGCTGTACGCGGCTGTTCTTGAGGAGGGAAGTGCTTATGGTGAAAGGATGAAGCAGAATGTGACAGAGGGGTTGAAGAAGCTGGATTATAAGATAGAAGCCGGTGAAGATATTATAATAGGAACAGATACCTTGCAGGTGCTCAGCGGCGGAGCGGTGCTGCAATTGGTATTTGAGGGGGAGAAAAAAGCGGAGACCTATGTGAGGTTTGTGAATTTAACGCTTCCCAGCAGGGCCATGATGATGCAGACCTTCAAGGTAAAGGGAGAGAAAGAGATAAGCAAGCGTGTGAACATCCGCAATCTTTATCACAATTCTTATTTTGGGAAAAAGAATTTTTTGATCAATACAGGCTACAGTAAAAATAAAAAGGAATGGATTAAAATCACCTTTCCGCAGAAACGGACCTATGGATACGATGAAATAGAGGTCTATAGCTTGTCCATGAAGAATTACAGGGAACAGATACAAGTGCTGGGCCAGGAAGTCTTAACTAACATTGGCAGCAGCCCTAACCGGATAGAAGGGGACGCTGTTCTTAAGGAAAAGGGAATTATGGTGTTCAGTATTCCTTACAGCAAGGGCTGGAGTGCCGAGGTTGACGGCAGGAAGGCAAAGCTGCAAAGGGCCAATATTCTGTATTCGGCATTGGAACTGCCGGAAGGGGAGCATCATATTGCTCTTACCTACCGGACCCCTTATCTGAAGGAGGGGGCGATGGTTTCCGGAATAAGCCTGGTTGTATTTTTGGTGATTATATTCCATTACCGGCGAAAGGAGAAGGAGTATGCCTGAGCTGCTGTCGGTAGTTGTACCCTGCTATAATGAGCAGGAGACAATCGGATTATTTTATGATGCCATCCTGAAAGAGGCGGCGAAGCTGTCCATCCTGGAATGGGAGTTTTTATTCGTTGATGACGGTTCGCAGGACCATACCCTGGATAAGATAAAGGAACTGCAAGAACTGGACACCAGGGTTCATTATCTTTCTTTTTCCAGGAACTTCGGGAAGGAAGCCGCCATCTATGCAGGACTTCGCAGGGCGAAGGGGGATTATGTTGTGCTGATGGATGCGGATCTGCAGGATCCGCCGGAGCTTATCGGAGAGATGTATCGTGTGGTTTTAGAGGAGGATTATGACTGCACTGCGGCCAGAAGAGTAACCAGGCAGGGAGAACCCCTGCTGCGCTCCTTCTTCGCCCGCTGCTTTTATCGTCTGATGAATACCATATCCAGGACGGAGTTCGTGGACGGGGCCAGGGACTTTAGGTTAATGCGGCGGCAGGTGGTGGATTCCATTCTGGAGCTGACGGAATACAACCGCTTCACCAAGGGAATTTTCAGTTGGGTCGGATATAGGACAAAATGGTTGGAGTATATCAATGTGGAACGGGCGGCAGGGACGACAAAATGGTCCTTTTGGAAGCTATTTCTGTATTCCCTGGATGGTATCATTGCATTTACTACCGCGCCTCTGGCGCTGGCATCGGTGTTGGGGATGGTATTCTTTCTGATTGCCTTGGTTCTGATCGCACTCATTATTATCCGTACCCTGATCTTTGGCGATCCCACTGCGGGATGGCCCTCTCTGGTTTGTATCATATGTCTGATCGGCGGGGTCCAGCTGTTTTGCACCGGAATTGTGGGACAATACCTGGCGAGGACTTATCTGGAGACAAAGAAACGTCCGGTTTATATTATCAGAGAAGAGAAATAAAGACTAGGCTATTTGATTCTACCGTTGTAATACAATTTGAGAGAGCAAAATGGAAACCCATTTTCTGTAAGAAAAGATAAATCATTTAGAAAAGGATAAAATTGGAAATAACTGATTGGGATTATTGGCAGGAATTATATTATGAAGGATATCTTGCCCGGGAGCTGAAATCAGACTATGTTTTATGAAAAGGGGATAGCGGGACCACGCATGCTGTCTGCCTTTTCAAAAGTCTGAAAAGAGACATTAAAAAAGAGTCTAAAAAAATAAAAAAAGTGCTTGCATATACAATTGCCATAGTGTATAATATTTCATGTTGTGACATTGATAGCGTTGAAACGTGAGGTTGCCACCTGTCTCAGGTGGGTTTTCCGTGGAGCGAAGGTCAAGTTATGAAACTGGCGACAAGTCACTGTACCATATAATGTTCTGCCACCGGGCAGATAAAACGTGTGAGAAATTTCATAAGACACTACAGAAGGCAAATCATTATTGATTTGTCAAAATGTATGAAATATGAAGATACACACGGATGAGTGTACAGTCACCACTTGTCGTACTGGAATTAAGTGCGAAAAGGAGGCGGCTTTTTTTATGGCAAGTCAAGTAATGAGAATTACACTAAAGGCGTATGATCATCATTTAATCGATCAATCTGCAGGCAAAATCATTGATACTGTTAAGAAGACAGGATCCAAGGTGAGCGGACCGGTTCCGTTGCCGACGAAGAAGGAAGTTGTAACAATTCTTAGAGCGGTTCACAAGTATAAGGACTCCAGAGAGCAGTTCGAGCAGAGAACACACAAGAGATTAATTGACATCATCACACCTACCCAGAAGACGGTTGATGCATTATCCAGACTGGAGATGCCTGCCGGTGTGTACATTGACATTAAAATGAAGACGAAGTAATTGGATGTATTGCAGTTTGTGCACTTCATTTACGATGAAGAGCAAATAATCCGGCTTCTTGATGCGGATTGACAACCAGGGGAAGACGTAAAGGGGCTTATTCTTAAATTGATTATCAATTATTGAAGATAGGCCGGAGAAATGAATAAGTAAAAATCCTTAGGGTTCATATATGAGTGTATATAACCATCTAGGATGATCACATGCATTATGTGATCCGCTGTAGATTAAACAGGAGGTAAGAAAATGAAGAAAGCGATCTTAGCTACGAAAATCGGAATGACTCAGGTGTTCGGTGAGAACGGAGTTCTTATTCCGGTAACAGTACTGCAGGCCGGTCCCATTTTTGTTACACAGGTTAAGACTGTTGACAATGATGGATATGCAGCCGTGCAGGTTGGTTTTGGTGATATCAGAGAAACTCTGGTAAATAAGCCAAGAAAAGGACACTTTGCAAAAGCGGGTGTTGCTAATAAAAGACATCTTAGAGAATTCCGGTTTGAGAATGCCGCTGACTACAAGGTTGGCCAGGAAATCAAGGCTGACATCTTTGCAGAAGGTGACAAGGTAGATGCGGTTGGTAAGACTAAGGGAAAAGGTTTTCAGGGAGCAATCAAGAGACACAACTTATCCAGAGGACCGATGAAGCACGGTTCCAAGTACCACAGACATGCAGGTTCCAACGGTGCTGCAACAACCCCCGGCAGAGTATTCAAGGGTAAGCACATGCCCGGACACATGGGTGCGGTAAGAGCTACGGTGCAAAATCTTGAAGTTGTAAGAATTGATGCGGAAAAGAATCTTATTCTTGTAAAGGGTGCTGTGCCCGGACCGAAGAAATCCTTAGTAATGCTGAAAGAATCAGTAAAATCAAACTAGAAGCTTTAAGAAAGGAGGAAGCATAAATGGCAAACGTAAAAGTTTATAATATCGAAGGCAAGGAAGTTGGCACATTGGAGCTCAACGACGCTGTCTTCGGAGTAGAAATAAATGATCATTTGGTTCATATGGCAGTTGTTCAGCAGTTGGCGAACAAGCGTCAGGGAACACAGAGCGCTAAGACCCGTGCGGAAGTAAGCGGCGGCGGAAGAAAGCCTTGGAGACAGAAGGGAACCGGTCATGCAAGACAGGGTTCAACCAGATCCCCTCAGTGGAAGGGCGGCGGTATTGTATTCGCTCCAAAGCCGAGAGATTACTCCTTCAAGATGAATCGTAAGGAAAAAGCTCTCGCAATCAAATCAGCTTTAACCTCCAGAGTAAATGAAGCTAAGTTCTTCGTTCTCGATGATTTAAGCTTTGATGAGATTAAGACAAAGAAGATGAAGGCGGTTCTTGAGAGCCTTAAGGTAGAGAGGGCACTTGTTGTTCTTGATAAGAAGGATGAGAAGGTACTCCTTTCCGCAAGAAATCTTCCCAAGGTTAGAACAGTATTATCAAACTCCATTAATGTATACGACATTCTGAAGTACGATACCATGGTATTGACTAAGGGTGCTGTAGCTCAAATCGAGGAGGTGTACGCATAATGGCAGATTTAAAGTATTATGATGTCATCTTAAAGCCCATCGTAACAGAGAAGAGCATGAACACGATGAGCGAGAAGAAATATGCATTCTCCGTTCATCCGGATGCAACCAAGAACCAGATTAAAGAGGCTGTTGAAAAGATGTTTACCGGCGCAAAGGTTGAGAAGGTAAATACGATGAACATGGACGGAAAGAACCGCAGACGCGGCAACACCGTTGGCAAGACCTCCAAGGTGAAGAAAGCAATTGTTCAGTTGACTGAGGACAGCGCTGAGATCGAGATTTTCTCAGGACTGTAAAATAATCGGTTGATGACCGGCCTGCCTTGCGGGCTGAGTGCCCTTATGGGTACAGTCCATCCTGAAGGATAGACGGAATATACAGAACAGATGTCAAGAAAACAATATTTGGCATCGCATTGAAAGGAGTGCAAATCATGGGAATTAAAACATACAGCCCATATACACCTTCCAGAAGACACATGACTGGTTCTGATTTTGCAGAGATTACAAAATCTACGCCTGAGAAGTCCTTGGTGGTTTCTTTAAATAAGAATGCCGGCCGTAACAATCAGGGTAAGATCACTGTTAGACATCAGGGCGGTGGCTCTAGAAGAAAATATAGAATCATTGATTTTAAGAGAAGAAAAGACGGTATTCCGGCAACTGTAGTGAGCATCGAATACGATCCCAACAGAACCGCCAATATCGCATTGATTAACTACGCTGACGGCGAGAAAGCATATATCCTCGCTCCCAACGGACTTACCGTAGGCACAAAGCTGATGAATGGTGAGACAGCTGAAATCAGAGTAGGCAACTGCTTACCCCTCGCTAACATCCCGGTAGGTACCCAGATCCACAATATTGAATTATATCCCGGCAAGGGCGCTCAGCTGGTTCGTGCAGCAGGCAACTCCGCACAGCTTATGGCTAAGGAAGGCAAATATGCTACTCTTCGTCTTCCCAGCGGTGAGATGAGAATGGTGCCGATCATTTGCAGAGCTACGGTTGGCCAGGTTGGCAATATCGATCATGAGCTGATCACTGTAGGTAAGGCAGGACGTAAGCGCCACATGGGTATCAGACCTACCGTGCGCGGTTCCGTAATGAACCCGAACGACCATCCTCACGGTGGTGGTGAAGGAAGAACAGGTATCGGCCGTCCGGGCCCTGTGACACCTTGGGGCAAGCCCGCTCTTGGTCTTAAGACAAGAAAGCACAATAAGAAGTCCAATAAGCTTATTGTAAGAAGAAGAGACGGTAAAGCGATTAAGTAATAGAATGAAATCTAAGGAGGTTAGAATACATGGCTCGTTCACTAAAAAAGGGACCGTTTGCTGATGATCATTTATTGAAAAAAGTAGATGCGTTGAATAAGTCCGGCGAGAAAACAGTGATCAAGACCTGGTCACGCCGTTCCACTATTTTCCCGCAGATGGTTGGACATACAATTGCAGTTCATGACGGTAAAAGACATGTTCCGGTATATGTAACAGAAGATATGGTTGGTCACAAGCTTGGTGAGTTTGTTGCTACCAGAACCTATAGAGGACATGGAAAAGACGAAAAGAAAACAAGAAGATAATGCGTGAGCATTGATATGGAAGGAGGTTCTATCCATGGCGAAAGGACATAGATCCCAAATAAAGAGAGAAAGAAATGAGCAGAAGGACAATAGAGCAAGTGCAAAGTTATCATTTGCAAGAATTTCCGTACAGAAAGCTTGTTTCGTATTAGACGCCATTCGTGGTAAGGATGTACAGACAGCCCTCGGTATCTTGGCTTACAATCCGAGATATGCATCAGCTGTTATTGATAAATTATTGAAGTCAGCAATTGCAAATGCTGAAGTTAAGAATATGGACACTGCTAAGCTTTACATTGATGAATGTTATGCGAACCAGGGGCCGATTATGAAGAGAATCAGACCAAGAGCACGTGGTACCGCTTATCGTATTGAGAAGAGAATGTGCCATATTACAGTAGTGCTGAATGAGAGATAAGGAGGGCAAAAATGGGACAAAAAGTTAATCCTCATGGCTTAAGAGTCGGAGTTATCAATGATTGGGACTCCAGATGGTATGCTGAAGCGGATTTTGCTGACAATCTCGTAGAAGATTATAAAATCAGAAAATATCTGAAGAAGAAGCTGTACAGTGCAGGTATTTCCAAGATTGAGATTGAAAGAGCGTCCGATCGCTTAAAAATAATAATCTTCACTGCAAAGCCCGGTGTAGTAATCGGTAGAGCAGGTGCAGAAATTGAGAATTTAAAGGTTGAGATCCAGAAGTTTACCGACAAGAAGTTGAATCTGGAAATCAAAGAAATAAAGAGGCCCGACCTCAATGCTCAGTTAGTGGCAGAGAATATTGCCTCACAGCTTGAGAATCGTATTTCTTTCAGAAGAGCTATGAAGTCGACCATGGCAAGAACCATGAAGGCAGGCGCCAAAGGTATTAAGGCAGCCGTATCCGGCCGTCTTGGCGGTGCAGATATAGCTCGTACTGAATTCTATAATGAAGGAACCATCCCGTTGCAGACCTTACGTGCAGATATTGACTACGGTTTTGCCGAGGCAGATACCACCTTTGGTAAGTTAGGTGTTAAGGTTTGGATCTATCATGGTGAAGTACTTCCTACCAAGGCAACAAAAGTAGAAGGGAGCGATAACTAATGTTAATGCCGAAGAGAGTTAAACGCCGTAAGCAGTTCCGCGGCAGCATGGCAGGTAAGCCGTCCAGAGGCAATACCATTAACCAAGGTGAATTTGGTCTTGTGGCAATGGAACCCTGCTGGATTAAATCAAACCAGATTGAAGCAGCCCGTATCGCTATGACCCGTTTCACAAAGCGTGGCGGTAAAGTATATATCAAGATATTCCCCGATAAACCTGTTACAACGAAGCCTGCTGAAACCCGAATGGGTTCCGGTAAAGGTTCATTAGAGTACTGGGTAGCTGTTGTAAAACCGGGACGTGTTATGTTCGAAATTGCTGGTATTCCTGAGGATATCGCAAGAGAGGCATTACGTCTTGCGATGCATAAATTGCCGGTTAAATGCAAGATCGTATCCCGTGCAGAATTAGAAGGCGGTGAAAACAGTGAAAATTAATAAGTATGTAGAAGATTTAAAAACAAAATCAGCTACAGAGTTGAATCAAGAATTAGTAGCTGCGAAGAAGGAACTCTTCAACCTGAGGTTCCAAAATGCAACTAACCAGTTGGATAACACAAGCAGAATTAAGGAAGTTAGAAAAAACATTGCAAGAATCCAGACTGTAATTTCTGAACTTTCTAAGGCTTCTAAAGCTTAAAAATAAATGCATTTTTTAAGCTGGCAAAAAGCACAGACGTGCTTTTCGCAAAGTCTTCAAGATATTAACATTAGTCGCCCCGGCTGCCTCTCGGTTAGCCTGCGATCATGGAAAGGAGTATCGTTGTGGAAAGAAATTTAAGAAAAGTTCGTATCGGCAAAGTCGTTAGTGACAAGATGGATAAGACAATTGTTGTAGCTGTTGTTGACAACGTAAAGCATCCCTTGTATGGCAAGATCGTAAAAAGAACCTACAAGCTGAAGGCACACGATGAGAACAATGAATGCAACATCGGAGATAGAGTAAAGGTAATGGAGACAAGACCGTTATCTAAGGATAAGAGATGGAGACTTGTTGAAGTTATCGAGAAAGCGAAGTAATCTCGTATAATTCGAATTATTCCAATCGAGCCGATGAAAGCCGCAGCGTGCGGTTTCCCAGGTCCTTGATTAGAAAGAATTCATTGATTGACACACAAAGATTTTGTGCTTGATCAATCTGATTACATTGAAAGGAGTATTATCATGATACAATCTGAAACCAGACTCAGAGTTGCTGACAATACCGGTGCAAAAGAGCTGCTTTGCATTAGAGTACTTGGCGGATCAACCAGAAGATATGCTAATATAGGTGATATCATTGTTGCTTCGGTTAAAGATGCAACACCAGGCGGTGTTGTTAAGAAGGGCGATGTAGTTAAGGCTGTAGTTGTTCGTACCGTTAAGGGAGCACGCCGTAAAGACGGTTCTTATATTAGATTTGATGAGAATGCTGCCGTAATTATTAAGGAAGATAAGAATCCGAAGGGAACACGTATCTTTGGGCCGGTAGCGAGAGAATTAAGAGAGAAACAATTCATGAAGATCGTTTCTTTAGCACCAGAAGTATTATAAGGAGGTGTCAAACGGATGGCAACGATGAAAATCAAAAAAAATGATACCGTGAAGATTATCACCGGTAAGGATAAAGGTAAAGAGGGCAAGGTGATTGCAGTTACCGACGGAAAGCTTTTAGTTGAAGGCGTTAACATGATCTCCAAGCACAGCAAAGCAAGCCAGAAGAATCCAAAGGGTGGAATTATCCATCAGGAATCGCCAATCGATGCTTCAAACGTTATGTATGTTCATAAGGGTAAGCCTACCAGAGTTGGTTTTGCAACAATTGAAACCAAGAAGGGCCTTAAGAAGGTACGCGTTGCGAAGACTACCGGCGATGTGATTGATTAATTAAGAGAGGAGGAGACTTTCGTTGGCTAGATTAAAAGATTTTTATAATAATGAGATAGTAGCCGGCATGACGAAGAAGTTCGGATACAAGAACTTAATGGAAGTGCCGAAGTTAAATAAAATTGTAATCAACATGGGTGTTGGTGAAGCCAAGGACAATGCCAAGGTTTTAGAGACAGCAATCAAGGATCTGGAGATCATCTCCGGTCAGAAGGCTGTTGTAACAAAGGCAAAGAAATCCGTTGCCAACTTCAAAATCAGAGAGGGTATGGCCATCGGCTGCAAGGTAACACTTCGCGGCGAGAAGATGTATGAATTTGCGGATCGTCTGATCAACTTGGCATTACCCCGTGTACGTGACTTTAGAGGTGTTAATCCCAATGCATTTGACGGCAGAGGAAATTATGCACTTGGTATTAAGGAGCAGTTAATCTTCCCCGAAATCGAATATGATAAGGTGGATAAGGTAAGAGGTATGGATATCATCTTTGTTACCACTGCAGGGACTGATGAAGAGGCGCGCGAACTGTTAACCCAATTCGGCATGCCGTTTAGAAAATAGAGGAGGTATTTCCATGGCTAAAACGTCAATGAAAGTAAAGCAGCAACGTACGCAGAAATTCTCCACTAGAGAATATAACCGTTGCAGAATTTGTGGCCGTCCGCATGCATATTTAAGAAAATACGGAATCTGCAGAATTTGTTTTCGTGAATTAGCGTACAAAGGACAGATACCAGGCGTGAAGAAAGCTAGCTGGTAAGAGTTAAGAAAGGAGGCAAATGAAATGACAATGAGCGATCCCATTGCAGATATGCTTACAAGAATCCGTAATGCAAATACTGCGAAACATGATACAGTAGATATCCCTGCTTCAAAGATGAAAATTGCGATTGCCGATATCCTTGTTAAGGAAGGTTATATCAAGAAGTACGAAGTCGAGGAAGTAGAAAATTGTAAGACAATCCATGTTACATTAAAATATGGTAAAGATAAAAATGTTAAGATCATCACCGGTTTAAAGAGAATATCCAAGCCCGGTCTGAGAGTATATGCGAACAAGGATAACCTGCCTAAGGTTCTTGGTGGTTTAGGTATCGCAATTATTTCAACCAACAAGGGTATTATTACCGATAAGGAAGCCAGAGAATTAAATGTAGGCGGAGAGGTTCTTGCATTCATCTGGTAATTACGGACAACGAGCAAAAACGAAGTTTTTGTGAGATGGTGAACAGAATGCAATAGAATAGAACGATACACATAGAACGAATTAGGAGGTGCGGGCATGTCACGTATAGGAAGAATGCCTATCGCTGTACCTGCAGGTGTAACTGTAGATATAGCAGAAAATAACAAGGTGACCGTTAAAGGTCCCAAGGGTACATTGGAAAGAGTGTTACCCGTTGAGATGCAAATCAAGATGGAAGGTAGCGAATTAGTTGTTACCAGACCCAATGACTTAAAGAAGATGAAATCCTTACATGGTCTTACCAGAACATTGATTGCCAATATGGTGGTTGGTGTGACAGAAGGATACCAGAAGGTACTGGAAATCAATGGTGTTGGTTACAGAGCGGCAAAGGCCGGCAAGGAATTAACACTTACGCTGGGATATTCCCATCCGGTAGTTATGGTTGATCCGGAAGGTCTGGAATCCATCATGGAAGGCCAGAATAAGATTATTGTAAAAGGTATTGATAAAGAAAAGGTTGGCCAATACGCTGCTGAAATCAGAGCAAAGAGAGAACCCGAACCGTATAAGGGCAAGGGAATTAAGTATGCGGATGAAGTGATCAGACGTAAGGTTGGTAAGACCGGTAAGAAATAAGGGAGGAGTGAAAACAAATGGTTAGTAAAGTATCAAGATCAGAAGTTCGTGTTAAAAAGCACTTAAAATTACGTAATCGTTTCACAGGTACTCCTGAGAGACCGCGTTTGGCTGTGTTCAGAAGCAACAACCATATGTACGCACAGATCGTAGATGATTCCGTTGGTCATACTTTAGTTGCAGCCTCCACGCTTGAGAAAGATGTTAAGGCTGAGCTTTCTAAGACAAATGATGTGGCTGCAGCTGCTTATTTAGGCACTGCAATTGCGAAGAAGGCATTGGAAAAAGGTATTAAAACCGTTGTCTTTGATAGAGGTGGCTTCATATATCAAGGAAAGATCAAAGCATTGGCAGACGCAGCCCGCGCGGCTGGTCTCGAATTCTAAGCAAGGAGGAAAATACATGAAACGTACAATCATTGATGCCAGTCAATTAGAATTAGAAGATAAAGTTGTATCCATCAAGCGTGTAACTAAGGTTGTAAAAGGTGGACGTAATTTCAGATTTACAGCATTAGTTGTTGTTGGTGATAAGAACGGACACGTTGGCGCCGGCCTCGGAAAAGCAACAGAAATTCCTGAAGCAATTCGTAAAGGTAAGGAAGATGCCATCAAGAAGTTAATCTCCCTTCCGCTGGACGAGAATGGCAGCGTACCTCATGACTTTATCGGTAAATTCGGCAGTGCTACCGTACTGCTGAAGCGTTCCGCTGAAGGTACCGGTGTTATCGCAGGCGGTCCTGCGCGTAACGTACTTGAGCTTGCCGGAGTGAAGAATATCCGTACCAAGTCCATGGGTTCCAATAACAAGCAGAACGTGGTTCTTGCTACTATTGAAGGATTAAGCCAGCTGAAGACACCTGAGGAAGTAGCTAAGCTTCGTGGTATCCCGGTAGAGCAGTTAACCAAGTAATAAACTGAATGGAGGTGCCCAAAATGGCAGACAAATTAAAAGTAACCTTAGTGAAATCCACGATCGGCGCCATTCCTAAGCACAGAGCAACTGTTGAGGCCTTGGGTTTGAAAAAAACCAGCAAGACCGTTGAAATGCCAGATAATGCTGCTGTCAGAGGAATGCTCGACCAGGTGAAACACTTAGTAAAGGTTGAAGAAATATAATTGCTGAAAGAAGGAGGTGCACGACATGAATTTATCAGAATTGAGACCGGCATGCGGTTCCAAGCAGAACGATAATTTCAGAAGAGGACGTGGTCACGGCTCAGGTAACGGCAAGACAGCCGGTAAGGGTCACAAGGGCCAGAAGGCTCGTTCCGGAGCTCCCAGAACTGGATTTGAAGGCGGTCAGATGCCTTTATACAGACGAATTCCGAAACGCGGATTCACCAATAGAAATACAAAAGAAATTATTGCAATTAATGTAGATGTATTAAATAGATTTGATGATGGTGCTGTAGTAACAGTTGAGACATTGATTGAAGCAGGCGTTATCAAGAACCCGAAGGATGGAGTTAAAATCCTTGGAAACGGAGAAATTACTAAGAAGCTTGATGTTAAGGTTAATGCATTCAGTGCAGGCGCTGTCGAGAAGATACAGGCTCTTGGTGGAAAAGCTGAGGTGATCTAATGCTTAAAACACTGCGAAATGCTTTTAAAGTTAAGGATATTAGAAACAGACTGATTTATACCTTTGTTGCTCTTATTGTTGTTAGGTTAGGAACATTGCTTCCTGCTCCAGCAATTAGCGGGGATGTCACAAGCCAGTTATTCAATTCGGAATCTTTGGATTTCTTCAATGCATTAACCGGCGGTTCCTTAGCGAATATGTCAATTTTCGCACTTAGTATTACACCGTACATTTCATCTTCCATCATTATTCAGCTTTTAACTATTGCGATTCCTAAGCTGGAAGAAATGCAAAAGGAAGGCGAAGATGGCAGAAAGAAACTCAACGAGCTTACCCGTTATCTTACAGTAGTATTAGCAGTTATCGAATCCGGAGCTATGGCCATCGGCTTCGGTAACTCTGGCTATCTGGAGGGCGGCTTGACCTTCACTAATGTAGTAGTAATTATCGCATCACTGACTGCCGGTTCCGCGTTCCTGATGTGGGTGGGCGAAAAGATCACCCAGAATGGTGTTGGTAACGGTATTTCAATTATATTAACGCTCAATATTATTTCTACGATGCCCAGCGATTTCATTACCTTATTCCGGACTTACATTATTGGTAAGCCTGTAGTATCGGCAATTCTTGCTGCGCTGGTTATTGCAGCGGTAGTATTGGCAACCGTTGTATTTGTTATTGTATTACAGAATGCGGAAAGAAAAATCCCGGTTACCTATGCAAAGAAGGTGCAGGGAAGAAAGATGGTAGGCGGACAAACCTCCCATATTCCGTTAAAGGTTAACACCGCCGGTGTTATTCCTGTAATCTTTGCAAGTTCTCTTATGTCCTTCCCTATCGTAATAGCAGGATTCTTTAATGTACAACCGGCAAGAGCATATTTCTGGCCGAAGGTACTCAAGGTCCTGAGCCACAATAGCTGGTTTATTACAAAGAGCTGGGGCGACTTTAAGTATACCATCGGTGTACTGCTTTATATTGCACTGACTATTTTCTTCGCTTATTTCTATACCTCCATCACCTTTAATCCGATTGAGGTATCCAATAACATGAAGAAGCAAGGCGGCTTCATTCCGGGTATCCGTCCCGGCAAGCCAACAACCGAGTATTTGACAAGAGTACTTAACTATATTATATTTATCGGAGCAATCGGACTAACTGCTGTTGCGCTTATTCCTATCGTATTCTCAGGAATATTTGATGCCAGATTCAGCTTCGGTGGAACATCCATTATCATTATTGTCGGTGTTATCATTGAGACAATCAAGCAGATTGAATCGCAGTTGCTCGTACGCCACTATAAAGGATTTCTTAATGACTAATAAAATGATTAGGGTGTGTTTTTGACACCCTAATTGTTTCATTCCGTTGTGAAGATTATGAGCGGTTTTACAATAAGACCTGTCGCTGCCGGAGAAGAATAACTTTTTCCGGCAGAGGATGGGATCTGACGCTGTAAAATCGGCATAGTATGTCGCAGCGGGATATTTTAGTAGTAAAAGAATTTTTGAAGTTCAATACCAACTTTGGAGGCAATGTATGAAAATAATTATGTTGGGAGCACCCGGCGCGGGCAAGGGTACCCAAGCAAAGAAATTGGCTGCAAAATATGATATACCGCATATCTCCACAGGAGATATTTTCCGTGCTAACATCAAGAACGGAACAGAGCTGGGAATGAAGGCGAAGGTCTTTATGGATCAGGGACTGCTGGTTCCGGATGAGCTGGTGGTAGATTTAATTATGGACCGTTTTGAGCAGCCGGATTGCGATAAGGGCTATGTGCTGGATGGCTTCCCAAGAACCATTCCGCAGGCAAAGGCGCTTGATGCGGCACTTACGGCGAAGAAAGATGCAATTGAATATGCCATTGATGTGGATGTGCCGGATGAGGAAATTATCAGCCGTATGTCAGGAAGAAGAGCCTGTGTGGGCTGCGGAGCAACCTATCACCTGGTTACCATTCCTCCCAAGGCAGAGGGTATCTGTGATGTATGTCAGGGAGAGCTGATCCTGCGTGAGGATGATAAGCCGGAGACAGTGGAAAAGCGTCTTAAGGTATATCACGAGCAGACACAGCCTTTGATTGAATATTACGGCGAAAAGGGAATTTTAAGAACCGTTGACGGTACCAAGACTCCGGAGGCTGCATTTTCCGAGATCATAGGGATTGTGGAAGGCTGATATAATTAGAATATAACAAGCAGTTGATTTTAAGAAAGGAAGAGGTTACATGTCTATTAATATTAAATCCGGAAAGGAAATCGAGCTGATGCGGGAATCCGGAAGGATCCTGGCGAATGTACTGGAGGAGCTGACGGCGATGGTTCGGCCAGGCATCTCAACACTTGATATTGATAAAAAATGTGCTGAAATTATTAAGGGATATCATTGCATCCCTTCCTTTCTTAACTATAACGGATATCCTGCTTCGGTCTGCATTTCGGTGAACAGCGAAGTGGTGCATGGAATACCGAGCAAAAGCAGAATCCTGCGGGAGGGTGATATTGTAAGTCTCGATTGTGGAGTGATCTATCAGGACTTTCATTCCGATGCTGCCAGAACGGTAGCAGTGGGAGAGATATCCGAGGATGCAAGGAGATTGATCGAAGTCACCCGGCAAAGCTTTTATGAAGGTATAAAGTATGCAAAACAGGGCCATCATTTACATGAGATTTCAGAGGCGGTCCAGAACTATGTGGAGGCCAATGGCTACTCGGTAGTCAGGGATCTGGTAGGGCACGGAATCGGAAGAGATCTTCATGAGGAACCCCAGATACCGAATTTCAAGCAAAAGCGCAGGGGACCCAGGCTTGAGGCCGGGATGACCCTTGCCATCGAGCCCATGGTGAATGCCGGAAGGTATGATGTGTACTGGGAGGATGATGATTGGACTGTGGTAACAGCCGACGGGTCACTTTCCGCTCATTATGAGAATACGGTTCTGATTACCGACGGAGAACCCGAGCTATTGACAATAAAGAAATAAAGGTTATCCTGAATGATGAATGAGATTAAAGTCGGCAGCTTTGCCGTATCTGCGGCAGGACATGATGCCGGTAAATGTTATGTAATATTTCATATGGATCAGGAATATGTATATTTAGTGGACGGCAAAATTAGAACCCTGGACCGTCCGAAGAAGAAAAAAAGAATTCATATCCAAATGCTCTCCGAGACAGACCAGGGCTTGGCTGATAAGGTTGTTAATAAAACAGTGAAGAATGAAGAGATAAAGAGAGCAATCAAGTTGCTGCAATATGGAAAATCAAGTAAGGAGGTTGAGTAATGTCTAAAACCGATGTTGTTGAAATCGAAGGCACAGTGATTGAGAAATTACCGAACGCAATGTTTCAGGTTGAGCTTGAAAATGGACACAAAGTGCTTGCACATATCAGCGGAAAGCTTCGTATGAATTTTATTAAGATCGTACCCGGTGATAAGGTGACGCTGGAATTGTCTCCCTATGATTTGACCAAGGGCAGAATTATCTGGCGTGACAAATAGAATAATTTAATTACAGTTTTTGTAACATACGTGATGGGTTAAAATACATCTGAGGAACAGGTGGTTTTAATAAATGCTTGAAAAAATGCTATTTTGACGGCATTTATCAAGATAGAAAAAATTGCTTGCTATTATATACTTACGATGATATAATAGTAAACGGACTTTTTTGAAAGGGGTGAATTACTGTGAAAGTAAGGTCATCAGTAAAACCGATTTGCGAAAAATGCAAAATCATTAAAAGAAAGGGTTCTATCCGCGTTATTTGCGAGAAT
Organism: Bacillota bacterium; assembly: GCA_023423045.1. GTDB lineage: Bacteria > Bacillota > Clostridia > Lachnospirales > Lachnospiraceae > Mobilitalea. Next base: position 22,929 of record JAFAGA010000051.1, on the reverse strand, counting down.
CCGAAACACAAACAAAGACAAGGCTAATATACAATAGTTCGAGTACCGCTTGCGTCTCGTTATTGTTTTATATAATCTAGTTCTTGCTTTTTGTGTTACAATCATCCGTCTGTTTTGCCGATTTGAAACAGGGTATTACAAGTTTCTATAAAAATGGAAAACACAGCGGAACATTGTGATATTGTGGACAGCCCGGACGGTCCATCTAACCGTACCGCACTGTCTTAAGAACTGTGCCGTCATCATAGTTCTTAGCTGCAGGTTGATTGTCCTGTCAGTCACAATTTAAAGCGGCTGATAATGCAGAATCTGCTTTGCAGGTGCTGCAGGCATAATTCACTCAGATGAATTATGCAATGTGAAGTAAGCTCCTTAAGTTGCTTACTATCGCAGGACGGTGTATCACCGTATATGAAACAACAAATATTTTTGGAGGTGTAAAAAACACATGGCTCGTATCAGTGGTGTAGATTTACCTAGAGAGAAACGTGTAGAAATCGGACTTACCTATATCTATGGTATCGGCAGAGTAAGTTCGAATCGTATTCTTGCAGCGGCGAATGTTAATCCTGACACTCGTGTCAGAGATTTAACAGATGAAGAAGTAGGCAGAATTCGTGATGTAATTGATGAGACCCAGCAGGTTGAAGGTGATTTAAGAAGAGAAATCGCTCTTAACATTAAGAGACTGCAGGAAATCGGATGCTACAGAGGTATCCGTCATAGAAAGGGACTTCCGGTTCGTGGTCAGAAGACAAAGACCAATGCCAGAACAAGAAAAGGTCCTAGAAGAACTGTTGCTAATAAGAAGAAGTAATTATGACAGATGAATGAGAGAAGTGGATTGTGTCAATTCACTTATGCTTCTCATGCTTGAAACTATGCAACAATACAGTGAAAATCTATTATAGATCCACTCTAAATTTAATCAGGAATGAGTGGTAACGAATACAAGAGGAATTGGTTTTAACCGATTTGATTGTAACGAATAATCCAATAGGAGGGTTTGTTAGATGGCTAAGAAAACAGCAACAGCAGCTAAAAAAGTGACAAAGAAGCGTGTGAAAAAGAATGTCGATCGTGGACAGGCACACATTCAGTCATCTTTTAACAATACAATTGTTACGCTGACTGATTCAGAAGGCAATGCACTTTCTTGGGCAAGTGCCGGCGGATTAGGCTTCAGAGGTTCCAGAAAATCAACTGCATATGCTGCACAGATGGCAGCTGAAACAGCAGCAAAGGCAGCACTTGTTCATGGCTTGAAAACCGTAGAGGTTATGGTAAAGGGACCCGGCCAGGGTCGTGAAGCAGCAATCCGTGCGCTTCAAGCTTGCGGTATTGAAGTAACAAGTATTAAGGATGTGACTCCGGTTCCTCATAACGGATGCCGTCCGCCTAAACGCAGAAGAGTTTAATGGGAGGTAAATAACAATGGCTAGAGACATGAGTCCGGTATTAAAGAAATGTAGATCCCTTGGTCTGGAGCCTGCTTATCTTGGAATTGACAAGAAGTCAAACAGAGCATTCTCAAGAGCAGGAAAGAAGACCAGTGAATATGGTTTACAGTTAAGAGAAAAGCAGAAGGCTAAGTTCATCTATGGCATGTTAGAGCAGCCTTTCAGAAACTTATTTGCCAGAGCGCAGAAAATGAAGAACGGTACCGCAGGTGAGAATCTGCTCACACTGTTAGAGTTAAGACTTGATAATGCAATGTTCCGTATGGGATATGGCAGAACAAGAAAAGAAGCCAGACAGATTGTAGATCACAAGCATGTTCTGGTAAACGGCAAATGTGTAAACATTCCATCCTACACATTAAAGGCCGGAGATACCATCGAAATTAAGGAAAAATTCAAAAATACACAGAGATATAAGGATATCTTTGAGGTGACAGACGGAAGAACCGTACCTGCATGGCTGGAGGCAAATCACGAAGCGTTTACAGGTGTTGTTAAGGAAGTTCCTACAAGAGACCAGATTGATGTTCCGGTAAACGAAGTGTTAATTGTCGAGTTGTACTCAAAATAATAAGGATGTTATATTCATTATCTTTAGGCAACTCAAAATACCCAGAAGGAGGGTCCTGTTGTGTTTGATTTTGAAAAACCCAAAATAGAGATTGCAGAAATTTCCGAAGATAAGAAGTTTGGACGTTTTGTGGTAGAACCTTTGGAGAGAGGCTATGGTACAACATTAGGTAATTCCCTTAGAAGAATTATGCTTTCATCCTTACCGGGTTCTGCCGTAAGTCAAATTAAGATTGACGGTGTTGTTCATGAATTTTCTGTTGTTCCGGGCGTTAAGGAAGATGTTACAGAAATCATCATGAATATCAAAAGCTTAGCAATCAAGAACACAAGCGATACGAACGAGCCTAAGACCGCTTATATTGAGGCCGAAGGTGAGGTTGTAGTGACAGCAGGGGATATACAGGCTGACCCGGATATCGAGATACTTAATCCAGATCAAGTAATTGCAACTTTATGCGGAGGTCCGGATAGCAGGCTTTATATGGAGTTGACTATCACCAACGGCAGAGGCTATGTAAGCGCAGACAAGAATAAGAACGATGATCTGCCAATCGGCATTATTCCGATTGACTCCATCTATACTCCTGTTGAGCGTGTTAACCTTACCGTTGAGAATACCCGCGTAGGTCAGATTACTGACTTTGATAAGCTGACTTTGGATGTATATACCAACGGCACGCTTATCCCGGATGAAGCAGTCAGTTTGGCAGCCAAGGTATTGAGCGAGCATCTGAATTCCTTCATCGATTTGTCTGAGCATGCGAAGACCGCAGAGATCATGGTAGAAAAAGAGGACAATGAAAAAGAGAAGGTTCTTGAGATGAATATCGACGAATTGGAATTATCCGTTCGTTCGTACAACTGCTTGAAGAGAGCAGGCATCAATACCGTGGAAGAGCTTACTAATAAGACCGCAGAAGACATGATGAAGGTAAGAAATCTTGGACGTAAGTCTTTAGAAGAAGTTCTTGCTAAATTAAAAGAGCTTGGGTTATCTCTAAACGCAAGCGACGAATAGATATAATTTTTAAAAGGAGGGAAACAAATGGCAGGTTATAGAAAACTTGGAAGAACCTCAAACCAGAGAAAGGCGCTGCTGAGAAACCAAGTGACAAATTTATTATATAACGGTAAAATTGTTACAACCGAAGCTAAGGCGAAGGAAATCCGCAAAATTGCCGAGCATATGATCGCACTTGCTGTGAAGGAAAAAGACAATTTTGAAACCGTTACGGTAACCGCAAAGGTTGCTCGTAAGGACAAGGACGGCAAGAGAGTGAAGGAAGTTGTAGACGGTAAGAAGGTTACCGTTTTTGACGAAGTTCAGAAATCCATCAAGAAGGACAGCGCTTCCCGTCTTCATGCAAGAAAGCAGATGATGAAGTATCTCTATCCGATTACCGAGGTTCCTGCTGAGAACGCCGGCAAGAAGAGAAATACCAAGGAGATTAACTTATCCGATAAGTTATTCAATGAAATTGCTCCGAAGTATACAAGCCGTAACGGCGGATATACCAGAATCGTAAAGATCGGTCCTCGTAAGGGCGATGCAGCGATGGAAGTATTAATTGAATTAGTATAATTGTAGGAATATATAGGGGACCACTTTTGTGCATGCAGCGCAATAAGTGGTTCTTTGTTTGTCCGGGAAGTGATGGTCTTCCTTGTATAGGCGGATCGCGGAAATGGGATAATGATATTGATCTGTTGTGCTTTTTGTAATTAATGCAGGATATTTACCATTGTTTTCCGTGATTTGATATAAATATTAGCATATTTGAAAAATAGATATTTTTTTTTATATACTTATGAGTTATAATTTGGTGTAACCATATACATGACAAGTGACATGACAGTTGCAAAGTCCTGGCTCCCAGGCAATTGGAATGTGACCGTCATTATAGAAGAGAGGGTACATTATGGAAATGATAAAAGTAAAAGACCTTGCTTTTGAATATATAAGACGGGATGAAGACGGTAATGTTGAGTCGATTAACCGGGCAATTGACAATGTAAGCTTGGAGGTTAAGAAAGGGGATTTTATCGCAGTGCTCGGAGCCAATGGTTCGGGAAAGTCGACACTGGCAAAGCATATTAATGCGATTCTGTATCCGACCCAGGGCAGCATATGGGTGAATGGGCTGAATACAGCGGAGGAAAAAAATCTTTGGGATATCAGGCAGACTGCCGGCATGGTCTTTCAAAATCCGGATAACCAGATTATCGCAACAGTAGTGGAAGAGGATGTGGGATTTGGACCGGAGAACCTGGGAATCCCAACTGAGGAGATCTGGAAAAGGGTTGAGAAAAGCCTGGAAGCGGTGGGGATGCTGGAATTTCGCAACTCCTCTCCGAATAAGCTGTCCGGAGGGCAGAAGCAGCGTGTGGCCATCGCAGGTATTATGGCAATGAAGCCGGAATGCATCGTGCTGGATGAACCGACAGCCATGCTTGACCCCAACGGCAGAAAAGAAGTCATCGCTACGGTGCGCGAATTGAATAAGACAGAGAATGTAACGGTAATTCTGATTACGCATCATATGGATGAGGTTATCTATGCGGATAAGGTCTTTGTTATGGAGAAAGGCAATGTTGTTATGGAAGGGACGCCGCGGGAGATCTTTTCCCGGGTCGAGGAGATAAAAAAGTACCGCCTGGATGTTCCCCAGGTAACCGAATTGGCTTATGAGCTTAGCAAGGCAGGATTAAACCTTCCCGCGGGCGTACTTACGGTGGATGAGCTGGTTCAGTCACTGGAAGCCTTGAAAGGCTCAAATTTGAATAAATAGCAACAGTGGCATTTATTCGTCACACTTTGGTTAAAAGCCTGGAAACAGGCCATAAAGCGGCAATAAAGCATAGTTTTTTGACTTGTACTATCTATATGCAGGAGCGAATAGAATCATCTTAACAAATGAAGAATAAATCCATAGAAGAAAAAGAAATGATGCAAATGAGTATTGCTATTCATTTTTGAAAGCAGGTGAATTAAATGCAGATCATATTTGACAAGATAAATTACATCTATAGCGGCGGAACCGCATTTGCCAGGCATGCGATTAAAGATGTCAGCTTTACCATCCGTCAGGGAGAATTTATAGGCCTGATTGGACACACCGGCTCAGGCAAGTCAACCTTAATCCAGCACATGAACGGATTAGTTAAAGCCACCAGCGGTCATATCTATTTTAACGGAGAAGATATCTATGACCCCAAGTACAAGCTGAAAGAGCTGCGCAGTAAGGTAGGGCTGGTATTTCAGTATCCTGAGCATCAGCTCTTTGAAACTACGGTATTCAAGGATGTACTATTCGGACCCTCCAATCTGGGACTGGAGAAGTTAGAATGTGAGCTCCGTGCCTATGAAGCCCTGAAAATGGTCGGCATCGGAGAGGATTTACTGGATGCTTCTCCTTTCGAATTGTCCGGGGGACAAAAGCGCCGTGTTGCGATCGCAGGTGTTCTGGCGATGAAACCGGAGGTGCTGATTCTGGATGAGCCCACTGCAGGTCTGGATCCTAAGGGCAGGGATGATATTCTGGAACAGATTGCGAGACTCCATAAGGAGAGCGGTCTGACCATCATTCTGGTCACCCATAGTATGGAGGATGTGGCAAATTACGCTGACCGCCTCTTTGTCATGAACCGGGGAGAATTGGTGCTTCAGCATCCGACGAAGGAAGTATTCGCCCATTACCGGAAGCTGGAGGAGATGCATCTGGCTGCGCCTCAGGTAACCTACGTCATGAACGCACTGAAGGATAGGGGCTGCCAGGTAACAACGGATGCCACCACAACAACAGAAGCGAAGAATGAGATACTGAAATTCTTTCGAGGAAGTGAGACTATATGATACGAGATATAACCATTGGGCAATATTACCCCACCAACTCCATACTGCACCGATTGGATCCGCGGGTAAAGCTGATCGGAACTTTTGCATTCATTCTATCCCTGTTCCTGTTCCGCTCCTTCTACGGATATATCGTTGTTACAATATTTCTGTTTACTGTAATAAAGCTATCCAAGGTGCCTTTCGGCTACATAGTGAAGGGCTTAAAAGCGGTTGTGCTGCTGCTGGTATTTACCCTGTTCTTTAATATATTTTTTACACCCGGGGATCCCTTGATTGAATATGGCTTCATAAGAATTACCAAGGAAGGGCTGCTTAATTCCGGATTTATGGCAATCCGGCTGACCTATCTGATTATCGGCTCCTCCCTGATGACATTTACAACTACGCCGAATCAGCTGACGGACGGTCTGGAGAAGGTGCTGCGGCCCCTGAATCACATTAAGGTGCCGGTGCATGAGATATCTATGATGATGTCCATTGCACTGCGCTTTATTCCTATTTTGCTGGAGGAAACAGATAAGATCATGAAGGCACAGATGGCCAGGGGTGCCGATTTTGAATCCGGAGGGCTGATGAAAAGGGCAAAGAGCCTTATTCCATTGCTGGTGCCTCTGTTTGTATCCGCATTCCGCAGGGCGAATGATCTGGCCATGGCCATGGAGGCCAGATGCTACCGCGGCGGTGAGGGCAGAACGAAGATGAAACCCTTGCACTATCATGGCAAGGACTATGCGGCATACCTGTGCCTGATCGTCTATCTCGGAGCGATCATAGCTTTTGGTATTCTGGAGAAAACGGTATTATAAAGGTGAGTGAACCGATGAAACGGATTAAGATTCTGGTAGCGTACGACGGTACGAGATACTGCGGCTGGCAGCTCCAGCCGGGGCAGCCCACCATTGAAGGGGAATTGAATAAGGCTCTGTCCGGGCTGCTGAAGGAAGAAATCACAGTGATTGGGGCCAGCCGGACCGATTCCGGTGTCCATGCGCTGGGCAATGTAGCGGTGTTTGATACGGAGAGCTCCATACCGGCGGAGAAAATCTGCCCGGCTTTGAATGTCCGCCTCCCGGAAGATATCCGCGTCCAGGCATCAGCCGAGGTGGACCCGGACTTTCACCCCCGACGGACCGTCAGCCGCAAGACTTATGAGTATAGGATACTCAACCGAAAGGTGGCATTGCCGACGCAGCGTCTTTATTCTACCTTTGTCTACTATGATCTGGACATGGAAAGGATGCGAAAGGCAGCTGAGTATCTGGTAGGCGAGCATGACTTTAAAAGTTTTTGCTCCGTGAAGACCCAGGTGACGGATACTGTTCGGACCATTCATCAAATCGAAGTCTCCGGGCAAGAGGATAGTATTACAATTCGGGTTACCGGCAGCGGCTTTCTCTATAATATGGTGCGAATTATTGCAGGAACCCTGATTGAGGTCGGACGAGGAGCTTATCCACCTGAAAAAATGCAAGATATATTGCAGGGGTGCGACCGGAGCCTGGCAGGGCCTACGGCGTTGCCCCAGGGATTGACCCTGATACGGATCGATTATGAAGGCGAGAAGCCTGTCTTTGGATTGGAGTAGTGAATATGTTTGAATTTTCAACCGATTTAAGCTCAGTAAATGATACATCAATGATACTTCGCCTGGTCATGTCAATTTTATGCGGAGGAATTATAGGCTTTGAACGAGGGAGAGCAGGGCGTCCTGCCGGACTGCGTACCCATATTCTTGTCTGTCTCGGCTCAACCCTGGCGATACTGACCAATCAGTATGTATATGAAAAGTTCGGAATCAGTGACCCTACCCGACTGGGTGCACAGGTAATCTCCGGCATCGGTTTTCTTGGAGCAGGAACCATTATTGTAACCGGCAGGCACCAGGTCAAAGGACTCACAACGGCAGCCGGCCTTTGGGCTACAGCCTGTATGGGGCTGGCCATCGGGATTGGTTTTTATAAGGCTGCCATAGTGGGATGTCTGTTAATCTTTTTCTCCACCGTAGTGCTGCACCGTTTGGATAATTTTATGCTGTCCAAGTCGAAGGTCCTGGATGTCTATATTGAATTTGGCAAAGCCGCGTTGATTACCAGTGTATTGGATAACTTAAAGCAGAATGACCTGAAAATAGATGCTATTGAGATGGTGAAGCCTTCCTACGGCTCCGAAGCCTATGCCGCTGCTATCATGACGTTGAGGCTGAGGCAGAAGAAGCTGAGGATTGATGTTATTGCAAGAATCAGCCAGATAGAAGGGATTGTGTTTGCGGAAGAGATATAATTCCGGAGGAGAGTTAAGTTGCGGAAGAAGTCCCAGGATAGAGCAGAGCCGAGAAGGGTGCAGATAACAGGGCAGAAAAGAGTGCAGACAACAGTACGGAAAATTGGGCAGAAATTAGGGCGGAACAGGAGCTGATATTCAATGAATCTAAATCAAATGCATCATGTGGCAATTATTGTATCTAATTATATTAGATCGAAAGAATTCTATGTAGATAAGCTGGGTTTTGAAATACTCAGGGAGAATTTCCGGGCGGATAAAGGCGATGTGAAGCTGGACTTGAAGTTTGGAGAGTGTGAACTGGAATTGTTTGCGCCGGATCCTATTGCTGTAGAAAAGGGACTGCTTGCTGAAAGCAAATTACCGCCGAAAAGGCCAAACTATCCTGAAGCCTGCGGTTTAAGACACCTGGCCTTCAAAGTAGAGAATATCGAAGCGGCAGTGAAAGAATTGAATGAAAAAGGGATTGAGGTTGAGTCCATAAGATGGGATACCTTTACCGGAAAGAAGATGACATTCTTCCATGATCCGGATGGGTTGCCATTGGAGCTGCATGAATAGGAGCGGGAAATTCAAACTGAAATAGTGGAATAGCCGGTGGAACAATTTAAGCGGAAATTTAAGCAGAAATTAGAATGGAATTTTGAGTGGAAATTTGAGTGGAAATGCTGGAAAAATGCTTGACACACCCGGCAACATGTAATATAATAATGAATCGTGACGTGAGAATACTTGAGCCAAAGCCCCGGTAACAGTATTTGAGATCGTGAATAATAAAAGCTTGGCTGGAAACGGTGCATATTCGTTGCATTACTGGTCATTCGTGGTAATAGAAAGTTGGTTATCTTACTTTCTATCATATTAAAATGAATATTCGAGAACACATTTTCATAAGGAGGTAAACCGATGAAAAGTTTTATGGCTAGTCCGGCAACAATTGAAAGAAAATGGTATGTAGTTGATGCTACAGGACATACATTAGGCCGTCTCACTTCTGAGATCGCGGCAGTTTTAAGAGGCAAGAATAAGCCCACTTTCACCCCTCATATTGATACAGGTGATTATGTAATAGTTGTGAATGCAGACAAGATCAAGGTTACCGGCAAGAAGCTGAGCCAGAAGATTTACTACAATCACTCCGATTATCCGGGCGGTATGAGAGAGACAACTTTAGCTGAGATGATGGCTAAGGATTCCGCTGAGGTAATCAGACTTGCAGTAAAGGGAATGCTCCCCAAGGGACCTTTGGGAAGATCCATGATCACCAAATTACATGTATTCTCCGGAGCTGAGCATACACATGCAGCCCAGAAGCCGGAAGCATTAGAGATTAAGTATTAATCAGAGAGGTTGAAAGGAGGAAATAACATTGGCTAAAGCAAGATATTACGGAACTGGAAGAAGAAAAAGCAGTATTGCCAGAGTATACCTTGTACCTGGAACAGGTAAGGTAATTATCAATAAAAGAGAAATGGACAACTATTTCGGTTTGGATACTTTAAAGTTAATCGTTCGTCAGCCTCTTGCTCTTACTGAGACACAGGATAAATTCGATGTTTTAGTAAACGTTAGAGGAGGCGGTTTCACCGGCCAGGCTGGTGCAATCAGACACGGTATTTCCAGAGCCTTATTACAGGCAGATGCAGATTACCGTCCCGTTCTCAAGAAGGCAGGCTTCTTAACAAGAGATCCTAGAATGAAGGAAAGAAAGAAGTACGGCTTGAAGGCAGCTCGTAGAGCGCCTCAGTTCTCCAAGAGATAATAAGAATAATATTCAAAGCCTTGAAATCACAGTATTTCAAGGCTTTTTTTATGTTCAAAATAGCGAATTGTTGTAAATGTTTTTATTGTGCTAATTTCAATTCTATAATATCAGCTGTCTTCTTCATCCAAAAGAGCCAGTCGAGTAAATGGAGGTTGAAAAATAAATTTATATAAAATGTAATTATTAACATAGCCAAGCAATATATTTATTCTGTGGTAAAATAAAATTTTAAAAGGAGGATAGGCTATGAAAATCAAAAGACTAATCTCAATAATGCTGATAGTTGCGCTGACGCTATCCATGAACGTGTCTACAACAACAGCGAACGCAGCAAAAAAACCTGCTTTTCTTACAATTATGTCACAAGAGAGTAATGGTTGGGTTAGAAACTTTAACCCGCTTATTAACAATGCTTTACACGCTTCTTTGGGATTTATGTTTGAACCATTAGTTCTCTTTGACAGTTTTAACAATAATAAGGAAACTCCATGGCTTGCGGAAAAGATTGTTACAGAACCTGACTTTAAAACTCTAACGGTATATGTACGAAAGGGTGTTAAATGGAGCGATGGTAAACCTTTTACTGCAAAAGACGTTGCATTTACCTTCAACTATACCAAAACACATCCGGAGATCGACAGAAATGGTGACTGGGATCACGATGGTGTAAAGGGAAGAATTGCTTCCGTGACAGTAGTTGACGATTATAAAGTTAAAATTGTCATGAAAGTAGCGAACCGTTTTGTACGTAATAGCCTGTTCTTCCAACGCTGGATACTGCCGGAACATGTTTATTCAAAGGTTAAAAATCCTGCAACTTATGTGGACAAAAACCCCGTAGTGACAGGCGCATTCTCAAAAGTTAAGTCATTTAAACCAGAAATGATTGTACTTGATCGGAATCCAAACTATTGGAATGCAAAAAGTATAAGTGTTGATCAACTTCGTTTCCCGCAATTTAATGGCAACCAGGCAGCACTATCCTTGCTGCAAACCGGAGCAGTTGACTGGGCGCATATCTTTATACCGGATGCAGAAAAGAACTATGTTCAGGGCGATCCGAACAGAAAGTTCTGGTACGGCAAAAACGATGGTGTACGGCTTGCATTCAACTTTATGGATGAGAATGCGGATACTTTAAAGGCATTTAAAGATGTTAATTTCAGAAGAGCAGTATCCTTATGTGTTGATAGGAAAGGCATTATTGATTCAGCCGTATATGGATATCTTTCAAAGGATGTTCCTCCGGTAACAGGTTTACCTCCGGCACTAATGGGGTATGCTGATAAAACTGCACAGGCTGAGTTGGCTAAGTATGCCAAATACGACATTAACGCAGCGAAAAAGATATTGGCAGATGCCGGATACAAAGATGTTAACAAAGACGGCTTTTTAGAGAACCCGGATGGCTCCAAGCTGGCATTCGAAATTACATCACCAGCAGGCTGGACTGATTGGAATGACGGGGCTGCAATTGTTGCAGAAGGACTTAAAAAAGCAGGTATCAATGCAACAGCAAAAGCGATAGATCTTGCAATGTATATTGAAAGCTGGAAATCCAATAAGCATGATATTCTTTACGGTGGATATGGTATTTCCGGAGATCCGTATAAATTCTACTTTGACACAATTGGTGATCAATCAAGAATCAAAACAGATACCTGGTGGACAATTACCATGAATAACTATGCCAATGATCAGATGACAGCTTTAATCGCCAGCATGCCAACTGCGAAAGATGCTGATTTAAAATCAATAACAGCTAAGATAGAACAGCATTTTGCAAACAATATGATCAATATTCCGTTATTCTACAATGGAAACTGGTTTGTTTACAACACAAGCAGATTTACTGGTTGGGCTACGGAAAGAAATACAGTATGTAATCCTGCAAATGTTCAACATGACTCAAAACTTTTACAGCTTATGCTATTAAAGCCTGTAAAAAAATAATTAATTAATCAATCAAGTATGGCATAAGTTTTACTTATGCCATACTTGATATATAAATAGTTTAGCTATTAATAAATATAAAAAAATAGTATATAAATAGGAAGCTTTAAAAAATCATATACTTGGAGGTTAGGATAGCTGTGAAATACATTTTAAAAAGGTTATGGTTTTATATCATAGCATTCTTTGGGGCTTTGGCTGTAAATTTTTTTCTTCCACGTATGATGCCGGGAAATCCGGTTCAGATGTTCTTGTCCAACCTTTATAAATCAGGTGGAGTTGTTGATAATGCTACCATAGCGGCAGTAGAGAAATTATTTGGATATGACAGCCAGACGCCTATTATCATAAGCTTCTTTAATTATATTGCAAGTATTTTCAAAGGCGATTGGGGAGTTTCTTTTACTTTCTTCCCACAGACGGTATTGGAAGCTACGGGGCGTGGAGTGAGATGGACTGTATTCCTTTTGGGAACAGCATTGATACTCGGATTTATCATAAATACACTGCTTGGTATTCTGGTCGCATGGAAACGCGGAAGCAGATTTGATACAACCTTAACGGTTGGAGGGCAAATTGTGGCCAATATTCCATCCGTTGTAACTGCAATTCTTTTAAGCATCGCCCTTGCCTTTACGGATATATTTCCAAGAGGCTATGCGGTTACTCCTCTTTTTGTACCCGACAATGTCTTTCAATACATAGGGGATGTTGCCTATCATGCATTCCTGCCCGTTCTTGCAGTGGTTATTACAGGCCTTGGAGGAATTATGGGCATGAGAGCAAATATGATTAACCAGCTTGGTGAAGATTATATTGTTATGGGAATCGCCAAAGGAGTGCCTGATCGGAAAATCATGTTTGGCTACGGCGCAAGGAATGCGCTTTTACCTGTTGTTACGTCACTTGCAATGCAGATCGGGTTTATATTCGGCGGCTCATTAATCATTGAACAGGTCTTCAATTATCCTGGTTTAGGTCAAATTATGGTCATGGCGATTAGCAGACGGGATTATCCCTTGATGCAAGGGATATTGCTCATGACAACTATAGTGATGCTTACGGCTAACTTTATTGCAGACATTAGCATAATGATCCTGGATCCAAGAACCCGAAGGCAAGGTGTGAATGGAAACTGATTGAAAAAGGAGACAGAGAGTATATGAAAAAAATATGGAATAGTAATATAATGCGCTTTTTCAGAAATAGTCCCAAAACAAGTATTGGAGCTATTCTGGTACTTATCATTCTTCTCCTTACCCTTGGGGCCAACCTGTTTACGACGATTGATCCTACTCATAGATTTGTTGACCAATATCACAGCGTTCCTTCCAAAACGCACATCTTAGGTACAACTCAATTGGGTAATGATGTATTCGCTCAAACCCTGTATGGGGGACGCATATCGATCCTGGTAGGTATATTTGCAGGTGTTCTTACCGTGTTTTTAGGAATTGTATTCGGAATCACCTCAGGCTATTTTGGAGGATGGTATGATAATATAATAACAACATTAATCAATATTATTATGGTTATACCCAATATTGTCCTGCTGCTTATCGTTGCAGCACTTTTAGACGGGGTATCGCCATTCTTAATTTGTGTTATTATTGGGCTGACCTCCTGGCCCTGGAATGCTCGTGTGCTTCGCGCCCAGACCATGAGCTTGAGAAACAGGGAATTTGTTTATTCTGCTGAAACCTTAGGAGAATCAAAGCTTAGAATCCTGTTTATAGAGATTATGCCTAACATGCTTTCTATCATAAGCTCCGCTTTTGTCAGCACATTGATCTATGCTATTACGGCTAGCGCTACTCTTGAGTTCATCGGCTTCGGTGATCCGCTTTCGTGTACCTGGGGAATCATGCTTTTTAATGCCAATAAATCTGGGGCATTGACAAGCGGTACATGGTGGGAATTGCTGGGTCCGATTTCCGGAATTGTTTTATTTGGTGTAGGGCTTACATTAATCAACTTCTCCATTGACGAAGTTTCAAATCCTAAATTGAAAGCACAGAGAATTATGAGAGCTTATTATAAAGTGAAAAAAATGCAGGCAAAAGCGATGAAAAAATTAAGCTTGAATAACATCCAATAGGAAGGAGGAAACACTTGGAGATGGGTGATTTATTAACGGTAAAAGGACTTAGTGTTGATTATGTGACTGCTAAAGGGGGACATGTCAGAGCAGTAGACAATGTCAGCTTTTCTATAAAAGAGGGTCAAAGCTTTGGCTTAGCGGGAGAATCCGGCTGTGGTAAGAGTACAATTGCTTACTCTCTTATGAGATTGCACAGGCCTCCGGCGTTAATATCGGATGGGCAAATTATTGTTGGCGGTAAGGATATCGTACCTATGACCGAAGATCAAGTTCAGCAATTACGCTGGAGTGAGATATCCATGGTATTCCAATCGGCCATGAATTCTCTGAATCCCGTCGTAACAATGGAAAAACAGTTCTTTGAAATATTCAGGTATCATGGGATTGCCAATAATAAAAATGAATACAGAAGGAGGGCTGAAGAGCTGTTATCCTTTGTAGGTATCCCGGCGGAACGATTAAAAGATTATCCTCATCAATATTCAGGCGGTATGCGCCAGAGAGCCGTGATTGCAATGGCATTAGCGCTTAGACCAAAGCTTCTTATCTTGGACGAACCTACGACAGCACTTGATACTGTAGTACAAAGGGATATTTTACAGTGTATTTACGATCTAAAAAAAGATTTAAAATTCTCGATTCTTTTTATAACACATGATATCAGCTTAATGATGGAATTTTGCGACACAATAAGTATTATGTACGCTGGGAAGATCGTAGAGCAGGCTTCTTCTGAAGAGATTTTGCATAATCCAAAACATCCGTATACCTACGGTTTAAAAAACTCATTTCCCTCTCTAAAAGGAGAAGTTAAGTATATGGAAGGAATACCTGGAACCCCACTGGATTTAAATGCTATTCCTGTAGGCTGCAGATTTCAAGAGCGTTGTTTTAGAGCATGTGAAGACTGTTTTACAAAGGAGCCGGAGATGAGCACCACGAACGATGGATTCTTTTATTGCAATAATCCATTAAATGCAGGATAGATGTAACTTAATCCGGTTGGTCACCTGACTACCAAACGCAATGTATCAATTATACGAGGTGTGAAATGAAAGAAGAAAAGCAAATAATATTAAGTGTAAATAACGTTGTGATGGATTTTAAAATTGGTGGAAAATCTATTCTGTCCAAGAAGAAGACTTTACGCGCTTTAAATAATATCACCTTTGATTTATATAAAGGGGAAGCATTGGCAATTGTTGGTGAATCGGGCTGTGGAAAATCTACGATATGCAGGGTAGCTATGAAATTTTACAATCCTACCTCGGGAACGATGACTTTTGAAAATGATGACATTCATAAATTGAAGGCTCAGAAATTAAAAAACTATCGTCAAAAAGTGCAGATGATCTTCCAAGATCCTTTTTCCTCACTAAATCCATTGCATAATATATATTATCATTTGGAGAGGCCGCTTAAATTGTATCATCCTTCAGACAAAATAACCATGAAGAAGAAAATGGATGAGTATTTGACTTTGGTAGGGCTGGTTCCTCCGGAAGAACAAGGAAGCAAACATCCTCATCAGCTGTCTGGCGGGCAAAGACAGAGAGCATATTTAGCAAGAATATTGTCTGTAGGTGCAGAGGTTATATTTGCGGATGAGCCGACATCAATGTTAGACGTATCAATTCGGTTGGGAATTCTGAACCTTATGAACAAATTGAAAAAAGAGAATAACAAATCATTTATTTATATTACCCATGATATAGCCACTGCACGATACTTTGCTGACAGAATTATTGTTTTGTATGCCGGGCATATGGTTGAGTGGGGTGATATTAATAAGGTTATTGTAAGTCCGGCGCATCCTTATACAAAGCTTTTGGTTACAGCCGCTCCGGATCCGGAGAGAGAAGGAGTGGTAGAATTGCCGGTATTAAAAGATAAAGAATCAGAAGTAACTTTTTGGACACCGGAAAGCAAAGGATGTCCTTTTAAAAGCCGTTGTCCTGTGGCTGAAGAGAGATGTTCTAAGGAATTGCCACAGGTAAGAGAAGTTAGCGACGGACAATTTATTCGTTGTTTTCATGGGCTAATATAAGGTATATATAGGTTTGCCCTAAGCATTAGCTTGGGGCAACTTTTTTCTGATTGGTGGCTGAAGCTTGTCGAATGAGAGCAATAACTTATAAAAATTATTTTTCTTTTTACTCATATCAGAGGTTTGGACAAATATTTACCAATATCGAAATCCTTCTTGCAAATCCAGTCTAATCATGATAGACTATACTCAGTCTAATAAGTTTAGATTGGAGAGAATACTATGACTAAAACCATAACGCTTACTGACGCAGAAGAAAAACTCGCGGCTTTGATTTGGCGGGATGCGCCGTTGACCTCGCCGGAGTTGGTCGCGCTTGCGGAGCGAGAAATGGATTGGAAAAAATCAACTACTTACACGGTGTTAAAGAAACTTTGCGACAAGGGCGTATTCAAAAACGAAAACGCAAATGTGTCTGTTGTGCTTACCCGTGACGAGCAGATGGCTCGCCAAAGCCGCCGCTATGTAGAAGATACGTTCGGCGGGTCGTTGCCGAAGTTCATCACTTCATTTTTCGGCGGCAGAAAACTAACGCCGGAACAAGCGGCAGAATTAAAACGTCTGATAGAAGAATATGAAGGGGGCGGTAATAATGAATAAACTGTTCCTCACAATTCTAAATATGAGTCTGACCGGGGCATTTGTTATTGGGGCAATATATCTTGCGCGGCTTCCACTTAAAAAAGCCCCTAAAATAATTTCTTACTGCCTGTGGGCGGTAGCAGGATTTAGACTCGTTTTCCCGTTTTCCATTGAGAGCATATTTAGCTTGATTCCATTCAGGGCACAGACAATACCGATGGATATAGTCATGCAGCCGGTGCCGCGCATTGACAGTGGCATATCCTTTATAAATAATGCTGTCAGCAGTATTCTTCCCGCTGCCAAACCAACCGCGAGTGTAAACCCGTTGCAGATATGGATGGCAATCGGCGCCTGGGTTTGGTTTGTCGGCCTAGCCGTATTGTTCATTTACGGTGTGGTGTCTTTTTTTATCCTTAAACGGAAGATGAGGGAAGCAGCCCACATCGAGGCTAATATCTACGAAGCGGAAAATATTAAATCGCCTTTTGTGCTGGGCGTTTTCAAACCGAAAATCTATCTGCCTGTTGGCTTATCCGGGCAAGAAAAAATCTATATTATCTTGCATGAACAGACGCATATTCGGCGGCATGACTATATCATAAAATTCGTGGCGTATTTCATTTTGTGTGTACATTGGTTTAATCCGCTGGCATGGGTGGCATTCCTACTCATGGGCGTGGATATGGAAATGTCCTGTGACGAGCGTGTACTGAAAGAAATGGGTGGAGAAATAAAAAAGGATTATTTACTGTCGCTGTTATCGCTGGCAACAGAACGGCATATCATTGGCGGCAGTCCTCTTGCTTTCGGAGAGGGCGGCATAAAAGAACGAGTCAAGAATGTATTGAACTTCAAAAAACCGTCCAGGGTGATTATCGTTGCGGCGGTGGCGTTAGCAGCTGTGTTGAGCGTGGGCTTTGCGGTGAATCGGATTGTTAATACGCCGCCCTTTGAAATGAAAATGGTTTATGAAGAAAATCCGGCTTTCTTTCTCAAAGATATGAAGCTGATTTGGGACGATGCCATCTATCATGTAACACCGATGAACAACACCGGACGAGGAAAGGAAATCGGGTATGCCACAGACGAGTACAGCACGTGGCGCATTTATGAATTAAATGGGTATGACCGCGACTATTTACTGGCGGTCGAGAGTGAGGATGTATGGCGGGTGATGAGTATCCATCCGCCTGAGGCACCTTCGCAACAGTATATTCTTGAAAACGCGACCGAAAAACAGAGGGCGGAGCGTATGCTGTCCGTAACACTATTCAACGATGGTACGGCAAGGCTTGCAATACCGCCAATCAGCAGCTATGCGTTATTGTCCCCATACTATTACACTTTCGCGGACAGTGAATTGCTAATTTATTATGAGAGCGATAACATAATCGCAAAGTTCATGGTCATTGATGATAACACGCTGATTTTCAAAGAGGCTTCTGTGCCGTTGTTCGCAGACGAAGGAGCACGGTATCTTTCTGTGTCGAACACCTCATTATACGAGCTGCAGGCTTTAACATTGGAAGATGTTCGAGCCCTCGCTAAAAAGGGGGATAGCCTGCTGTTTGAAGACTTCCAGAAATACAAAGGAGCAAATGTCAGCTCAAACCTTGACTATTATATCGTGGTCTATGGTGTTGAGGGGGGCTATCGTTTAATTGTATGCTCAGATCAGAGCGGCAAGCCGGACAGCGTAAACCTTGAAGGTATTTGGGAAAGCGGCGGGAGTGGTATCGACATCCGATATGAAAATATAGATGAATTTTTGAGCAAACGGCCTATTATTATGCAAGTGAAAGATGGCACAGCTACACCATCCGGGGTAACCGTTACACTCAAAAATGTCATGGAAACCGAATACACCTACGGCGAAAGCTACACTATACAGCACAAAACTCGTAATGGATGGATAGACGCTGTACCTGTTATAGAAAATTATGGCTTCGACGATATCGGATATATGTTGCCGGCAATGGGAAGCAAAGAAATTATGATCGACTGGGAATGGCTTTACGGCAAACTTCCAGCCGGTGATTATCGAATTGTTAAAGAAGCACTATTTGTCAGATCTCCGGGCGATTATGACACATTCAAATTGTTTGCAGCATTTACAATTGCCAAATGAGGCAAAAATGTCGGAAGAACAGCTCAAAGCTGCTCTGATAGAGAGAATAATGAAATCCGATGAAAGAAGCCGGAAGCCGTTCGTACCAGGAACGGTTTCCGGCCTTTGAATATGGAAGACTGGGTGTTGATGATGGATATGATCAGGAAAAGAGCCGGACACCTGCTTGGGTCTGTGCATCTACTTCCTTCTCGATCTTATCCAGAAGAGCAAATATTTTCTTGGAATAGAGCTCAGCTTCTCCATAGTGCTTTATAGCATCATTCTTTTTGGAATTACGGATGGACTCCATGACTTTATGACCGCAGTGATGGAAATTATCATGTACCTCATTGATGGCGTCCCAATCCTCCCGGATAGAAGGATGTTCCACATGGATGGTATGATAGAAATGTCCGAAAGCACATTTGGTACTGTTAACCTGAAGAGGATAAATTACACCCTCATCAACAATGGATTTTAAGGTGAGCAGCCATTTGCCGTGCGCCTGTCTTGCATTGGAGATATTAAGCTTTAATTCCTCGTTGGTCAGATTATTCATACCGCCTTTCAGGGTGGAGAACATGCTTTTAGTTATTTCGGAAAGGCTGTCATCCATCTGGGTGATGTTGCTGGCCAGGGTAGCACATTTTTCGGCATCCCGGAATATTGTCTGAGTCATATCGCTCAGTCTTTCGGCATCACTGCTGGAGGAATCCATAGCGGTATTGATTTCGTTGGTGGAAATTTTAACTCCTGCCATAGTAGTATTTACATCGCGGACATCTTCGATGGTCCGGTTCAGCAGGCCCATATTATTTTTCATAGTGGAATAGATATCATCAATTTTTTCGCTCATCTCGGAGGTAGACTCCATGGTGCTGGACATACTTTCCCGTCCGTTCTCTGCAGCTGTTTTGATGTCGGACATGACAAGGCTCATACCTTCCAGGCTTTTCTTGGTGGTATCGGCAAGCTTTCGGATCTCTGAAGCAACGACGGCAAAGCCCTTGCCGTTCTCACCTGCTCTGGCGGCCTCGATAGAGGCATTCAGGGATAGGAGGTTGGTTTGCTCCGCTATGGCATCCACTGTGCTTACAATTTCATTTACCTTATTGGTCAACTCCACCAGTTCCTCGATACGCTGGCTCATGATGGCGGAATTGTTCATTACATTTTCCTTCAGAGCATTAATTTGGGAAATTTTCTGAATGCTGACATCATTACTTGTAATTAATTCCTCCGAAGCCTGGGCCAGCTTTTCCAGGGTTTCAGAAGAAACATTTACCGCTTCCGTCACAACGCTCATACTAGCCGTGGTTTCTTCTACGATTGCCAGATTGGATTCGCTGAGATTGGCGATTTCTGTTGCAAAGGATTTCAGATCATAAGAGATATGGGACATCTGAATGTCAAAGTCGCTCATCTTTGTTCCGAGGCCCAGGAGATCCTTGGCGGAATGAGAAAGCTTTGCCTCGTTCTCAAAAAAACGTTCAAAGAGGCCGTATACAGATTTATGCAGGTCATACTGTATCTCCGGCAGAGTACCTTTCTTTCCTTCCATTCTATCCTGCACATAATTAACAATGCAGCGTGCTTCATTGCAATCGCCTTTCTCTTTTCGTAAAAGCATAGATTACCTCCTGATGTAATAATGTATTGCTATTTTTTTGTATTAAGTGTAGCATATAGAAGGGGGCGGATGCTATCTATATTTTTCTTTTTTGAAGTAATTTGTAGTAATTTGCGCTGCCGCTCTAATTCGAAGGCAGCGGTAGAATGGAGATTTTGATGAAACGCAATTGTGGTTTGGATGAAATATCCGATGGAAAATTATATGAGCCGGGAGATCTGGTGGAGGCCAGCTGTAACGGGTGCAAAGGCCAGGCCGTCTGCTGTCATGGGATGGGGAACTCCATCATACTGGATCCTTTTGATATCTATCAACTGACAGTGAAGCGCCATACCGGTTTTGAAAGTCTCTTGGCCGGCCAGATAGAGTTGAATGTAGTAGATGGCATTATTTTGCCCAATTTGAAGATGTCCGCGGAAGGAGAAAGCTGTGTGTTTCTTAATCCTGCAGGCAGATGCAGCGTACATGCTTACCGGCCGGGAATTTGCAGGATATTCCCTCTGGGCAGATATTATGAGAAGCGTGATTTTAAATACTTTCTCCAGCGGAATGAATGCCCGCAGAATTCCAGGTCACTGACCAAGGTGGCCAAGTGGATTGATACGGCCGATTATGAGAGGAATAAGCGGTTCCTGATTACCTGGCACTATTTCCTGAATGATGTGGAGGAAGTAATTAAGAGCGCACAGGAGGATGTGCTGGTTAAAAATCTGAATATGTATCTGCTGAATCTTTTTTATGTAAAAAGTTATGACGGCAGCAGGGATTTTTATTCCCAATTTGAAGAGCGTCTTGCAGGAGCAAAAAAAATATTAGGATTTGAAGCTCAGGAAAATTAACCGCAGGCTGAAACAGGGAGAAACGGAGCCTTCAGTCTGTGGGGAGTATAGTAGAAAGAGAAGGAGGAGAGTCATGTCGCAGACAACAAAGAGAGCTCTGGCAGCTTCGTTAAAAAAGCTGTTGCAGGAAAGACCGCTGGATAAGATTGCGATCGTTGAAATTACCCTGGATTGCGGGGTAAACCGACAAACCTTTTATTATCATTTCCAGGATATTTATAATCTAATTCAATGGATTTATACCAATGAGGCTCCGAAGGCCCCGGACGGCAGAAAAACCCGCATTCTCTGGCAGCAGGGAATTATGGAGATTTTTGAATATGCGCTGGAGAATAAAGCGTTTGTCATGAATACCTATTATTCCGACGGAAGGCAGTACCTTGAGGAATACCTCTACACGGAGGTGAATCATCTGTTGAGCGAAGCGATAGAGGCGGCGGAGGCAGGGATCACTGTGGCGGAAGAAGATAAGACCTTTATTATCCGTTTTTACAAATATGCTTTTGTTGGCCTGATGCTGGAATGGATTGACGGAGAGATGAAGGAAAGGCCGGCGGTAATTATTGATCGGCTCAGCATTTTAATACAAGGTGATATCGTCAGGGCGTTGGAGAAATTCAGAATCGACCGGAGATTCCGGTAGAACATTTGCCGTATGCCCCGGTGTGCCTGCAGGACTTGTTACAGCAAGAACAAGTTCTACAGTCCCACCGGGGTATTTCTATGGACGTGACGGGAATTCACATGGATCGGAAGGGATTAAATCCATCCTCCATCCAGACCGATGATCTGTCCTGTCAGGTATTCATTTTTATAGGCCAGATGGTAGACCAGGTCGGCCACCTCTTCGGCTCGGCCCAGGCGGCCGGTGGGTATTTCTTCAATCAGATCCATTAATTCGCCGTCCTCAAGGAATTGGTTCATCTCAGTGTCAATTGCTCCGCAGGCCACGGCGTTGACCTGTATATTGCTTGGGGCCAGCTCCTTAGCCAGGGCCTTGGTAAAGGCGTTCATTCCGCCTTTGGAAGCGGAATAGGCTACCTCACAGGAGGCTCCCACATTACCCCAGACGGAGGAAATGTTGATGATCTTGCCGTACCGGTTTTTTACCATATCCGGGATGGCAAGGGAGCAGCAATGGTAGACGGAGGTCAGGTTTGTGGAGATTACCCGGTTCCAGTCCTCCGGGGACATGTCTGTCAACAGGCCAATATAGGAGATGCCGGCGTTATTGACAAGAACATCGATGTTTCCGTATCGTTTTTTTATCTGGAGGAACAATTCCCGGGCTTCATTATAATTTCCCATATCTCCGAGGAAGGCATGGCAGGAGACCTGATATCCTTCAATTTCACTCTTTATTTTAAGCAGGGAATCTTCCCTATGGGCGCAGTTAATAATAACATTATAGCCCTTTTTAGCGAATTTCACGGCGATTGCTTTCCCGATGCCCCTGGAGGAGCCGGTAACCAGTACGGTCCTTCTCTTCATAATAATCTCCTTCCGCCGCTGCAGCGGCTTTTTTATCGTATAGGAAATTGCGGTACTTTTATTTTAACATGAAATCAACGATTATGGAGGAAATTTTCAGGTTTTTTAATAATACTGTACAGTTAAAAGTTTTATAACCCTAAGAAGCCTTCGTTTCCTCAGAAATATCAGGCTTTTCCTGCTTGCTTTGAATATATCGTGTTATGCTTAATTCAGGCTTTTTAGCCATAATGCGAAAA
>JAFAGA010000038.1 GCA_023423045.1 Bacillota bacterium | reverse complement strand
GTTCTGTAGTGTGCCAGCGACCTACAAGAGGAGAATAGCACAAAAAAGAACGAAAGGAAGATGGGAGTTGAAGGGTTTCATAACCCCATCGGTGCCTTTCGCAGAAAGGTGGATTATAACAATGAATCAAATGATAGATAAAAATGAAAAACGTCAGTTTTATAAAGCAGTCTTTGCCCTGGTACTTCCCATGGCTTTGCAGAATCTTATTAATGTGGGAGTAACGACCGCGGATGTAGTGATGCTGGGCAAGGTCAGTGAAACAGCCCTATCCGCCTCCTCTCTTGCCGGCCAGGTACAGTTCATCATGTCCTTGATCCTGTTTGGTCTTACCTCCGGAGCCGCCGTTCTTACAGCCCAGTATTGGGGAAAGAAAGATATCCGGACCATCGAGAAGATTCTTGGAATCACCATGCGCATCGCATTGATGGTTGCTGTTTTCTTCACCCTGATTGTACTGCTGTTCCCTGTTCCCATAATGCATATTTTCTCCAATGAAGCAGATGTAATCCAGCAGGGTGCCGAATATCTGCGCATTATTGCATTTTCTTATATATTTACAACAATTACTATCATCTATCTGAATATCATGCGAAGTGTGGAGCGGGTTCTCATCGCTACAGTGGTGTACCTGGCTTCCCTGTTCACCAATATCATTTTAAATTCCATTCTGATCTTCGGTATGTTTGGTCTGGAGCCTATGGGAATCCGCGGAGCCGCATTGGCAACCCTGATCGCAAGAATATTGGAACTGGTTCTCGTGTGGCTTTATGCCACCTTCCGGAATAAAGAGGTGCGCTTCCATTTTCGGGATTTATTTGTTCACGATAAACTTTTGTTCAAGGATTTTTTGACCTACTCCATTCCGGTTACGCTGAATGAATTAATGTGGGGTGCCGGTACCAGCGTGAACGCTGCCATCATCGGCCATCTGGGCAAATCTGTGGTAGCCGCCAACTCCGTAACTCAGGTTACCCGGCAGCTTGCGATGATTGTCGCCTTCGGTGTTGCCAATGCCACGGCCATCATTATCGGCAAGGCCATCGGTGAAAACAAGGAAGATCTGGCCAAACTCTATGCGAAGCGCTTTATCCGTCTGACCATTATTTTGGGCGTGATCGGCGCTGCAGTAATTCTTCTTACCTCGCAGATTGCGAGGCAGCACCTCTCTTTGAGCGAGGAGGCACAGAGCTATCTCGGATTTATGATGTTTGTTATGTCCTACTTTGCTATCGGACAGTCCTACAACACCACCATGGTGGTCGGTGTATTCCGTGCCGGAGGAGATACGAATTTCGGATTAATCCTGGATGTTGTCACCATGTGGTGCGGATCAATTTTGCTGGGCGCCCTGGCTGCTTTTGTCTTCCGCCTGCCTATTCCGGTGGTATATGTGTTTCTGATGAGTGATGAACTTTTCAAGATACCGCTCACCACCTGGCGTTATAAATCCATGAAATGGGTAAAGAATGTAACCCGTTGATTATTCCTGAACTGATTTTACGTTGTTTTATACATCAAAAAGAACCCGAAATGAATCTCGAGTCGAATTCATTTCGGGTTTTCTCTTTTCAGAAAGCCGCTGCCTGCCTGCTATCATTTCAATCGCTTCCTGTCTGACTCACACCTATTATTTGTTCCTTTTACAGCCCTTAGGCCTCATAAACGGAAATTCTCCGTTTTCCCTGATCCTCTTAAAACGGTCCATACGCTCCGTCTTCATCATTGCTGCGTCTTCCTTTGCCACTACACCAAGGTCTACAAGCTTGTCCAGGATTTTCTCCTGTGCCGCCAGCTCATTTTCCATCAGAGCATATACCTGGTTCTTTTGGTCAGCCGTCAAAGTATCCCATTTCTTAATGGCATTGTTCATCTTTTCTTCAAAAAGGGCACGATTGCCCTTCTTATCCTTTTCCGACGATTGCTCTGTCTGTGCAGGTGCTTTGGCCGCAAAGGCAGTAACCGGATGAATTCCAAGCATAGCTGTCATCACCGCAACAGCTAATACAAATAATCGCGTTTTGTACATATTGTTCCCTCACTTTCTCAATAACAACCGGCAGGGAAGCAACTTTCAAGGTTAGTATTGCCCAAAGTTGTGAAGGAATTGTGAAACAAGTATAAAATGAAATAATTTCCTTGTTGACAACTCCTATGGTCATATGGTATTCTATGTTTGTCGATATTGATAATCAATTTCAATATCATTGAAAGACCTTTTGCTTAGTATCATACATAATGCTTTTCTGAAAGGAATGGATACGGATGTACCGGCAGGTATTATTCTTGTTGCGATCATAACCTCCTTAATTATTATTGCCATAACAAGATCGTCCGTTTCCGCTCTCCTTGCCTGATTACCAGGTATGGGAACATCACAGCTTATCTGCTGGAGGAATACAGGATACCGGCCCCGAACCCTTGCCTTGCGTGGCCGCCGTCCTTATTCCTCCATTGCTGTTTTGCGGCGGCATTTCAGCCGGCGTTATCCTGATGACAAGTTCTGGAGCTGTTTCTATATTCTCTCGGAGTGATTCCATAAGCCTTGCGAAAACGTGCCGAATAATTGGAATGAGAGCTAAAACCCAGATAACTTGCAATCTCCTGCAGAGTATGCTCCGAATGGGTCAGCAGCTGCCTGGAGGTCTCCAGCTTCTCATACAATACATACTCCGTTAAGGTTCTTCCCGTCTCCTTGTGAAACAGGGAGGACAGATACTGGGGCGTCAGATTGCACAGCTTCGCCAGATCCCGGAGAGTAATCCGGTAATGCAGATGATCCAGAATATATGCAATACACAGGGAAACCGGGTAGGAGAATGCCCTCCTCTTTTTTGACTGCGCCACCCTTTTTGCAAAGTCATAATAGGCGACGGCAAAAAGGTGAAGCACCTCTTCTATCCTCTTACTCGTATCCGCCTTCTGGGCATATACATCGCTGAGATTATAGGCCTCAATCTCCGGTACGCCTCCTTCGATGGCACTTCTGGTGGCCAGGGTCAGTCCGGCAATAAAAGCGTACCTGGCCTGTCTCAATGGATCATGTGACATGCATCCCATCAGCAGGTCCTTCTCGCTGATTTCCAGCAGGCATTCTTCCAGCTTCTCCGGTTCTCCCTTTTTGATATAGCTTAACATCTTCTCTTCCATCCGGTACATGATTGTAGAATCTGGTGCTTCCCTTTGATCAAACATTGCCTGGCGGTAAGCCTTCACGATATCCTTCGGTGTTTCTTTATAGAAGGTATCCTTCATCGTAGCTGTATCGAGCTTCACCTTCATATCTGCATGTCCCTCTCTTTCCCGATTCTCCTGCGGTAATAGCTCCTCCGCCTTTATCTATATTTTCTGCCTTCGGGACTGCTTTGTCAACTGGTTTGACGCAGGTCCATAACAGAAATTTACCTGAAAATCACTATAATAATCTTAAAATAGAGATAGTTTCTTATGATACATCTGTTATTATAAAATTGGAGCATTTATGATTATAAATACATCATAATGGAGGTATTTTATATGGATTATAAAGCAAAAGCGAGCGAATTGATTAAGCAGATGTCTCTGGAGGAGAAGGCCGGTCTCCTGAGCGGAAAAGACTTTTGGCGCATGAAGGGAATCGAGCGGCTGGGGCTGAAGTCTCTCATGATTACCGACGGTCCCCACGGCCTGCGCAAGCAGGAAGGCGAGACCGACCATCTGGGGCTAAATCAGAGTGCCCCTTCCACCAGCTTTCCTACCGCCAGTGCAACCGCCTGCAGCTTCGATCCGGAACTGCTGCACCGTATGGGGCAGGCCCTTGGCGAGAAATGCATCTCGGAGGATGTCGCTGCCATTCTCGGGCCCGGAATAAACATTAAGAGAAGTCCTCTGTGCGGCCGTAATTTTGAGTATTTCAGCGAAGATCCCTACCTGTCGGGAGAAATGGCTGTTGCCCTGATTCAGGGGATACAGAGCATGAATGTGGGAACCTCCCTGAAGCACTATGCCGTTAACAATCAGGAAGCCTTCCGGATGACTGTGGATGCCCAGGTTGATGAACGGGCTCTGAGGGAAATCTATCTGGCCGGCTTTGAGGCTGCAGTAAAGCGTGCAAAGCCCTGGACTGTTATGGCCAGCTATAATAAAGTAAATGGGACTTATGCCTGTGATAATCCCTATCTGCTCAACGATATTCTTCGTAAGGAATGGGGCTTTGAAGGTATTGTTGTGAGTGACTGGGGTGCAGTCAATGACCGCGTCGGCAATGTTCGCGCGGGAATGGATCTGGAGATGCCTGGAACCGGAGTCGATTCGGACCTTGAGGTGGTGGAGGCTGTGAAGAACGGATCCTTGTCCATGGAAGAGGTGGACCTCTGTGCCCAGAGAGTAGTGGAATTCATCCTGAAGAGTATGGAAGAAAAGCCTGTGCCTGAGAACGGCAACCAGGAGCATCATAAGCTGGCGCGTGAGATCGCCTCCAAATCCGCAGTGCTGCTGAAGAATGAAGATTCCATTCTTCCGCTCTGTCCCACGGCCAAGATCGCGGTAATCGGCGAGATGGCCAAAACACCCAGATATCAGGGTGCCGGCAGCAGCCGAATTAATCCTGCCTTCTTGGAGACCGCCCTTGATACCCTCCAGGAGACCGGAGTCAATCTCTCTTATCAACCGGGCTACCGGCTGGGATCCAAGGCGGTGGATCATGCTATGATCGAAGAGGCCTGCGCTCTGGCAAAGGAGAGCGATGTGGCTCTGGTATTCGCCGGACTTCCGGACGAATATGAAAGCGAAGGCTTTGATCGCACCACCCTGTTCATGCCGGAGAGTCATAACCGTCTTATTGAAGCCGTAGCAAAAGCCAATCCCAATACTGTGGTTATTCTCCAATTGGGAGCACCGGTTGTTATGCCCTGGAAGGATCGGGTTAAAGGAATCCTGCTCATGTATCTGGCAGGCCAGGCCGGCGGCGGAGCAACCGCGGACCTTCTTCTTGGCAAGGTGAACCCCAGCGGTAAGCTGGCGGAAACCTTCCCGAAGGCTCTTGAGGATAATTCCAGCTTTTTGTATTTTCCGGGTAACGGCAAATCCGTCCAATACCGGGAAAGCATCTATATCGGCTACCGATATTACGATGCGGTAAAAAAGGAGGCCGCTTACCCCTTCGGATACGGTCTGTCCTATACCTCCTTTGAATACAGCAACCTGCAGGCGGAGGAACTGGACTCCCTCCAATACAAAGTCTCTGTTGATGTGACAAATACCGGAAAGGAAAGCGGTGCGGAAATTGTACAGCTTTATGTACACTGTAACTCCTCCTCCATCTTTCGTGCAGAGAAGGAACTAAAAGGCTTCGCAAAGCTGTTCCTGGAGCCCGGAGAGACAAAGAGGGCCGAAATGCTTCTGGACAAGAGAAGCTTTGCCTATTATAATACCGCTGCGAAGGATTGGTGCGTGGAAAGCGGGGCATATCAACTGCTGATCGGCGCCTCCAGTGCAGATATCCGCCTGACCGCAGAGATCAACCTCTCCGGAGACGGCAAGGAAGCCTTGCTGGCCGACTTGTATGAGGCTCTTACCCAATACCGTACCCCCGGCTCTCCCTTCAAAATCAGCGACGAGCAATACTTCCGTCTCCTGGGCTATACGCCGAAACCGGATTCTTTCGGGAAACCTTATACCAGGAATTCCACCATCGGAGATATTAAGGATACTGCCGCAGGCAAGGTTTTGGGCGCTGTAACCAAGGGTGTCGTGAAGAAAATAATGAGGGACAATCCGGATCCGACCATGGCCCGCATGATAGAACGGTCTTCTATGGAAGCTCCGCTGCGCTCCTTGAAGATGGCAGGAGGACTTTCGAACAAAAAGGTCCAGGGCTTGGTCGACCTGGCAAATGGTCAGGTAGTCAAAGGCCTGCGAAACATGCTGGGTAAATGATCTGCTCCTGCCCGCAGAATATACCGTTAAGCTTCTTTTCTCTATAAAGCATCGGGTGCAACATCCCAGAACGAAGAGTCAGCTTGCTGACTCTTCGCGCCCGAGCGGATTGCGTAGCAATAAAATTCCTTTCCGCGAGGTGCGCATCCTGCCCGGAGGGCTTTTTTATTTCATAGGACGCAATTTCCTATGAAATAAAAAATATCCTTTATATCATATGAATAATCAGATTCGGCAGCAGCAATGCCACCGCAGCCGCATAGATTGCATCCAGCCAGAAGACGGAACCGATTGCTCCCACATATACCAGTCCGATGAACGGTGCGGCCAAAATCTTGGGCAGCAGCCCGACCTCCTGATTTCTGAGAATATGATCCACCATCACCTTCGCATCTCCGGTACTGGGAAAGGAGTGCATCAGCACAGAAAAACCCAGCCATGCCAGTACCAGATTCAATATATTACTGTATTCCCGAAAAGCGACCACCTCAATGGAAGCCGGAAGTATAATCAAGAGTCCGATTATCGTATTCACGAAGAAGGGACCCATGGAGGTCAGGAATACCTTGCCTGGTTGGTCCGAGGCCTCATGTATCACATAACCGCTGGGATTTCTAAATTGAAAATATTTCACCTCATATACCTCTAACCCGCACAGATAACAAAAGAGCTGATGCGCCAGTTCATGTATGATGACACCGGGAAAGGTTATGACGGAAATCAAAAAACCGGGTATAATCATATTCTTCTCCTACTCTCCTATATAATAATCCTTCAGTGTAATCTTACCCTCCAATAGCTGCAGCGTATCCGGTTCCAAGTCTCCTTTGCCGCTTTCCATCTCACTCCTGATTTTCTGTGCCTCTTCCTGCATGCCGTTTACAGTAAGCGCAATCAAATAAGTCTCTCTGATATAGGTTCCGTCCGGATAGATAAGATATGCTTCCCTGGCTGATTGCAGCCCTGTCTTCACATCCCCTTCCGCCATAGCCAGGATTGCCATTGCCCGAAGAGCACTGCTGTCGGCCTTATCCTTTCGCAGAGCCTCCGCAATCATCTTTCTGGCTTCCTCCAGCCGTCCCAGTCTCCGGTATACAATACCAAGCTGGGCCCGAACATCAAAGCACTCCGGATCAATTTCATAACAGGTCTGCAGATACTCTCCGGCCTCCTGCGAATCTTGTGAAAGCATGGCCAGAGTATAGCACAGATATGCATCATCCTGCCCGTCCTGATACAGCAGTTCTTCCACATGTGTCTTGATATAACTGTAATACTCTTCCCCGACGGTATCCTGTTTCGGTGCCGCCTCAATAATCCCTTCGACGGCCGTTAAGGATCCATAATAATTCTCCAACTTGATATAATGACGGTCCACCCTGTTATACTCCTCATCCTTCAGGCTTTTTCCTGAGATATAGGAATCGATCACATATCCGGCGATATCGTAATATCCGTTCTTCATGGATAACTCCACCAATTCCACCATAATCGGAATAGAACTGGGATGCCTCTGCGCCACCTCCAGGAGTTCATTCAATGCAGCAGAGGTTTCACTGTTATCAATTCTGCTCTGTGCCTGCCTGTATACTTTATAATCCCTCACAGTCCGGGGAAACTGCAGCCAGCTGATCACCTCCAGGATAACAATGAGTCCAATCAGAGCCATAACCCATTTTGGTACATGCAGTTTTACCGGCTGTAAATCAATTTCTTCATAATCCTCACTCATATTCGTACTTTTTCAATACTCCTTTCCTTTATTGATACTTCGCTACTCCAATCTTACTTTACATCGATTTACTATTAATGTAAAGTAAATTACCATCTATCTTGGGTTGAATATTCGTAAAATTATGATATTGACTCTGCCCTTGGGACATAGTTTACACTACTCTCAAAGGAGATGATTCTATGGCACTGCTGTCTAAAATGCTATACAAACGTAATTTTTTAGTGCTTATTACAATCTGCTCCAGCATGCTTGCCGCCGCTGTAACACTGTGTTGGAGCTCACAGCTTGTCGATATTATCAATACTGTCAGTGCGGGCGTCCCACCGTCGAAAAAGGCGATCGTTTTCGCACTTCTTACCATTCTAATATTGGGAGCTGTTAATTACACAAAAGGCTGCCTGTCGGGATATACTCTGGAAGGCGTAACCCATGATTTACGAATGGGTTATATGCGCTATTTTGTATCATTACCTATTGCCGAGGCAGAAAAGCTGAACACAGGAGAGCAGTTATCCAAATTGCAAAATGAAATAGCCGGTGTTTCCGGCTATCTGAACGCTAACCTATTTCAATTGTTCGATGACGGTATGCGGTTTCTCTCAACCTTCCTCTGGCTGCTGTTCATAAGCCCCTGGTTAACATTGGCAGCCAATCTCCCTGCATTTATCCTGGTCGCCTATGTGTTTTGGTCGAGTAAAATCATAAGCACAGCTACGGAATACAGTCAAAAAGCCAAAGGGCAAATAAATCAATATGCCGACACCCTGCTTACTTTATTTCCCATCATCCGTCTGTACGACGCTGCACGTCTGATACTGGACGGGTATGCCGGTGGGGTTAAACGATGGGAGGATCAGACGGTCCGTGCTGAACGAACACGAGCGCGTCTCATGTCACTGTCAGCACTTTTGAGCAATATACCGGTTCTTCTCCTATTCCTGGTTGGCGGCCGGATGACGATAAACGGTACATTAACGGTGGGAACACTTTACATATTCCTAAACCTTTCCGGCAATGTATCGGGTGTACTGATGAACATGCCGGGACACATCGCCGCTTTCCGGCAGTTTTCAGCCAATATGAAACGTCTGTCACCTCACATCATACTTGCCGGGAAAGGGGAAAAACATGGGGATAATATTAGAGAACCTGTCTTTTTTATATGACAATCATCCAGTCCTTAATGAAATTAATTTGATTGTAAACCCCGGCGAAACCGTCGGTATTGTGGGCGTCAGCGGAGGCGGAAAAAGCACACTGCTAAAACTGGTCAGCGGCCTGTACGAGGTGCAGCAGGGGAAGATTTTCGTCATGGGCGCACAAGTCTCATCGGAGCGCCGTAAAAATGTAGCAATCGTCATGCAGAGTGCGGCCCTTTTTCCCGCCAGTATACGCGATAACGTCACCTGCGGGCACGATATGGACGAGGCCGACATACTGCATGCCTGCGATGCAGCACAATTGACCGAATGGATTGCCGCGTTACCCAAAGGTCTTAATACCTTTGTCGGCGAACGGGGCGGAAAGGTATCGGGAGGCCAGGCCCAGCGTATTGCCATAGCGAGGGCTATCGCGAAGAATGCCCCGGTAATTCTATTGGACGAACCGACCTCCGCGTTGGATAATAATACAAGCACCGCCGTAATCTCGGCATTAGAAAAGCTGACCAAGGGAAAAACCGTTCTTCACGTTTCTCACAGACCGGAAACACTGAGCGGATGTGACCGTATTTTACGTCTGGAGGGAGGGCACCTATATGCTCAGTGAAATAAGAAAAATACTAAAGATCACAGGCAGCGGCAGACCGTTTATTTTTCTGCTTTTACTTCGCTCTCCTTTTGATGCTGCATTTACCATGATCCAGGCCACCTTTTTGCAGCGTGCTTTTGATGCAGTAGGGCAAAACAATGCCATGAGGCTGACTACGGTATGCCTGTTGTTCGCTGTTGCGAGCCTATTCCTTTTCCTGTATAATGGAACCGTATGGAGCCTATATTCGCCTTTCATCACTCGAATGGAAGGGAAACTTCGAATAAAACTATATGACAAAATATCCTCGTTCTCTTACCAGCGCATGGAAGCAACTCCCCAAGGTGAGTGGCTGACCCGATTGAATACCGACGTGGAGATGCCATTTTCCCGCCCCATTCACCTGCCCCACGCCGCTTGCGCCGTTGTTAATATAAGTGTGTCTGCAGCCATCCTGTGGCGCATTAATTCCACCGTGTTTGGCTGGGCGATCCTGTTTGTCATACCGCACATCACGGTCAGCCAGCTTCTGATCGCGCGGGCCATGCCGGAACTTAATAAAAAGTCTCTGGAGGCCACTGCAAAAAATACAAACGAAATGATCCCGCTGATCACATGTGCCGACATTGCCGCCATATATGACGGGCAGGAATACCTGATGAAGCGTTTTGAACAAAGCAGTCTCGCTTTATGGAGGGCCAATCTGAAGATACGCACACGAAACGCTCTGGGAGCCGGAATTCTTCCATTATTCGGTTTAGGAGGATATTTGACATTTTGGTTGGTCAGCAGCGGGCAGATTGCGGACGGACATTTTACTCTTGGCGATTTGACTGCCGCTTTTCAATACCGAGGCAGCGTATTAGCCGGATCGCTCATGCTAATGAACTGCTTGGTTTCCATTCAGGCAAGCATGGCTGGCATGAAACGCTTGAACGAAACAATGGCCGAAAAGAATGGATGATGCCGCTATCGCGGCAGATGGGGGTTAGGATGGATGATATTTTGATGAGAATCGGTGAAATCGCTGCGTTTTTCAACGTGTCGGTCAAAGCCATGCGCATTTATGAAAAGATGGGGATCTTAAAACCTGTGAAGATTGATGAGAAAACCGGATATCGATACTACGCCGCCGACCAGGTAAAGCAATTGGATGCCCTCCTGGAGTTACGGAAGCTGGGTTTCTCTCTATCTGAAATCAAGAAGTTATTAGAGAGCGGCATGACGAAAGATCAGTACATGGAGGTGCTTGTCCATAAAAAATCCATGTGGCAGGACAAAATATCGGAGGCTCAAGATAAAATCGACAATATAAGCGAGATCATCAAGAGCCTGGAAACCTCCAAACCTCCGATCAAGCTGCACGAGCTGACAGAAGAGGAGCGTGCTCATTTACTGAGCCGGATGGTATGCTTAGAGAGCCTGCATGCACGGAGTACGCTCAGCGAGGCAATCTGGTTGTGAGTTGATAAAACCAGCTCTTTTTATAGAACCGATTGTCGGAACCAAAATTATGTTCCGATAATCGGGGTATGAGAAGGAGATGTACTTTCTTCTCATAACTTATATTACAGGAACATAATGCGCGTTCCTGTAATCGGAGTATAAGAGAGAGATGAACTTTCTTCTCATAACCTATATTACAGGAACATAATGCGCGTTCCTGTAATCGGAGTATAAGAGAGAGATGAACTTTCTTCTCATAACTTATATTATTAATCTTCCTTTATTCTTACTTTCTTGCTGCCAAGAGCAAAAAACATCACCGCTGCTGCCGCCACAGCAAGAACACCAACCACGATATATCTGCCCGAAGCTTTATCACTGCTTAAAAGAAACTTGCTCAGCTTGGTAAGATTCGGAGCCAGAAAACCTCCCAGATTATTGATGCACATACATATGGCAATCGACATGGTCACCGCCTCCGGCTTTTCTTTGTCCGCAATGCTGATAGCTATCTGTGCCATAACGATACTGAGGCTGAAGCCGGCAATGAAAACTCCTGTCAAAATCAGAGGAAAGTTTCCCGACACCCCTACAATCAGTGCACCCGCTCCCAGGTTAAGGAAGCCAAGAGCAATGATCTTCTCTCCAAAAAAACGAGCTAAATATTTGAATAAAATCCCGGCAACAGCACCGCTCAGCATGAATATGGCAGATGCCAGCCCGGCGCTGGCAGAGCCGGTAATCCGGTTCTCTTCCAGATGCATTGACATATTAAATGCCACCACATTATAAAACATCATGAACAAAAAGGCCACCAGTCCGTAGAGTCCGGCTATTTTCGGAGTAACTCTGATTTTTTGTCCTGATGCATGTGCATGGGCCGGTTTGTCCAACGGCAATCCCAGCGCCAGTAAAAGGAACCCCGGAATGATCAGCAAAAATGCAAGATAATTATAATACCAGTCGATAGCCGCCAGCAGGCCTCCCAATATGGACAGAAGGACTCCTCCCACACTGATTACCGCGCTTTGAAGCCCCATGAGGCTGCTGCGCTCCTCTCCGGTGAAGTAATCGGCGATTAATGAAGTTCCCAGCGGAATCAAGATTCCCATTCCGATTCCCAACACAATCTCCCAGAAAAACAATATCTGCAGTGATCCATGAAAGAAAAAACCGCCGAAAGCCGTAACCAAAAACATGGAAGCGGAAAAAAGTGTAAGATACTTCTTTGGGATACGCTCTGCAAGCTTTCCCGCAGCCAGGGACATAATAATAATAACAACGGAGGGACAGGTCGCAAGGAATTGTATGGTAGTGGTGCTATATCCGGGAAATACCTCCGCTATCCGCACCAGTATGGAGGATATGCATATCGCACCTGCCTGAACCAGGCTATAGAATAGTATTGCTGCTTTGATTGTATGCTTTGATTTTCTCATGTACATTCTCCTTTGTTTACTATTGTGCACTACCCTGAATTTGTTGTCAATCCATTCTATCATGGTTAATCATATAAGATATCGGAAGTTGCATTTAACTTCCGACAAAAGGGCGCTATTTTGTGCCGTGTATCGCGATTACAGGAATATGGGCTTTGTTCCTTTAATATATTTGTTGCTATTTCACTCTGGCTATATTACTATAAATCGTATATTCCATCACCATATTCACAAAGAAGAAGGATGACCTATGAAGAAAATTCTCATGATCGGAACCGGCGGAACCATTGCCTCAACAAAATCACCCCAAGGAGGACTTTGGCCCCAGCTTACCTCCGAGGAAATACTGATGTATATTCCGGAGATTTCTCAAATCTGTCAGGTGGAGACGGTTCAGGTCTGCAATATGGACAGCACCAATATCTCTCCTGATATCTGGGTGCTGCTGGCCAGGACCCTTCAAACACATTATGATGAATACGATGGTTTTGTTATCAGTCATGGCACCGATACTCTGGCCTTTACCGCGGCCGCACTGTCCTACCTGGTTCAGAATTCCCCAAAGCCCATTATACTAACCGGAGCTCAGCGTCCCATCAATATGGAGGTCACGGATTCCAAGACCAATCTCTTCGACAGCTTTCTCTATGCCTCCTCGGAGAAATCCAGCGGTGTTCAGATTGTCTTCAATGGTAAGGTTATTCTGGGAACCCGGGGCAGGAAGACACATTCCAAGAGCTTTCAAGCCTTCCGCAGCATTAACTACCCCTATCTTGCAGTAATACAGGACGGACATTTAATCCAGTATATTACCGAGCCAAAGCAATCAGCACCTATCTTTTACGACACTTTAAATCCCAGGGTCGGTTTATTCAAGCTCACTCCCGGGGCAGATTCCGATGTATTGAATTATATGTTTACCAAATATGATGCTGTTATTATAGAAAGTTATGGCGTGGGCGGTATCCCCTCCCTTCCCCACCATCATTATCTTGAGCTGATCCGGGACTGGACCGGCCGGGGTAAAACAGTCGTAATGACAACCCAGGTTCCCAATGAGGGCAGCGATATGAATATCTATCAGGTGGGACACGATTTGAAAAACCAAGTCAGCATTATTGAAGCCTACGATATGATCCTTGAGTCCGTTGTGAGCAAACTGATGTGGATTCTGGGACAAACCAACCACCCTGAGGAAATCAAAAATATGTTTTATACAACCATAAGCAATGACATTCTTTATTAAGAGAATTCGTGGATCGATGCGGATACTTCCGACACAATGATAAAAGGACCCAAAGCTTTCTTACGAAGTTTTAGGTCCTTTCCATATTCTCATGTCATTTTATATCTGAGATGATTTAAACTTTGATGAATCCTTGTGGTAATGCCGCCTGTGATGTTCATGGTCCTCTCTGTTCTCCCCTGTTTTGCGATGCCCTGGATAGTCATAATCCTTACTAACATGATCTCCGTGCTCAGTGTGATATTCATCGTATTCATGACGTCCTTCATGCCCATGATGTCCTTGATGCTCCTGATGTCCTTGATGCCTATGATGCCCGCGGCAATCATGGTGTTTATCGTGGCAGCCGCGCGGTCCTCTTCCTCTACGGCACCCCCGCTCCATGCGGAGGGCTCCATGGTGTTCTTCCCATCCTTTCAACAACTTGGACAAAAGTTCCTTCAATTGCTCCTGCTCCTGCGTTGTTAAAAAGTCTGCCAGCAGCTTATCTTCCTCCCCGTCTCTTGCTTCAATTTCTTTCGAAACCTCCAGACCGAGATCAGTTATCATTAATCTTGTCATCCTCTTGTCTGCTTCGTCTTTCGTTCTGGTAATCAGGCCCTTCTGCTCGAGCTTAATCACAAGCTCGCTCATTGATCCTGATTCTATCCCCAGCAATTCCTGTAATTCCTTCTGGCTGATTTCGGGATGCTCCGCCAGTAGTGTTAATATCTTGCCCTGCCCCCGCTTTCCGCCTCTTCTATGATGCAGAAAATGACTGCTCTTATGAAGCAGCGTCAATAAATCATCCTTCTCGGTTACCTGTTCTTCATGGTTTGCATTATCCTCAAATTCTCTCATACTGATATCCTCCTATATTCATTGTTATAATCCACCTTTCTGCGAAAGGCACCGATGGGGTTATGAAACCCTTCAACTCCCATCTTCCTTTCGTTCTTTTTTGTGCTATTCTCCTCTTGTAGGTCGCTGGCACACTACAGAAC
>JAFAGA010000071.1 GCA_023423045.1 Bacillota bacterium | reverse complement strand
CGGTTGTGAACTCCTGATTTCGATACACAATAGTCTATCTGTCATCCGCAAAAATTGAATTTGTGAATGGCTTGTTTACTATACTCTTTTTTATCGGCTTCCCTCTACTTCTTTGTTTCAAACTTTCTATCCTGTCTTATAATATATCTGATTGATTTGCTGCATCAAGATAGTGTAAAAGGGAAAAGGTATATAATTCTTTTTATTTTAGCGCAGCTTATGACAACTGGTCTAATTATAGTATTAGTTGAATATGTGATGCTGAATCCATTTCCAGTGGAGTTTTATGCTGCTCTTTTTGCAAATGTATTTTTAAGTGAGGGCGGCATACCGTTTGTTATATTAGGCATAATATTCCAATAAACTATTATTGGATGGTGATTTTTGCGCTTCCAATCATATTATTATATAATGGTAAGAAAGGAAGGGGATATAAATATTTATTTTATTTTTATTATCCCGTTCATATATATGTACTTTATTTTATAGGAAGTTTATTGAAATAAAAAAGATAGGCTGCTATGGAATGAATCTGCCAATGCCTCCATTGATATCAAGCTTTATATTGACAGGAAATTCCATTTTATGTTATGTAGTTTTATTCATCGATCAGCATAACGAAATAAAGTGGTTGGCTCATTGTGCAAAATATTGTATTTTACCATAAAATTTGTATAAACCTGCCAAAAACATGATTGCTATCAAACTTTATATTGACGGAAAATCCCACATATTGTAATATGGATTATAAGGACAGCAACACCGGTATCGTATAGACCGATTAAAGGAACATGCTTTGTCCCTGTAATATTAGTTAATGAATGAATTTTTTCTTAATAGTAAAAGTCACCGCTTTTATCAGTCTTTAAACAATTCAAACGCCATCGTAAAAATCCCAATCTCATCACATTTTATTTTAATCCCTATTCCAATATCTTATTTGCGTGTCAAGGTGTTCTTTTCATCCCCTAAGACC
This sequence comes from Bacillota bacterium, assembly GCA_023423045.1. GTDB lineage: Bacteria > Bacillota > Clostridia > Lachnospirales > Lachnospiraceae > Mobilitalea. Next base: position 2,551 of record JAFAGA010000071.1, on the reverse strand, counting down.
ATGCTTCTTCTATAGGCGACAATTGCAGGAGGTATTTTTCATTATGAAGAAAAGAATGATTCTTTTTGATTCGGATACGGTATATGCCGCCCGTTTTTTGGAGTATATCAACCATAAGAAGGATTTTGATTATGACCTTATAGTATTCACAAAGCAGGAGAAGCTGGATGCCTATTTGCTGTCGAACGGGATTGAGATACTGCTTCTTGGTCCTCAGGAAACCTTTGATGAAGCATTGGAGGACAAGGTGAAGCATTGCTACCACTTTGTTGAAAATAGGGAGGACGGCATTGCCGGAGGGCAGAGCATCTATAAATATCAGTCTGTGGAGCATATCATAGACCAAATCCTAAGGGATTATCTTCAAAGAAAGGAGGAACTTTGGCAGGAGAATAGTCAAAAGCCCATGGTAATTTATACGGTATTCTCTCCGGTACCTTCTCCCTGGGACAGTCTTTTTGCCTGGTCTATGTCCTTTCAGCTATCAGGACAGAGAAAGGTGCTGTTTGTTCCGCTGGAACTGCTTCCGGTCACGGAGCTGACTTTTTTGGAGTATAACAGGGAGGGCTTAACCGAGTTCATATATTACCTGAAGGGGAATTCAGATTTTATGCACAAGTTGAGAGAACTCCTTAACTATGGAGGCAATTTGTCCTATCTGTCCGGAGCAGTGCACGGGTTTGATATGCAGGCTCTGAATAAGGAGGAGATACATCGATGGGTGGAGGGGCTGAGAAAGGAGGCGGAATACCGGACGGTGATATTTTATCTCGGCTGTCATCATGAGGTCTGTGCCGAGCTTATGAGATTGAGTGACCAAAATCATATCCTCTGTGGTGCCGGTATCTATGAGAATGGCTGTCTTAATGAGTGGAGAAGGCAGATGGATTGTATCGGCATCGATTCCCGGCAGGATAAGTTTCGCTACATCAGCAAAGTGCCGGTGAACGAGGGGGCGGACAGCGAGCAGCTATTGCAGTACAATAGCCTGCAGGAGCTGAAGGGCACTCCGGCCTGGCAGCAGGCCGGAGAACAGCTCAAGTTGGGAGCAGGGGGCGGAATATGAAGCAGCTCAAGGAACAGCTTCGCAAGCAGGTAATTGAGGCTATGGACCTGCACCGGGAGGTGGAGGATGATGAGCTGTATGAAACCATTGATTGCATCCTTATCCGTTACAGCCAGGGGGAGTATCTTAGTATGCAAGAGAAACACAGGCTGCGAAAGGACATCTTTAATTCCATCCGCAGGCTGGACATACTTCAGGAGCTGATTGAGGACCCGTCAATCACAGAGATCATGGTCAATGGTCCGGAGCATATTTTTATTGAGCAAAACGGTCGGATCCGTCCCAGTGACCGACAGTTTGAATCGCTGCAAAAGCTGGAGGATGTAGTACAGCAGATGGTGTCTCATTCCAACCGAATCATCAACGAGGCTTCTCCCGTTGTAGATGCCCGGCTGGCGGATGGCTCCCGTATCAATATTGTTCTGCCCCCGGTGGCACTGGAGGGGCCGACTATTACCATTAGAAAATTTCCAAACCAGCCGATAACGATGGAGCGTCTGATTGAATTGGAATCCATTTCTTTGGAGGCTGCAAAATTCTTGAAGCAGCTTGTTATTGCGGGCTATAATGTCTTTATCAGCGGTGGAACCGGTTCCGGTAAAACCACATTTCTCAATGTATTATCCAACTATATTCCCTCAACAGAACGAATTATTACAATAGAAGATTCCGCAGAGCTCCAGATACGAAATATTCCCAATTTGGTGAGGCTTGAGGTCCGCAATTCCAACTCGGAGGGCAGCAATGAGATCACCATACGGGATCTGATTAAGGCGAGTCTTCGGATGAGGCCGGATCGAATAATCGTCGGAGAGGTTCGGGATGCGGCAGCAATTGATATGCTTCAGGCCTTGAATACCTGTCAATAACCATTAGGAGCATATTATATTATAAAAAAACTGGCCTTATTATTCTATCTGAATAGAAATGTACCTCTTTCAATATACTTCTCCAAAATCTTGCCTTTTCATCGAAAGTAAACCCATTGTATATGTGCTCGATGTCGCTGCTTAACAATTCCCTCAATGGTTCAACGTTTTTCTTTTTGTAATCCCTTAATACCGGAAGATCCTCGATCTGTTGCAAGTACTTTGCCTTATCAATCTTAAATTCGTCCAAAGATATCAAATCATTAACATACAGTTCCTTCAATTTGCTTATCTTAGCTTCAATCTGCGATTTTTTGTATTCGATATTAATTGTCGGGGCAATGGATATTTCATACTCGCTTACATACAATTCTATTTCATGCTTTAGATTTGAAATTAAATATTTTTCCAGAGTGGTTTCAAATAATATTTTTTTGTTATCGCATAATTTGAGGTCGAAATGGCGCTTGCATCTATATCCACTACGCTTATATTTTATACGAGTTCCATCTTTTCTGGGGTGGCCTATTCCGTGTATTTGATGCGCTGCCATGGCTGACAAACAATCTCCACATTTAACCATACCGCTAAACATATAATCATGACATTTGTTTGA
>JAFAGA010000008.1 GCA_023423045.1 Bacillota bacterium | reverse complement strand
CAACCGTCAACCCCACAAGCAAAACCTTTCCGGCGGCTACGGCTGGCTATAGCGCACAGACAGCGCAGCAATTCACCATCACCAATACCGGCACAGGGCAGATCACCGGACTTTCCGCAATCCTCGGTGGCAGCAGCTTCGAGATCAGTACAGTCCTTTCGGAAACGAGTATCAATGCGGGAGAAACGGCTGCCATCAGTGTGCGCCCCAAGACAGGGCTTGCAGCGGGAACTCATACCGACACGTTAACCATCACAGGCAGCAACGGTGTTTCGTTGTCCGTTAATTTGTCCTTCACAGTTAACAGGATTATAAATGAGGGCGGCTCTAGCGATTGGTGGTATACTCCCGAGCCGATTATCCCCACTGACAAGCAACCTAATATGCCCACTGTGGCTAAAATGGGCATTTCAGGCACGGTGAAAGATAGCATTCTTTCTGCTACCATCACCGAGAAAATGGCGAAGGATGCTATCAAAGCGGCACAGGATGCGTCTAAGAAATCTGGCAAAGAAGCTGATGGAATTGCCGTGGAGTTTAACATCACAGGCAATGGCAGCAATGACAACCTGAGTATCGTTATCGAAACGGGTGCTATCGATCGCTTGAAAGAAGCTGGCGTGAAGTTTGTAAAAATCGGCTCGCCTGTGCTGGATGTAACCCTTGATACCGTTGCCATTGCTGAACTCGACAAACAGTCCACCGGTACGGTCACAGTTTCTGCCAAGAAGTTGACAAAGCTGTCCGATTCCGCGACGAAGCTGATCGGCAATCGCCCGGTGTATGACATCACTATCAGCTATCAGAAGAACGGCAAGACTAAGTATGTCGGCAATTTTGGCAAGGGTGCGGTCACGCTGGGGCTGGCCTACAAAGCCACCGCCAACGAAAAGAGCGGCAATCTGTTCGGCGTGTATGTTGACAAAAACGGCAAGCCGCAGCTGCTTACGAATTCCAGCTACGACAATGGTAGATTGATTTTCAGCAGAAACAGCCTGTCAACTTACGGCGTAGGTTACAAAACCCCTGCTCCCTCTTTTACCGACACAGCGAAGCATTGGGCGAAGGACAATATCGACTTCGTTGCCAGCCGTGACCTCATCAGCGGAACAAGTGCAACCACCTTCGCTCCTAACACAGATATTACCCGTGCCGACTTCCTCATGGCATTGGGACGGCTCTCCGGTGCGGATGTGAGCAGTTACAAAACCAGCAGTTTCACTGATGTGGAGTCGATTGACAATGCCATGCCTTATATTGAATGGGCAGTTAAGAACAAGATCGTTTCGGGCTATGGCAACGGCAAATTTGGACCGATCGATTCAATCACCCGTGAGCAGATGGCTGTGATGATGGTGAATTATGCCAAGGCCACCGGCTATAAGCTGCCTGTGTCAAAGCAAGCTAACACCTTTGCCGATGACGCGAAAATCTCTGCTTACGCAAAGGATGCTGTAAAAGCGATCCAACAGACCGGAATCATCAATGGCAAAGACAACAATCGCTTGGACCCGCAGGGCAATGCCACCCGTGCGGAAGCATCCACCATCCTGCGTCGCTTTGTGGAGCTCGTCATTGATGAGGGTACGGCGCGGCTGGGTGCAGAACGATGCCGGACAGTGGCAGTATATCAACGAAAACGGTAAACCAGTCATTGGTTGGCTCACGGTCGAGAATGGCAAGTATCACTACTACTTTACTGTCGATGGAATCATGGTGTCTGGCAAATGGCTCCAGATTGACGGCAAATGGTACTACTTCCATACTGACGGCTCTCTCGCTAAAAGTACCAGGGTTGATGGCTGCGAGGCAGGAGCAGACGGAGCAAGAAAAAAGTAAAATCCATTTCGATGCGGAACAGCGTCCGAAAATAATGAGCTTGCAAGCGGGCGGTTTCACACCGTCCGCTCTATTTTTTTACTATTTGCAATTCTTATTAATTACACCTTAGAGTACCGTTTTTATCCACAAAACGGCATGTTCTCTTTCCGCCCCGGCAGAATTCCCATGTCTGCTTTTCTTCATAACGGTTGTATTTCGGGGCCGCAGCCAAGATCCAGAAGCAGGGGGAAGCGGGAGGGCGGTACAGTTTTACTTATCCATGCAACCGATTTTTCTATAAATCTTAGTTTTCTGCTTGCACCTTCAGACTCGGGCTCCAGGTGTGCTTTGAGCATTTGTTTGGAAATATGTTCATGATTCCAGAAGGCAGCCTCTGATTTTGTATAGAGAGAGGGTTTTTCCAGTAAACTGATAATGCTGTTGAACATAATTGGTTTCTCCTTTAATATAATATTCAGACAAAAGAAAAAGCCGAAGATTTTACTCTACGGCCTAATCTCCAAATGAGGAAACTGTCAAAGCAGCCGTCTTTTACCCTATGGAATTGATTTTATCTACTCGTTTCCAGTAATACCCGCGTCATTGATTTTATGACACCTGATACGCCGGACCTCCATCACCTTTTCTGTTTAGTCTTGTGAGGTTATATTACAATATAGGGACTTTTGTCAACGCATACGAAACTGAGTTGGGTATTTGAGGATTAAATATAAAAAAATACGAAAACGTCTTGAATGTGACGTAGCGTAATAAATTATAATGCAGACAGGAGGTTGTATGTATGGAAAAATATAAAGCGACACCGGAAGGATATATGACAGTGGGCGAAGTTGCCAAGAAAATGGGTGTCACCGTCCGCACCCTGCAATATTACGACAAAGAAGGATTGCTTTTACCGTCATCAGAGAGCGGAGGGGGACATAGACTTTATACAGACAAGGATGTGATTAAACTCTATCAGATTCTGACACTGAAGCATCTGGGGTTTTCATTGGATGACATAAAAAATCGCCTGATCCCTCTTGACACCCCCGGTGATGTTGCGGACGCGCTTACAGAACAAGCCGGCGCTATACGGGAAAAGGTAGAGGCGCTCTCAGAATGTTTAAAAGAGATAGAAACGCTGCAAGCAGAAGTGCTGCAAATGCAATCGGTAGATTTCAAAAAATACGCTGATATTATCGTGAATTTACAAATGAAAAATAAGTTCTACTGGCTAATCAAGCATTTCGATGATACAACCCTTGACCACTTTCGGAGCCGCTTGGATAAGGATAGCGCCCTGGCGATGATGGAGAGTTTCACTTGCCTGTTGGAGGAAGCGATACGGCTTCAAAAGAAAAGCATACCACCCGAGAGTGAGGAAGGTCAAACCTTTGCCAAAAAGTTTTGGGAAATGGTTATGAAATTTACGGGAGGGGATATCAGTATGCTGTCCAAGCTTATGGAGACGGAAAACCTTCATGGTCCTGACGATGAATGGAAACAAAAACAAGAGATTGCCAATGCCTTTATCGAGCCGGCGTTAGGAGCCTATTTTACGGCATTGGGTTATAATCCGCTGGAGGAGGGAGCAAAATGAGCTATGCCATACAGGTTGACGGGCTAAAGAAAAGTTATGGTGATCTTACGGTACTGAAGGACTTGAATTTTAATGTTATAAAAGGTGAAGTTTTTGCATTGCTTGGTGTAAACGGAGCAGGCAAGACCACAGCCCTTGAATGTATCGAGGGTTTACGAAAGTATGACAGCGGCAGTATCGTGGTGAATGGCAAGGTGGGAATTCAGCTGCAATCGGCATCTCTTCCGGCCCATATCAAGCCCATGGAAGCGGTGCGGTTGTTCGCAAAATGGAATAAATCAAAAATAGACTATTCCATGCTTGCCGCTCTTGGGATTAACGAGTTGGCGAAAAAGCTATACACAGATATGTCAACGGGGCAAAAGCGGCGTTTACACCTTGCTCTTTCCCTGATCAGCGACCCGGATATTGTGTTCCTGGATGAGCCGACTGCCGGACTTGATGTGGAAGGCAGAATATCGCTCCATGACCAAATCCGAAAGCTGAAAGCGCAGGGAAAGACAATCATTTTAGCCAGCCATGATATGGCAGAGGTGGAAAGCCTGTGTGACCGCATTGCTATTTTGAATGATGGTAATATTGTCTTCCTGGGTACGGTTGCAGAATTAATCTCAAAGATCGGCAGACGCTATACCATTCAAATCAAGACCGGACAAGGGGAAGAAAGTTTTGAATCTGACAATATCGGGGATACTATGCTGACATTGCTTATAGATTTCAAACAGCGGGGAATTGACGTATTGGACATTAAAATAGACAGGGGAACGCTGGAACAGCATTTTATCGATATAGCAAGGGGGAGCGGAGAATGAGCGCATTTTTGTACGGAGCAGTATTACAATGGAAACTGGATATACGGAGCAAATCGCTGTTGATTACCTGTTATGTGGTTCCGCTTTTGTTTTTTGCTATTATGGGAGGGATATTCACATCCATAAACCCGGAGGCCAAGGATACGCTGATTCAATCCATGACAGTGCTGGGCGTATCAACCGGTGCGCTGATTGGTTTGCCGCCTTCCCTTGTAGAAATATATGGAAGTGATATAAAGAAAGTGTACAAGGCCAATGGGGTACCGTTGTATCTTGGTCTGGTTTCGATGTTTTTGTCAGCGTTTATCCATCTATTGATTATGTGCGCTGTAATATACGTCGTCGCTCCCATTGCCTTTGACGCAGCACAACCGGTAAGCCTGCCCTTGTATTTTGGCTCATTGGCAATCTTTATTGCGGTATCATTGAGTATCGGGAGCGTATTGGGGCTGGCGATAAAAAGTCAGGCAAAACTTACTATGATTTCACAAGTGATATTTCTGCCATCCATTATGCTGTCGGGGATCATGTTTCCCGTTGATTTACTCCCTGGATTTTTTAAGATTGCAGGAGAAATATTCCCTGCGGCCTGGGGATATAAATTGATTGCAGGAGGCGGTTTTTATTTTGGCACCCTGTGGCCTTTAGCGGCGATCTTCTTAGCCGCGGCTATACTGTGTGCTTTTTTCTTGAAAAAACTGCGATCAGAATAAATCTAGAGCAAAATTTTCTCAATGACTTCATAAACATAATGGACACATTGATCCGCATTTGTTTTGAGTAAATTGCTGCAGCGAAAAAATGTGAAGCTATGATTTGCTGCCTCAAACATACTAATATCGTTGATGCTGTCTCCAATACTATATGTTTCAAAATCTTTAGGGAGCAACCGTACTAATTTTTGCAGTCCGCTCCCTTTTGACTGCCCATTTGGAGTAATGCTTAAGGATGGTGTATTCAAGGATACCTCCACCCTGTTTTCAAAAACACATTTTATATCATGGGCAATCCGGAACATTTTTGAAAACTCAGGTTTCGAAGTACGGAATTTGATACCAATCATATCAAATGCTTCGGATTTTCCCGCTTCTGCAATAAGATTGCGATCCATAGGAAAATATGCAATTCCGTCATATGCCAAAGTTATACCATTAAGAATTCCGCAGCTCAAATGTCTTTTGGAATCGTAGAAGTATACATAATAGTCTCTGAGATATTGACAATACTCTAAGATCTGCATACCCAAGTTATATGAAAATGGCATACTGAATAATTCTTCTCCATGATTGCTGACAATCTGGGTGCCATTGTTTAGTATTAAGTAGTCATATGGAAGTTCATGCTGTTTCATAACGATGTCTGCTTCCAATTTATTTCTGGACGTACAAAAGACAAGCAGATGCCCTGCTTGTCGCATTTTATGCAGCATCTCCAAGTCTTTTTTGGAAATAAGCTGTTCCTCATCAATTACTGTCCCGTCCAAATCACTGAATAAAATCTTCCTCATAAATACAATACTCCTTTAACCGTTTCCAGAGCAGACCTTAAGTTAATAAAATTATAGCGAATATTTTATCTTGTTTCTTTCAATAAAACGGCTTATACTATAATAAAAACGACATTTCGGCCTTTTGTAAAAGAACAGAGAGGAAAGAAGAGGAGGACAGGTATGACAGCAGCCGCATATTCCATTCCGTTAAGCCAAAACGGGCAGGAACTTTTGAAACGAGGAACACCACTTTTTCCCTGCTCCGCATATGAGAGAGAAATCCGTCAACATATTGGCAACGAGATTCCTCCTCACTGGCACCCGGAATTGGAAGTATTTATGTTGGATGAAGGGTGCGTCCGCATATCGCTTATTGATTGTGAATTTGATTTACAGCCCGGAGAAGGCTATTTTGTCAACTCCAATGTCCTTCACGGTGTTTTCTGTCGTTCTGACGGCCCCTGCCGCTATCGCTCCATTGTGTTCGACCCGATCATCGTGTCAGGTGCCCCTGGAAGCGCTTTTGATATGCTGTATGTCCGCCCCTTTACAGAGCAGGGCGCCCCGATCTGGTTACTGCGTCCAGATGACAAATGCGGCAGTCCCTCCATTGCCGAACTCTTTGGGATGGCTCACTATGCTTGCGAAAATGAGCCGGAGGGATATGAGTTCTCGGTTCGAGATGCGCTGTCCCGTATCCTCCTGCAGCTGAAAGGACGTTCACGGGAGAATTCCGGCAGGCTGGCTGCTCAGCAGGAGCTTCGCATGAAACAGATGCTCTCTTGGCTGGATGAGCATTACAGCGATCCGGTAACTGTCTCCCAGCTGGCCAATGCCGCCGGTATCTGTGTCAGGGAATGCCAGCGCCTCTTTTCTAATTTTCTTCATGATACTCCGATGCAGTATCTGGCACGCCGTCGCATCGCTGCTGCCGCCGAGCTATTGGCATCCACCGATTTACCCATTACCCAGGTGGCGATGTGCTGCGGTTTTGAGACCCCCAGCTATTTTGCAAAACAGTTTAAAGGAATAACCGGAGTGACTCCCCGGGAATACCGTCTTCAGAGTTTAAGGATAAAACCAGATAAACTTTGGTATGAGAGGCCATTGTTTAATGAGAGGAGGAGATTAACGTGAAGTACATACCCAACGGTATTTCCATCCTCCGTATTTTTATTTCCATCGCTTTAATCTTCTTGCTTCGCTACCCGGGTTTATTCCTGACAGGATATTTTATTTGCGGTATTAGTGATATGGCGGATGGATATTTAGCCCGCCGTTACAAATGGGAGACCAGGCTTGGCGAGCAATTGGACAGCTTGGGTGATGCCGCCTTTTATGGAGTTATTCTATATCTGTTGATGGCCTGTACCGATATAGTTAAGGCGGAATGGGCAGTCATCGGTATAGCCATCGTCATGGTTTTCAGAGCAGCCAATTTCATAATTACAAGGACAAAATTTAAAACCTGGGGAGGAATGCATACTTGGGGAAACAAGGCTGCCGGCATCCTTTCCTACTTATATGTGTCAGATGTTCTTATCCGCAGTACGATTTCATTTCTTCCAGGGCTTGCGCTCTGCTTTATTGCGTTTGCTTCCTCCCTGGAAGAAATGGTCATTCTCTTGACATCAAAGCAATATAATGCCAATCGGAAAAGTCTTTTTATAAAATGAACGTTCCATACAGGGCCTCGCATTCTAGAACAGCATCTGGCTTTGGGATCGTTTGCTTTCCATTAATAGCCATAAGGGTATAAAAAGGGGTATGAAAATCAAGGAGTCGATTTTCGTACCCCTTTTTCTTCAATATAAATAAACTGGCAGAAATTTTTCCAAAGCTTTACTTTATCAATTTTTGTCGATTAATGGCCTCTATTTCTTGAAATACATGGAAGCTCATGGTAAAATAAAGCAAAGAATATTGTAATATGGATGATTTACCTTAGGGAGGCTGGGGGAAAAGAAATGAGCAAAATATCCGGCAAATATAAATATCATTTCTCAGACAGGCTGAAGGAACAACTCTATCGGATTTCGGACTACCCCTTAACCGTTGTTGAGGCACCATCCGGTTTCGGAAAAACAACAGCAGTAAGGGAGTATCTAAAAAAGGAACTTTCCGGAGCAGCCTGTGAATGGTATATCTGTTTGGGTGAACCGGCTTCTGCGGCATGGATGGGAATCTGTGAGCTGTTTTCCAATGTAGACAGGAAAGCCACGGATGAACTAAAAAACCTGAAGATGCCGGTGATGGATACCCTGTCATGTGTGACGGCAATCTTAAGAAGCTTAAGCTGTCAAAAGGAAACCTATTTAGTCATAGATAATTACCAGCTTATTAACTGCAATATTCAACGTGAGTTGATAAGCGCATTTTCCATCCATGGAAAACCTAACCTGCATATGATTTTTATAACACAGAAACTGGAAGTCAGACGGCGCTTTTTTGTACATAACAACGATATATATACAATTGATTCATCTACCTTTTTCTTTGACAGGGAGGGGATCGTGAGTTTATTCCGCATGGAGGGCTTGCGTCTTACGCAGAGTGAATTGGAAAGAATATTTATGTGCACGGAGGGCTGGATATCGGCGATCCGCCTGCAAATGATCAATTTCAAGGAAACAGGCTCCTTTGTTTATTCGGCGGGCATAGAACAATTGGTGGAAACCGCCGTCTGGAACAGGCTGGCTCCCATAGAACAGGATTTTTTGCTGAAGGTATCGGTATTTGACAGCTTTACAGCACGCCAGGCAGCGGCAATGCTGGAATATGACATTACGCCGGACAAAATAGAGAGAGACTTGAGGACCAACGATTTTATCCGGTATTTCCCGGAAAAACACTCGTTCATTATACACAGCATATTATTGGACTACCTGCGGAGCCGCTTCTATCACTATCAGACGGAAGAGTATCAGAAACAGGTATTCCATAAAGCCGGAACGGCCTGTGCTGACGTGAAGCAGTATTGCTCCGCTGCCGGTTTTTTCTATAAGGTTGGAGATTTCGAAGCAATCCTGTCCCTGCCCTTCACACGCAAATATTTAGATGAGCAAAAGGAGAAATGTGAGGGAGAACTTCTGGCGGCGATCATTAAGGAATGTCCGGAAGAGACGTTATGCAAATACCCGTTTGCAATGCTTACCTTTGGCTATTATGCTTTTTTAACCGGACAGTACGATATATATATAAAGCAGTGCCGGCTGCTTCGTTCACTGGTTCAGAGAAAAACGAATTTTGCACAGGAGGAAATCAGGAAAATAAACGGTGAACGTATTCTCTTGGAAACCCCGGGAGAATTCAATGATATTTCCAAAATGCAGGAAGGCTATAGGACCGCTTGGGAGATCTTGGGCGGGCAATCCGATATGATAGAAAATGGTATTCCCTGGCTGTCTGTTTCCCCCAGTGTCTTTGGCATGTTTTGGCGTGAAGCCGGCTTTAGTTATGTCATGCAGGCGGAGGTTATGCTTGTGCGGGGAGAGGATGAGGAAGCGGAAATTCTTTGCCATAAGGCCCTCTATGAAGCACGCGGTTACCGGCAGACCAGCATCTGTCTTTATGCGGAGCTGACCCTCGCCCGGGTTTTTATTTTGCGGGGAGAGGAAGGAAATTTTTCCGCGTCGGTCAGGAATATCCAGGAATATGCAAAGGAAAATCCAAGCCTGTCCATACAACGTATGATAGATTTATGCATGTCAATTATAAGTCTATTGCTGGGAACCAGGGATTATATCGCAACCTGGATCTATAACATGGAAAGCATAAAAAAATTCCTAAATGCCCACGTTGTTCCTTTTGCGCAAATACTGTATTTGAGACTTCTGCTCATGGATAAGAGATACAGTGAATTATATGCTGTCAGCCAGATTGCATTAGAGGCGCTGGGGAATCCGGATGGAAATATAAAATACCTGATGCCTAAACTGTACTATCTTATCTTTCTGGCAGTTGCAAAGCATAACAACGGCAATGATGTGGAAGCGCAGAGGTATCTGAAGGAGGCCCTTAACATAGCGCTGCCGGATCAAATCTATCTTCCCTTCGCTGACCACGAGTGTATGGCGGATTTACTTGCCGGATTGAGTATGTGTTCCCTTGACTTCGCAAATAATGCCGGAGCATCTGGGAACATAAGTCCTTCTCACCTTGCAGTGACTGTGAATGGTGTGCAACATTCCGGCGGTCTTTCCGTCTTGGCAGATTTATGCAAGCGTCAGGCAAGAGGTGTAAGCATTATAAAAAAAGCGATTCAGCAGAATAAATCACCTTTGACACCGCGGGAAAGAGAAGTAGCCCACCTTGCCAAGGACAGAATAAGTTCCAGGGAAATTGCCGATAAGCTGTACATTTCTGAAGCTACGGTCAAAACAATTCTCAGAAGTGTATATAGCAAGCTGGACATTCATTCAAGGAGTGAACTGGCTTCGAAGGAATTTTGATAATATCCTGAATTAGTAGAATTTTACCGGAATGCAATTATTAGTACCTGATATACTGCAAAAGCCAGGGACCCTTACTCCGGAAGGATGGGAGGAGATGAAGCGGTTCTTGAGATTGGAAGTAACGCAGGAAAGCAATTTGATCCGGAGACCGCAGGCCTTTTGATTGAAATAGTCACGAAAAAATCATAGGAGAACCGGAAAGAAGTTCAAGGGAGGACTCTATCATGAATACACTGAAACAGGATAGGAATCATAATACCTTTACTTGGGAAAGCCTTGGTGATATTAAAAAGGGTGTTATTACTCATAATCAGTTAAATCATATTTTCGGAATATTGGCTTTAATAATTTCATAAAAGCACCCATGATGGGGCTAAAGATAATCATACCAATTATAGTTCCTTCTCTGATGACGAAGGGTACATGGAATGCAAGTGACATAATCACTGAAATTATGATACATACAATATCGACACCTTGTCTAAAGATATGAAAGCGAATTCCTGTTCTGTCACATATGGCTTTACATGCACCTTCTAATGCAAAAGTCACCACATTCAACAGCATAATAACTGCGACTGTAAAGGCACTGAGAACATATCCGAGTATTAAAATGGTAACTCTCAAAAAATAGTTTGATAGATCAATCCTGCCTAATACGTCATAGAAAAAGAAGTTGACTGCATATCCAACAACAAAACAAAGAACAATTTGTAAAGCCTGTTTAATCTTAAAATCCCTTTTTAAGATGATAAGCTGAATGAAGATGCATATAAAATTGCATATCATTCCGACTGTTCCAACTCGAATCCCGGTGATGGAACTTCCTACTTTGGCTAAGGCATCCCAGGCACTTACTCCCACCGATGCCTTAAGGGTTAATGCAGCTCCAAATGCTATCACCAGGAGCATCAATAAGCATAGTATAATTCTTTTTATTTTCATCTGTATACCTCATTCATCGATGTTCTTCGCATATTATACACAAACCATTTGCATATTACAATAGTCTGCATTGGATATTGACTTTTTGAGCATAATAAAATATTATAATAGAAACGAACACGAACAAAATGGCGTTGACGAGGAGGAGTACATACTTACCCGAAGCATAGAGAGAAGATGGCTGGTGAAAATCTTCGTGAAGGAGGTGTGGAAGTAGCCTTTGAGCTGTGAACCGAAAGGATATCATCCCAGTAGGCTTCAACGGAATTTCCACCGTTACAGGGAAAGCGATATCGGATAGGACTTTTTATCCCGTATTGTCAGAGTGCAGATAGTCATATCTGAATTTAGGTGGTACCACGGACGCATACGATCCGCCCTAAGCAATTAAGCTTAGGGCGGTTATTTGTTTAACATAAAAGAATCGGCTTGCCGCTTCTTGTTGTTTGTGTTCGTAAAATCCCTAGGAGGTATTGCTATGCAGAAAAATTATGATTTTAAGCAAGCGGAAAAACAGATGCAAAACTTTTGGAAGGAAAATTCCATCTACAGCTTTGATTGGAAGAGTCAAAATGAAATCTATTCTATCGATACTCCGCCGCCCACTGTCAGCGGCAGCCTGCACATCGGGCATATCTTTTCCTATACACAGGCGGAGATGATAGCCCGTTTCAAACGAATGCAGGGCTGTAATGTTTTTTATCCCTTTGGCTTTGATGATAACGGATTGCCGACGGAGAGGCTTGTGGAAAAGGATGAGGGTATCCTTGCCAAAAACCTTCCGAGAAGTGAGTTTGTTAAAAGATGCACTGCGGTTTCCGCAAAATATGAAGAAGAGTTTAAGGATTTGTGGCAGTCCCTGGGCTTTTCCGTTGACTGGTCGCTTCAGTATGAAACGATTAATCCGACGGTTCAGCGGATATCCCAAAAATCCTTTATCAGGCTTTTGAAAGACGGCAAGGCATATATGAAGGAATCGCCGGTTTTGTGGTGTACGGAATGTCAAACCTCAATTGCCCAGGCGGAGCTGGAAGCCGTTGAAAAAGACACCGCCTTTCACTATGTTGAATTTAAGGTGGGTGAGGAAGAATTAGTAGTTGCCACAACAAGGCCCGAGCTGTTGTACGGCTGTGTCTGCCTGTTTGTTCATCCACAGGATTACAGATTCACAAAATATATTGGAGAAAAAGCCGTTGTTCCTCTCTATGATTATGAAATTCCCATATTGGCAGACGAAAAGGTTGAGATGGAGAAAGGGACCGGTGTGGTTATGTGCGCGACCTTTGGTGACAGCACCGATGTAGAATGGTACGAGAAGCATAAGCTGCCTTACCGGAAGATTATCCTGCCTGACGGTACAATCGAGGAAGGGGTTCCGCTAATTGGAGGATTGAGGGTCTTGGCCGCCAGGAAGGAGATAATCCGTCTGCTCTTGGAAAATGGATTTCTCTCAGAGTCAAAAAACATCACTCATACGGTTGCCGTGCACGAACGCTGCGGGAGGGAAATTGAGATCATACCGTCAAAACAGTGGTATATCGATATTCTTACGAATAAGGAGCTGTTTTTAAAAGCGGCTGAGGAGATTAACTGGTATCCGGAGCATATGAAAAACAGATATCTGTTATGGGTTGAAAATCTTAAGTGGGATTGGTGCATATCCCGCCAGCGTTACTTTGGTGTTCCTTTCCCCCTATGGTATTGCAAGGATTGCGGTGAGGTCATAATTGCAGATGAGGAGATGCTGCCTGTCAATCCTGCGGAAACAAAGCCTGGCCGGCCCTGTTCCTGCGGATGTGAGGAATTTGTGCCTGAAAGCTCGGTTTTGGATACCTGGGCTACCTCATCCGTCACTCCTCAGATCAATGCAAAATGGGGCGAAGAAAATGATAACTCAGACAGGCTTTTGCCGATGAGCTTAAGAACACAGGCCCATGAAATTATACGCACGTGGGCGTTTTATACAATCGTGAAAAGTCTTTATCATACGGGGCTAATCCCATGGAAGGATATCATGATCTGTGGCTTTGTTCTTGCCAAAAAGGGAGAGAAGCTCAGCAAATCAAAGAGCAATTCCGGATTGTCGCCCCAATTGCTTATTGAAGAGCATTCTGCCGATGTCATAAGATATTGGGCCGCGAATTCCAGACTGGGGACAGATACCTTTTTTTCTGCGGATGATTTGAGGATAGCCAAGAGATTTATCACAAAGCTGTGGAATGCATCCAGGTTCTCAATCTCTCATCTACAGGATATTGACCTGGACGGAGAAGCACGCTTGATGCCGGTGGACCGGTGGATAATGGAGGGGTGCAGGCAAACTGTAATGAATGCAGGAAAGCTTCTTGAACAGTATGAAATAGGAGCGGCCCGACATGAAGTGGATGACTTTTTCTGGAAGGATTTATGCGATTATTATCTGGAAATCGTTAAGGAACGCTTGTATCAGCCGGAAATACATGGTCATAAAGAGCGGCAATCGGCCCAATACGCCCTGTATTACTGCATGCTGAATGTGTTAAAGCTATACGCTGTTTATGTTCCGCATATCACGGAATATATTTATCAGGAATTTTTCAGACAGAGGGAAGGCACTATTTCATTGCACAGGCTGCATTGGGAAGCGGAAAAACCGCTTGATCATGAAATCCTCCTCTTCGGAGAGAAGCTAAAGGAGGTTATTGCAAAAGCAAGAAAGTATAAGTCTGAGAATGCCCTGTCCATGAAAACAGAAATGGAAGAGGTTGTGATCGCTGAGGGGGATCAATTTACGGAATTGTTTAAACAGACGGAGGGAGATATAAAAGCCTGCTGCCGCGCGAAGAATATAAGAATAGTCCAATAGAGGCTTTTGTGTTTTTGTTTTCCTTTGGAATATAAAAGTCGCTAAAATACAAATAATCTAGTTTGTGTTTATTACCTAGACCGGTAAAAGAATTTATAATAAGTTCATGAAACACATCGAAATCCAGGGAGGTAGTAAAATGAGTAAAAAGATGGCAAAACTATTATCAATGTTTCTGGCACTGCTCCTTATCCTTACATCAGCAGTAGGATGCGGTAAGAAGAATGTGCCTGATGAAAATGCAACGGGGAATACGGGGGCCAATGGGGCGGCAGCCGGTGAAGCAGCAGCGGATAAAACGGCAGACAATGCAGCGGACGATGCTCCGGCTGCAGGCGGGGAGGAGCAGCTTACCTTAACCTTCTGGCATACCTACGGTGACGGAGAAGCGGCCCAGTTTGAGAACATCGTGCTTCCGATGTGGGAACAGGTTCATCCCAATGTCAAAATCGAAGCCGTAAGACAGGACAGCAGCCAGTACCACCAGATGATTGTAACTGCCTTTGGAACCGGACAGGCGCCGGATGTGGCGAGAATTGATATTGTCAACACCGCATCCTATGCGAAGCAGGGGGGACTGGTGGATTTAAACAGCTTTGACGACTTTAATGCGAACAAGGAAAGCTTCCTGGAAGGCCCGTTATCCACAAACCTGTACAAAGGAAGCTACTACGGGCTGCCCCTGGATACCAATTGCAAGAAAAGCAAGACGGAGGATCGTAGCCAATGAGGGCTTCACTTGTGCCTGGACCGTAGATAGGCGGAAAAGAATGTCTGAGGAAGAGCTAAGCGTCGCGAAAACTGCAGGATACTATGTGGTCATTGACCATACCGATAGCTTGCATGAAAGCATATATAGTGGTTGACCCGACAAATTTAAAGCCTTCCTTTTTGAGTTGTTTGCTGATTGTATCTGACAATGCGGTACTTGCCGGAATGTCTTCGACCTTTTCCCAATGGTTTATCACCGGCTCACCATTAACATGGTTCCAGAGGAACGTGTCCAGTGAGCCATATTTTTCACACAGGCTAAAATACATTTTTGCATTGTGTACCACGGCATTCACTTTTAAACGGTTTTTAATAATGCCGTCATTTGTTAATAATTCATCTATTTTTTTGTCATCATATGTAATTAATCTGTCCGGATCGAAATGATCAAAAGCCTGACAGAGGGTGTCCATTTTTGCTAAAATCGTAGCCCAGCTTAAACCAGCTTGTTTTCCTTCTAAAATAAGCCTTTTAAAAAGCTCTTTATCATTATGAACAGGTTTTCCCCATTGCGTATCATGGTACTTTTTCTCTAATTCGCTCCTGTTTGCCCAATCGCACCTTATGGTATCCATATTTTCCTCCTTTTTAGCTTATGTTTTTTCTCCAAATGTGTTTCTGTCATATTCCCTGTATCCATTTTATCACAGAAATCCTGCTCTGTCATTTCTGTTTCTTCCTTTCCTGCAATTTGCCTTGAATTTATAAATAATATATTATCTGTAACTTGATTTTTAAGAATAAGCATTGTGCGTGAAGATGGTTTTCATCGTTAAAGAGATCATAATTTCTACGACAGGCGTTGACGCAGTAATTAATGATAATAAAAAAATGATTGACAAAAGAAATAGATAGTATTATATTGATAATATCAAATTAAAAATATTAGTAAAACGATGGTGGTGCAAGAATGAATAATAATTTAAAGAATAAACAGGGACTTTCCGAGGAGCAATTTCTAGCGGCATATGATGCGGGCAAATATGAGCGGCCTTCGGTGACAGTGGATATGCTGGTGTTTACGGTATCCGAAGAGGAGAAGGAGAACTATAGAAAGCTCCCGGAGAAGGTTTTGAGGCTATTGATGATTCAGCGGGGCGATCATCCCTGCCTTGGGCAATGGGCTTTGCCGGGAGGGTTTGTCAAAATGGATGAAAGCCTGGAGACGGCAGCCTTAAGAGAATTAAAGGAAGAAACCAATGTTGATCATATCTATATGGAACAGCTCTATACTTGGGGAGATGCGGCCAGGGATCCGCGCACCAGGGTGATAAGCGCTTCTTATATGGCGTTGGTTGACAGTTCGTCGCTTGATATCAGGGCCAGCGATGATGCGGCTGACGCACGATGGTTTACTGTTTCATGCAAACTGCATCAGGAGCAGAAGACGGTGACGGAAGGGGGATATATTCTGCAAAGGCTGTTTAAATTATCTCTATATAACGGTGAAAATAAGCTGTCCGCAATGATAAAAATCATAAAAACGGTGGAAGGCAAAGTAACAAAGGTAACCAGAGAGGTGGTCGAGTCCCAGGGGATCGCTTTTGACCATGCCAAAATCATAGAATATGGAATTGAGAGGCTGCGCAATAAAATTGAGTATACGGACATTGCATTTAACCTGATGCCTGAGCTGTTCACCCTTACGGAGCTTCAGCAGGTATACGAGGTTATTCTGGATACGGAGCTGTTGAAAGCAAATTTCAGAAGAAAGACAGCACCCATGGTGATAGAAACCAACCAATATACCAGGAATGCAGGCCACAGACCGTCAAAGCTATTCCGGTTTAACCCGACAGGAGGAGACTTATGCTGAAATCATTAACAGCGATTGAAAAAGTAAATAACGGAGACTGGCAGATTCTGAAGAATGAAAAATGGCTGAAGTATTTAGTGCTGACATCAGAACCCAATATTAATTTCGAACGGATTCATTCTTTGGAAGAGGTAAAAAACAATTATGTACTATGCTATGTGGAGAAGACTCTGAAAGTGCTTGCAAACTTTCCGCTAAATGAGAGTCAGGCCCACTTGATTGAGGAAACCCTGAAATGGTCCGAGGTGGCTAAATCCGGGCTGCAGCATCAAAGAAAGCTCTGGATGGAGCAGGGCTGCAACCTTTTTGTGCATAATATTGGCTCTGCGGAAATCTATCTGGAGGAGTCCGGTGAATTGGACCCCGAAACCAAAAGGATAGTATACCAGCTGATTCGGACCCATGGCCTGATCGGGCAGTACATAAGGGGTGAGGTACCGCTGGAGGATAATATGCCCTTATATAGCCTTGTTGAAGAGGGATGCGTTTCGGCCGAAGAAATGAAAGAGATATTAAAGGTGCTCAATTGCTGCATTGTAACTGCCGTTGACGAAGATATATGGGAGAATATAAGCGCACAGGCTGCTGAAATAATTGAACTCATTGTCAGCGGACAATTTGATAAGCAATACAGCTTCAAGGAAAGAATCAGGCGTTTAAGAGCTGTCTCCATCAAAAACGGTGAGAATTTTGACATCGAATATGAAAAATTTCTTTCTGTTCCGAAAGCGGTAAAAGAACTGTCTGACTTATTTGATACGGCTAATTTGTGGTATGTAGAGGCCGCACTGTTTGATTTTTCATTTGAGGAGTTCGTAAAGATATTTTTGCTGATCTCACGGAAAGCAGATTTAAGCAAGGTGAAGCACATCAGCTTTGAACAGCTTATGAAGGCCGTTTATTATCAGCATGAGGGTAAGAAGAGGGTCAATATCTACAAAAAAAGGATCATTGAAAAATATCTCTCTGAAATCACGGTATCGGATATATTGGAGGGACGCCATAAGGAAAGCCTGCATGTTGCTCCGGAGGTAGGCCTTTATGAAAGCGTGGATAATACGGTGTTCTTTACCTTCCGGTTTTCCGCAGCCGGCAGTAAGCTCATCGAATTCTGCATTGAGGCTGAGACATCCGATGTGCTTTATGAAAGTGCCATCATCCTGCTATTTGACCTGTTCGGACTTAGAAAGGATAAATATGACCGATTTTATGAGGAAGAGAAATACCTGGCAACCATGAATCAGTCCATCGACTATAAGAAGGTGATACTTGACTATATTGTGGGGGAAAGCATCGTGGATATCGGTCCGGGCGGGGGAGCCTTAATGGATCTCATCGAGGAGAGATATCCGGAGAAGAGGGTATTGGGCGTCGATATTGCGCAGAATGTTCTGGATAGCTTAAACAAGAAGAAACAGCTTGAAAACCGCAAATGGGATGTGCTATACGGTGATGCTCTTAATCTGAGCCAATATATTGAAAAAGGAAGTATCGATACCGTAATCTTTTGTTCCGTCCTGCATGAGCTGTTCTCTTATATTGAGTACAATGGAAGAAAATTTAATTATGAGACCCTGGCCGCTGCATTCCAGAGTGTGTTTGAGGTCCTACCGGAGGGCGGAAGAATTATTATCCGGGACGGAATTATGACGGAGCCTGCCGAGGAGAAACGGATCATCCGCTTTTTGTGTGAGGAGGGGATGCAGTTTTTAGAGAGGTATGCCGGGGATTTCAAGGGCAGGGAGATAGAATACACCGTAATAGGGCAGAACGAGGTGCTGATGCCGGTAAACGATGCCATGGAATTTCTTTATACCTATACCTGGGGAGAGAAATCCTATGTCCATGAGGTGAACGAGCAATTCGGGTATTTCACCCCCAGCGGGTATCAGGAGTTTATCGCTTCCACCCTGGGCAGCCTGGCCAAGATAGTTGAGTTTAAGCATTTTCTGCAGGAGGGGTATACCATAGCGCTCTCCCAGAAAATAGAATTCTTTGATGAGAGAAGGAACTTGGTAAGGCTGCCTGACAGCACCTGCATTGTTGTAATTGAGAAAACCGGTCTGTAATCAAAGTGTCAAAAAATATAAAGCAATTTAATTATTTATAATCAAAGGGGGCAAGATTATGTTTGGTTTCAGATTCATTAAGTTTCAGCCTAGTGAGTATGTCTTAAAGTACAGGAACGGCAAGATAGTAAAGGAAGGCGCGGGAATATCCTTCTGTTACTATGCACCTACAACCTCCATCGTGGTTGTGCCGGTGGGAAGTGTAGACACACCCTTTATCTTTGAGGAGGTTACCTCGGACTTTCAGACGGTAACGGTTCAGGGACAGATTATATTCAGAATTATCGACCGGAAGAAGATCGCAGGTTTTCTTAATTATACCCTCAACATGAAAGGAAAAGGATATGCCTCGGAGGATCCCCAAAAACTGCCGCAAAGGGTTATAAACATAGTAAGAGTGTTAACCAAAAAGACATTGGAGAGATTGCAGCTAAAGGATGCCATTAAATCCAGCGATGCACTGGCAAAGGGGATACTGGAAGAAATCAGGGAGAATGAAGAAATAGACCTTCTTGGAATAGAGATCTTAGGACTCTCCATCCTTGCCATACTTCCCAACAAGGAAACCTCCAGAGCTCTGGAAGCGCAGGCAAGAGAACAAATTCTTAAGAAGGCCGACGAGGCTATTTATGAGAGACGGAATGCATCGATTGAGCAGGAAAGACGTGTAAAGGAAAACGAATTCAATACTGAAATTGCCATTGAGAACAAGAAAAAACAGGTGAGAGAAACTCAGATAGAAGCGGAGAGGGCCGTCCAGCAAAAGCAAAACCAGCTGAAAGAGGAACAGATGGATTTTGAAACCACTCTGGAGGAGAAGAAAAAGGACCTGATTGAGCTATCCGTTGAGAATTCAAAGGCGGAAGCGGATGCAAAGGCCTATGAGCTGTCCGCCGTTATGAGAGCCCTGGAAGGGATTAATCCCAATGTGATACAGTCCCTAGCCAGCATCGGTATGCAGCCGAATAAGCTCATTGCAATCGCATTCCAGGAATTGGCGGAGAAGGCCGGGCAGATAGGCCAGCTTAATATCTCTCCTGATTTACTTCAGGAATTGATGAAGGAATCAAAATGATGATGGAACGGTTAAGCGAAAAGAAGATTGTTTTGATAAAAAGAAAAACCCGGCTGGAGGATTTGATCACCAGGTATAACACCATAGCCCAGGCTAAGTTTTATATTGAGCACATGGGCAGTGATTTTTCGGACTATATTGCCGAGGATGAGCGGTATAAAAGGGCGATAGCAAATGCGCACAGCCAGCTGGAGGGGCTGGGGAGAGTTCAGGTTGTGGACCGGGAGTATGTGCCTAATTTCATATTCGGCGAGGAGGATATTGTAGTGGTGGTGGGTCAGGACGGGCTGGTAGCCAATACTCTGAAATATCTTTCCAACCAGCCGCTGATCGGAGTGAATCCGGATCCTGCCAGATGGGATGGCGTGCTGCTGCCATTTACAGTTGCGGATTTGAAACTGGTTGTGCCGGAGGTCTTCAAAAACGGAAGACAGGTGAAAGAGGTTTCCATGGCAAAGGCCGTCTTAAATGACGGTCAGACCATTTGTGCGGTCAATGATCTTTTCATCGGACAAAGGACTCACGTATCCGCAAGGTATCTCCTCCGGCTGGGGGAGCAGTGTGAATACCAATCCTCCAGCGGAATTATTGTATCGACAGGGTTTGGTTCCACCGGCTGGTTAAAAAGCATACTGGCAGGTGCGATGAACATAGTGAACGGAATATCCGGCAAAAGAATCGAGGTGCCGCAGGAAAGAAGTCTTCCCTGGAATATTGATTATCTGTATTTTTCCGTCCGCGAACCCTTTCCCAGCAAAACCTCGGGAACGAATCTTGTTTTTGGAACTGTGACGCAAGGGCAGCCCTTAAAGATATTGTCCCAGATGCCGGAAAACGGAGTGATATTCAGTGATGGTATGGAAAGCGATTATTTACAGTTTAACTCAGGAATCGAAGCGACTATCACGGTTTCGGAGAAACGGGGGCATCTGGTGGTCTGATTACAATGGTTTTTCTTCCTCATATGCCTTTACATATACAAAGTTTTCATTATTTCGGTTCATGGTGTAATCTGCATTCAAGATAGAGCGAAGGAAATCATATCCGCCGGATTCGGTGGGGACAAGTTTTATTTCCAGCTCTTTTTCCACCGTCTCTGCGGTAATATCATCCAGGAATACATTTTCACCGGTTCTCAGCATACTGGACGGGATCAGGAGGCTGTCACCCAGATCGGTTCCCTGGTCCTTTTGCTCCTTCAGCTGTTTTATCAGGTCCTGTCCGGTGATCAGTCCGGCTACGGTGATTGTCTCACCGAAGAAATCATTTCTGATCCATGCCGTATGGATCTTTATCTTGGGGAAGGCCCGCATTATCTCCTCCGAGAAGGAACAAATGGTTCTATAAGCCAGCTTTCCTGTAGCAATTGTAATATTTCTGCAAACGGTCTGTTTCAAGCTTTTATATTCTTCTGATTGAAGTATATCATTCAGAGCGTCATGAAATTCATTGATAAACAGCCGCATCATGCCCACACCGTTTTCCAGCTGGATATAGCCGTCATAGCGTTCCTCCTCAGGGAATTCCCGCTCCGCAGTGATATAAAACTCATCGCTGGCATGAATAAAATGAAGGCCGAATTCGTCATAAAATTTCTGCTGACAGCCCTCTATTAAGTCAATTAGGACACCGGACTCCCGCTTGTTATATAATTCGAGAGAATGCAGCCCCTGGCGGTATTTGGTGATTCCGGCGGGGACTACGGAGACGCTTCTCATAAACGGAAGGTATTTTGACAAATCCTTTATGGAACGCTCCAGCTCCGGACCGTCATTGACATTCTTGCATAAAACAATCTGACCGTTCATCTCTATTCGTCCCTCATAGAGCTTGTCAAGATTTTGAAGGGCCCGTCCGGCAAAGCGGTTATGGAGCATTTTGTTGCGAAGCTCGGGATTCGTGGTCTGGACGGATATATTGATTGGAGAAAGATTAAAGCGGATGATCCGGTTGATATCCTTCTCGCTCATATTGGTCAGGGTGATATAGTTTCCCTGAAGGAAGGACAGTCTTGAGTCGTCGTCCTTAAAATATAGGGTATCACGCATTCCTTCCGGCATCTGGTCAATAAAACAGAAGATGCATTTATTATGGCAGGAACGGTAATCACTCATAAGGCTGTTCTCGAAGTCAATCCCCAAATCCTCCTCGTATTCCTTATCTATTTCAAGAAGCCATTCTTCTCCGTCGCTTTTTCTGATCAGAATTTCAACATATTCGTCTTTGATAAGATACTGATAATCAAAGACATCATCAATTTCCTCATTATTAATCGCAACCAGATAGTCACCGGGCTCGATACCCATTTCTTCACCGATGGAATCCGGCGCTACTGTTTTAATCAGGTGGCCCTTGGATTTTTTATTCATTTTGTAACCTCTTTCTATCAATCACGACTATGCCGGAAGCAGCGGCAATAGCAGTCTTTTGGATATTCAAAACAGTAAATTTCTGTAATGGACATTGTTTCTAATTGCATGATTTATTATACACATATATAATGGGATTGTAAATGCCAGGCTGCAGCTGCCTCAGAGTTTTGCCAGGGATAAAGATACTGAAGGTTGCATTTGTTCTGCAGGATCGCTATGATATTGCTATCGAAACAATTTGCGAATGAACGAGGAAGCAGGCGAGAAGGAGGCGGAGATAGATGACATTACAACAGTTAAAATATGTGGTAACCGTTGCGGATAAAGGGACGATCAGTGATGCCGCCAAGGAATTGTTCATTTCCCAGCCCAGCCTTACCAATGCCATTAAAGAGCTGGAGAGCGAGATGCAGATCACCATCTTCAACAGGACAAACAAGGGCATTACGGTTTCCAATATAGGGGATGAGTTTCTTGCTTATGCAAGGCAGGTTCTGGAGCAGGCGAATCTTCTTGAGGAAAAGTTTTTGAACCTGAAGAAGCAAAGCCCGAGGTTTTCTGTCTCCACCCAGCATTATTCCTTTGCTGTTAATGCCTTTGTGGACGTAATCCGTGAATTCGGCGGAGACCAATATGATTTTACGCTCAGAGAAACTCAGACCTATGAGATTATCGAGGATGTGAGCAAGCTGAAAAGTGAAGTGGGGATCTTATATACCTCCTCCAAGAACGAAGAAGTAATCAGGAAGCTGATTAAGCAGAACGACCTGCTATTTGAAGAACTTTTTGTGGCGAACCCCCATGTGTTCATCAGCTCCAGGCATCCTCTGTCGGACAGGGAGGTGATCACCCTGGAGGAACTGGAGGAGTATCCGTATCTTTCCTTTGAACAGGGGGAATATAATTCCTTTTATTTTTCTGAGGAAATCCTCAGCACCCTTGACCGCAACAAGAATATCAAGGTAAGGGACCGTGCAACGCTCTTTAATCTGGCGGTGGGCTTGAACGGATATACCGTCAGCACGGGGGTGATCAGCAGGGAGTTGAACGGAGAGAATATCATCGCAAGACCCCTTAAGGTAGAAGAGCATATGCGTGTAGGAATAATCCTGCAGAAGAATATGTCGCTCAGCAGATATGGCAAAGCATATGTGGAAGCATTAAGAAAGCATGTATCCCAATATATCTGAAATTATAAGAAATAAAATCATATAAAACATGCCTTTGACACAAATGAGATTATGTCAAAGGCATGTTTTTTGAACAATACAGACTAAAATTTCCAGTTTAAAATTAAAAACTGGAATTCAATGGCTCAGAAACCTGTTACTAGAATATTTGTGAAAAGTGATGACAATATTGATATTATATGTTAATCTATTAATGGTTATATTGGTGAAAATGACGTAAACAACATCTGTTTATTGATAAATCATGGGTACTATAATTACTGATATATAAATTTTGACAATTCCATGTCGGCTTTTTGCAGCAAATCAAAATCCAAAGGATAGGTTCCTATGCGTAAAAAAATAGTTAAAAAAATTCTTTCTCTGAATCTATTTACGAAATTAATGCTCATGCTGTTGCTGATATCGATCCTTCCGATTTTCTTAATTCAGTTTATATCATATAAGATAAGTACCTCCACTGTTGAGAAACAGACCAAGGAGCTGATTATGGCTAATCTGCGTCAGTCCAGCAATAGTGTGGAGGAATTCTTTCATGGGTATGACAAGATTATTATGGATATTTATACGGACAGCAGTTATATCGATAATCTAAAATATATTAATGTATGGGATAATAAGAATTATTTTACGGCAAAGCATCGGATTGAAGAGAAGCTGGAGAACATTGTCTATGTATATTCGGAGATATTAGGAATTGCCATAGTCGGTTTAAACGGGGATGCCACCTTTTACGATACGGTTACTATGTCCGGTGAAGAGAGTTTTTGCTTTGAGGTGAACAATATGAGATCGGATGCGATGTTCAAGGAATCCTTAAATGTAAAGCATGCTGTTTATTCCAGTACAATTCATAAGTCGGATGCCGTTTATGGGACCAAGAATTATTTCTATATAGCGCATCAGCTTACGGATTTCAATAATTATAAAAACGGTCCCATGGGGAGCATTATTTTATGTATCGATGAAAGCGCCCTTCGTAATGTATATTCAGCCGGCATGGACTTTAATTCGAATTTTACCTTTCTGGTAAACCAAAAAGGAGATATTATATCCTTCCCCCGAGAGGCCTACGTGGGAATGAAGCTGAGCGGAGTTGAAGAAGAGGGAATTGAAAAGGCGGCAAAGAAATTCTTTCAGTACAATAATTTTATGAATTCGAAGCGGCTGGAGGTGCATGTCAGCGACATAAAGTACGGGGTATTCACCCTGATCAGCGTACAGAATCTGACCTATGCATTAAAGGATGTCCAAAACATTACCATGATTATTATCCTGATCGGGATTCTTATCGGTATTGCATGTATTTTGATCTCCATGTCCTTTGCGGCCGGCACGGATCAATCCGTGAAGAAAATAATACATGCCATGGGAAAGGCAGACAAGGGAGATTATGATGTCAGGATCTCTCTGGAGGTCAACGATGAATTTGGAAAGATTGCCAGTCACTTTAACGACATGATAGGCAAAATCAAGGAATCCAACCAGCAGGAAAGAGAGGCCCTGGTTCGGATAAAGAACGCGGAAATCAGATCACTGGAGGCTCAGATAAATCCCCATTTTCTATATAATACCCTGGATGCGATTAACTGGGTCGCAATTGAGGAAGAGGAGTTTCATATCAGCAAGATGCTCATTAATTTGGCCGCCATATTAAGGTACAGCATTCAAAGATCCAATGAAATTGTAACGATACAGGAGGAACTGGAATATCTGCAGAAGTATATCTTTTTACAGCAGCAGCGGTTTTGCAACTCCTTCCGGTATATGGTTCATATTGATGATGCGCTGAAGTACGCAAGAATACATAAGCTGCTGATACAACCCCTGATTGAAAATACCATTGTACACGGCTTTCCCGGCAGTACCGGGCAGGATGAAATAGACATACTGATTCAAAAGCAATGCGATACCTACATTCAAATCCAGGTAAAGGATAACGGGAAAGGCATGTCCCGGGAGCTGACAAAGGAATTCAACAGCTATGATTATAAAAAGGACATCATTGGAACAAGCATAGGAGTGAGAAATGTAATTACAAGGTTAAAGCTGTATTACGGTGACAATAGTTATTTTAATGTGGATTCAGGTGAGCAGGGGACAACAGTAACAATTGTGATCCCATATGAAATATAAATAAAGTAACGGTTCAGCCGGTGGCATCTTGTCAGCCTTTTGCGCAGACTGGCTGAGTGCATCTTGTGAAGCAAGGCGTTCTGAACGCACGAAGGAAAAGCAAGTAAAAGGCTGACAAGATGCCACCGGCTGAAATGTTTGGAGGAGACTTATGCGTATTGTAATTGTAGAAGACGAACCTAAGACAAGAGAGGGTTTGATTAAAATTATCAGCAAATTTACGGATTATGAAATATGCGGCATTGCTTCGGACGGACTGGAGGGAATGAAGCAGATCAAGGAATTGAATCCGGACTTAATTATATCGGACATACAGATGCCCGGAATGGACGGCTTAACCATGCTTGGTCAGTTGGAGAAGGAAGGAATTGCGTATAATGCATTGATCCTGACAGGACATTCCTCCTTTGATTATGTCAGAACGGCACTGCATCTGGGCGCGGTGGATTATGTATTAAAGCCGGTTGATGTTGATGAATTTATCTCTGTATTAAGTGAAGTCGAAGCTAAGCTTTTAAAGCAGAAATCAGAGAAGATTAATTCGGCGCAGTTGATATGGAGCTTAATGACCAGCGAAGCTGGGATGAAGGAGCAGTTAACGCGCCAGCTCTCGAAGCAATTACAGGTCAGCGATGAGATGGAGGTCACTTTATTTCTTGTAAAGCCGGACAGCCTTGATCAGGAAACAGCGGGCGAAATGCTCCACTGTATTAAAGATAAATTAGAATCCCTGGGCGTAATGAATTTTCATGTGATACATTTATCCTTTTCATATGGAATTCTGGTTCTGATTATTGATACGGAGAGAAATAAGTTCTTAAACAGGATGTTTTCCGTACATATTCTACCCTCTTTAAACAGCATAGGCAGCTGCCACTGCAGCCACGCTTCCATCATGGGGCTGGAAGGGCTGGAGAATGCCATTGCAGAATTAAAGGACCTTCTATCCTATACCTTCGTTTACGGAAGTGAGGTGATCTTAGAAAAGCAGATGGTAGAAGAGCTGGAATTCACTCCTATTAGCTATCCCGTGGATTTGGAGAACCGCATCCGTAAGGAAATTATTAATGGTAATTATGAGAAAGCACGAAATACAAGCGATAAATTCAAAGAGATGATTATTGAAAGCAAGGGCAGACCGGAGCTGATCAGGGAATATACGGCGAGATTTTCTTCCGGCATCTATAACGTGGCGAAGGAATACGATACCCAGTCCGAGCCCCTGTTAATCTTTCACTATTTTATTAATAATATGATCGAAAGCAAGACAAAAGGGGATTTGATCCTGAATTATGAGAAGATTGTAAATACCGTGCTCGGCGGCGGTGCAGATGAGGAATTGGACGTTGATAATCTAACCGTATTGAAGGTAATTAATTATATCCGGGATAATTACAGCAGGAATATCACCCTGTCCGATGCTGCTAATCTGGTAGGGGTAACACCGGAATATTTAAGCAAGCTGTTTTACCAGAAGATTAATGTTAATTTTGTTGTATTTCTGAGGAATTTTAGAATTAGTATAGCAAAGCGCATGATACTTTCCGGAAAATACCGGATCCAGGAAGTAGCGGAGCAGGTCGGGTTTAAGGACCCCAAATACTTCAATAAGGTGTTCAAGTCCGTTTGCGGTATTTCCCCATCAGAGTATAAGAAGGTGATTTAGATGAAGATGTTTCGGGTAACTGCAGTTCTGTCCATAGGGGTAATGCTGATCCTGTTTTTTATTGCCGGCAGTTATTACAGGGACAGCCTAAATACGCCGAAAGCCGCTGATCCGGCAGTACAGAGAAAGACATTGCGAATTTTGGCTCCTTATGAAAATGAGGTGAGCAGCAAAATGCTCCGTGATCTGGCAGGCCAATATTCCAGAGTGAATGGAAATCCTAAGGTGGAAATCAGATTCATATCCAAGAATGATTTTAAAAAGGAAATCTGCATGAATCTGGATCAAAGCCGGCTGGCGGATTTAATTATATGTGACAATTCCATTATGCCTGCTCTGATTAATCTGAATGTGCTTCAGGATATCAGCGATTATGTCAGTGAGAATGCCAAAGTGTCCCATTACTTCCAGGGACAGTGGAATAATACCAGAAGTGACGGCAAATACTACGGGCTTCCCTTTACCTGTGATCCCTATGTGCTGATATGGAATAAGAATCTGTTTATGGAAAGCAATGTTTCGGTACCGGAGAATTGGGATGATCTGAAGGCAGTGGCACGGGAGGTGCAAAAGGGAGGCATAAACGGAATTGGTATCGGGGTGAGACAGCCGGAGGAGGTCACGGCTCTTTTCCTGCAGCTGCTATACACAACAGGAAGCTCCATCCGTGAGATTAACGGAGAAGGGGGCATGAAGGTATTCGAGCTGCTTAATTATTTTAAGAAAAACAAGCTGCTCCCTGTAAAATGTATCAATTGGAATCAACAGGACCTGACCAATAAGTTTATGGATGGTGAGGTTGCGATGATGATTAATAATCTCAGTTCCCTGTCCGTTATAAAGGCCGGCAGCATCGATTTTGAGGTGGGAGTTGGGGCAGTCCCTTATGAGAAGAAGGAAAACTATATGTTTCACGGTAAGAATATCGGTATTTCCATTACCGCGGATCATGAGGATTCCATTAAGTTTCTTGATTATATAACGCAAAAAAGTGTGGTAAAGCAGATCGCAGGCGCGACGGAAAGCATACCTGTGCAGGTGGATGTGGAATATGATTTTGCGGAAGACGGATATGCGGCCAGCGAGGAGTTTATCCAAAAGCAGAAGCTGCACGGGATAGCCAAAAGCTCGCTGAATTCCTGGTTTGACATTTCCACCGCCATATCCGACGGAGTATACCAATTAATAGCCGAAACGGAACCATCCATCAGAGAGATTGCCGATGCCATGCAGGATAGGGTGAGAATTGCAATCATAGAAAATTGAGATGTGTCAGATTTATGACAGGAATTACACTCGAAGATTAATAATTTACCCCCTTGTTAAAATTTTGGAATACTAGTAAAAGTGCATAAGTGTTAAGATAAAAAATGTAACTATGAGACAAAATCTATTTAGAGGAGGTATTTTTAATGAAAAAGGCAATGCGCCAGGTATTGGCATGCGCTATGGCTTTGGTTCTTGTAGCTGCGCTGTTCGCAGGCTGCTCCAAGCCGAAGGA
Source organism: Bacillota bacterium (assembly GCA_023423045.1). Taxonomy (GTDB): domain Bacteria; phylum Bacillota; class Clostridia; order Lachnospirales; family Lachnospiraceae; genus Mobilitalea. The sequence continues at coordinate 130,122 of JAFAGA010000008.1, read as the reverse complement.
TGCGCCGTCTGGGTCCGGAAATACTGAGCCGACAAAAAAGGCTGAGACTGGATCAACGGACAAGGGTGAGGGAAACACAGATCCGGCACCGTCAGGAGAGATGACGGAAGTTGGAACTCCGAGAAATGAAACTCTTATTGTTGAGTGTCAGTCACCTACCGACACACCCGGACAGTTCAATACTTACATGCAGGGAACTACTGCAGGTTTTGGTATCCATCAGCTGATGTCAGCAATGATGTGGGAAATCGATACCGTAAAGGGTGAACAGTTTGGCGAAGTTGCAGATGGTATGCCCGTATCCAATGCGGATTTTACCGAGCATACAGTTAAGATCCGTCAGGGAATTAAATGGTCTGACGGTGAAGATCTGACTGCAGACGATGTTGCGTTTACAATGAACATGATTATGTCTAACTCCGATATCGGAGCAAGTGCATATTACAATCAGGTATTTAAGTCTATTGAAAAGGTAGACGATTATACCGTTAAGATTGTAACGAAGGATTCTTTCCCTCGTTTGTCCCTGAGATTTGGTGTTACCATCTGGGGTAATGATTTAAGAATCGTTCCCGAGCACATCTACTCCCAGCAGGCAGATGTTACAAAGTTTAAGGATTCCGCACCCGTTGTTGCAGGTCCTTATACTGTTAAGGCATATGACGAATTAGGAAAATGGATTCTGTATGAGCGCCGTGCAGACTGGCAGGCCAGCACCGTGGGCGTTGTAACAGGCAAAGAGCCTCAGGCAAAATATGTATGGTTCAGAAATCTTGGCGATGATACTACCCGTCAGATGAGCCTTATTAATAACGAAGTTGATATCCTTTGCGAAGTTACACCCGAGATGCTTGAAGTTATGACCGCACAGAACCCGAATATCGCTTGCTGGTACAAGGATTTCCCTTATGCTACAAGTGATGATCCCTGCTCCAAGGGTCTGGCTTTCTCCATTGGTAAGGGAGCTCCCTATGACAGCAAGGATTTCCGTTGGGGTATTGCACTTGCTATGAACTTTGACGAGATATCCCAGAACATATTCGACGGTGTAGGCCGTTCATCACCGTTCCCGATTCTTACCAACACAACAGCTGGTCAGGACCTGTATGTAAAACCTATCCTTTCCTGGTTAGAAGCATTAGAGCTTGATCTTGGCGATGGCACCACAGTGAAACCTTTTGACTCTGGTTATGCAGAGAGAATTGCTACTGTTCTCAGAGATAAAGGCTATAATATCCCTACCGACCACGAAGCTCTGATTGACATGTTCGGTGTAGGATGCTGGAAATACGATCCTCAGGCAGCTGAGAAGCTGTTCATTAAAGCAGGTCTTGAGAAGAAATCTGATGGTTGGTATTTTAATGGTCAGCCTTTCAGCTTCAACATGTCCTACTTAGCAGATACAGAAGCTCAGGCAGGCCGTGGTACACAGGCAGCTTATGACCAGTTGACCAAGTTCGGTTTCAAGATCAATCTTGTGAGCGAATCCAGTGCAACTTGGGATACCAACGCTGCTACCGGACAGTATGATATCGGCGGATACTGGCCTACAGGCTTTATTACCAAAGATATCTATTCACAGATTAACGGTTGGGATGCAGATCTGATCGTTCCCCTCGGTGAGAGAGGCTCAGGCCAGGCAAGCCGTTGGAACAATGCTAAGGCTACCGATATCATTCATCAGTTAGCAAAGCTTTCTCCGGATGATCCTAAGTCATATGAGTTGGGTCTGGAATTCTTTAAGAATGCAATTGAGGAGCTTCCTTTTATCGGTTTCCACTCTGGTGTTAAGTTCGTTCCTACCAACAGCACCTACTGGAATAATTATCCTAATGCCGACAACCCTTATAACGGACCTTGGTGGTGGTGGAGCTGTTTCAAATATATAACAACAGAGATTTCACCGGTTCAGTAATATAACCAGACTTCACGAGCACGAAATGAAGTGATGTGGTAAGTAATATGAGAATTCTGTTTACTGCCTGGTGGTAATCACCGGGCAGTAACAGTATTTATGCAGATATTTGTGAATTTAAAAAAAAGGAGTGGAGCCGTTGAAATTCCGTAAATATTTCGGTCTGAGAATATTAACTTATTTATTGACCGTGTGGATTGGTGTTACTTTTATATTTTTCATCCCTAGAATGTTTCCCTCTGATCCTGTTGAGAACATGATTGGTCAGATGCAGTCACGTTCCGGCCAGATGGATCCGGTAGAGATGCAAGCGCTTCGCACACAGCTTAGGGTTCAGTTTGGTTTGGAGGGAACCCTGCTTGAGCAATATGGCAGCTTTTTGTGGAATGGATTATTGCACTTTAATTTTGGACCGTCCCTAATGAATTATCCCACTCCCGTGAGTGAGATCATTGGTATGTATTTGCCATATACGCTTTTTCTTTCGCTGTCGACTACCGTCATTGCCTGGATTATCGGTAATGCTATCGGACTTCTGGCCGGCTTTCGCAAGAACAAGCTTTCCTCCAAGATTTTAGAGGGTGTGGCGATTTGTATTTATCCTGTTCCTTACTTTATTATAGCTCTGGTGCTGCAGATCGTGTTTGCCTTTGTTTTGGGATGGTTCCCTATTCAGGCTACGATCAATACCCAGGGGGATTTTGGAGTTTTGTTTGCATCGCTTCTTCGCGCATCCATTCTTCCGGCAATTGCAATGCTGATGGTAGGTACCGGATGGTGGATCATATCCATGAAGTCCTTATCAGGCACCACATCGGAAGAGGATTTTGTACTTTTTGCCCGTTACAGGGGTCTTTCGGAAGGCAAAATCGGAAGCAGCTATGTGTTTAGGAATTCAATTTTGACTCAGGTTACTGCGCTGGCTATGAGCCTTGGCGGTGTATTCGGCGGTTCCATCATGACGGAGATTGTATTTAGCTATCCCGGCGTTGGTATGCTGGTACAGAAATCGATCCTGATGTCGGACTATAATATGATACTGGGATGTATCACAATTTCTATTGTGGCAATCTCGACTGCGACACTGATCGTGGATCTGATCTATCCGTTCATCGATCCTCGCATTCGTTACAATTAAGGGCAGGAGGTGGAAATTGTGAAAAAATTTTGGAAAAATGCGAATTTTCGTTTAAAAGCAGGAATAATAATCACGATATTCTTTCTTATTATTGGTTTTGTAGTATATTTTTTACCCCATGTCAATCCCTTTAGCTTTAATTCCTATCCGAGTAAGCTGAAGCCTTCATCGGAACACTGGCTGGGAACAACGAGTATGGGACAGGATGTTCTGTGGCTGCTGGTGGAAGCGATCCATAATTCACTTTCGATCGGTCTTATTGTTGCTACGATTGGTACCGTTGCAGGTGTGTTTGTGGGACTTTTAGCTGGTTTCTCAGGAGGTGCGCTCGACCGTGTGCTTACGGTTGTAACCGATACCTTTATTGTAATACCGTCCCTCCCAATTCTTATCCTGATGACCTCCTTTATGAAGGGATCTTCCACGGTAATTATCATGGCACTGGTGCTTGCAATGTTTGCCTGGGCCTGGCCGAGCCGTCAGATCCGTTCCATGGCTTTGTCCATGCGTGAACGTGATTTTATTCATACCGCATGGTTCTCAGGGGAAGGCACTGTCCAGGTTGTTGTAACCGAGATACTTCCCTATGCTTTTACGTGGTCACTCTCCAACTTCATGAATGCTACGCTGGCTGCGATAGCTTCTGAATCGAGCCTGGCTGTTCTGGGACTGTCGCCCGGTAATCTTATCTCCCTGGGTAATATGATCCAGTGGGCAAGAGAACGTAATGCTATCTTCACAAAGCAGTGGTTCTGGATAGGATCTCCGATTATAGCTACGGCGATATTGTTTATCGGACTGTTCCTCCTGATCACAGGTTATAATGATTATCTATCAATGAAGAGAGGGAGGTAGGAAATGTTAAAAGTAGACCATTTATCCACCTCGTATTCCACAATAAACGGACCGGTTCATGTTATTAACGATGTGGATTTTGAAATATATGATAATGAGATTTTTGGAATCGCAGGCGAATCCGGCTGCGGTAAGACGACTTTGCTGAAGGCCCTCTATGATATTATCGAGTTCCCTCTGGTGGTAGACTCAGGTAAACTCATCCTGAGCGGTCAGAAAGACGGAAAGGATTTTTCTTACGAAACAGGTCAGATCAGAAAGACCTGGTGGAATAATATCTCCTATGTGCCGCAGGCGGCGCAGAGTGTTTTAAACCCCATTGTTCCACTGAAGAAGCAGTTCCTGGATTCGATTCCGAAAGAGGAATTAAAGAGAGAACCGAAAGAAATAACCTTAAAAAGAATTAAGAGCTATCTGGAAGAGCTCAGTCTCTCTCCTGATTTATTAGATGCTTATCCGTTCCAGCTTTCCGGCGGAATGAGGCAGCGAGTTATTATAGCATTGGCAACATTCATGTCACCTAATGTGGTTCTGGCAGACGAACCTACTACGGCTCTAGACGTTGTAGTTCAGCGGGGAATCCTTATGATGCTCATGCGACTTCAAAAGAAATTAAAGAACACCATGGTAATCGTAAGCCATGATATGGGCGTACATTATCAGATAACAGACCGTATGGGTATTATGTACTCCGGAAGTATGATTGAGCTGGGCAAAACAGAAGATATTTTTGAACGGCCGATGCATCCGTATACACAGATGCTGGTAGGCGCTCTTCCCCGGGTCGGTGATAAGAGCCAGAAGGTAGGAATTCCGGGAAGACCTCCTGCACTTACCAACCCTCCTCCCGGTTGCAGATTTGCACCTCGTTGTCCCAAAGCGACGGAAGAGTGCAGGAAGTTGGTACCGAAGTTTCGTGAGGTGGAGCCGGGACGCTTTGCGGCCTGTCATTTGCTGAACAGGGAGGTGGTATAAAATGTCTGAGAAATTACTTGAAATAAAAAATGTCACCAAGTCCTTCCATATCGGCGGAATGCTCAGCAAAAAAAGACTTGTTGCTGTGGATGATATCAATATTGATATAGATTCCGGTAAACCGGTAATTCTTTCCATCGTAGGAGAATCGGGCTGCGGTAAGTCTACCTTATGTAAGATGATACTGCGTCTGCATGACTCTGACCAGGGGGATATCTTGCTTTCCGGTAAATCCTATAAAGACCGCAAAGGGTATGATCCTTTTCAGTTTAAGCTGGATGTGCAGCCGATATTCCAGAATCCCTATGAATCTTTTTCGATGCGTAAAACAGTAGATACTTACCTGTTTAATACCGCACTTCGGTTAAAGATTGCCAAAAACCGCAAAGAGGCTGAAAAGCTGGTTGATGAAACTTTAAAGAGTGTGGGTATGTCGCTGGAAGTAGTAAAGGGCAAATATCCGACCCAGTTTTCAGGCGGTGAGCTGCAGCGTGTCTCCATTGCAAGAGCGCTCATCACCAGACCGAAGCTTATTATAGCTGACGAACCGGTTGCCGCCATTGATGCGTCCATGAAGATGAATATTGTAAATCTGTTTAAAGAGCTGAAAGATAAGTACAATGTTTCCTTTATCTATGTTACCCATGACCTTTCGACTGCTTACTATGTATCGGATTATATTGCAACCTTGTATCGAGGCTGCCTGATCGAATACGGCAAGGCTAAAGAAATTATGGATAATCCGGCTCATCCCTATACGGAGCTTCTGATGAATGCAGTACCGAGGGTGGGCGAGAAATGGGATCAGGAATTAGTTATGCCTGACACCGAAGATAAGGAATATGCGATTACCTATTGCAAGTTCGCTCCCCGTTGCCCTTATGCTACGGATGAATGCAGGAAATCCAGACCGGATATGAAGGATCTGCCCGGAGGGCGGAAGGTGCTGTGCATCCATCCGTTAAATGTAGGAGCAGTAGAATAAGGAAAGAGTTGAAGTTAATAGATTCCAGTGTTTATTCGGAAAAAGTGAGGTACTGTTATGAAGAAATCATTGAGTCTGTTGCTGGTAGCTGTAATGATTTTATCATTAACCGCATGTGCAGGATTAAAGGGTACAAGTGGGACAGATGTAGAAACGAATGACACGCAGAACAAAGAAAATACTACCGAATCCGGAGACAATAAGACGGAGGCAGAAATAAAAAAGAGCGTAATCACCGTGACCTTCAGAGATGACGGTCGGGGTGAGAACTCTTCTTTATGGAAGTGGCTGCAAACGGCTTATGACAGCTTCGATAAAAAGGATATTTGTGAGTTGAATATTGCACCCATCACTTCTTCCGAGGGAGATTATTTTGCCAGGATTGCCCTTTCCCTGCAATCTGAAAAGACGGCGCCAGACTTGGTAGCAGAGGATACATTTCAGATCGCGGCGGACGTTGCTGCAGGATATCTTACCCCGCTGGATGACTATCTGGCAGATTATGAGGATTGGACCAACGGTATTTATCATGATACCTTGAAGAAGTCTGTCACCGCTGCCGACAATAAGGTCTACGGTGTCCCTTATAATACAGACACCCGGGGCTTGTGGTATAACAAGGAAATCTTCAAGCAGGCAGGGTTGCCGGAGGTTTGGGAACCGAAGAGCTGGGAGGATATCCTTGCCGCCTGTCAGATCATTAAAGAGAAGGTTCCGGATGTGGTGCCATTTTGGTGTAATTCCGCTGTTGCGACAGGTGAGGCAACCTCTATGCAGACTTATGAGATGCTTCTTTACGGAACAGGCGAGAGATTGCAGGATGAAACCACCGGAAAGTGGATTATATCCAGTCAGGGGATTTTGGATTCTCTGATCTTTTTGGATAATATTTATAAGAACAATTTCGGGCCGCCGTTATCCAAGGTATTAAATGGTCAGGCCAGCAATACCTCCGCCAGGGAATATTTGCCCCAGGGCAAGCTTGTGATATCCTTGGACGGAAGCTGGATTGCCGGCAATTATCTGAAAACAGGAGCATCTCCATGGCCGAAATACAGTGAGGTATTAGGCTTTGCGCCGATGCCCACTCAATATGGCGGCGGTACCGGCAGCGTAACTCTGGCCGGAGGCTGGGCGTGGTCGATTCCTTCCAAGTCTGATAACAAGGACCTTACGATGGAATTTATCAAGCATTTAATGGATACAGATCAATATGTGGACGCTATTGTTGCCATGGGCAGCATTGGAACAAGAAAAGATATTGTGGATAACAAGAAATATTCCTCGATGCCTTTCATCCAGACAGCAACCAAATATCTGGAGTTTGCATCTTTTAGACCGAAGGACAGCAATTATTCTGCAGTTTCTTCCCATATCCAGACCATGGTAGAATCTGTTGTGTCAGGAACCAGTCCACAGGATGCCATGGCAACCTATGGTGTGGACGTAACCCGTACCGTTGGCGAGGATAATGTAATCAGTAGATTAAATTGATACGATAAATTTGATACGATTAACTTTAGCGGGCAGAAATACAAAGAAGCGCATATGCATCTTTGTATTTCTGCCCGCTTGTTTATGTGGTGTATGGGTCGAATAGTTATGGTGCAGTTGGAAACAATAAGCTTGGAGGTGTTTCAAACTATGTTATCACGCAAATCGGTCATAACCTTTGGAATGGTTGCGATTCCAATCGCGATGTATACAACCACGCAGGATAATGACATTCATTTCAATCAGCTGCATAAAGAAGACAACAGCCGCATCCGCTATAAGAAGACATGTGCTCATTGCGGTAAGGAGATGAAATCGGAGGATATTGTAAAGGGCTTTGAGTATGATGATGACAAATATGTCGTCATCACGGAAGAAGAGATTGAAAAAATCAAGACAGAAAAAGAAAAATCCATTCAAATTCTGCATTTTGCCAATTTAAATCAGATATCCCCGGTTTATTACGAGAAGACGTATCAGGCCATACCTGAGGCAGGAGGAGAAAAAGCCTTTGAGCTGCTTCGCTCCGCATTAATGGCCGAACAGAAGGTAGCCATAGGCAAGACAGTCATGGGCACAAAGGACACACTGATGGCGATCATTCCCCGGGCGGAGGGCATTCTCATCTCTATTATGTTCTACGCGGATGATATCAAGGAGCTTCAAAAGCAGTATACGAAGCCGGAGGTATCCGAGCAGGAGCTGAATATGGCAAAAATGCTGATTAATTCCATGGATACACCCTTTGATCCTTCAAAATATAAGGATGAATATCAAATAAGGCTTCGTGAGCTCATTGAGACAAAGGTTTCAGGAAAAGAGATTGTTTCCGCCGAGTCCGATGGTGGCGGCAAAGTAATTGATCTCATGGAAGCATTGAAAGCCAGTGTTGAGAAAGCGAAGAAGGATAAGGAAACGGCGTGATCCTATGACTGAAAAACTAAAGGACTACAACCAAAAAAGGAATTTTGAAAAGACCTGGGAGCCGGAAGGAAGAACAGATGCTGAGGGAGAGGGGCTCCATGATCAGCAAGGCCTTAGATTTGTTGTCCAGCACCATGCGGCCCGCAGAGATCACTATGATTTACGTCTGGAATGGGATGGAGTTCTGCTAAGCTGGGCGGTACCAAGGGGTCCCTCCTATGATACCCACGACAAGAGGCTTGCCGTAAAGGTGGAGGATCACCCGTTGGAATACCGGAATTTTGAAGGTACCATTCCCAAAGGAGAATATGGCGGCGGAGTGATCATGCTCTGGGATGAGGGACTGTGGGAACCGGGAGGAGATGTGGAAGAGGGGCTCAAAAAGGGTGAGCTGAAGTTTGTTCTGAAAGGAAGACGGCTTAAGGGGAAATGGACCTTATTCCGATGGAAGGCGATATCCGGTGAAGAGAAGGATAATTGGCTTTTGCTAAAGGAAAAGGATGAATATGTCAAAACTGAAGACGGGATTTCTGAATTTGACACCAGTATCCGGACCGGACGCACCATGGAAGAGATTCAACGGGGAGAGGGTGAAAAAATCACAAGGAATCCCTTTGAGAAGGTGGAGGCTCAGTTGGCCAAATTAGTTAACAAGGCCCCTGAAGGAGAGGAGTGGCTCTATGAGCTGAAATATGACGGCTTTCGGATCATTGCCTTTGTGGAGGGTAACAGCGTCCGGCTCGTCACCAGGAACGGCAATGATTATGCCAGACGGTTCCATGACATCGTCTCTTCCCTTATTGACCTTGCTGCCGGGAGAGCGATGGTCCTGGACGGCGAAATAGCAATCACAGATTCTGCGGGCAAGACGGATTTCCAGGCTTTGCAAAACCATTTAAAAAATCCGGGGAACGGGAAGCTGACCTATATTGTTTTTGACCTCCTGGCATTGGATGGGGCGGATCTTCGGGGACATTCCCTGATTGACAGAAAAGAGATGCTTGAGAAACTGATGAAGACGGCTTCCGGGAACCTCTACTACAGCCGCTATGTCAGAGGAAATGCAAAAGAATGCTTTACGGCTGCCTGTGAGGCAGGCATGGAAGGTATCATAGGAAAAAGAGCCGATTCCGATTACAGCGGAACAAGGAATGGTGATTGGATCAAAATGAAATGTGATAAAAGGCAGGAATTCGTCATCGGAGGATACACCCTTACCGACAAAAAAACCAGCGGGGTAAGCTCGCTTCTTCTTGGTATCTATGAGGGAGGGGAATTGGTCTATGCCGGACGTGCCGGCACCGGTTTGAGCGAGGCTGATATGAGAGAGCTTGAGGAAAAGTTTGAGAACATAAAGAGACAGGACCCGCCTTTTAAGGAGGCGCCTGAGCCCAGACCCAAGGAAAAGCTTACCTGGCTTGAGCCTGAACTGGTGGCGGAAATCAAATTTGCCCAATGGACCAAGGATAATTTGCTGAGGCAGGCAAGCTTCAAGGGCATGAGGACCGACAAGGACCCCAGAGAGATAAAGAGAGAAAATACGGAGGGACCACAGCTCCAATCCTCCGTCAAAGAAACGGAGGGACCGATGGAAGCAAAGGTAAACAGTCTCTTAATCCAGGGAGTAAAAATCTCCAATCCGGATAAAGTGATATTCGATGATCCTAAAATTACGAAAGCAGATATTATTCGGTATTATGAAAATGTTTCAGAACGTATGCTGCCCTATGTGAGCGGTAGAATTCTCAGTATTGTGCGCTGCCCCAGGGGGATATCGCAGACCTGCTTCTACAAGAAGCACCCCGGTCCGGACAGTAAGGGAGTTGTTACGATTCCCATTACAACAGGCAGCGGCGAGATAGAGGATTATTTCTATATTGAGAATGTATCAGGACTCATATCAGAAGTACAGATGGGGACATTGGAATTTCACACCTGGGGAAGCCGTGTCGAAGAACTGGAAAAGCCGGATATTATGGTATTTGATTTGGATCCGGATGAAGGAATGGAGTTAAGCGTGGTGCGCCAGGGGGCCAGAGATATGAAAGATATTCTTGCCGAACTTTCACTGACCTCCTATCTCAAGACCAGCGGCGGCAAGGGATACCATGTGGTTGTACCTTTACAACCGGCTGCAGCCTGGGATCCATTTCATGACTTTGCAAAGAGTGTTGCCCAGGTGATGGAGCAGAAGTGGCCCGAACGCTATACCAGCAATGTCAGAAAGGCCAAGCGCAGCGGTAAGATATTCATCGACTGGATACGAAACGGAAGAGGTGCCACAAGTATCGCGCCTTATTCCATAAGAGCGAGAAAGGGTGCCGGGGTATCTATGCCAATCGCATGGGAGGAGCTTGACACAGTTGCTCCTGACGGAATCAATATGGCAGAGGCTCTTTCGAGGATCGGCGGGAATGATCCCTGGAACGGATTTTTTCAGAATAACCAGATGCTTAAATAGCTGCTCTTGTCCAAAGGAATTTTATGGGTAATAATATCGGTAGGATCGGATCCTTTTTTAATTCAACCTTCTTAATTCCTTCAGAAGTTAATGCTTTCATTTTTTGTCCCTTCTTTGCTCAATGATGTCTGCTGCCCTCCATCCACATGAAAACCTGACCAGTAACATAAGAAGAATCATCCCCTTTCCAGGGAAGCATTATCATAGCCTTTGATTATAACTTCCGAATATTTATGATAGTTATTATAGTTGTTGATCAAATAAATCCTCTTTTCAAATGTAATTACATATTGTTGCATTTTTCTTATAATATGTAATTACATAGTCTGACTTTTTTTGAAAATCACATTTACATTAGATAAAAATAAGTATATAATTTATCTACAGCAAAAATGTAAGTACAAACTATGATAACAAAAAAATATCTTAATCACGGAGGATTTTATTATGCCAAACAGAAAATGGACCATGTATATCATGCATCATTCACATACGGATATCGGTTATACGGATTTACAGGAAAGAATCATTTACAACCATATTGATTATATAAGAACAGCAGTAAATGCTGCAAAAGAAGGGCACAGAGCCGACACAGTTGATAAAAATTTCAAGTGGAACTGTGAGACTTATTACTGTGTGGAACGATTTTTAGAAGAAGCATCAGAGGAAGAAAAGCAAGATTTATATGCGATGATTAAATCAAACAATATTGGGCTGTCGGCAACCTATCTTAACTTTAACGATTTGGTGGATAAAAAGATATTGAATAAAAGAACCAGGGAAATGGTTGAACATTTTAACGCACAGGGAATTGATATCAAGGTGGCGATGAATGCAGATGTTAATGGGGTGTCCTTAGGAACCCTTGATGTGCTGTTGGATAACGGAATAGAGTTCTTATTCACAAACATCCACACACATCACGGAATGTACCCGCTCTATCAGAATCAGAAGCCCTACTATTGGGAGAACAAAGAGGGAAAAAGACTTTTGGTTTTCAGCGGCGAGCATTATAATCTTGGCAATGCCCTGGGCTTAATTTATAATAAAAATATTAACTTCATGACGGAGAACTATTTCGGCGCAAATACGAAGCCCAAAACGCATATTGAAACACTGAAGGATAATATAGTTAATTATTTGACCTCATGTGAGGAAAACGGCTATCTCTATGACTTCATTCCCGCATGCGTATCCGGTGTGTTCAGTGACAATGCACCGCCCAATACCGATATTATCAGAACGATTACAGCCTTTAATGAGGCTTACGGGGATGAGATACGTTTGGAAATGGTCACAATTCAGGAGTTTTATGATAAAATTAAGGATCAGGTAAAGGATGCACCGGTCTACAAGGGTGATCTGAATGACTGGTGGGCCAACGGTGTGGCAAGTACGCCTTATGCGGTTAAGCACTATAAAGAAGCACAAAGAATGTATCATCTATGCGACAGATTAGATACACAGGGCCATGTAAGCAAAAAGGAATTAGTCAGAGAAGCGGAAGATAATCTGCTGCTCTATGCGGAACATACCTGGGGCCATTCGGCAACCATAACAAATCCATATGATACCATGGTGCAAAACCTGGATATCAGAAAAACAAGCTACGCTTCAAAGGCACATGAAGCCTCCGCAAAAAACCTGAACCGTATCGCCCATAACAGAGGGGATAAGCTTCGATACTATGATTTGAACGGCAAAGTAAAGGCAATCAATGCATCAGAGCGTGGGGGCCGGAAAGTAGTAGAATTCTATATAGAAGCATGGAAGTACCCGGGGGTAAAGGTGATTTGTGAGACATCAGGGCAGGAAATGATTACTCAATTGTCTTCCCATCCCAGAGGTGTTCTTATCAGTTTTATCGATTCCTTCGAGACCAGGGAAGAAAAAATATACAGATATGAAGAAGCAGCAGGGAAAGTTGATATGATCAATTCAAGAATAGCTTATGTCGGGTCGGAAAGAGTAAAAGACATAGTGAATAACTACGATCCCAAAAGCTATCAGCTCCCCTATCAAATTGAGAACGCCTACTTTAAAATAGCCTATGAAATAGGAAAGGGAGTTACTTCTTTTTATAATAAAACAGATAATATTGAAATGTTAAGGCCGGGAGATGCCAGATTCTTTACCCCAATTTATGAGAATACGAAAATCAGAACGAATGTCTATGAAGAAAGAAGGCTTTTGGGAAGAAATATAAGAGGGCTCCATTCAAAGAAATACACTGGTGATCTGACCGAGGTAAAAATCATAGATAATGGTGAAATTTTTACAACGGTAGAGCTTGTCTACGAATTGGAAGGTACTTATTTCAGCTCCGTCGTCATCAAGCTTTATAATACACTTCCGAAATTAGATTTCAAATATAAAATAGCCAAGCATCTATCTACAGATATAGAAAGCATTTATCTGCCATTAGCATTAAGCCTTTCGGAGGCGGCATTATATATCGATAAGAGCGATGCGGTAATGAGGCCGGGTATTGATCAGATCCCAGGCACCTGTATGGAATATTATCTTGTCGATAACGGTTTGATTTACGAAACCAAAGAAAGTACCGTTTTAATTCAGACAAAGGATGCACCGCTGATCTATATGGGAGAATTAAGACATCATCCAATCTTACTTTGTGACAATAAGGCAGAAAACAATAAAAGAGATGTGTACTCATGGATTATGAATAATACCTGGGAGACAAACTTTAAAATGGACCTGTCAGGCATCACGGAATTTTGTTACACCCTGGAGCTTATTAAAACAACCAGCGCAGAGCAAAGTTTTAAAACGATGAAGGAAGAGGGATATGGGATTGTGACATTTATGATTTATGATTAATAGAGGAGGAGGCTATGGAGTCTGAGTCGAATATGCCTTTATATTTTAAGGTACAAAACTATATAATGGATCTTATAAAAAACAGTAAGCTGAAAGAGGGAGATTTAATCCCTACAGAAATGGAGCTTAGCAGCATGTTTAATATAAGCCGTCCTACGGTGAGGCAGGGATTAAATATCCTGGTTTCAAAAGGATACCTGAAAAGATTAAAAGGAAAAGGGACTTTTGTTACCAAACCCAAAATTCTTCAGGAAAATACTCGTTTTATAGAAAGCTACAATCAAGAGATGCATAAAAAAGGATTAATTCCTGAAACCAGGGTAATAGAGATATCAATCAAAATTTGTCCGGATTTTTTGGTAGATAAGCTTGGTGTTGAGGAGGGGGATAAGATTATTAAGCTCAGTAGACTGAGATATGCTTATAATAATGAGGAGCAGGATAATAAGCCGATACTCTTGACCACGGTATATATACCTTATAAAAAATTCCCCAATCTTATCATGTATGATTTCGAGAAACGCTCTCTTTATGAGGTTTTTGAAGAAAATAATGTTTCTATTAAAAAAGCGGTAAGGGAGATTGAAGCAAGGCTTTCAAATAAAGAAATCAGCAAATTATTGAAAATTAACGAAGGGTCTCCGATCCATTTCATATCCTCTTTTGGATATGGGGAAGATGGTTCTGTTATTGAATATGCCGAAAGCGTATACCCGGGAGAGAGGAATAAATTTATTGTAGAAATAACCAGATAGCTATTGACTTAAAGTTAAGGTGAAGGCTTATAATCTCATTAGAGCCGTAAGTTCATGCAGAGGATGCTTGAAATTTGTAAACAGGCTAAATAGATACCATAGGAAAGGGGTAAAATGATTATGAAAACAATGAGATTAGGACAATCAAATTTACAGGTTCCGGTAATTGCGGTTGGCTGTATGCGTATTAACGGATTGAGCAAACAGGATGCGGAGCATTTTGTTCAGACAGCGATGGATGAAGGAGCCGTTTTCTTTGATCATGCGGATATTTATGGGGGTGGAACCTGTGAAGAGATATTTGCAGATGCGATTCATATGAATGATACTGTGCGTGAAAAGATCATACTTCAATCCAAATGCGGAATCAGAAAGGGAATGTTTGATTTCTCCAAGGAGCATATTTTAGAATCGGTGGACGGCAGCCTGAAACGGCTGAAAACGGATTATCTGGATGTGCTGCTTCTGCACCGTCCGGATGCCTTAGTCGAGCCGGAGGAGGTTGCCGAGGCTTTTGATCAACTTCATAGCAGCGGAAAAGTCCGCAATTTCGGTGTATCCAATCAGAATCCAATGCAGATACAGCTGCTTCAAAAATACGTGAAGCAGCCGATTGCAGCGAACCAGCTGCAGTTAAGCATAACTAATGCTACCATGATTTCAGCAGGGATTCATGTCAACATGCTTGATGAGTCCGCGGTCAGCCGTGATGGAAGTGTTCTGGACTTCTGCCGTCTGAACGATATTACGATACAGCCCTGGTCGCCGTTCCAGTATGGATTTTTTGAAGGTGTCTTTTTGGATAATGAGAAGTTCCCTCAACTCAATGCCAAGATTGATGAGATTGCCGCCAAATATCAGGTTACCAATACCACAATTGCCATGGCATGGCTTCTGCGCCATCCGGCACGCATGCAGCCTGTGACAGGGACCATGAACATTGAACGTCTGAAGGATTGTATCAAAGCAGCAGATATTTATCTGACTCGTGAGGAATGGTATGAGATCTATCGTGCGGCTGGGAACATATTGCCGTAGCATAGATGTTCGGAACAAAAATAGAAGAATAGCAAAGCCCGCAGGAGATGTTTTTAACCGCCTGTGGGCTTTCTTATTGAGGAAAATGTCAAGGACAATACCCTTACATAGGACAAGTGCCGGTTGGTTATTTTTTGGTATCCAAGATATGTTATTTGTATTGTAATATGTCGTTTTTTGTGATAAATTAAAAGAAAATGGAGGAAAAAGAGGAGAATTTAATAGTCGGTTGTTCCCAGAAGTGATGAAAGTTGACGAAAAACAAAGAAATACTACGAAATGGAGTATGTAGGAAAAAATTATTTGCGATATAAATAATTCAGGAGTTTGTATTTTATTTAACAATACAGGAAGAAACAGATCCTGTCAAGAAGAGGGTAAAACGGCTGTGGAGATTCATTCTGGAATGACGGACAGCATGGCGAGGAGAATTGCATTGTGCGATGGTGAATTTGAGAAATACAAAGGAACCAAGAAAGTGCGGAAGGAGGTAAAAGTACTGTTTACGGAAGGAGATGAGTGGGTTAGGTGATCGTGAGTACTATATCATATGATAGATAATGAAAGGGGAAAGATTATGAAAAATCTGTCCATTAGTAAAAAATTGATTATTGGTTTCGGAATGATACTTATCTTAATGATTGTATCTATTGTTATTTCTATTGGAAGCATCAATAAGATTGATCAGCAGGTGGAATTGTACGGCCAGTACACCCTGCCCAATAACACCAGTGTTTGGACCATCAGGAGGGATATTGTATCTGCCCAGCGTTATATGGCCCGTGCTTTTGCTGAAAGGGATGCGGCAACCATTGAAAAGCTCATGGCGCAGGCAGCCGAGGACGGAAAAAGCGCACGTGCGGAGCTGGATAAATATTCGGGTAATCAAAGAAATACGGATCGTGATGCGAAAATAAAAGAAATAAATACCCTGTTGGATCAGACGGGCGCCGTAAGGCAACAGATTGCAGAAATAATTAAGAATCCGACAGAGGAGAATATACAAAAAGGACATGATCTCTTCCTTGAGCAATATGTTCCTACTTTTGATCAGGTTACAGAGATTTTACTGGATTTCACTGATACAGCGAGTATACGTGCGGAACAGCAAAGGGTGGATGCTCGGAATTCTGTGGATTTGGCATGGCTTCTGCTTATATCCTGTGCGGTTGTTTCTGTCCTGCTGACAGTGGTGATTACTATATTAATCAGAAACTCCATTTTGAAGCCGGTGAAGGAAATTGTACAGGTATACGAGGAAATGGCCAGGGGAAATATGAATGTAGCGATTCAGTACGAAAGCCTGGATGAATTGGGGCAGATGGCCAAGCTTATCCAGAAGGCCAATCGGATGCAAGCCACTATCCTTGGTGATGTGATAGAAAAGTTTATGAGGTTATCCAGGGGGGATCTGCAGATCCGAGTGGATATGGATTATCCCGGAGATTTCATGATGCTGAAAGAGACCATTGGGAATACGGTGGCGGCTTTGAATGATACCATGCTGGCCATTGATACCGCTGCAGAGCAGGTCAGCACCGGTGCTTCCCAGGTTGCGGGCGGGGCCCAGGCGCTTGCGGCGGGATCGACCCAGCAGGCGGCATCCGTTGAGGAACTGACGGTTTCCATCGGCTTAATAGCCGATCAGGCAGAAGATAACTCGGCAAGTGTGAAAACAGCAGCACGATATGTGGACGAAGCTGTTGCAGGCGTTAATACCGGTAACGAACATATGGAGCAGCTTACGCAGGCAATGGCCGATATTGGGTCTACCTCCAATCAAATAACCAGTATAACAAAGGTGATAGAGGATATTGCCTTCCAGACTAATATTCTTTCCCTGAATGCGGCAATTGAAGCAGCGCGTGCGGGAAGCGCCGGTAAGGGCTTTGCAGTTGTGGCGGATGAGGTGCGGAATCTTGCGGCAAAATCTGCGGAGGCGGCACGTCAAACCGCTGAGCTTATCAAGTCCTCTGTTGTCAGCGTGAAGAATGGAATCCAGACAACGGAGAAGACTGCCCAGATATTGCAGGAAGTCGGAGCAAAAGCAAAAATGGTGGATGAAAGTATTATAAAAATTGAGCAGGCTTCCGCCGAGCAGGCAGGTGCCATTGAACAGATCAAGCTGGGTCTGTCGCAGGTTTCTGCCGTGGTGCAGACCAATGCGGCCACAGCACAGGAGAACTCGGCAACCAGTGAAGAGATGTCTGCGCAGGCGGTCACCTTGCGTGATGAGGTTGGCAAATTCAAGCTGAATACCGGATATGAAAAGGAAAAGCAGAAAGCCCGTTCTCTTTATGTTGAGCTTCCTGAGTTAAAAGCGCCGGAGCATACAGGCGAATACAATTTTGGAAAATATTAAGGGGGCAGGTCGGCGGTTTCGTTAATTGAAGTACAATGATATGGAGAGGGGGAGAAAGAATGGATGGAAGTTTCCAGCAGGGAATACCGGACTCCTTTCCTATGGGCCTTGGCTATCTGCGTTTAATTGCAGATAGCCGAAATGAGGCAGATGATTGCATTTTTTTGGATGTCAATCGGGAGTTTGAAAAATTGACAGATTTGCATAGGGATGAAATTCTTGGAAAAAGGGCATCGGAGGTTTTCCGGAACAGGGATTACGGCAGCTGCGGTTTAATTTCCTATTGCGGGAGCGCTGTACGTACGGGAAAAACCCAGGAAATAACACAATGGATTGAGGATATCAGGCGTTGTTTAAAACTGATTGTAATCCCTTTGGAGCATGATTTTTTTGTGGCTGCTGTCAGGGATGTTTCCGGGGAGGAAGCGTCATACGAAGAAGAGAAGACGGATTTATATCCGAAGGAGATGCCTTATCTTCCATGTTCCGTCAAGGATAGTTCGGAATTAGAAAAGGCACGGAATGAAAAGGAGACCCTTGCGCGGCGTCTTCGGTCCATGTTCTATCGCCATACTGTAGCCATGCTGATGATAGATCCAATCTCCGGTAGAATTGTTGAAGCGAATCCTGCCGCCTGTTCCTTCTATGGGTATTCCAAGGAAGAGATGCAGAGCCTTCTGATCAGTGATATCAACAATCTGCCCCCGGAAGAAGTGGACAGATACCAGATGATGTCTTATAAGGAGGAACAACGCTTCTTTATCTTTCCTCATCGTCTGAAAAATGGAATGATCCGGCTTGTGGAGGTTTATTCCTGTCCGATTTCAGACGGAAAGAATGCTTTGCTCTGTTCCATTATTTTTGATGTTACAGACCGGGATGCCTAATGGAATTGTAAGGATCTGAACATATCCATTCCCGCTGAAGGCCAGATGCAAACGTATCGTCATATTGCACTAGAGTACATGGTGTAAACTGTAAATAGTATTTAAAATGCCGGTTTTTTAGAAATAGAAATAGCTAAAACCGGCATTTTATAGTATAATAGAAATTAGGGAGGAAGGAATATTGATTGAGATTAGAGATAATAGAATATTATAAAATATCAATTGGTATACTTATATAGGTTCATAATCGGTTGAACGTTTCTACCAGCTACCTTAATAGTTGTCTATAAGTATCGGCAGGCCTCTCTATGCATTCGATAAAATAGCATGGATTAATTTTAAGGAGGAAGAAGCAGGTGAGTGGATCTATTTATGTTTTAAAGGGAAATATTATTTACAGTAAGAACACCACAGAGTTAACGATGATCGAGAACGGATATTTGGTCTGTGAGAATGGAGTGTCGCAGGGAGTATACAGGACACTTCCTTCCGGGTATCAGGATATTCCTCTTCGGGATTATGGGGATGCACTGATCATTCCGGGATTGACCGACTTGCATACACATGCGCCTCAGTATTCGTTCCGAGGACTGGGAATGGATATGGAACTGATTGGTTGGCTTGAAGCCAATACTTTTCCGGAGGAAGCAAAGTTCCGGGATATGGAGTACGCCAAGAGCGCCTATGCCATATTTGTCGAGAATTTGAGAAAAAGCCCCACAACCAGAGCTTGCGTCTTTGCTACAACACATCGGCCGGCAACTTTGATGCTGATGGAGATGTTAGAGGAAGCCGGACTGATTACCTTGGTGGGTAAGGTTAATATGGACCGCAATTGTCCGGATTATCTGAAAGAAAGCTCACCGGAAGAATCGGCGGAAGAGACAGAGAGATGGCTTGAGGAGGCCGCGCTTAGAGACTTCCGGTACACAAAACCTATTTTGACTCCGAGATTTACTCCTTGCTGTACGGATGACGTAATGAGGTATTTGAAGAAGCTGCAGGTGAAGCATAGTTTATCTTTGCAGTCCCATCTTTCGGAAAATTCAGGAGAGATTGCCTGGGTGAAGGAGCTTTGTCCCTGGTCGGAGTTCTATGGAGACGTTTATGACCAGTTTGGTTTGTTCGGCAGGGATTGTAAGACCATTATGGCTCACTGCGTTCTTTCAGACGACCGTGAAATTATGCGGATGAAGGAAAACGGTGTCTATGTTGCGCATTGCCCGGAATCTAATATGAATCTTTCCTCAGGAGTAGCGCCGGTGAGGAAGTTTCTTGAGACAGGTGTGAAGGTGGGACTTGGAAGTGATGTTGCCGGAGGTTCTTCAGAGAATATGTTCTCCTCTATGGCACGTGCAATCCAGGCATCCAAGATGCGCTGGAAGCTTCATGACAGCTCCCAGAAGCCGCTGACAGCGGAAGAGGTATTTTATATGGCCACCATGGGCGGCGGAGAATTTTTCGGAAAGGTCGGAAGTTTTGAGGCCGGATATGAATTTGATGCCGTTGTTCTGGACGACAGCCGTCTGAAGCATCCTCAGCCCCTGGATTTAAAGCAGCGTCTGGAGCGGTTAATCTATCTTTCGGATGACAGGGAGATCGTCACAAAATATGCCGGAGGTAGAGAAGTTTCTCTTATTTAAGTTTAAGCACTTCTCCTTGATGTTATTCGGGAGAAGAGGATACTGATTGTTGGATAATGATATTTAATATTAACCGGAGTTCTTGACATGAATAAGAACTCCGGTTAATATTATTTAAAATTGAGCAAGAATGATCAAGAAATTATCCTGATCCCGTTATATAATAGGCATATCTTTTTGAAAGGAGAATATCTATGGATTACCGCTCAAAAGTGCTTGGCTCACTTGCGTATATTGAACAAAACCTGGATGATAAAATCAGCCTTGATGAGCTTGCCCAGGCAGCCCATTTATCAAAATATCACTTTCACCGGCTCTTTCACAAAATAACCGGTGAATCTGTCAGCAAATATATTAATAAGCGAAGAATGGAAAAAGCCTCAGAGGAGCTTTTACAGGCGGATCAGCCTATTATTGATATTGCGCTGAAATATCAATACGGTTCCCAGGAAGCGTTTTCAAGAGCTTTTTACCGGATTTACGGTCTGACACCGGGAAGGTACCGAAGAATTCACACTTTGGTCAAGTCCGGCAAGGTGGTCGGTCTGTGCCTGCCGTTCAATAAAACCATGGATATTGCCGCCTAAATATCGATTGGAGGTATGGCTATTAATATGAGTAATTTAATCCCGATGGTAATTGAACAGACATCCAGGGGCGAGCGTTCCTATGATATTTTTTCAAGGCTGCTCAATGACAGAATAATTATGCTGAATGGTGTGGTGACCAACGAATCCGCCAGCGTAATCATAGCGCAGATGCTTTTTCTGGAATCGGCAGATAGCAGCAAGGATATCCATTTCTACATTAATAGTCCGGGAGGTTCCGTAACGGATGGATTTGCAATTATGGATACCATGAATTATATCAAATGTGATGTTTCCACCATCAGTATAGGTCAATCGGGAAGTGCGGCCTCATTGCTGCTGGCTTCCGGTGCAAGGGGAAAACGTTTTGCATTAAAAAACAGTGAAATACTGATCCATCAGCCCTCTATTTCCGGAGGACTTCAGGGGCAGGCTACAGATATCAAAATTCATAGTGACTGGATGGAGAAGACAAAGAAGAGACTGAATGAGATCTACAGTAATCTTACAGGCCAGCCGGTTCATAAAGTGAAAGAGGATATGGAAAGAGATTATTATATGTCGGCGGAACAGGCAAAGACCTATGGGCTCATTGATGAAATCCTTTCGGACCGCAAGTGATTTGGAAAGATTTGAAGCGCAGGCAATCTGATAGAAACTCCTTTTTTGCAGATACTAATTACGTAATCTTATATATTTGACAATGTATTTGATTATAAAATAGTTTTTGCAGGAAAGGAGTTAATTATGTCCGGAAACTATTTGGCGATTTCTAATATACCAATGCAGGAGTGGGGAAGACTGTACAGCGAGGAAGAGGCTATGAATATAGGTACTATCTTCCAGGACTTAGATAAACCGTTTTTTGCTTCGGAGGCAGTGCAAAACAGCCCGAGTCCCATTGCAACCGGGATGGAAAGCAGCCCTGGGACGGCAGAGGAGCAGGAGCGGGAACAGTTGATGGCGAAGATCACCCAGCTGGGGTTTTTTCTGGATGATTTGACCCTTTATCTGGATACGCATGCAAATGACACACAGGCGATTCAGCTGTATCATGAAAAGATCAAAGAATACGCGGAAATAAGAAAACAATTTGCTCAGAAATTCTATCCGTTGACCAGGCTGTGTATTCCTGACTGTATCAGTGGCGGGGAGAACAGCTATTGCTGGCAGGATGGACCGATCCCTTGGGAAGGAGCGTGTGTATAAATGTGGGTTTATGAGAAAAGGCTCCAATATCCGGTGAAGATTACCACGACCTGTCCGAAGGCAGCGAAGCTCATTATAAGCCAGTACGGAGGACCGGACGGAGAATTATCCGCATCCATGCGGTATCTTTCACAACGTTATACAATGCCGATCAAGGAAGTTGGAGGACTGCTCACGGATATCGGCACGGAGGAGTTGGCGCATATGGAGATTATCTGTGCCATGGTATACCAGCTGACGAAGAACCTGACCGTGGAACAGGCCAAGGAAGCAGGCTTTGATGCCTATTATATTGACCATACTACGGCACTTTGGCCTCAAGCCGCATCCGCCCTGCCTTATAGTGCAGTTGAATTCCAGTCGAAAGGTGATGCGATCACTGATTTAACAGAGGACCTTGCAGCGGAGCAGAAGGCCAGAACGGTATATGAGAATCTGCTGCGAATGATACCGGATCCGGAGGTGCAGGAACCGCTGAAATTCCTTCGAGCCCGGGAAATTGTCCATTTCCAGCGATTTGGAGAGGCTTTGGAAAAGACAAAGGATACCTTGGACTGTAAAAACTTTTATTATTTTAATCCGGAATTTGATAAAGCAATGTTCCAGGCCAAATAGCAGCACCTTGTTCTGCATTAATCCCTCGCAAGTGAGAATTAGTCTTTCCTGCGGGGGATTTATTATGTACATCTTGTATGAATAATCTATGCTCATTCTCCCGAAAATAATTTTATAATATTTTAGGAGGCGGGTATGGAAAAATTTCCAATCATTCATACAAATTTCTGGGATGCAGTTGTGGCAGTACCTGCGGTATTGATAATAACACAATTGATTAAGATTTTCTTGCCGATACCCAAATATCTTATACCTACGGTGGCAAATATTGTTGGACTGATTATTTCTGTATTCATTGCACACCGGGGGAATTTGAGTGCAGGTATCTTTATGGGGGTTTTTTATGGAAATGCAGCGGTAGGGACTTTTTCATCGTTAAAACTGTCGTATATAACTTATAAAAATAAAAAGAACCACAGGAAAAAGGAAGGTTGATCCTGCCGGTTCTGTCACTGGAGGGAATGAGCCGGCTAACTTTCCATAGCTTTCACGTAATTTTTTACGAAATCAATATCCTCCTGAGTTCCCGATCCGCTGATTTTTCGAATCACAGGGATATTATAAAGCTTATGGATCTTATCTGCGGCTTTACAATAAAAAGGTCCGAATTTCTTATTGCCATTGACCACAAGGCCGATGACATGCTCTTTATATTGATCCAGAAACAAAGAAGTTGGGTCAGGGATTTTACCCAAACCAACATTGCGGGTGACAAGGATACAGGGCTCAGTAACACGTTCATTAACAGATTGGGTTGGATATCCCAAGGCTTCAGAAAAACTCTTTCCCAGTCCGGTCAGACTGTCATATACAATTATCATAAAGCTCTCCTTAACGATATTTTTTTATATGAATAGAGGAAACAAAGATGGTTAGTTAAAACTAACTACCGAAAATATTATATAGTAAAAGAAACGGAAAAACAAGCAGTAAATAGAATTATGAAGAACTAAAGCCATAGGCTCTCAACATGAATATGTGCTTGATATAGTTATAAACTATGTCAAACACATATTTTTTTGTATTTTTCAATAGTGCAAAAGTAATTTATACTACGATTCAACAGAAACAATAGATTTAACCTTACTCATATATTTAATATTTGCAATAAAAAAGACAGGAGAGATAGATTATGAGAGAGAATGCGCCTTTTAAGTATGATATTGTAGGAAGCTTTTTAAGACCGGAGTATTTGAAGAATGCGAGAGAACAACATGCCGGCAGAAAAATTACGGCAAAAGAGTTGGAAAAAGTGGAGAATGACGCAATTACTGATTTGATCGCAAAGCAGAAGGCTGTCGGGCTGCCGGTGATAACGGACGGGGAGTTCAGAAGAAGCACCTGGCACCTCGATTTCATGTGGGCGTTTCAGGGTGTCGGACACGAGAGGACAAAGGACGGAATTCCGTTTCATGGAGAGCCGGCAATGATTGATGATACCTTCCTGACCGGAAAGGTGTCCGTTGACAGCCATCCCTTTGTAGAGCATTTTAAATTTGTAAAGCAATTTGAGGATGAGAATACGGTGGCGCGCCAGACGATACCGGCGCCGGCGCAGTTCTTGTTTCAAATGATTATACCGGGAAATCTGGAACGGACAAAGGCCATTTACCCGGTGGAAGAGGAGCTGCTTCAGGATATTGCCCAGGGCTACAGAAAAGTAATCCGGGATTTATATGCCGCAGGATGCAGAAATATTCAGTTTGATGATTGTACCTGGGGAGTATGTGTTGATCCTCATGCCTGCTTTATCTTTGGAACAGATGAGGCGGGTTTACAGCAGAATATCGACAAATTAATCCGGATTAATAATCTCGCCATAGAAGGCAAGCCCGAGGATCTTGTAATTAACACTCATGTCTGCCGCGGTAATTTCCATTCCACATGGGCTTGTCAGGGCGGTTATGACAGGGTGGCAGAGGATCTTTTTGCAAAAGAGAATGTGGATGCCTTTTATCTGGAATTTGATGACGAACGCTCCGGCGATTTTGCACCGCTTCAGCATGTGGGTGCGGATAAGAAGGTCGTACTGGGACTTGTCACAACAAAGTCTCCGGACCTGGAAGAAAAGAACCGGATCATTAAGCGAATTCATGAAGCGGAACAATATATTCCTTTGGAGCGCTTATGCCTCAGTCCCCAGTGCGGATTTGCATCCACGGAGGAGGGGAATAAGCTTACAGAGGAAGAACAGTGGGAGAAATTGAAGCTGATCAGAGAAATTGTAAAAGAAGTATGGAACTAAAGTTTTCACGTTCTATTTATAGATTTCTATAATTAAGCAGGAGGCACCAGAGTTATTCCGATGCCTCCTGCTTAATTGATTTATATTTCGAAATCAATCTCCAGGAAACGAGTAACCTCTTTTTCCCATCGTTCAGCAACGAAGCGCTGGTGGACAGGATGATTATTATAAGCTTCATACTCTGCGGCATCACTAAATACCATGGAAAAGCCATATTCATAATCGTTTTTTGGGCTGACCTGGCTGAGCACCCGGAATTCCTTTACCACAGGAATCGAGGTTAAAAGAGCCTGTCCGTCAGCAAGAAATTGTCTGGCCTCCGGTGAATCCTTTCCATACATTAAATTGAAGATAACCATATGCTGTATTTGTGTTTTCATAAAATACATCCTTTCCCTGTTTTGAATAACGATATTAACCGGTTGACTTTGCGGGCATTGATGTCTTTTATTATAATCTTTTTCAAACCCTTTCACAAGCGCAATGATGATAATTAAAACCCATACTTAATACTCAACCTGCATGAAGCCGATGCAGCGCAAAAAGGATATCAGTACAGCATAGATGTTGCATTCCATGCGTCAATGCCTATGAGGAGTATCTGCTGGATGAAATATCCACACCGGACCCTTCACAATATCTTCTGCAAATAGCGGTTCATGTTCGACGATAACCGGAAAAACTTTCTTGCTCGGGTTGTATAAAACAAAAACATGTGATAGAATAGTGAGAGCGTAGTGAACGTACTTGCAAGCTTGCTTGCAAGTACGTGATCGGAGCGAAAGATCATGAACATGGTCCACGTTCATGATATAGTGAGAGCGTAGTGAAAGCCTGGCGATGGTTGTTTCAAGAAGGAACATTTATCTTCGATAAGAAGAACGGGGACAGGGAGAGTAATTTTATGCAAAGAATCATTGACAGTAGAAAGTTTATATTATAACAGGTGTCATGGAGACAGCGAATCGGTGAATTTCCGTATGAAGTTCAGGATTCGTTCTTTTTTTGATGTGAATAGAATTAGGGGGAAAGACAGATGAGACAAAAGAAATGGATTGCTTTGCTGCTGGTCTTGATTATGGCAAGTGTTTTGCTGGCCGGCTGCAAAAATAATGAAGACAGAGCGGCCACAGGGCGCGAAGCACGGATCGAAAACAAGGAACTGATTGTAGCAATCGGTTCGGAGCCGGAGGCAGGCTTTGATGCTACAACCGGCGGACACGGATCGATTACCAGAATTATATTCTCCACTCTTTTCGCAAGAGATAAGGAGCTGGGTTGGACGAATGATCTTGCGACAGGCTATCTTGTGTCAGAGGATAAGCTCCGGTGGACCATCACCCTGCGCGAGGACGCAGTATTTACCGATGGCACTCCGGTGCTGGCGGAGGATGTGGTTTATACCTACACTGCCGCCAAGGAATCAGGTTCAGAGATAGACCTGACCATGATCAGCGATATCACACAAGTGGATGAGCATACGGTGGAATTCGTACTGACCAGCCCTTATTCTCCCTTTCTGGAAAGGCTTGCCTATCTTGGTATCGTTCCACGGCATGCTCATGATGAGGAGTTTAAGGATCATCCCATAGGTTCCGGACCTTACCGCTTTGTACAGTGGGATAAGGGACAGCAGGTTATAGTGGAAGCAAATGAAGATTACTACGGGGATATTCCGAAGATTAAGAAACTGACCCTGGTATTTCTGGAAATGGACACTGCGTACTCTGCGGTGAAGAACGGTGAGGTAGATGTAGCGCAGATCAATGGTATCCTGGCCTCCTCTGCCGGGGATGCCGGACAAATCATTGATATTCCCAGTATTGAATGTTACGGTATTTGTTTTCCCATGGTGCCAAATGAAGGCAAAGCAGCAAAAGACGGAGCGGTTATGGGCAACAATGTCACCAGTGATATAGCCATCCGCAAGGCAATGAATGCAGCAGTTGACAGAAACAGAATGGTAGAAGGTATATTGAACGGCTATGGAAGCGTTTCGACTACCGGTCTGGAGAAGATGCCCTGGCTGAATGAGGAAACCGTGCTGGAGCCATCGGAATATGCCAATACGGAACTTGCCAAAAGCATTCTTAAGGAGGGCGGCTGGGAGGATACGGACGGTGACGGAATTGTGGAGAAGAACGGGCTTGCAGCGGAGTTTGAATTGCTGTACACATCGGGAACTTATCGGCAGGAGCTGGCGCTGGAATGTGTAAATGTGGCAAAACAGATTGGAATCAAAATTAATCTAAGGATGGTAACCTGGGATACCATTCTTCCGGACATCCACCAACAGGCAGTATTATATGGTTTTGGCTCCGGAGATCCTTCCGAGTTGTACAATCTCTATTACGGGGGCATTGCAGGCGGGGTGGTTGCCTGGGATAATTCCGGCTGCTATGATAATGAGTATGCCAATGAATACATCGAGAAGGCATTAAATTCCAGTGATGAAACAGAAGCTCTTCCCTACTGGAAGGAACTTCAGACACAGACTTCGGCAAGAGGGGACGCTCCCTATTGCTGGCTCATCAATGCGAATCATGCATATCTCGCCGCAGAAGGCTTTTCCTTTGGAAAACCCGTTGTACAGCCTCATGGCGGAAGAATTTTTGATAATGTAAATGAATGGACGTGGGAATAAGGAATGAAAGGTAATAGTCTGGCTGTGTTTTTATTAAGAAAAGCAGTAAAGCTTTTAATGCTGCTTCTGTCGGTATGCATACTGACCTTTTTGCTGATGGAACTATCGCCAATTGATCCGATCACTGCCTATGTGGGCACGAGCACCAAGGTGGGAGCGGAGCAGAGAGCGCTGATTGCAGAGCAATGGGGATTAAACAAGCCGCCTCTGGAACGCTTTTTGTCCTGGTTTGGTTCTATGATAAAAGGAGATTGGGGCGATTCCCTCATATACCGCCGCCCGGTAATGGAGGTAATCGGACAGAAATTTCTCACCTCACTTGCGCTGATGGGAATTGCATGGGTCCTGTCAGGTGTCATCGGCTTTGTGCTGGGTGTTCTGGCCGGGATGAATGAGGGAAAGCTCATAGACAAGGGAATTCGGGCATATTGCCATATACTGATATCCACGCCTGCTTTTTGGCTTGGAATACTCTTTGTGATGATATTTTCCGTGGGCTTAGGCTGGTTTCCGGTAGGGCTGTCCGTGCCGCTGGGAGTGGTTTCTTCCCAAGTAAGCCTGGCGGACAGAGTGTCGCACCTGATCCTTCCCTCCCTTACCCTGGCGGTGGTGGGAATAGCCAATATCTGCATGCATACAAGGGAGAAAACAGTAGAAATTCTGACCGAGGATTTTATCATCTTTGCAAGGGCCAGAGGAGAGTCGAAGAAGGAGATTATCTTTTATCATGTTCTTAAGAATATCTCTCTGCCGGCAATAACCCTGCAGTTTCTATCCTTTGGGGAGTTGTTCGGAGGAGCGGTATTTGTGGAGCAGGTATTTTCCTACCCCGGGCTTGGTGGGGCCGTGGTGCAGGCAGGGCTCCGCGGGGATGTACCGCTATTAATGGGAATCACTATAATCAGCGTATTATTTATATATACAGGCAATCTGGCAGCGGATCTGCTGTACCGGCAGATTGATCCAAGGATTAAGGAGGGGCGAAGCCTATGAACAAGATCAGGCATTTCCCCAAGCTGGGGATCCGGGAAAAAACGATGCTTCAAATAGGACTTTTGACGGCGATATTTCTGACGGTACTTTTCATCGGGAGCCTGGTCGGTGAGAATGCGCTGCTGGTGGATCTTGATGATATTTTCCAGCCGCCCTCCCGGCACCATCTGTTCGGAACCGACTGGACAGGCAGAGATATGCTGCTTCGCACCTTGAAGGGACTTTCCCTGAGTATCAGCATAGGAATGCTGTCCGCTGTGATCAGTGGTATCATTGCGGTGGTACTGGGGATTGCCGGTCCGCTGTTCGGCGGAAAGACGGATGCTTTCCTGTCCTGGCTCATCGATTTGATGCTTTCGATACCCCATGCAATAGTAATCATATTGATCTCTATGGCATGCGGAGGAGGGTTCAAAGGAATTGTGACCGGAGTCACTCTCACCCATTGGACTTCCTTAACCAGGGTGATCAGAGCAGAGGTAATGCAGATTAAGGAAGCGGAATATACTAAGGTGTCAAGGCAGCTGGGTAAGAGCGGATGGTATATCGCGCGGGAACATGTTTTCCCCCACATCATCCCTCAGCTGATTGTCGGAGTAGTTCTGATTTTTCCGCATGCGATACTCCATGAAGCCTCTGTTACCTTTCTTGGCTTTGGACTGCCGCCCCACGAACCGGCAATCGGAGTGATCCTGTCGGAGTCTATGAAATATCTTACAAGCGGAAAGTGGTGGCTGGCTTTTTTTCCGGGGCTTTCCCTTGTGTCCGTCTCCATGCTGGTTGACCGGCTTGGTAAGAATATTGAAACCATGCTGAATCCCAAGACAGCATACCGGAACTAGTCCGGATAATTGAGCTAAGTTTAGGAAGATAGCTGTGTTAAACAAAAAGAGGAAGAGGATGCCGGAATGGAGGACAGGGAATGGAAAGGAAACCGATATTAAAAGTGGAAGGATTGGGAGTGAGCTTTTCACAGTATACTCAGGGCTTAAGGCGGAGTGAGCTTAAAGTCATCACCAATCTGGATATTGATTTATATGAGGGAGAAATCCTTGCGGTGGTAGGCTCAAGCGGTTCCGGCAAAAGTCTTCTGGCCCATGCCATCCTGGGAATACTTCCGGAAAATGCGGTTGTGAAAGGGAGTATTTTGTTCAAAGACCGGCTTCTGACAAAGGAAGACAAAGAGAAGCTGCGCGGCCGGGAAATTGTTCTGATTCCCCAATCGGTAAATTACCTTGATCCATTGATGAAGGTAAAAAAGCAGATCGGAATCTCCGCCCGGGAGGTGGGCACCCCTTCGAGAAAGAGTATTGTAAGAAGACTGCTGAACAAATATGGGCTTGGGGATGAGGTGGAGGAATATTATCCCCACCAGCTCTCGGGAGGGATGGCAAGAAAGGTGCTTTTAAGTACAGCACTTGCCACAGACTGTAAGGTGATCGTTGCAGACGAGCCGACGCCCGGGCTGGACGAGGCGGCATTAGAAGAGGTTCTGAAGGATTTTAGAGAGCTTGCAGACAGCAGTAAGGCGGTACTGATGATAACCCATGATATCAATGCGGCTTTAAGGATTGCCGACAGGATATCCATATTCTACGCAGGTAGTACGCTGGAAACAGCCAGGGCTGTGGATTTTACCGGCAATGGGGAGGGGCTGCGCCATCCGTATACCAGGGCGCTTTTGCGTGCCCTGCCAACCAGGGAATTCATTCCGATTGAGGGAACCCAGCCGCTTCCGGACGAAATACCTTCCGGTTGCAGCTTTTACGAAAGATGCGGAGAGAAAACGGAGCAATGCAGTGCAGGGATACCGGAATTCAGAGAATTGCGCGGCGGAAAGGTGAGGTGCGGCAATGCGACTTAAGGCCCAGGGTATCTGCTTTGATTATGACGGCAAAAAACCCGTTCTTACAGAGATAGACTTCAGCCTTGAAAGCGGGGAGGTTGCTGGGATCTTTGCTCCAAGCGGCTTCGGCAAAACAACATTGGCAAAGATTCTTGCGGGATATCTTGTGCCGAAGGCAGGAAGTGTAACAATCGAAGGAGCAGAGGGTTCCAGCTTCCCGGGATATCATCCGGTACAGCTGATACTCCAGCATCCGGAAAAAGCAGTCGACCCCAAATGGAAAATGAGAAAAATCATGTGCGAAGCTGCGGAACCGCCGGTGAAGTTTATAAAAGCCCTGGGGATCAAGGAGAGCTGGCTGGACAGATGGCCGACGGAGCTCTCCGGCGGTGAGCTCCAGCGCTTTTGCGTCCTTCGGGTGCTCAATGAAAAAACAAAATTTCTGATTGCAGATGAGATGACCTCCATGCTGGATGCGGTGACTCAGGTGCAGCTATGGGATGCGGTACTGGGCTATGCAAAGGAACATGGAATAGGGGTGGGAGTGATAAGTCATGACAGGGCACTTTTGGAAAGGATCTGCCATCGAATCGTAGAATTATAGAAAAATATATTTTAGGAAGGTGAAGGGTCGGGACCGCCACAGCAATGTGGCGGTTTTTCGTGTGACAGGCTCAGCTGAATATCTGCGATAATGAGATTCCGGGGATGATAGACATTTCGACGATTTTCGATTATAATTATGGTTAAGATAGACACAATGTATTCTTTTATCTATGCCGGTATGTAATCATGCCGGTCAGCAATCCCGGACTTATTTTGATGGCTGAGGAGCAGTCCGGAACCGTTCTGAATAAGGCGGTATAGGATGGGCTGACAAATATTTCTATAGGAGAACCTTTTTAGCATATGCCGGAGAGAAGCTCCTTTTTTATTCCAAAGGACCGGAACAGATTTCTTTTATACAGGGTTTAACAGCAGACAGAACAGATGAGAAAGGCGGATGACGAATGAAGGAAGCCAGAAAAAAATACGCCAGGAAAAAATATACCTCCATTATGTATAATGCCATGCTGGAGGGTTATGCACTATTGGATATTATCAGAAATGAGCAGGGAGAGCCATGTGATTATGTGATACTTGAAATCAATCGGAGATTTAAAACAATCACAGGGCTGCCGGGCAGCAAGGTGATTGGGAAAAGCATCCGCCAGGTACTGCGGGTATTGGATGATAACTGGTATCAGTTTTCACAAAACATGCCCAAATCGGAAGCTGTGGTGCGGTTTGAGTTCCTTTTTGAAAAAATTGATAAGTATTTTTTAATCAGCTCTTACAATTCCGCTGAAAATAGAACAGTGATCCTCTTCACGGAGATCACTCTTCAAAAAAAAGCCCATGATGCCTTTCGGATTCATGAGGTCTTGTTTGAAAATGCCCACGATATTATTTTATACATCAGAAAAGACGGGCGGATTGTCAATGCCAACAGGCGCGCCTGCGATGAATACGGTTACACCAGAGAGCAGCTGACTTCTATGAGAATACAGGATATCCGCCATCCCTTTACCAATCATGATTTTGAAGAGCAGATGGAGCAGGCTGACAGAGACGGAGTTGTATTTGAGTGCACCCATATGCGCAGCGACGGTTCCTCCTTCCCGGTGGAGGTCAGCGCAAAAAGCACCCATACAAAAAGAGGAGAGTTCCGAATTCATATTATTCGTGATATTACGCAGCGCAAGCTGAACGAAGAAAAGATCGCGTGGCTCGCCAGATACGATGCGCTTACCAGGATATCCAACCGGGCTAGCATAATAATGTTCATGGAAGATGAAATCCGGCGCGCTCTAAGGGAAGGGACTCGGTTTTCTATTATGCTTTTTGATATTGACAAATTTAAGAACATCAACGACCAGTATGGGCATGAAGCCGGGGATCTGGTGCTGCGCCGGGTAGCGGACAGAGCACGGCTGGTGCTGCGGGAGACAGACCAGATCGGAAGGCTTGGAGGTGATGAATTCGTGGTACTGCAGACGGGAATTCAGAAGAAGGATGATATAAGCGCTCTGGCAAAGAGACTTCAGACGGCAGTGAATGAAGTCATCGTTTATAAAGATATCCCAATCCATATTACCATCAGTATTGGAGTCAGCCTGTATCCGGAGCATGCAATGGAGACAAACGGTCTGCTGTATTATGCCGATAAGGCAATGTATCAGGTGAAGTATGAGGGAGGAGGAGGCTTCAGACTATATGAGGCATAGAGAGAAAGCCATTCTCATCCTTACTTTTGTACGGGAATCATGATATCCACATGGCATAGATCCAGGGCTTCATCCCATTGAATGTAGTTTTCAATCGTTGGCAGGTCCATCTGACAATATTCGCTCTGCGGCATGAACTCGCCGTAGATTCGTTTCCAGGTCTGACCAAGGCAGCCTGCGGATATGGAGCCTTTTGCACTGAAGATCAGCCAGGTCAGATCCGGGTATTGATAATAATCAAATCCGGGGATCGGTTCACCGCTATATTCGATACCGCACATGTAGTCGTTGTTGCCGGAAGGGTCAAAGCCGAAGCAGAGGCCCAGATTGCAATGATGACCGCTGATTTTTTTCATCCTGTCCGCGGTACCGTCTGCTTTTACGATAGCCCAGGTACCCCCGCCGTAAGGCGTGGTACGCCTGATACCGAGCACCTGGAAGGTGCTCTTTTCAATTATTTTGTAGATCATTTCTTCTCCTCCTGTAATCATGAATGTGAAAGTTAAGCGGGCATGGAATTTTAATTGGGCATTGGGCCTGCGCGCCTCCTGGGGTGTAAGGCCGTGCATCCGCTTGAAGGCAGCGGTAAAAGCATCCGCAGAATCATAACCGTATTTTATGGCAATATCCAGGATTCTCTGCTGCGTGGTCTGCAAATCGTATGCGGCACAGGTCAGCCGTCTGCGGCGCAGATATTCCGAGAGCTGGATTCCTGTGATAGGCGCAAAGGACCGCATAAACACAGAGTAGGGGCATGCCATAATCCGGCTGATTTCTTCCGGACTAATTTCATAACATAGATGAGCTTCCAAATAGTCTATTACCTGATTCATTCTATCGACCCATTCCATATGCCTCTTCTCCTTTCCAAGATTACTATAACAAAAAGGACTTCGTAAGATCATTGTTTTTTTGTACATTTTCTAACGGATTTCTTCATTTAATATTGCATTGCAATACTTGCAATTCCCGATTCCGCTTTCATTATATCATGAACACAGTCCGTGTTCATGATCTTCAGCTCCGCTCGCATACTCACAAGCAAGCTTGCAGCATGCTCACTATGCTTTTATTGTATCATGAATATAAACCGTGTTCATGATCTTGTTGCTCCAGTCGCATGATTCAAGCAAGCTTGATCATGCTCGTTCCGCTTTCATTATATCACAACGGCTGCCGGCGGGGAATATAGGGTATGGATATTTACTGGGAGGGAGAATAACTCTATTGACATATATAGATTATCTATATATAATGTGTGTATAGATAATCTATATATAAAGGAGGGCGAAATATTATGATTGATAAAAGCCTGATTACGGGCAGTACGACGACACTTATTCTGAAGCTGCTTGAGGAACAGGATATGTATGGATATCAGATGATTGAAACTCTTGCAAGAAAATCGGATGATACCTTCCGGCTGAAGGCCGGTACCCTGTATCCAATCCTGCACACTCTGGAGAAGGGGGGCATGGTGGAGGTATATGAAGAGAGAGCAGATGGGGCTAAGATACGAAAATACTACCACTTAACTTCCAAGGGCAGAAAACTTCTGGCAGGGAAACGGCAGGAATGGAAGGAGTATAGTACCGCAGTCAACAAGGTATTGAATGGGGGTGTCAGCATTGCCGTCCTTGGATGAGTTCAAAAAATACAGTACAACCGTCTGTGATCAAATCCGGTGGAAAAAAGCACACGCCGGCATAGCGCATGAGATTGAGGATCATCTCTGTGACCAAAGGGATTATTATATGTCCCAGGGAGAAGAGGAGGAGGCTGCAACCCAGAAGGCTATTCTGCAGATGGGCGATGCGGTCCATGTCGGGATAGAGCTGGATAAAACGTATAAACCAAGGCCTCAATGGATTTTGCTTCTGCTGACAGCGGCTTTGATGCTGGTGGGGGCAGGGATAAAATATTTCATTCACGGAGGCGGACCCTTTTTGGAGAATTTTAGCCTAATTCCCTTTGTGATAGCCATGGTGATATTCCTTGCATCTTACTTTCTGGATTTTACAGTGTTGGCGAAATACCCAAAGGCATGTTATTTTATGATTTTATTCCTTAGTTTGACCATGTTTTTCCTATCCTCTGAGGTAAACGGCAGAGCCTGGTTTATTTTTGCACATACCGGATTTAGCCTGGTCTATTTAACCCTGATATTTCCCCTGGCATATTCCCTGTTTCTCTATGCGATGAGGGGCAAGGGAGCCCAAGGGATGCTGCTTTGTTTGGCAGCGTATCTTCCTTATGCAGGGATATTGCTGGCAGTTCCTTCCGTCAGCGGCTTCGTGCTGTATACTTTTTCCACCCTGATTTTGCTGTTTGCTGCAATAAGAAGAGGATGGTTCGGTATTGGTATGAAGCAGAAGCTGCTTTTTCTGCTGGGGCCTGTAGCTTTGTCGGTGGTTTCAATCGGAATTATATTTTTGCAGTATCCCTATCGGTTTGAACGGTTTAGGATCATGCTTGATCCTGTATCCGATCCCAGAGGATACCAGATGACCATGATACGGGATCTGATGTCCGGTGCACTGTTTGCAGGCCGTGGAAGTCTGCCCCGGCAATATGGCAATGATGTATTATCGATCTCCTGGTTTGATACGGATCTGGTTCTGACTGCGCTGACTCATAGATACGGTTGGATTGCATTCATCGGTATTACACTTGTATTTATTGTATTTTCTCTCCTATGTTTTAAATATGTATCAGGACAGAGAAGTATGCTGGGATTGATGGTGTCCCTTTCCGTCCTGCTGGTCTTTGTAACACAGGCGGTTTCATATATGGCTGCCAATCTGGGATATGGCCTGCTGACTGCAGTATCCCTGCCCCTGGTATCATACGGGAAGGGCGCATTGTTTTTAAATTCTGCTTTAATTGGTATCATGCTCTCGGTATTTCGAACCGGGGACATTGCCAGGGATAGTTTTCGGCCCAATGTTAAGGCAGGTTCCCTTATTTCCTATGAAGACGGGAAGCTGATCATTCACCTGAAGGGATAGCGGGAGGTTGCTATACCTTATAAGAATTTCTTAATAATTTCAAAGGATAAAGCTTGAAAAGCCGAAGGGCGATTCAAGCTTTTTTTGAGTAGGCCAAAAGTCCCGACTCTTTTCGTTGATTCTATGTGCAATTTGTAGAAAATTGTAGTAAAATATAGAAAAGGAATCGCTTAAGAAAAGACAGGCTAATACAAAAGAGAAGGGAGGTATGCTGATGAAGAAAAGAGTCGTATGTATGACAGGAGCGGTACTGCTCGTTCTATTGCCTGAGGGCGCTTTTGCTTATAATGGCTCTATTCCACCGCATACTCCAAATGGCGGTGATTATAGACTCTTATTGATGGCGGCAGTTGCCGGAGTCATTTGGTTGGGATGCATTCTTTATTGGAACAGCCGTATTCGTAATCTTAATGTACGCCTGGAGCACAAGGAGACAGAGCTTGCACAGCTTGGCGGGAAGCTTGAGGAAAACGAAGCGCTCTACCACTCCGTATTGAATGCTTCCCTGGACGGCATTGTGTTGCTGGACAAGGATGGTACGATTCTGATGGCTTCCCTGGCAGCGAGGGATATGTTGGGAGCCGATGGGGAGGAACCGTTATTGGGAAGAAGGCTGGAATCCTTTATCAGCGAGGCGGACAGGGATAATCTGAAGCATCATATTGAGGAGATTCTTCAGGGAATAAAAGGAGGAGCAAGATATTATAACGGGTCGGCACAAAGCGGAGGGCAGATGGTTCTTGAGATCAACAGCGAGCTGGTCAGCGATGGCCGCAGGCAGGAGGCGCGCATTGTGTCGGTCATCTGTGACGTGACGCAGCAGCAGATGCTGGAGAAGGAGCTGAGGCTTCGGGAGACCCAGCATAAGGACCTGTCTGCTGAACTCAAGGCAAAGAATGAGCTGCTGAAAAAGACAGCTTCCGTTGACTGCCTGACAGGTCTTCGAAACCGTCATTATTTTGAACAAAGAATGTCGGAGGAAGTTGCATTTGCCCAACGATACAAATGCGGATTGGCGCTAATCGTTTTTAAGCCGGATCATTTTAAAAGCATCAATGACCGGTACGGGCATGATGCCGGAGACGGTGTTTTAGTCAGGATTGCTGCAACCATAAGCCTTTTAATCCGCAAATCTGATATTTTTGCAAGATGGGGCGGCGAAGAATTTGTGCTGCTGATGCCCCTGATGAATCTGGAGGAGGCCAAAACGGTGGCGGAAAAGCTTCGGGCTGCCATAGCCGACATTAAACATCCGGGAAATGAAGCGGTATCCATATGCATGGGCCTATCCGTCTGGAAAGAGCCGGAAACAGCCATGGAATGGTTCAGCAGAACGGACCAGGCACTTTATCAGGCAAAGAACCAGGGAAGAGACAAAATAGTCATAAGTGACGGGCAGGATGCCATGGCAGCTGATATCGTATCCTGGTCAGAGGATTGGGAATGCGGTAATGAGGTTATTGACCGGCAGCACCGCGAACTTCTCTTTATGGGAAATGATTTGATTTTGACTGCCATTGACCATAACAAGAGGGCGCATATGCTGGATTTGCTTCAGAAGCTCATTGATCATATTACCCTGCATTTCAGGGATGAAGAATTGCTTCTTTCAGAGTATGGATATTCCGAACTGGAGCAGCACAGAGGGGTTCATTATAAACTGCTGAACCAGGCGCATATGCTTTTAGACCAGCTATGCCGGGGAGCCTATCATCCGGATGAGGTGGTAAGGTTTGTGATAGGAGATTTTATTACCGGACATCTGCTGCAAGATGATACCAGGTTCTTCTATTTATTTTGAAGCATCCGGCAATCCCCATAAGAAAAGGAGGAAAAAAATGACCATTACGGAGGTTTCAAAAAAATATGGCATTACAGCTGACACCTTGCGCTATTATGAACGAATAGGATTAATACCTCCGGTACCGAGAAACAGCAGCGGAATCCGGGATTATGACCAGAAAGCCTGCAATTGGGTGGAGCTGATGTGCTGTATGAGAAAGTCGGGGGTACGGATCGAAGCGCTGATTGAATATGTTGCATTGTTTCATCAGGGAGACGCATCCATTGATGCCAGAAAACAGATATTGAAGGAACAGCGGGAGCGATTGATAGAAAAAATGGAGGATATTCAAAAATCTATCCTGCGTTTGGACAATAAAATTGAACGTTATGAGCAGGGCTTAATGGTGAGAGAAAAATCATTGTAACTTCTGCCTTTATTGCAGGAGCAGAACCTGGGCTGAAAATGAAGTAATTAGTATATAATAGAAGATTTTGGCATGAAAAGGCTTGAAAGATGTCGAATCAAGCTGATATAATAGGGTTGAGATAGACTTATGGTCCTGTTCCTTAAATTAAGCCCCTTCGGTCAGAAGCAGTATGAAATGTGCGAAGTATCGGCAGGAGTGATAAATTATGGAACAGGAGCTATAGGAATATAATAGAAACGAGAAAGGATAGGATTAATATGATCTGGAAAGATAAGTATGAGCTTGGAGTTCGGATAGTGGATGAACAGCATAAGGAACTGTTTAAAAGAGTGGATGAATTCATGAATATTTTAAGGTACACTGCTTCCTGGGAAGAGAAGATACAGCGTGTCAATGAGACCTTGGAATTTATGAAGGTATATGTTGTCGAGCATTTTCGTGATGAGGAGGAGTATCAGCTAAAAATCGGCTACCCCGATTATGAGAAGCATAAAAAGATACATACGGATATGGTGAACTATGTGCTGGAGTTTACAGAGGAATATGAGAGAAGCGGTAATAGTGAGCAATTAATGCAGCAGTTTGCAGGAAAGCTCCTGGCCTGGCTGATCAACCATGTTGCTGCGGAGGATCAGCGCATCGCAAAGTATGCAATTGAAAAGGGGGTAACCGGGTATGAACAGTAATCTTAACAGTTTGTTCTTGGAGGCGACCTGCAATGTATTTCAGCTGATGCTTGATCTTACCGACATCTCCAACAGCCCGGTGGAAAGCTTTCAATGCGATGATGAACTGGATATTTCCATTGGTGTGACCGGTGATCTTGTGGGCGCGGTTATCTATCGCTTTCCCAATCCCACCTCCCTCAATATGGTTCATATCATGAGCGGCATGGAGATGGAGGTTGTGGATGAATTCGTTACCTCTGCTGTTTCCGAGATAGCCAATATTATCAGCGGCAATGTTCTTACCATGCTTGCGGCAAATGATCTGAAATGTGATATATTACCTCCGGTACTTGGCGAACCGGATGAGGATAAGGAATATTCCCTGCGCTCTGCCTGTTGCATCTCCACCTCTGTGGGTGATGCCTTCCTGGATATCAGGTTGAATCCGGCAGGATAAATAAGAGGCAGGCGTGCTTTTCGAAAGGAAAGCACGCCTGTTTTTTTAATGGATTAAAAAGAATACAAAGCGTAATTATACTTTACCTGTGATACAAGCAAAGCATCTTCGGGCAAAGAAGCCTGCGGCAACATATCTGTCATTTAATTACCAGCAGCGGTAGAAGGGACAATATGTTGTTGAGGTGGTACAGCGTGTGGTTGTGCAGCGCGTGGTTGTGGTAGTACAGCGTGTAGTGGTACAACGTGTTGTGGTAGTACAAGGTGTGGTTGTGGTGCAGCGTGTGGTTGTGGTGCAGCGTGTTGTGGTAGTACAAGGTGTGGTTGTGGTACAGCGTGTTGTAGTAGTGCAAGGTGTGGTTGTGGTGCAGTGTGTTGTGGTAGTGCAAGGTGTGGTTGTGGTGCAGTGTGTGGTCGTAGTGCAGGGAGGGAAGGGCGGGCACGGAGGACAGAGGGATGAGGCCCGGCAGGCATATGCTTTAGGTAAAGATCCCTCAAACGGACAATTATGAAGCTCTGTCCGTCTTAATCCCAAGATTCCTGCTTCAAAGGCCTGAGCTATGACAGTTCCGTACAGCCGGCTTCCTCCCGCCAATACCTCCGCCCTGGGGGCCAGGAGAGTACCGGGAAGGCTGGTATTTGTAATATTAACATGTTCCGCTTCATAGAAGTTCCATAGAATCAGTTTACTGTCCGCTGCATCGGTTATGCTTCCGGTCATGATATCACTAAAGCGTGATAGAAATGGAAGGGAGAGCAGGGACGGTGTATCGGTGCGGCGCAATACAGTCAGCTGATCGAAGGCGACGGTATGGCCAGGTATATTAATCAGGCTCGTGGAACCGGGAGGGGTGATAATGGTTATGCTTCGGATATTACCGCAGGACGGGGCTGCAGGAGCGCTTATGTCCACGCACTCCGAAGGGACATCTTCCGGAAGGTAGAATATATTCAGGCATTTGCTGAGCCCGATGAGAATAATATGTCCTTTTAATTGGTATACCTTCGACATAAACATAAAATTACAGGCATTCGCCCATTCTTCAGACAAACATTCCAGATAGCAAAAGGCTTTGTCGAAATTAACAGGCAGGAGGGCAAGGCGTACCGGCTGGAGCAGGTGGTCGGCATTTTTGTAAACAATATCCTTTGCCTGATAGGAAGTATGAGGGAGCATAACCGTGTTGCCGCTGTAATTTGTACCGATGTGCCAGGAGACATTGCCGCCCGCAACAAGGGATGCATCCGTACCGTAGGGAGGACAGGAGCCAAGGGGATTAGTGCATAGATCCCGTCCCAGGGTAAGGTCGGTGAATACGGTGTCGCCACCAATGGCTGCCCTTCCCCCGATGTCACTTTGATTAAGAACTGCGTTCAACCTGGTAAACAGATTATATTCCGCGGCTTCTGCGAGAGGGGTGTGCATTTTTTTTGCTTTTCTTGATAATATACTCATATAATCACTCCAATTTACTATTTTATATAATCCATGCGACGGACCATTCCTCTTTGCATTGGCATTGCAGTTTAGGCCCGGGTTCAAGACCTGAGCTGTAATGCGATTGCAGAAAGAAACAGTGCTGCGGGAAAGCTCTATATAATTATCATATTCAATGGCTGTAGATATGTGTCGAAATAGTAAGAGTTTGCTGAACAGGATTCTGCTTCATCTTCGATTCGTCCTGTTCCATGGATAGACTGCCTCGCGGTGGCATACTATTATATTAAAAAAATAAGGAAGAATAATGAGCTCATGGTCCGTCACAGGTCTATGGGCTGTTACGGGAAAGGATATGAAGGTTGGAATATTAACGATGTTCGGAGGGTTGGCAACAATATATTCCCTTGTCAATGTAGTTGCCGAGCACATCAGGATGCTTTTGGAGGCGGGAATCGAGGTTAAGCTGCTGGTGTGTGAGGATTTGCCGGATTCGGAAAAGCATGGGATTTATCTGGATCCCAGGATAGAATGGGCGAAGGTGTGCAACCGGTACATGGGAAAGCAGATTCACTGGAGGGATTACAGTTCACCGGATACACCGGTTCATCCGGAGCTGCTTTGGGAAGCGGAGGCGGTGGGAGAGGATATGGCAGAAAAGCTGAGAGATGTGGAGGTATGCATGATGCATGACATTCATTATCAGGGCTGGCATCTTCTGCATAATCTTGCTGTGAGGCATGCCGCCGGAAAGCTTCCTAAGCTCAGATTTATTGCAGTAACCCATTCCCTGCCCGATGAATCCCAGCATGATAAGGAGATATCCTGGCCCCATTCGGCCAGATACAGTCCCATGAAAAATACAATATATACTTACCCGACAGAATGCGGGCTGCCTTCGCTTTCCAGGCAATATCATGTTCCGCTTAAAAAATGCAGGGTGCTGAATAATACTCTGGATCTCATCGGGCATATGAGCGATCAAATAAAGGAGCTTCACACCAGGACAGATCTGCTTTCGCCGGATTTACTCATAGTCTATCCGGCCAGATTTACAACAGGAAAAAGATTTGAGAAGGTTGCAATGCTTTCCGGAGCAATCAAAAGGGTGAGCAAATACAGTGTTAAGGTTATTTTCTGCGAATTTGAAGCAATGGATACGGATATGAAGGAATATAAGAGATATATCATAGAAGCAGGAAGCTCCGCAGGGCTTGCCCGGGAGGATATGGTATTCACCAGCGACTGCGGCTATCCAATGGGAATCACACGGGATTCAGTACTGGAGCTGTTCTCACTGTCTAATCTTTTTATCTGCCCATCTGTCTCGGAATCCTTCGGACTGACCGCCCTGGAGGCTGCGGCCATGGGGAACTATCTGGTCCTAAATGAATGTGTGCCGGCATTAAAGGAGCTGGGAGATACCCTCCATGCTTATTTTATGCGTTGGGATGCCAGCAATTTTGGATTCTTCACCACGGAAAGCTATTATCCCAGTGAGATGGCATATTATGAGGAGCATGGACAAAGGATTGTCGGGGAAATGCGGCAAAATCCCGTGGTGCAGGCCAGAATGCAGGCCCGTAAGCGCTACAGCCCCCAATGGGTATTTAAGTACCAGCTGAAAAAAATGCTCAAATCGGAATAAAGAGAATTAAGGTTCGGCCCATGATATTCTGGGCCGAACCTTAACGAATCGAAGGCAAAGCTTCTGTGTTTGTCTTTACAAAATGGGTATTTCGTACTATACTTAAGAAAATCGCTGATCAAGCAAAATCAGCTCTTATTGGGTAAAGTACATATGAGTGGGAGGTGTTGGTATGATGAAACGTAATTATGTATTCGTATCAGTGGCGATAACCAGTGTGATATTCCTGATTATGATCAATTTTTTTCTATCCTCCATCAATAGAGTCAGTGACATATATATGGATAAGACGCAGGAAACCGTTCTCAACCTGAAAAAGGACTTCCTAAAAGGGACAGTAAACAATCTGATCTCTGAAATAGATTCTGAAATTGAGATTAAAACCAAATATGTGGACAGGATGGTTGCAAATGCGGAGGTTATTCTTAATCTGAAGGCACCGGAAAACAGTCCGGATTTTCAGAGCTCCTTCCTGGATTTCTTCCAAAAGAATGCGAATTATGATTTTTGGACGGTGCTTCTCTGGGATAGGAAGGAGGATGAAGCGGTCTATGATACCGACCAACTTGCCGAAGAGGCTTGGGAAGATACCCTCGCGAATATTAAATCAACTCTTTCCTCTTACCGGATTATTATTCGGGAGAATGAGGTTGCCGTATACGGTATCAGCAACAGCTATCTTAACGAGCTTGTAAAATACGAGATGGCCAATTCTATCAGAGCGCTCCGATTTAATGATGATACCTATCTATGGGTGAATGAGATACTGAATTATGAAGGCGGTGAGAATTATGCAATCCGGCGGGTACATCCAAATCTTCCGGATACGGAGGGAATGTATCTGTCCACGGACATGTCCGATGTCAAAGGGAACTATCCCTATCTGACAGAATTGGAAGGCATCAAGCAATCCGGTGAGCTGTTTTTCTCATACTATTTCAAAGAGCTGGAGAGTGATGAGAACTCTGAGAAATTAGCCTATGCCAAGCTGTATAAGAGATTTGACTGGGTTATAGCAATGGGAGTCTATCAGAAGGATCTCGAGGTTAGTGTAAATCAGACGAATCGGGAGAGCAGGGATCTCGTATCCAGGCTTACGCTGGAATTGGTGATGATTTTTGTTATTATACTGGTTGTGAGTTATGTTCTGGTCTTACTAATTGAAAAGAAGTATTACCGGCATTCAAAAAAGATGCTGGAAACAGAAGTAAACCAGGATACTCTCACAAAGGCGGGCAGCCGCAGAAGCGGAACAACGGATTTGATTCATGCATTTGAGGACTATAAAGAGAACGGCCCTAACTCAGGAATCATGATGTTTGATATTGATCATTTCAAACGCATCAATGACACCTACGGTCATGCGGTAGGAGACAGAGTCCTGATCGAGATTGTCAAAGCGATTTATAGGGCAATCCGCAGCTCCGATAAGCTGATCCGCTGGGGAGGGGATGAGTTCATTATTATAGTTTACGGGCTGCAGGAAAGTAATGCTCTGAAATTCGGAAATAAAATATGCTCCGTAGTATCCTCCCTGCAAATACCCACAGAGAAAGCAATCATCACTCCGACCTTGTCCGCCGGTTTCTCCTATTTCAAGGAGACGGATGCGGGTTATTCCGAGGTGCTCAAGCGTGTGGACCAGGCATTGTATGAATCAAAGGAAAAGGGGAGAAATCAGGTTAACCTGGTGCTGTAAGAAAAGGAATATGACGGAAGCCTTATCCGGCAAAAGCACAATGACAATAAACCTCTATATTCTACAGAATATGACACTAATTAACAGAGATTTCATATATTATTGTGAGAGAAGAAATTCGATCGAAGCGAATGATATATGAATATAGAGGTGATAACATGAAAAGAAATTATATATACTGGAATCCGCAGCAGCCGATGCCGCAGGAGGAGAGCAGAAACAAGGTGGATCCCTCGGACCCGGCAACAATACCCAGATATGTGGATCCCCTGCCCATTCCGGAGAAAGCGGAACCGCTGTCAATGCGTGAGGCTGATTGCGCGGGTATCCGGTATTACCATATGATAATGACGGAAGCAAGGCACCGGTTCCATCGGTATTTTCCCTCGACTGCCGTCTGGGGGTATAATGGCACCTACCCGGGTCCGACTATTGAGGTAGAGAAGGATACAACAGTCAAAGTAAGATGGGAGAACAGACTGCCCTCAAGGCATCTTCTTCCGGTGGACCGCACGCTCCACGGAACGGCGGACACCCCGGAGGTCAGAACGGTGGTCCATCTTCACGGCGCTAACGT
The DNA here is from genome assembly GCA_023423045.1 of Bacillota bacterium. Taxonomy (GTDB): domain Bacteria; phylum Bacillota; class Clostridia; order Lachnospirales; family Lachnospiraceae; genus Mobilitalea. The sequence goes on along the minus strand of JAFAGA010000008.1, from coordinate 85,733 downwards.
GAAGGACGACAGTGATGGACATCCGGAAGCCTGGTTTACAAGAGATAATAAATATACGGGTCCGAAATATTCCAGGGCTGTATACGAATATACGAATCATCAAGCAGGATGTACCCTATGGTATCATGATCATGCCATGGGGATTACCAGACTGAATGTTTATGCGGGACTGGCCGGCTTTTATCTGATCAGGGATGCATTGGAGGCCAGGCTTAATCTTCCGAAGGGGCATTATGAGATCCCGATTTTGATACAGGATAAACAGTTTAACAGCGACGGTTCCCTGTATTATCCGGATAATGCCACACCGCCCGTAGAGCAGCCTGTACCATCCACCCCGTCTTTCTTCCTGGGCAATACGATTGTGGTTAATGGAAAGCTCTGGCCGTACCTGGAGGTGGAACCGCGCAAATACCGGTTCCGGATATTGAACGGGTCAAATCTGCGGGCTTATGAGCTGAAACTAAGCAATGGTGAGGTATTCCATCAAATAGGCACGGATATGGGGTTAATGAACCATACCCAGGAAATCGATTCCTTTATCCTGGAGCCTGCCGAGAGAATAGATTTGATTATTGACTTCTCAAACTATAAGGGAGAGGAAATCATTCTGCAAAACATCGCTCAGGGACCTCCCGGTCCGGGGATGGATCAAGTTCTGCAATTCAGAGTCGGGCATACCTTATCCCGGCCGGATAAAAGTGACATCCCCATGGAGCTGATGCCTCATCATGGAATACGCCCGGAGCTGGCGGTTAGGGAGAGGACACTGCATTTGGATGAAACAACGGATCATTACGGGAGGGTTATGCATCTGCTGAACGGATTGGGTTGGGATGCGCCTGCGACAGAGAAGCCAAAGGTGGACACCATCGAGATATGGCATCTGGTGAATCATTTTGCATTTCCACATCCGGTTCATCTGCACCTGGTGCATTTTGATATCCTGGGGAGGAAGGAATTTACCGAGGAAGATTTTGACGAAGAGGGGAATTATAGGTTCCGGATGGAGAACTTAACGCCTCCGCTGCCCTACGAAAAAGGCCCGAAGGATGTGGTAAGGACAGATCCGGGGCAAGTGACTTCCATTGTGATGCATTTTAAGGAGCATTGCGGCAATTATGTATGGCACTGCCATATTCTGGAGCACGAGGACTATGATATGATGAGACCGCTGATTGTAGTGGAGAATAATGGATAAGAAAAGCGCAGGAGTAGGCGCAGGAACGGAGGAGAAATGAGGATAATCCCAATCAATGAACAATACCGTGAGGAAGTAAATTACAGACTGAAAGAAGAATGGAGCTGCCCTCCGGTGATATCCAGAGGAAGAGCCATCGATACCACAGAATTGCCTGGGTTTGTTGCAATTGAGGAAGAGCGGATCGCCGGTATTGTAACCTATCATATGGAGGAAGGAGCCTGCGAAATCGTAACTTTCAACAGCTTTCTTATGAACCGCGGGGTGGGAACTCTTATGGTGAAAGTGATGCTTCAGACGGCAAAGGAAGCGGGCTGCCAAAGGCTTTGGCTGATTACAACCAATGACAATACCAATGCCATACGCTTCTACCAGAGAAAAGGGTTTGAGCTGATTGCGGTTCATATCAATGCAATCTTGGAATCCAGGAGGATGAAGCCTGAGATTCCCATGATCGGAGAGGACGGGATTCCGATAAAGCATGAATTGGAATTTGAGATACAGCTAGAGAAAAAGTATTAGAACAAGAACCATGGACAGGGAAATTAATTCCCATCCATGGTTCTTGTCCATGTTATATCTATTACATCTTACCCTTTTATTCCTGGGCAGCTTCCCCGTACCAGGATTCATAGATGGCATCAGCCAGGGCATCCAAATCCGGAATCTGTTCCTCCTTAAGGGAAGAGCGCACATCCATAGGGGTTCCGATAAGCTCAATCCCGTTCATAGACTCCAGATGCTCCTTCATGGATTTCATTGCGGCACTGGCCCAGGAATGGTTTCCGATGACGGACACTTTCCGGTTTTTCAGGCCGAGAACCTGAATATCCTTCAACAGCGCATCCATAACAAAGTATAAATGCATATTATAAGTAGGGGAGGCAAATACCGCATGACTGTATTTCCACAAATCGGAGATGATGAAGGAGGAGTGGGTCTTGGAGACATCATACATCTTCATATCCCGAATTCCACGCAGCGCAAGCTTGTTAGCCAGCACATTCATCACATTCTCGGTATTGCCGTACATGGAAGCGTAGACCAGTACAACACCCTTTTTCTCCGGTTCATAGCGGCTCCATTTGTCATACTTGTCCAGTATGAAGGGAATATCCTGATTGCGCCAGATCAGTCCGTGCAGGGAACAGATCAGATTAATCTCTATACCGTCAAGCTTCTTGAACAATGCCTGAACCTGGGCGCCATAACGTCCTACGATGTTGGAATAATACCGTCTTGCTTCATCCATATCCTTCTCGTCCACCTCGTCGGAAAATAGATTGCCGGCAAAAGCACCGAAGGAGCCAAAGGCATCTGCCGAGAACAGAATTCCCTGACTTACCTCATAGGTTACCATTACTTCGGGCCAATGAACCATGGGAGCCATGTAGAAGCGGAGGACATTGCTGCCCAGTGCCAGTTCTTCGCCTTCCCTGACCTCCAGATAATTTGCTTTCAGATCCATCTTATAGAATTGCTCGAGAAATTGGAAGGTCTTCTTATTGCCGATAATTTTAACCTGCGGATAGCGCCTGGCTATCTCTTCGATATTGGCACAATGGTCCGGTTCCATATGGTTAATAACCAGGTAGTCCAGGTTCCTTCCTCCCAGAACATGAGTTACGTTCTCAAGATACAGATCACTGATGGAGCGGTCGACAGTATCAATAAGCGCAGTTTTATCATCCATAATAAGATAGGAATTATATGCCACACCGTTCGGAAGGGGAAACATATTCTCAAACAGCGCTAAGCGTCTGTCGCTGCCTCCAACCCAAAATACCTTAGGCGTAATTTCTTGAACACAATACATAGTACAACCTCCTGATAATATATTTTTATTTGTTATATAAAAATTAAAAAATCCCTTTACGGACTCTGTTCATGATCAAGCCTGCTTAATTATGGGATTAGAAAATTACATTATCCTTATTGTACTACATAATGTTCTCAAAAGACAAGTGCCTGCCATAAAGAAATAAGAAGTTACGTTACAGTTTGGCCTGCCGCATCCCGCATAAAAGTAAGGGGATATGATAAAAAATAACTAAATTAGCGGTTGATGTTGATTAATATTGGAAAATAGCTTAAAATGATTATAATGTGAGTATTACAAGCAGGTTACTTTTATTAATTATAATAATACAGGCTGTACTTTGCAGCGTTATTGAGGTGTACAATGGCTGAAATTAACGGAATTACCAAAGTTGAGAACCAAAACCAGAACGTAGGTGTGATCAAAAAGAGCGGAGAGAATTCAGAGTTTGCATCCTTTTTGGGAGAAACAAAATCCCTGGATGAGATATTTCAAAAAGCATCAGTAAAACATAATGTATCGGTCAATCTCTTAAAAGCAATCGGGAAAGCCGAGTCTGATTTCAATCCCAAGGCAGTGTCCCGCTGTGGAGCACAGGGAGTGATGCAGCTGATGCCTGCTACTGCAAAATATCTGGGAGTAACTGATTCCTTTGATGCGGAGCAGAATGTTATGGGCGGAGCAAAGTATATCTCGGAACTTCTGAAAAAATATGATGGAAATACAAAACTGGCGCTGGCCGCCTACAATGCCGGAAGTAATAATGTGGCAAAATACGGAGGGATCCCTCCTTTTGAAGAGACACAGAATTATGTTAAAAAAGTGATGAACTATATCGGACAGGGTACGGATACCAACGGAGCCATGGTAAGCACAGGCAGCCGGGAGACAGCAGGACGTAAGGCAGCCGTGGCCGCCCCAGCGCCGGTTCAGAATAATTATGCCTTCCTGATTGCTCAGAGCATGAGAGAGGATGGCGGCGTGGGGAGTTTGGAAGCCCTGTTCTCCTATGATGACTACCTGAAGTTTCTGGATTTGTTCCTGAAGGAGAATGATGAAGCGAAGGAGCAGAGGGAAGAAGCATACAATGGGTATTCGAAAGACATCGCTTACAATGTTCCCGTGATGAATTTATTAAGGGAGCAGAAATTCATCTGACAGGAGGATGAAGCAGGGTGCAGGAATTTGAAGCTGTAATTAAGAAGGCGGAAGGTGTCAACGGCGCCTATGTAGAGCCGCCCTTTGATGTAGAAAGAGTATTTGGGGCCAAGAGAGTGAAGGTAGTGGCTACCTTTGACGGAGTGGAATACCGGGGTTCTCTTGTTCGTATGGGCGGATGCTACCTGCTGGGGATGACCCAGGAGATTCGCAGGAAGATTGGTAAGGAGCCCGGTGAGACCGTGAAGGTTACGGTCAAAAAGGATGAAGAGGAGCGAAGTGTGGAGGTTCCCGCTGATTTTATGGAAGCCCTGCAGTGTAATCTGCCCGCCTTGGAAACCTACGAGAAGCTCTCCTATACCGGCAAAAGAGAATACATTCAGTGGATTACCAGTGCGAAAAAAGAGGAAACACGCAGGGAGCGTATTCATAAATCCATGGAGAAATTGTCTGAGGGCAGAAAGTTCAGGTAATCCCGGGAAAGGTAAAATAATATAATGCTGATAGGATGAACCGGTGGATTGCATATGAATGTAATCTGCCGGTTTTTATTGCATTTGCTTGAATAGGATTGAAAAGGTGTATGGAAAATATTACAATAGATGAAAGAAGCAGACTTGTATAAAAATAGTAGGATATATATACATCTGAGATCATAAAAATAGCTTAGGAAGAAGGTTGAGCAATGTCAGATATTAGAACAATATTAAGAAAACAGAAAGAATTCTATCAGCAGGAAAGAACAAGAAATATCCAGTACCGGCTGTTCTGCTTAAGAAAATTAGAGCAATCCATACGCAGGCATGAAGAGGATATATTGGAGGCGCTTAAAGAGGATTTGAACAAGCCGGCTTTTGTGGCCTATGCAACGGAAATCGGAATGGTGCTGGAGGAGATTGGCCATGCGCTCAGACATCTGAAAACCTGGGCGAAGCCCCGGACCGTGCCGGGAACCATAGCTAATTTTCCTTCGCTCAACAGGGTATATGCTGAGCCCTATGGCGTAGTCCTGATTATGTCTCCCTGGAATTATCCCTTTCAGCTGACATTCTCTCCGTTGGTAGGAGCTCTTGCGGCAGGCAACTGTGCGGTGGTTAAGCCCTCCAATCTGTCACCGAACACCTCATTGGTGATGGAGCAAATCCTTGCGGAGGTGTTCCCGGAGAGATATGTTGCGGTTGTTCAGGGAGGAAGGGAGGCGAATCTGTCCCTGCTGGAGCAGAGCTTCGATTATATCTTCTTCACGGGGAGTGTCACCGTCGGCAGGACGGTAATGGAGGCGGCAGCCCGGAATTTGACCCCGGTAACCCTGGAGCTGGGAGGAAAGAGTCCTTGTATTGTGGATGAGACGGCAAACCTGAAGCTGGCCGCCCGCAGAATTGTATGGGGAAAGTATCTCAATGCGGGGCAGACCTGTGTTGCGCCGGACTATCTTCTGGTTCACCGGAGTGTGAAGCACAGGCTTCTGAGTTTGATGGAGGAATACATCCGCCGGTTCTATGGAGAGGATGCCTGCAGCAGCTCGACCTATCCCAGAATAATCAATGAAAAGCATTTTGACCGGCTGCTGGATCTGCTCCAGGGAGAAAATATCGTGATCGGGGGAACCTTTTCCCGGGAGTCAAGGCAAATAGCTCCTACAGTTCTTGACGGAGTCAGCTGGGGCAGTCCAGTGATGTCCGAGGAGATATTCGGACCAATCCTTCCGGTGCTGGAATTCGAACATCTGGAGGAGGCGGTAAGGATGATAAACAGCCGTCCCAAACCCCTGGCTTTATACTGCTTTACCACCAGGAAGGAGAATGAGAGAAAGATCATAGGATCTATTTCTTATGGCGGAGGCTGTATTAATGATACGGTGATGCATCTGGCAACTCCCCACATGCCCTTTGGAGGTGTGGGTGACAGCGGTATGGGGGGCTATCACGGGAAGGCCAGCTTTGATACCTTTACTCACAAAAAGAGCGTAATGAAAAAGATGGCCTGGCCGGATATTCCCCTGCGTTATCCGCCGTACAAAAATCACCTCAAGCTGTTGAAGAAACTGTTTTAAAGCGGTTAGGATAAAGTATCAGTAAATAGTAAACCGTTTCATTACAGAGAGCAGATGAATTTGAAATAGATAGGATATACAGAATAATGCAATTGATATTAAAGAAAAAGCCGGAATGACCCCGAATTTAATTTGGGGTCATTTTTTAACAGCAGATTCCTTTTTAAAGAAATTAATGACTTTTTATTAAACTCCATAAAATCTTCATATTCAAAGAATATAATTATTGTGAATTAAGATTAAGATATTTGTGAGACGGATATTAAATAAAAAATATTTTAAGAAAGGATTAAATAAATGAATAAAGAAACTGTAAAGATAAGTGGTATGACTTGTGCTGCTTGTGCACAGAGAGTTCAAAAGGCTGTCAGCAAGCTGGAAGGTGTAGCGAATGCAAATGTGAATTTCGCAACAGAAAAATTAACCGTAGAATTTGATGCTCTGAAAGCCTCCATACCTGCGATTAAAGAAGTGGTAGAACATGCAGGCTATGGTGTAATAGAGGAGAGTAAAGCGAATACGGTTACTATCCCGATCGGTGGAATGACTTGCGCAGCCTGTGCACAAAGAGTTGAAAAGGCGATCGCTAAGCTGGAGGGAATTAATAAAGTATCGGTTAATCTGGCTACGGAAAAAGCTACGGTAGAATATGATTCACAGAAACTCAGACTTTCAGCTATAAAGCAATGTATCGAAAAAACCGGATACAAGGCTTTGGAGATTGAGAAAAATACAGTGGATGAAGATAAACTTCGGAAAGAAAAAGAGATTAAGACGCTTTGGGTTAAATTTACAATAGCGGCTGTGTTTGGACTTCCGCTTCTGTATTTTGCAATGGTTCCCATGGTATCCTGGTGGCCGTTTCCGATACCTATGGCATTAAATCCGATGAAGTATCCCTTAAGATTTGCTTTATTGCAGGTATTACTCACTACTCCCATTATTATTGCAGGATATAAATTTTATACAGTCGGTTTCAAAGCTTTAATCCAAAGAAGTCCTAATATGGATTCCCTGGTGGCGATAGGAACTACATCTGCCGTATTATTCAGCTTATATAATACCTATCGAATTATTCAAGGTGATTTTATGGCAGTAGAATCTTTATATTATGAGACGGCTGGTGTAATCATTGCCCTGATTTTGCTTGGTAAGTCCTTAGAGGCAGTATCAAAGGGTAAGACCTCGGAGGCTATAAAGAAGTTGATGGGTCTTGCTCCTAAGACAGCAATCGTAATTGAAGATGGAAAAGAGATTGAAGTACCCATTGATGAAGTCGAAATCGGAGATATCATATTAGTAAAGCCAGGTGAAAAAATCCCGGTAGATGGGGTTGTTTTAGAGGGTAATACCTCCATTGATGAAGCTATGTTAACCGGAGAAAGTATGCCTGTGGATAAAAAAGTTGGTGATAAGGTATTTGCTGCAAGTATCAACAAGAATGGTATGATTAAGTTCAAGGCAACGAAAGTCGGAAGTGATACTGCTTTAGCACAGATTATAAAACTGGTAGAGGAGGCTCAGGGCTCCAAAGCTCCGATTGCTCAGATGGCTGATATTGTATCCGGATACTTTGTACCGGTTGTCTGTATTATTGCAGCAATTGCCTTCCTGGCATGGTTCTTCACAGGACAATCCTTAGCCTTTTCCTTAACCATATTTATATCTATTCTGGTTATTGCCTGCCCTTGTGCATTAGGTCTTGCCACGCCGACAGCAATCATGGTTGGTACCGGTAAGGGAGCTGAAAATGGTATTTTGATTAAGGGTGGCGAGGCATTGGAAACCACGCATAAGATTAATACCATCGTGTTTGATAAGACAGGAACAATTACGGAGGGTAAACCGGAAGTAACCGACATAATTACGACAGCAGGTGTGAAGAGAGAATATCTTCTTCAAATTGCAGCCTCCGGAGAAAAGGGTTCCGAGCATCCCCTTGGAGAAGCAATTGTTCGAGGCGCTGAGATGGAACGCCTGGAATTTAAGAAAGTAGAACAGTTTGAAGCAATCCCGGGCCATGGAATTGAAGTAGTGATTGATGGAATTCAGGTATTAATCGGTAATAAAAAATTGATGGATAGCAGAAGTATTTCCTTAGAGGAACTAAAGCTGAAGTCCGATCAGCTGGCAGGGGAAGGCAAGACCCCGATGTATGTGGCGATGGAGAATAAATTGGCAGGTATCATAGCAGTTGCCGATGTTGTTAAGGAGAGCAGTGCGAGAGCAATTAAAAAGCTTCAATCCATGGGTATTGAGGTTGCGATGATTACAGGAGATAACCGTAAGACTGCTGAAGCAATAGCAAAACAAGTGGGAATCGACCGGGTACTTGCGGAGGTGCTTCCTCAAGATAAGTCAAATGAGGTGAAGAAGCTTCAGGCGGAAGGTAAAAAGGTATGTATGGTAGGAGACGGAATTAATGATGCTCCGGCTCTGGTACAGGCAGATATCGGTATTGCAATCGGTTCCGGTACTGATGTGGCGATGGAATCTGCAGATATCGTTCTTATGAGAAGCGACCTTATGGATGTTCCTACTGCAATTCATTTAAGTAAAAGTACAATCCGTAACATCAAGCAGAATTTATTCTGGGCCTTTGGTTACAATGCTGCCGGAATACCTGTTGCGGCAGGTCTCCTTTACCTGTTCGGAGGCCCGTTGCTTAATCCGATTATTGCAGCAGCAGCTATGGCCTTCAGCTCAGTCTCCGTATTAACCAACGCATTAAGATTAAAGAGATTTAAAGCATATCATTAAAATAATAGCAATTCATCATGATATTTCTTTAATAAAACGAAATAAAGAATAGGGAAAGGAAAATTAATAGGATGATAAAAAAATTAATATTCACAGCTTTTTTAGCATTAGTACTGGCAGGTTTAACAGCATGCAACAAATTAGATGTAATTGGTGACCAATCCATTAAATCCTTTGATGCAGTGTTGAATGAAATTGGAGATAACGTAAATGAAGATACTGTATTGGGCGGATGGTCCTTAGAAGCGCCTGATGGAGCGGCAAGATTCGTTTGGAGCCAAGACTTTAGCAGGACAACAACATATGATGCTTATTTGGAGTTGGATGCACAGCCCTTTATTGATGCAGGTTTAGATGCCGGTAAGCTGCCTGATGGTATGTTGGCAGGAGATAAGCTCATACTTGGAACAGACTTCGGAAGTGATGCCTTATCCTATAACGGAGAGGTTACACCTTTGGCTTCCTACAAAAAGATTGTAGAGTTATATCGTGATAACATCACCTATCATATGGCGCTTGATCATTATGGTGTTGATTTAACGAATGGCAATATGTTCGAATGGGCGAAAGACATGTCGACGAATGATAAGGACATTGTATTTGTTCTAAATCCGGAAGTCTTCATCAACGCGGGCGTTGACCCGAATAATGTTGAAGGCTGGGTATTTGCAAAGGTCCAAACCATGGATGAGAAGGGTAAGGATATTGAAGTTGATAAATTGTTAAAGCCTTTTGAACTTGACGGAGAGAATAAATAATAAGATTCATAAATGATTAGCGATAACTTATAAAGGAAGATGAAAAAGCCCTCGGCCAGGATCAAAACACGTCCCGGCGGAGGGCTTATATATATTATAAATTTAATAATTGACTTTATCTAGCAATGGTATTATAATCAATTTAATTATGTTGAAATAAAATCAAAACATAAAATTCCAATATAATTGTAGCACAAAGTTATTTATTTGTCAACCCCTTTTTTAAAATTTTTATGAAAGGAATGGTGAACTATGGAGAAGCTATTTATGATACTGCCCATAACTGTATTAGAGCAGCAGACAGCGGAGGTAATCAAAGAATGCAATCCCTACACCCTCCGTTTTGGGTTGGTGCTGTCCCAGCAGGAGATCCGGCAGCTTGTAGAAAATAGGAAGGAGACCCTGGAGCAGACCGGAAGAATTGAGTTTGGGGGAGGCGTGATACAGAAGCTTATTATGGAGTTTGCCGATTCCGCCTATCTCAACCAGGAGAATTATGCGGATACGCTGATGCAGCTTCAGGAATGCTTTTATTATTTCAAGAGTGAGGCATTGGAGGAGCTTTCTGACGATGAGCTTATCCGCTTGATGAAATCCTATTATGAGGATGTCTGCCAGGGCTCCGTGGAGTTTCTCCAAACCTCCATGCTGGAGAACTATTGCCGCGATATTCGTTATGGTACGAAGGAATATCGCGGATCAGACGGATACGAGGAGGATTATCTGGACTTTCTGGATTGGGATGAGAGGGAATGGGATTAAAGCATTGAGCAGGAGCAAGGGCATGATTGATATAAGGTATGACGAGGAGGAGAGCATATGGATTATCTGAATATTACGGGTACTGGAATTAATGAGAGCATTTTGGACCGGGGACATTATTTCCAGTCCCTGTTGCAGGCCGCAGCAGAACAGAATCTGTTGAGCGGGCAGCAGATACAGGCACTGCAATATGGTTTAATCGACCTTATGGCTAAAGAGGTAGAGCGTTATACCAATAGCGAGAGCAGCTCTGTTCCGGTGGAGAAGGCACAGGAGCTGCTGCAGTCTATCACGTATCAGATCGGAGCCTATCTGAAAACAGTTCCCGATATACAGCAAAAGCTGGAGCTGTTGAAGCAGGAGAAGCCGGAGACATTATTTTATCGGGGTATGGAGCAGATCACCATTTACCAGGAGGAGGCGATGCGGCTTTTGACAAGGCTGCAGGAAAAGGGGAGCCGTCCGGACAGCATTGCCTACCGGGATACACTGTATCACGGCCTTCCGGAATTCTTCCACGATTATAATATAGAATACGGGGCACATGAGATTCCAGGAACAGTGGATTACCCGCTTTTGAATGCCGTAACAGGTGATCTGGGGGTGGAATATATCCATGAATACTTAAAGCGGCTTACCTTGGAGGATGGTATACTCAGCCGCTTTTCCAATCAAAGGCTCCGGCTGCTGATGAACAGCTATGACCGGGAGGCGCAGCATTTATTAATTAATCTGTGTGAATTGGCAGTCATTAATGCGATTGGCTGCGAACTGTTGGGGAGGGAGCCTGCAAAGCTTCTTCTTTCAGGAGGGGAGCTTGAGGAGCTGCAAAAGATACTGTCCGGTCGGGGAAATGCTGCGGATGGTACAACACCTATGAAGGACAGGGAAGAAATACAGGCTATACTCCGGGAAAGCCTGGAGCGGATTGGGGAGGCCTTGAAGCTGGAGGAGGAGCAAGTCGGTTATCTTCAGCGTGCAGTGCCGGAGCTGGCATTACGCCTTAAGTATCATTTGGATACGGCATCCCTGGGGAGTTTCTTTATACGGACCGACAAGGAAAGAGAGCCGGAGGAAGAGCTGGTCACAGGAGAAGCCATGGAGGATGAGAAGCTGAGGGAGCTCCTTGAGGAAATAAAAGAACGGAAAGGCTTGGAGGATAAGGTTTCTTTGATATGGGATAAGGTGCGCAGTATTGCCGATTTGACCGAGATTCTGCAGGAGTGCTTCTATCCCGAAGAATATCCCGGAGTCTATCAGCTTCTGGGGCATCATGAGGTAGAGCTGCTGAAGAAGAGCTTGCTGTCGGAGATGGGAGAGTTCGGCATGGAAGCTTATGAACCCAGGCAGGAATGGCAGAGACAGTTGCTGTTATTCACTGGGGGCCTGCAAAATTCCTAGGGAAGGGGTTGCATCCGGAGGTTGGATTTGGTAGTATAGGCGTAATGGAAATATGACGGTTGATAATAATACAGCACCATGAAAGGAAGTATATATGAATACCTGTATCTTTGATTTAGACGGAACCCTGCTGCCAATGCCCGACCAGGAGCTTTTTCTGAACACTTATTTCAAAGCCCTGGCGGCCAAATTCGTTCCCCTTGGCTATGATTCTGAAAAGCTGCTGAAAGCGGTATGGACCGGTACCAAGGCAATGCTGGATAATGACGGGACTATGACCAACGAACAGCTTTTCTGGAGCACCTTTGAAGGACTTGTGGAGGAGAGTAAAGAGCTGGAACCGCTTTTCAACGAGTTCTACCAGAAGGAATTCCATATGGCAAGGAGCACAACCAAAACCCATCCCAATGCCAGTGAGTGTGTACGAATCCTGAAGGAAAAGGGGTATACCCTTGCTCTTGCTACGAATCCACTGTTTCCGAGGGTGGCCACTCATGCAAGACTTAATTGGGCAGGCCTTGATCCGGCGGATTTTGAGCTGATTACCACCTATGAGAACAGCAATTACTGTAAGCCGAAACTGGAATATTATGAGCAGGTTTTGGAGAAGCTGGGAAAGAAAGCCGAAGAATGTATTATGATCGGTAATGATGTAAAGGAAGATATGTGTGCCGCCGGCTTGGGCATGGATACCTTCTTATTGAAGGATTGTTTGATTTGTCCGGAGGATCAGGATATTACCTGTTACAGGCAGGGAGATTTTGATGAACTGCTTGCCCTGGTGACAGGGCTGCCTGATCATAGGAATGCTTCCTGAATATTATCCTGATCCTGCGATTTGGAATTTACTTAGTGATTTAAAAATATAAAGTAGGGCAGCAGGGCACTCCATACAAGATGGGAAAGATTCACCAGTGCATAGATGGTCAGGGAGATATTAACGGCGATATTGGAGATTCTTAACTGTTCCTCATCCCCCTCCTGTAATTGCTGGTACAAATAGCCCAGCAGCAGGGCCGGTAAAAGCACCTTTAGCAGAACCCCTGCAATAGGATTTGTAACAACTTTCACCATCAGTATGTTAACTTCTTTAAAATAACCGGTTTGAAGTAATATAACCGTAAACAGGATATCAACAAGATTAAGCAGATACAGAAGTATCAATTTTTTCTTTTGCATCATAAGACTGCGGTTTTTCACAAATGCTATCATAAATACACCTCCTTGATATGATTATTGCCAATATATGGTTAATTAATCAGGAAGGTGTTTTTATTTTCCGCTTTCTTTGGTCCGGAAGAGGGACGTAAATATGGTTTACAGATGAATTTATTCGGGGTACAATGTAATAAATAGGAGGAGATTGTTATGCTGGGAGAAAAACGTTTTGCTGTATTAATTGATGCGGATAATGTTTCCGCGAAGTATATTAAATATATTATGGATGAAATTGCCGATTACGGAATTGCTACCTATAAGAGAATCTACGGCGATTGGACGAAGCCTGCAGCCGTATCCTGGAAGGATGTGCTGCTTGAGAATTCCGTAACTCCGGTACAGCAATACGGATATACGGTAGGCAAAAATGCTACGGATTCAGCAATGATCATTGATGCGATGGATATTCTGTATTCCGGGAATGTGGAAGGCTTTTGCATTGTATCCAGTGACAGCGATTTTACAAAGCTGGCTTCCCGGCTGCGGGAGTCGGGAATGCTGGTGGTAGGCATGGGAGAGCGGAAGACGCCGAAGCCTTTTATTGCGGCCTGTAATCAGTTTAAATATCTGGATGTCCTGGCGGAGAGTGAGAAGAAAAGCATGGAGATGGAGGATGGGCGTGTTAAGGCCGATCATGTACAGGATTCTGAAAAAGCCGGTAAATCGGAGGCCAGAAAGGAAAAGGAGACGGAAGATACAAAGGCGAAGAATATTATTGTTTTAGCCGACAACGGGGATGCGGGCAAGAATATGACGGATATCAATGTGATCAAGGCCGCCATTCTTAAGATGATGAACGAAGTGGATGAGGACGAACAGCGGATGAATATGGGTGAGCTGGGAAGCCGTCTGGTAAAAAGGTATCCTGATTTTGACGTTCGTAATTACGGAGATACTAAGCTGTCCAAATTCCTGAAGAAATTTGATTTTCTTGAGATTAATTCGGATGGCAAAGGAGGCAGCTCCATGTGGGTTAGCTTGCGTTCCGATAAGGAGAAGGAGCTCACGGTCAAGGCACAGGAGGGCAAACCGGCATCGGCCCGGAGAAGGCGCCGCAATAAGAAGAAGTAGGCTCTCTCCGGCAATCAGCGGGCATCAGCAGATATCAGCGGATCCTGGCAGACATCATCGGACATAGGAGAGGAAATGAAACAGATAAGCATCAATGGGACACCGATAGAGGTGGAAAAAAAACGGATTAAGAATATGTATCTTCGGATTCTTCCTCCGGATGGCAGGCTTCATATATCCGCTCCGCTGCGGATGAGCGAGGAAGAGATCCGCCGTTTTGTGCTCTCAAAGCAGGAATGGATCATGCGGCAGCAGGCCAAAATCAGCAGACTCCCTGCGAGGCAGGAGCCGGAATACATAAGCGGAGAGGAAATATTCGTCTGGGGGAAGCTTTATCAGCTGGAGATAAGAGAAGTTTTGCGTTACAGCCGGGTGGAGGCAGCAGAAGATAAAGTGATTCTGTATGCACAACCGGGGAGCACAAAGGAACAGAGGGAGAGGCTTCTTAATCAATGGTACCGTAAGAGATTGGAGGCGGAAATTCCCCGGCTGATGGAACAATGGGAACGCATCATCCGGGTTAAGGCAAGCGGGTGGATCATCCGGAATATGAAAAGCAGATGGGGAAGCTGCAATATCCGTACAGGAAAGATCTGTTTGAACCTGCAGCTGGCCAAAAAGCCCTATGACTGTCTTGAGTATGTTGTGGTGCATGAACTGGTGCATTTGTTGGAAGGAAGCCATAATGCGGTATTCAAAGGCTATATGGACCGATTTCTGCCCCAATGGAGAAGACTGAAAAAAATACTGAACAACCAGCTATAGCTTTAGCTGGTTTTTTAATTCATACATTTTTCTGTCAGCCCGCTTAATCGTATCCTGTATGGAGTGATCCATGGAAATGTCATAGGTGGCATAGCCCACCGACATAAGAAAGGGATAGGGAATATCTTCATTAGCCCTGGCACATTCCTGATGAAAGTCCTGTATTAGCTTCTCTATGGCCTCCGGGGTCAAATCATATTCAATGCACAGGAACTCGTCTCCGCCAATGCGGTATACGCTCCGGCCGAAGGTCTTAACAAGGCATTGGCTGCATAGGATAATAACTTCATCCCCGATTTGATGGCCGAAGGTATCGTTGATGTGCTTCATATTATTCATATCGGCCATGAATATAGTTACAGTGCGGCTCTTATCGATGTTGGCCAGATCTTTCTCATAGGCAATTCTGTTTCTGCAGTTTGTAAGAGGATCCCGGTAAGCCAGCTGTCTGTAATGGATAGCCTGTTCGCTGAGTTTTACATAGTTGGCAACCCGTCTGATCCCGTCCCAGGCCAGGATCAGGATAAACAGGTAGAGACCCAGCTGGAAGTACCCGCCTCCCACCAGTCCGGATTGGTAATTGTAGCTGAACACTTCGATTACACTGAACAGGAAGAAAGCGGAAGAGGCAATGGCAAATGTTTTAATCTCCTGGTTCTTATGAACAAAAATCTCCAACAAAAGGGTTATGATTGTAATGCCCAAAACCAGAAACAGCTCCAGGCGGACAAACCATAATGTTTCATGGAAATCATAAAGGTCCAGCAGCTGCAGGGTGATGATGACAAAATTACTGCTCAGCAGGAAATAGACAAAAGTCGTATTCCATTTTTTATAATGATAATTCTTTAATAAGTTCGTGAACAGCAGTATCGGTATGGGAAGCATCATCAAAGCCAGATAGTTGACGGTGGAAACAATATAATTATTGCTGAAAAACAGCTGGCTAAGGTTGCTTTGCATCAACAGCCAGATGCCGGACAGCAGGGTAAAGCAGCCCAGGTGATACAGGGATTTATCTGCATGGATCAGGCGTTTTATAAAAATGTAGAGGAATAACAGGAATATTCCTATGATGCAGTTGATTGAGGACAGCAGAAAACCCAACCCGAAGGAATTAATGATATATAGGAGAAGGGAGGCCTTTGTGCCTGCGTGGACTTCATTAACCCGGCCGGCATAATTCCGGTATTTGGAGGAAAGGACCAGGGTCAGGGTCTTTCCCTCGGAGTTTCTTGGGAGCGGAATGATATCCCATACTGAGCCGGGAGGCACATTGAACAGAGCATCTGCTTTATCATGGGATATTCTTGAATAGATTACATCATTGTTTAAATATACCACAATGCTTTGCTGATAGGTCAGAATACCGATACAGGTAACTCTGCGAAAATCGGAAGGGATCTTACGGTAGATCTTTACCGCATGATCCTCCCCTGGATCCAGAGTGGCCGGAAGGGACACAGAATGCTGGTTTTCATTATCGGCTACATTGAGCCAATAATCACTAATACTGTAAAAGACTTCATCTTGAAAGGAAATATTAATATGTCTTTGAAAGCTGACCAGTACAATGATAATTGCTTCGATTGCCAGCAGTATATAAAACATATATTGATATAACGGTCCGCGTTGTTTTTTCATAGGGAGCCTCCTGTCGGGGGACTTATATCCGGCATGCAGCGTTCAGACAGAACGGAAGGCCGGCAGGGGAAACGGAGCTTTTCTTTTATTATGATTATAGCACATATATCATCGCATTTCATCAATAAATATCGAATTAGCAAAGGAATGTCATGCCCTGGGTCAGTCGGCTGTCGGAAACCAGGCAGTCTCCAATAGCCGGCAGGAGTTCACGATCTCCTCTTCAGTAATCATTGCATACCCCAGCAATACGAAGGGTTCCTTGGGAAGATCGAGAGGATTGGAGTAGTATACGGAGCTTTTGTATACCCTGATGCCGACTTTCCGCGCCGATTCTATCAATTGCTCCTCACTCATCCGGTTGGGTATCTGGAGCAGAAGATGTAAGCCGGCATCCGCTCCCAGGATTTTTATTTCTTTGCTCATTCGTTGAATGGATTCTACCAGCAGCTCTCTCTTTCTCTTATATACATTTCTCATTTTGTTTAAATGCCGTTCAAAATAACCCTCCTCAATAAATCTGCATAATACCTTCTGCTCAGGAACCGGAACAGGGCAAAGCTGATAGGATAACTCCCTGCGGTATCGCTGCATCAAATGGGGAGGAAGAACCATATAGCTGACGCGCAGGGTGGGAGAGACGGATTTGGACAGGGAGCCCATATAAATCACCTTTTCATTATGATCAAGGCCTTGAAGTGCAGGGATGGGTTTGCCGCTGTATTTGAATTCACTGTCATAATCATCCTCAATAATATACCGGCCGGCAGCTTCATTCGCCCAATTCAACAGCTGTATTCTGCGGTTGATGGGCATGATATGGCCGGAGGGAAATTGGTGGGCAGGGGTCACACACAGTACATTGGCCTTGCTGTTATGAACCTTTTGCAGGCACATGCCTCCTTCATCTATGCGTATGGGAGTCATTGCCGCCCGGTTTCCCCGGAATAATTGCTTGAGCCTCTCATAGCCCGGATTTTCAATACCATAGATATAATCCCGGGAGAAAAGCTGGATTAGGGATTGGAGAAGCATCTCCGTACCGGAGCTGATGACAATAAGATTCTCATTGCAGCTGACGCCCCTGGACTGGTGAAGATAGGCAGCGATGGCGCTGCGGAGTCTGTAATAACCCAGCGGATCGCCTAATTGAAGCAATTCCCTATCGTATTCGTTCCATACCTCTTTGGAGAGTTTCCTCCAGACAGCGAAGGGGAAGGCGGCAGGATCTACCCCATGGTAGGAGTAGTCGTATTTGACCGGAGCCTCGGCTTTTATGGATAAGTCCTCAGATTCGGCTGCTATTCTGATGTTTTGCAGATGCTCAAGCTGGTTGACATAGAAGCCTCGTTTTTCATAAGATTGGATATAACCTTCCGCCATTAGCTGATCATAGGAGGCCTGGATTGTGTTCTGGCTTATATTCAGATAGGCGGATAATTTACGTTTGGAGGGCAGCTTGGTATGATGAGGAAGCCTTCCGGAACGGATCTCTTCTCTGATATAGGTATAGAGCTGCTGGTAGAGAGGGATTTTACTGTCTGCCTGAAGACTTGGGGTTAACATTTCCATGGGTAATCCTCCTTTTTTGCTAAAACTGATCCCATTAACTTTTGTGATTCTGATACTTTTAATAAGTTCAGATAGGGAATATAATAATGCAAACTGCTGCAGGCGTCAAGGCCTGCTTAAAGGAGGAATTAATTTATGAATAATCGTTATGATCTGAATAAGAATCTGGCCCAGATGTTAAAGGGCGGAGTAATCATGGATGTGACCACACCGGAACAGGCCAGGATCGCCCAGGAGGCCGGAGCATGTGCTGTGATGGCGCTGGAACGGATTCCGGCGGATATCCGGGCAGCCAAAGGAGTATCCCGCATGAGTGATCCAAAGATGATTCGGGAGATACAGAAGGCAGTATCCATTCCCGTAATGGCCAAGGTGCGGATCGGACATTTTGCGGAGGCGCAAATTCTGGAGGCCATTGAAATCGATTACATCGATGAAAGTGAGGTGCTGTCTCCCGCGGATGATACCTATCATATTGACAAAAGAAGATTTCAGGTCCCCTTCGTATGCGGTGCAAAGGATTTGGGAGAGGCGCTTCGAAGAATTAATGAGGGTGCATCTATGATCCGTACCAAGGGGGAACCCGGAACCGGAGATGTGATACAGGCAGTCCGGCATCTGAGGAAAATGATGCAGCAAATCAGACAGCTGCAAGGCGCAGCAGAGGAGGAGCTCTATCATGCGGCTAAGGAACTGATGGTGCCCTACGAGCTGGTATATGAGGTACATGAGAAGGGAAGGCTTCCGGTGGTGAATTTTGCGGCAGGAGGAGTTGCAACTCCGGCAGATGCTGCGATGCTGATGCAGCTGGGAGCGGAAGGGGTATTTGTGGGCTCCGGGATCTTTAAATCCGGGGATCCGAAGAAAAGGGCGAGGGCAATTGTTTTGGCCGTTACGAATTATCAGGATCCCAAGCTTTTGGCAGAGCTGTCCGAGGATCTGGGAGAGGCAATGGTTGGGATCAATGAACAGGAGATTGAGCTTCTTATGGCTCAGAGAGGGGTATAAGAAGAGCGGGACGAATAAGTTCCTTTATGATATCGTATGCCACAGAAGCGGCAGATGGAGGTTGTTATGAAAAAAATCGGTATCCTGTCTTTGCAGGGAGCCTTTATAGAGCATCAGCACATGCTGGAGAAGCTGGGGGCGGAATGCATCCAACTCCGTCAGAAGCAGGACTTGAAGAATCCGATTGACGGTCTGATCCTTCCGGGAGGAGAAAGTACGGTAATGGGAAAGCTGCTGCGGGAATTGGAGATGTTTTATGAGCTCAGAGAGCGAATCCGGGAAGGAGTGCCGGTCTTTGGCACCTGTGCAGGATTGATCCTCCTGGCCAAACATATAGTGAATGAGCCGGACAGTTATTTTAGGACAATGGATATTACGGTAAGGAGAAATGCCTATGGAAGACAGCTTGGCAGCTTTGTGGCGGAAGGACGGTTTGGAGAGATAGAGACCGTTCCGATGCCCTTTATACGGGCACCTTATATTGAAAGTGCAGAAGAGGGTGTTGAGATTCTTGCCAGGGTGGATGGCAAGGCGGTGGCGGCCAGACAGAGGAATATGCTTGTCACTGCATTCCATCCTGAAGTTGCGGATTACACCGGGATACATGAATATTTTCTGAATATGTGCCTGTAACAGTAACGTAACAGTCCTATCTGCCTGTGAAAATTTTGTATTACTTCTTGATAATCCAGATGGAATGTATTAGTATTGGAATGGAGGAATACAATAGATTCAGAAGGGAGAGGGTTGGATGGAGCATAAGATAGTGGTGGCATTAAAGGCAATGATTATATATAACCGCAGAGCTCTTATTATCCAACGCTCCTATGGCGAGATCAGCGGAAGCGGGTCCTGGGAATTTGCCGGAGGACGTCTGGAATTCGGCGAGGACCTGGAGAGCGGGCTGAAGCGTGAAATCATGGAAGAAGTAGGGCTTACCGTTAAGGTGGAACGGTTATTATATGCCTCCACCTTTCAGATAAAGGACAACCGGCAGACGGTGATACTGAATTATCTCTGCAGCAGCTTCAGTGATAAGGTAACCCTGTCCGGCGAGCACGAGCGTTTTATCTGGGCGGATAAGAAAACAATGAAAAAGTATCTCGCCAAAGGCATTCTTCATGATCTGGAACAAAACCGAATTCTTGAACAGCTGGATATTATCGAGGGATAAACAGAGTAAGTGTTCTTTGCCTGGAGGTTGAGATATAGGAGACCTGCGGATATTGTAATTAAGTCACATACGCAAGAGGTTTATTATGGTATAACCAATATCATAATAACGATGCGAAAGGTGTGGGAAAGAGATGCTTTCTTTATTTCAGAGAACCAATACAAACTCGATTCATGTGAACGAACTTGACAGTGTAATAGGGGAGATCAATTTGATCGATATCCGGGAGCCCTATGAATGCGCCTACGGCTGTATCCGTCAGTCCAAGAATATACCAATGGGACAATTGATGTCCCAGCCTGACCGGCATCTTGACAGAGATAAGAAATATTACATCATATGCCAATCCGGAGGAAGAAGTTCTGGTGCGGTATCCGCGCTTCAAAGAGCCGGTTATGATGTAGTGAATGTCAGGGGAGGAATGAGCGCCTATCGGGGGAAAAACCGGAAATGAATAGAAACCAAAGATGCCCTGGTATCGGAACCGCTGGTCTGATACCAGGGCATCTTTGGAAATGTAAGTGATCTTTTGCTATTGCTATATTTCTGCCTGAAGCTTTTCATCCTTTGCAATTACCTCTTGGACCATATCCTGCTTCATTTTTTCCAGCTTAGCTGCAAGCTCCTCCTCATGGATTGCCAGTATCTGAGCCGCAAGAATACCTGCATTATCCGCGCCGTCGATAGCGACGGTAGCGACAGGGATACCCTTGGGCATCTGAACTGTGGACAGAAGGGAATCCAGTCCGTCCATGGTTGAGGATTTGATCGGAATGCCGATAACCGGAAGTGTGGTATGGGCAGCGATAATCCCTGCAAGGTGTGCTGCCTTCCCTGCAGCACAGATGATTACTCCAAAGCCGTTGCCTCTGGCAGCGGCGGCAAAATCACAGGCCAGCTGGGGAGTGCGGTGGGCGCTCATGACATGCACTTCAACCTCAATTCCAAAACTCTTCAGGGTCTGGACGGCACCCTTTACTACAGGAAGGTCGCTGTCACTGCCCATCAAAATTGCTACTTTTTTGCTCATAATTCATTCTCCTTCTTTTGTGGTAATTATGAAATTTGAGTGAGTTAAATATACTGTATTTAACAGGTAATGTCAACCATAATCCTTTTAATTTTTATGCCTGATTGTTTAATATTTATACAGCTTTATAAAAAAATATAAATTCCGCTTGACAATAATGTTTGTCCGTTGTTATAATTCGCTTAATAACAAAAACCGGTGAGCAAGAGAAGTAAGATTTCCAATTTGTATACAGAGAGCCGCTATTGGTGGGAATGCGGTTACAGAAGGAATTCTGAATGGACTTGTGAGGGAAGCCCGAAATCAATGAGAGTAGGCGCTTACGGGAACCCTGTCCGTTATCAGTGGGGTGCATATGATAGTATGCAAGATGAGAGGATGTATTAATATTACATCAAGCCGGGTGGTACCGCAGAAGCTGAAGCTTTTGTCCCTGTAATTACAGGGGCAGAAGCTTTTTTGTGTTATAAGAAATTCCTCTGAATTTCCTATAACACAAAAAAGCACTCCGTGCAGGATGCGCACTCGCGCGTATGGTATTTATCTGCTACGGCAGAACGCGCTCGGCGCGAGAGTTTCACAAGTGAAACCCTTTGTTCTTTTACAAAAATAAATCTAGAAAGGAATTTTCATCCCATCGATGAAAATAAGGTGAACAACATGATAACTCCAAGCTGCGTTGAATTTGATACATTGGCGAAAGAGTATGGGATGATACCGGTCTGTAAGGAAATTTATGCCGATGTCATTACGCCGATCACATTGCTTCGCAAGATATCGCAGATCAGTGAGAAATATTACCTGCTGGAAAGCATTGAGGGCGGGGAAAAATGGGGAAGATATTCCTTCCTGGGCTTCGACCCCATTGTTCATGTAACCTGCAAGGATCACAGGGTCATGGTTGATTGCGGCAGCGGACCGAAAGCGGCAGAAGGAGAACCTTTTGCAGTGCTGCGGAACCTGCTTCTCCAATACCGGTCACCGAAGCTGGCCGGAATGCCTCCTTTTACCGGCGGTCTGGTGGGTTACTTCAGCTATGAAATGATCGGCTATACGGAACCGGTCTTAAAACTGAAAAGCAGCAATTTCAATGATTTTGACCTGATGCTTTTTGATAAGGTCATTGCCTATGACCATTTGAAACAGAAAATCTGTATTGTTGTTAACAGAGATACCCGGCCAGGGACCGGCAATTATCATGAGGCTGTTGCCGAGCTGGAGCGGCTGACGGATTTTATCCTGGAACCGGCCGGCTTTGGAGAGAAGCAATCGACGGCAAAACCTTCTTTTTCCTGCAATGTGTCAAAGGAAGAATACTGTGGGATGGTTGAGAAGACAAAGGAATATATCGTCAACGGGGATATCTTTCAAGCAGTGATCTCCAGGCGGTTTGAAACGGATTACCGGGAGAGCCTGCTGAATGCTTACCGTGTTCTCAGAACGACGAACCCCTCCCCCTACATGGTATTTATGCAGATCCAAGATCTGCAGCTGATTTCCGCTTCGCCGGAGACTCTGGTCCGGCTAAAGGATGGGCGGCTCACCACCTTCCCCATCGCCGGATCCCGTCCAAGAGGAGAAAACCAAGAGGAGGATGAGGCTCTGGAGAAGGAATTGCTTGGCGATGAGAAGGAGCTTTCGGAACACAATATGTTAGTGGATTTGGCGAGAAACGACATCGGCAGGATCGCAGAATATAACAGTGTCAGAGTTACGGCATATAAGAAAATCCAAAAATATTCCAGAATTATGCATATCACCTCCGAGGTAGAGGGAACTCTCCGGGAGAAGATGGATGCTCTGGACGCAATCAAAGCAATTCTTCCGGCAGGGACCTTGTCAGGGGCACCTAAGATCCGGGCCTGTGAGATCATAGGGGAGCTGGAGAAGGAACCCAGGGGAATCTATGGCGGTGCCATAGGATACATTGACTTTACCGGCAACATGGACACCTGTATCGCCATACGGATGGCGGTGAAAAAGGATAATCGGGTATGTGTCCAGGCCGGAGGGGGAATTGTTGCCGACAGTGTGCCGGAGCTGGAATATGAGGAGTCCGGCAACAAGGCGAGAGCAGTGATGGAAGCCGTCATGAGGGCCGGAGAAGTCTGAGCGGCAAATATTGCGCCTGCACAATGTGAAAGTAAGCTTTCACATCCTGGTTTGCAGGTGCTGGAAAGGGCATGGTCACTATTTATGATATTATTGATTGATAATTACGACAGTTTTACTTACAATCTCGTGCAGCTTGCCGGAAGTCTTGGCGGAGATATGAAGGTGATCCGCAATGACGAGCTGACCCCGGAACAGATCAGAGCACTGGGTCCGACCCATATTATCCTGTCTCCGGGGCCGGGATATCCAAAGGATGCGGGCGTTTGTGAAGCGGTGATAGAGGAGCTTAAGGAAGAGGTTCCAATCCTGGGAGTCTGCCTGGGACATCAGGCCATCTGCGAGGTTTTCGGGGCAAAGATTACTCTGGCAAAGCAGTTGATGCATGGAAAGGGGAGCAGCATTCATATTGCCAACGGAGCAAAGGTATTTCATGGGCTGCCTCCGATTATCCAGGCTGCAAGATATCATTCCCTGATTGCTGCCAAGGACACCCTGCCGGATGATCTGCTGGTGATTGCTGAGGACGAGGAAGGGGAGATTATGGCTGTGAAACACCGGCTGTACGAGATCTATGGGCTGCAGTTCCATCCTGAATCTATTCTGACCCCGCAGGGAGAACAGATTATGAAGAATTTCCTGCAGATTGGCGGTTAAGGGCGGCAGTATCTGCCCGGTAAATGCAAAATCTGATCCTATCAAGTATTTTAGTGCCGTAAGGCATGGCAGGGAGGTAATTTATGATACAACAGGCAATCTATAAGGTGTTAAACAGGGAGAATCTGACCTTGGAGGAAACCAAGGCGGTTATGGATGAGATCATGAGCGGCAATGCAACCAATGCCCAGATTGCCGGCTTTATTACGGCAATCCGGATGAAGGGAGAGACCATCGACGAGATTACTGCCTGCGCGATGATTATGAGAAAATACGGACAAAAGCTGGCACATCAGGGAGATGTGCTTGATATCGTAGGAACCGGAGGGGACGAAGCATTTACCTTCAATATCTCCACGATTTCCGCCTTGATTATCTCTGCCGCCGGGATACCGGTGGCAAAGCACGGCAACCGGAGCGTATCCAGCAAATGCGGAAGTGCAGATGTATTGGAGGCTTTGGGAGTTAAGATAGACATTTCGCCGGAGAGGAGTGAGCAGATTCTCAGGGAGATCGGCATCTGTTTTCTATTTGCCCCGCTGTATCATTCCTCGATGAAATATGCGGCACCGGTGAGAAGGGAGCTGGGAGTACGGACGATATTCAATATTCTCGGACCGCTCTCCAGTCCGGCGGATGCCAATCTCCAGCTGCTGGGCGTCTATGATGAGAACCTGGTGGAGCCCATGGCCAAGGTGCTGGCGAATCTGGGGGTGAAACGGGCTATGGTGGTTCATGGCCACGATGGACTGGATGAGGTATCCCTGAGCGCAAAAACCACCGTATGTGAAGTAAATCACGGACAGGTGAACAGCTTCTTTTTAGATCCCCGTCAATTTGGATTTGAGTATTGCCGGCCGGAGGAGCTGACAGGAGGGGATCCGGCAGAGAATGCCGGGATCGCAAGAAGGATACTGCAGGGCGAGAGGGGACCCAGGAGGGATATCGTATTGCTTAATTGTGCCGTCTGCCTCTATATGTCCTACAACAATATTACCCTGAGGGAATGTGTGAAATTAGCCGCCGAAACCATCGACAGCGGCAGGGCAATGGAACAGCTTGATCAATTCATACGTTTATCGAATGCCTGAAGACCCGGCAATCGTAACAGCATATTCAGAATAGCTAATTCAAAGCAGCAAATATAGAAAGGCAGTGGCGGATATGATATTGGATATCATAGCAGAATCGACAAAGGGCAGGGTTGAGCGTGCCAAAAGAAAGCTGTCCCAGAAGGAACTGAAGGATAAAATCTATGAAGGCGGAGTGCCTGGGAACTTTCATGACAGAGGTGTCTTTGCCTTTGAGCGGGCTTTGGATAAGAGGCATCTTCGCAAGGAAAATGACAGACCGGTTTCCTTTATCTGTGAGATAAAGAAAGCGTCTCCCTCCAGGGGAGTGATTGCCGAGGATTTTCCTTACCTGAGGATTGCGCAGGAATATGTATCCGCCGGGGCGGATGCCATCTCCGTATTGACAGAGCCAGAGTACTTTCAAGGAGAAGGCCGGTATCTGACTGAAATCAGCAGGGAGGTCCCCCTGCCGGTCTTACGGAAGGATTTTATCATTGATGAATATCAGATTTATGAGGCAAAGCTGATGGGAGCGGATGCGGTGCTCTTGATATGTTCTCTGCTGGATACGGCAGTAATCAGGGATTATCTTCGCCTTTGCAGCGAGCTGGGAATGTCGGCGCTGGTGGAGGCCCATTCCGAAGAAGAGATATCTTCTGCCCTGGAAGCAGGGGCCCGGGTTATCGGTGTGAATAACCGGGACTTAAAAACCTTTGAGGTAAACCTTCAAAACAGTATCCGCCTGCGGAGTCTGGTGCCTCAGAATATTATTTTTGTCGCAGAGAGCGGAATCCAAAGCTCCGGAGATATTGCCACGCTTCAGGCAGCCGGGGTGGATGCGGTATTGATCGGAGAGACTCTGATGCGCAGCAAAAATAAAAAAGAGGAACTGAATAGATTGCGATACGGAGAATAAGAAGGATAGATTGCAGCTCAGTTCATGATACTCAGAACTGAGTTATAACAAGCTTTTAGAAACAGCAGGGAGATGATATTAATATGGCAGGAATTAAAATCTGCGGATTATCAAGGCCGGAGGATATCGCAGCGGTGAATGAGGTATTGCCGGATTATGCCGGTTTTGTATTTGCCGGGAGCAGGAGACAGGTTACGGAAGAAAGAGCCATGGAATTAAGAGCGCTCCTTAATCCTGCAATAAAATCAGTAGGAATCTTCGTAAATGATGCTCCGGAACGAATTTGGCGGCTGTGTGAAAGGAATATTCTTGATTTGATCCAGCTCCACGGGGAAGAAGGGGAGGATTATATCGCCGAGCTGCGGCGCAGAACGGACAAACCCATCATTAAGGCCCTGCGGGTATGGGGCAGAGAGGAACAGAAGCCGGATGTTGAGAAATATCCCTCGGATTATCTTCTTTTTGATACTTACCGGAAAGAGCAGTATGGGGGCAGTGGAGAGAGTTTCGACTGGTCCCTGATGCCTCATACATCCCGGCCCTATTTTCTTGCCGGGGGTATTCATATAGGAAATGTGGAGCAGGCGATTCTACAGTGCCGGCCTTACTGCGTGGATGTCAGCAGCGGGGTGGAGACGGATGGATACAAGGATGCGGTAAAAATATTAGAAATTGTAAAGAAGATCAGGAGTATAGGCAAAACGGTGACTTGATATTGCTTTTGGAGGCAAATTCATAGCAGCAATGGAGGTTGGAATGATGAAAAAAGGAAGATTTGGGGTACACGGCGGGCAATATATACCCGAGACCTTGATGAACGCGGTAATAGAGCTGGAGAAAGCCTACAGCCGCTATCAGGAAGATGAGAGCTTTAACCTGGAGCTGGAGGGCTTGCTGAAGAACTATGCAGGCCGTCCGTCACTGCTGTATTATGCAGAGAAGATGACCATGGATCTGGGAGGAGCAAAAATCTATCTGAAGAGAGAGGATTTAAATCACACCGGTTCTCATAAGATCAATAATGTCCTAGGGCAGGTATTGCTTGCCAAGAAGATGGGAAAGACCAGGGTAATAGCAGAAACAGGGGCAGGACAGCACGGTGTTGCAACAGCGACTGCGGCTGCACTGCTGGGGCTGGAATGTGAGATCTTCATGGGGAAGGAGGATACGGACCGGCAGATGCTGAATGTATATCGCATGGAGCTTTTGGGAGCAAAGGTTCATGCAGTAACCTCCGGCACTCAGACCTTGAAGGATGCGGTGAACGAGACTTTGCGGGAGTGGACAAGGCGGGTGGAGGATACCCATTATGTACTGGGTTCGGTCATGGGGCCCCATCCCTTTCCTACCATAGTCCGGGATTTCCAGAGTGTCATTGGCAAAGAGGTAAAGGAACAGCTCCTGCAGCTGGAGGGCAGGCTGCCGGATGCAATTCTTGCCTGCGTCGGAGGAGGAAGCAATGCCATGGGAATCTTCCATGAATTCGTCGGAGATACTTCCGTTCGGCTGATCGGCTGTGAAGCTGCCGGGCTGGGGGTGGATACGGATAAAACCGCGGCTACCATGTCCACGGGAACCCAGGGTATCTTTCACGGAATGAAGTCTTATTTCTGCCAGGATGAGTACGGACAGATTGCTCCGGTCTATTCCATCTCGGCAGGCCTTGATTATCCGGGAGTCGGGCCGGAGCATGCGCATCTGCATGATATCGGGCGTGCCGAATATGTTCCGGTAACAGACCGGGAGGCGGTGGACTCCTTTGAATACCTTGCCAGAACGGAGGGGATTATTCCGGCAGTAGAAAGTGCTCATGCGGTGGCACATGCGAGAAAGTTGGCACCATCTATGGGCCGGGAGCAGATACTTGTGATTAATCTGTCCGGCAGAGGAGATAAGGATGTGGCGGCCATAGCCAGATATCGGGGGGTACAAATTTATGAATAGGATAGAAAGCGTTTTTCAGAATAATAAGGCATTTATTCCGTTTATCACTGCGGGAGATCCTTCCCTTGAGATCACCAGGGAGTTGGTACTGCGCATGGCAGGGGCAGGGGCGGATTTGATCGAGCTGGGAATTCCTTTCTCGGATCCGGTGGCAGAAGGGCCTGTAATTCAAGAGGCCGATTACCGGGCATTGTCCGGCGGCGCCACTACGGATAAGATTTTTGCCATGGTGGAGGATGTCAGAAAGGAATGCGATATACCTATTGCATTTATGACTTATATTAATCCGATTTATACCTATGGAACGAAGAAATTCATGGAGAACTGCCAAAAAGTCCGGGTGGATGCCGTTATTGTGCCGGATCTGCCTTATGAGGAGCAGGAGGAGATTAAGCCATACTGCGAACAATATGGCGTGACTCTGATTTCTATGATTGCTCCTACCTCCAGAGAGAGAATTCAAATGATCGCCCGTGAGGCAAGAGGTTTTCTCTACTGTGTATCCTCCCTGGGGGTGACCGGTGTCAGAACGGAGCTGGGAAGCCAGGCAGAAGCCATGATTGCCCAGGTGAAGGAAGTCCGGGATATCCCCTGTGCCATCGGCTTCGGTATCTCGACGGAGGAGCAGGCCCGGGCTGTGGCCGGGATTGCCGACGGAGTGATTGTAGGCAGTGCCATAGTAAAAATAATTGGGGAGCACGGTGCGGACAGTGTCCCTTTGGTGGAGGATCATGTGAGGAGAATGAAGAAAGCATGTCTTTCACAGTGAGTTTGCTTTTTAACGAATACAACCTGTGTTAGCAAGATTGGAACAGCAAAGCCGCCCGGATGATTCTATAATAAAATTACCGTACGGAGAAAGGCAGGGGAATGGATGAATTATCGTGAAGATATGAGCCGCAGTGTTGATTATATTGAAGGGCATATTAAGGAAGAGCTTACCGCGGAAGCTCTTGCGGATAAAGCGGGTTATTCCCTGTATCATTTTTGCAGAGTATTCAGTATCTGCTTGGGGCAGCCGTTGATGGAGTATGTCCGCAGCAGGAAGTTATCCCTGGCACGCATGGATTTGCTGAAAAATCGTAGAGTGATAGACATTGCTGTGGAATATGGCTTTGAAACGGCCAGCGGCTTCTCCAAGGCCTTTCGAAAAGAATTTGGCTACAGTCCTTCCCAATATATCGCAAGGATGAAGGATGGTACCATCATAGAACAATTAGCTGATATAGGAGGATTTGATATGAAGGCTGAAATAATTACAAAGAAAGCATTCAAGGTTGCGGGATATGGTATTCAAACCAATATAGCAAGCGGCTATACGAAAGATACTGCCGCATATTGGGAAAACTATGAGGGTGAGAATCTGGAAAGCAAGCTGTATAAGCAGTTGAATCCGCCCAAGCATGGTGAGGTATGTATGTGTGTTCCTACAGGAGGGCAGGGGGATATGATTTATCTGCTTGGAGTCATTGTAGAGGATTTTTCAAAGGTCACTCCCGATATGATTACAGTGGAGGTTCCGGAAGCAGAATATGCTATGTTCACCACACCGCCCGTAGATGCGACAAAGGATGATGTTTATGACGGAGGAGACTTTGCCAAAGCAATCAAGGCTACCTGGAAATATATTTTTGAAGAATGGTTTCCTGAAAGCGGTTACCAATATGATGAGAGTAAGCTGGATTTTGAGTATTATGATGAGCGCTGTCATGCCAGGCCGGATACCGTTATGGAAATCTATGTCCCCATCATGAAATAAGCAGCTGAAGTCAGCCGCATCCTTCCCGGAAAATATATTTTTAAATTATGTAAAATAATAACAAAAAAATAATTGAAAAAAATTATTGACATTAACGCAGCGTAAAGGTGTAGACTCAGTTTGTAAGGAGGTGAATGCATGGAATATACGGTGCAAAAATTAAGCCAGATGGCTGGAATCAGTACCAGAACATTGCGATATTATGATGAAATCGGAATTCTCAAGCCGGCGAGAATTAATTCATCCGGATATCGAATCTATGGGCAGGCAGAGGTCGACCGGCTGCAGCAGATCATGCTGTATCGGGAGATGGGAGTGAACCTGGACACGATTCATAACATTATCAGCTCCGGGACCTTTGATGATCTGGCGGCACTAAAAGAGCATTTGGTAAAACTCCTTGCGCAGAGACAACAAATTAATATGCTGATTACCAATGTTGAGAAGACAATAGAAAGTCGGGAAGGAAGAAGAACAATGACAGATCACGAAAAATTTGAAGGCTTCAAGAAGAAGCTGGTGGAAGAAAACGAAGAGAAATACGGGAAAGAAATAAGAGAGAAGTACGGTGAAAGCAAGGTGGAGGCATCGAATCAAAAGATGCTCAATATGAGTAAGGAAGAGTATGAGGCCTTTGAAAAGCTGGGGCAGGAGGTGCTTGCCACTTTGGAAGCGGCTTTTGCTACCGGTGATCCTGCCGGAGAGCTGGGACAAAGAGCCGCTGATCTTCACCGTAAGTGGCTTTGCTGCACCTGGGGCAGCTATAACAAGGAGGCTCATGCCGGCCTTGCACAGATGTATGTGGACGATGAGCGGTTTACTGCTTACTATGATAAGAAACAGCCGGGAATGGCAGCATTTCTGAGAGATGCCGTTTATATCTATACCGGAATGGGTGAAAAGAATTAATTTCTTTATGAGGCCATTTCAGAGTCCGCGTAACTCCAAAAATCCTGGCATAATTTCATAGGAATCAAGAATAATAGATATGCTTAATCCTTAAGCATATCTATTATTGCATTAACGGTAACATCTACCATTACGTTATAATCCAGATACTCATGCTGATGATATGCCATTTCATGGCTCAGATTTTCTACCATGCTGCAGATCAGGTGAGCCTTTTCATATGCATTGGAAGGATGGATATCAAATCTGCCCATAAGCTCAACCAGATTCGCGGCAATATTGGCTTGGGAACGGCAGAACAGCTCACTAATTTCCTGATCCGCATGAGCTAAAGCCAGCATCTCCTCATGAACCATCTTATTCATGGTATGGGATTTTGCCAAATTCAGAATGATTCCTTTAATTACCCTGGGTAAATCCAGCGGCTGCTCCAGCTTCTGGATGGTTTCATACATCGGAGAGGTGATATTGCTCTCATACTTCTTAATTACTTCCAGAAATATATCTTTTTTATCCCGAAAATAATTATATACAATACCGGTGGATACACCGGCGAACTTGGCTATTTCGGCGGTATTTGTATGATGATAGCCTTTCTCACAGAATAATTGATAGCCGGCTTCAATTATTTTATTTCTTTTTTCAATGGAACGCTGCTGCTGAGGCGTTCTAATCTGTTGATTTCCCATAATCAGCCTCCTTTAGACCATAATTATGATTATAATGATGAAAATTGTTTTCGTCAACTATACTGTAAATAATCAGCAGAATTAATATGAAATATTATTCAGATATTTGATTGACAATGCAAAATGGATAACATATAATATAAAAATATGAAATATATTTCATATAATATGAAATTTATTACAATGACCAAATAGCAAATATTTTATATCTAAATGGCAACAGTTTATTAAATTGGAACGGGAAAGGTGGGAAAAGATATGGAATTAATTGAATTTCGTGAAGTATCAAAGGAGTATATCATAGGAGAGAGGAAGCTGTCTGCAGTTGACCGTATCAGCTTTACAATCGGGGAGGGAGAATTGGTAGTCATACTCGGACCAAGCGGCGCGGGAAAATCTACCCTGCTGAATCTGCTTGGCGGAATGGATTATGCGACTTCCGGGGAGATTCTGATTGACGGCAATAATATTACTGCTTATCGGGACGATGAATTGACGGAATACCGGGCGGCTAATGTCGGTTTTGTATTTCAGTTCTATAATTTGATTCCAACCCTGACGGCACTGGAAAATGTCTCTCTGACCAGGGAAGTAGCCCAACATTCTATGGATCCTGCAAAGGTGCTGGAATCCGTCGGACTAAAAGAGCAGTCAAACCAGTTTCCATCCCAGCTGTCCGGAGGGGAGCAACAGAGGGTCTCCATTGCCAGAGCTGTCTGCAAGAATCCCAAAATGCTGCTGTGTGATGAACCCACCGGCGCCCTGGATTCAGAAACAGGAACGGTGATTCTAAGTTTATTGCAGCGCTTAAGCAGAGAGGAAAATAAAACGGTAATTATTGTCACACATAATGCGGCGCTGGCCCAGGCCGCCAATAAGGTGATACATATAAAAAATGGGAGAATTACGCAGACAATAAAAAATGAGAGACCGGCAGAGATGAGCGAGGTGAATTGGTGATGCTGTTTCGTAAAATGCTTAGGGATATGAGGTTAAATAAAACACAATTTATCTCGATTTTCATCATGGCGTTTCTGGGAGTATTCGTCTACTCCGGTATCAGCAGTGAATGGAACGGTTTGAAAGAAACCTCGGAGAAATATTATGAGGATACCAATCTGGCGAATGCTGTAATCTACGGAATGGAAATTAGTGAGGAGGCCGCAGAGAGGGTCAAAGAATTGGAGGGTGTAACGGGAGTGGAGCGGAGGATGGAGCTCACAGCCATCGGCGGATATGATAATAAGCCGAGCCTACAGCTGCATTTTGTTGAAAAATTCGAGATATCCCGTTTTCAGCTGATGGAAGGAGAAGAATTCTCTTTGGAGAAGGATGGTATTTGGCTGGATCAGTTATTTGCCAGAGAAATGGGTTTAAAACCGGGAGATAAGCTTGTTTTTACTGTTTACGGAATGACCTTCGAGCCAGTGATCAGAGGTCTTGTTCTTAGTCCGGAGTATGTATATTATGCGGGAACAGATGATATGGTGCCCAACCGGAAGAATTACGGTTTTGGATACCTTTCTTACCAAGCGGTCCCGGAGGGAATGCCGGTACGGTATACGCAATTGCTGGTTGCTGCCGGAAACGGACTTTCTTCCGAGAGCGGGTTACCTTCCGAGTTGGAAAGCTCCGTTGACCGGGCATTGGGCGGCAAATACAGCGTGTATCTTGCCCGGGAAAATATGAGAAGCTATATGCAGTTTAATGAAGAGATAAAAGAGCACAAAGCCATGGGTCAGATTTTCCCTATGGTATTCCTGGCAGTAGCTGTTCTGACTATGGTAACTACCATGTCAAGGCTGGTGAATAATCAAAGGACTCAGATCGGAGTCTTGAAGGCAGTTGGCTTTCGCAGAGGGCAGATATTGTTTCATTATATATCTTACGGCCTGTGGGTCAGTCTGTCGGGAACAGCCTTGGGATTACTTCTTGGGCCCATGCTGTTACCATATCTCTTTTATGGACCTTTAAAGACCGCATACATACTTCCCGAGTGGAAGGCCTCTGTGCCTGTTACAGTATTATCTATGGCGGGAGCGACAATCCTTACTTGTACCCTGGCAACTTATCTGACCTGCCGTAATGTGCTGAAGGATACTCCTGCACAAAGTCTGAGGCCGAAAGCACCGGCGGCGGTTAGACATAATATCCTCGATCGGAGCAGATTATGGAACAGATTGAGTTTTCATTCCCAGTGGAATCTGAGGGATGTTCTTCGCTGTAAGGGACGTTCCGCTATGGCGGTTGCGGGAATATTGGGCTGCAGCGCGCTTCTTATCTGCGGCTTCGGGCTGCAGGATACAATGAATTATATTGTGAAGTGGAATTATGAGGTGATCAACAGGTATCAGGTACGAATTCAGATGGAGGAGACTGCGACAAAGGAGCAGATTGCTGCCGTGATTCGGAACGTGGATGGAGAAGGGAATTATGAGGGTGCCGTGGAGATAAGAGCAGGGGGAGTGAAAAAAAGCGGTGAACTTCTGGTGGTGGAAGAGGATGCCGGGTTAATCGGGTTTGTGGACAGTGGGCGAAATAGGATAGAGCTGCCGAAAGACCAAATCTCTATCAGCTATAAAATGGCTGAAAAGTTTAAGTTGAAGATTGGGGATGAAATTGAATGGCACCAGTATGGAGAGGAGAAATGGAACCGGTCAACCATCGGAGCAATTTACCGCACTCCCTTTGCCCAGGGAATAGCCATGTGCAGGGAAGTGTATGAAAGCTACGGATATAGCTATCAGCCTACGACAATTGTCAGCGCCGGAATTCCTCCGGAGGAATATCCGGCAGAAGGAGAGGAGGGAGTAGCCAAGATCATGGACAAGGAGGAGCTGGTTGCAGGCTACAAAAGGATGGCACAGGCGATGGATGTTCTGGTATATACCCTGATGCTTGCGGCAATTATTCTTGCGGTTGTTGTGATATATAATCTGGGTGTTCTTTCCTTCACAGAGCGGCAGAGGGAATTATCGACCCTGAAGGTTATGGGCTTTAAGACGGGGAAACTGCGCCGCCTGCTGTTAACACAAAATATCTGGCTGACCGTCATCGGAATTCTGCCTGGTATTCCTCTTGGAACGGTTATTCTGCGATATATTTTCCGGTTTATCGGCGATGTATTTGATTTTATAATCGTAATCGATATCAGCTCCTATCTTGGGTGTATCATAGGCACCTTATTGCTTTCGTCAGCCGTAAACCGTTTCTTTTCCAAAAAGGTCAGAAGCATTGATATGGTCAGTTCGCTAAAAGGAGTGGAATAAGTAAGACTGTAAAAGGGCTCGCCGTATGGCGGCCTTTTTACAGTCGACGAAATTGCAGTTTAGATTGCATGTTATTGTCCTGCCAGAGTGTCATCCTTGGCAAGTTTGGCCTGCTCAAATTTATCCCGATGAATATGACAGTAACCGTTTGGATTCTTATCCAGATACTTTTGATGATATTCTTCGGCAGGATAGTAGTTCCTGAGGGGAAGAACTTCGACTGCGATGGGCTTATCGTAATGGGTTTGCAGTTCCTGAAGGGATGCCTGGATGATGGGCAGATCAGCTTCATCTACATAATAGATCCCTGTCCGGTATTGTGTGCCCGTATCTCCTCCCTGCCGGTTGACAGAAGTGGGGTCGATTACATCATAATACATGATATGCTATTTATGCTGTGATGAGGTACGTCTGGTAGTTTCCAGCCCTTTGCCGTTGTCTTAGAGTATTGTACCATAATATGAAACATATGGCACGAAAAACAAATAGATTCTGCAACAGTACAGGCTGCAAAATTAATAGTGCTTGATGCTGCCGCATTTGAATATATTTGACAGTATTATAAAACGATAGTAAAATATAGGCAAATTGATTTAAGTTTAGAGGGAGAGGACGGGTGTGCTTCGTGGCCAATAATATCAGTAACTTATTGAGGGATTACGGAATTCAGGAAGAATTAGTGAGTTCATTTTCCCATGCTGTACTGGTCGTAATTATTATTTTGACCTGTGTTATGGTAAACATTATTACAAAAAATATTGTATTGAAGCTTTTAGCGAAGCTGATTTACAAAAACCGTTACCAATGGGACGATATTCTATTGGAAAGAGGGGTATTCGCCCGATTGGCCAATTTATGGCCGGGAATTATCGTATATCTGTTTGCTCCGGCCTTTGAAGGGATAGTTACCTATATCCGGAGAGGATGTGCAGTCTATATCTCCATTGTTGCCTTATTTGTTGTGAGTGCTCTGCTGAATGCGATTGGCGATATCTACCGTCATTATCCCATCTCAAAGGTAAGGCCTATCAAGGGTCTATTGCAGGTGGTAAAAATCGTATTTTATATTGTGGTGGGAATTGTTGTAGTGGGTATCCTCATGGATCAGAACCCGCTGCTGATGCTGGGAGGAATCGGTGCTTTAGCGGCAGTATTCTCCTTTGTATTCAAGGATTCGATTCTAGGCTTCATTGCAGGAATACAACTGACCTCCAACGACATGCTGAGAATCGGGGATTGGATTGAGATGCCCAGATACGGTGCGGACGGTGAGGTGATTGACATCACCTTAAATACGGTCAAGGTCCAGAATTTTGATAAAACCATCGTAACAATACCTGCCTATTCTTTGGTATCAGATTCCTTTAAAAACTGGAGAGGAATGATGGAATTTGGCGGGAGAAGAATCAAACGCTCTGTCATTATCGATGTAACCAGCATTTGCTTTTGTACCCCGCAAATGATTGAAAAATTCAAGAAAATAAGTTACCTGAAGGATTATATCATTGAAAAAGAGAATGAATTAATGAATTTCAACAAGAAATACGGTGCCGGACAGGAGATGGAAATTAATAAAAAAAGACTGACCAACATAGGTACCTTCCGGGTATATATCCAAAATTATCTTAAAGATAATCCGGAACTCCATATGGGGATGACCCAGATGGTGAGGCAGCTTCCCCAGGGAGAGAATGGATTGCCCCTGGAAATCTATGCTTTTACGGGGGATACCCAATTCCAGAACTTTGAACGGATCCAGTCCGATATCTTTGATCATATTTTCTCCATCGCCGGAGAGTTTGAACTTAGAATCTTCCAAAGCCCTACCGGCTATGATATGCAGATGAGCAGAGGAAGAGCAGAAGAGTAGCTATAACTTGATTCAGCAGTTCATAGTACCCAGGTACTATGAACTGCTGGACTGGAATAAATAATGAAAATAGAAAAAGCAGGTATAAATCAATATACCTGCTTCCTCTAACTGGTGTCTCAATCTTTAATGCAAATATTCAATTTGATCGTGAGATTTTACTAATAACATTTTACTGTCCAAAGCTACCATCTCCCAACTTCTCTAATGAATTCTTTTAAATTCATTAATGAATCCGCTTCCGAGTTCATCTCTAAACCTGTTTTCAAATCCATTTCGAGATTTCAATTTTGATTTCGTTTGTACGTTAATACAAAACGATTTCAATGAACAATTTGCTGCTTGTAATTCTGAGACTAAATTGCAAGCGTCTATATTCATTTTTGTAGATACGACAGTGACTTATTCGAATTAAGGTCTATTTGATCTTCATGCAAGTTAAGTTCTTACGTCGTATCTGATATTTATTATGCTCCGCAAATAAATTTATATGCATGAAATAAAATGTTTTTTGATTAATTGGCAGTCTGGCGTCTTTTGATTACCTTAAGCCGTGTAAACTCTTCCCGTTCCTTTTCTTCCAAAGCATTCTGTATCTCTATGGTAAGATTGGTATAATAAGGAATTGTAATGTTTTTCAGAGCATTGGCACGCTTTTGTGTTTTGTTGATATTGGTGGCCAGGCGGTAGGCCGAGTTCTCAATCATGGATAACCGGATGGTAAGGTCTTTTACCTTGATAAAGCGCTTTGTGGCCTCATCCAGTGATACCCTGGTCTGAAAAAAAGCGTAGGTAGGCTTGCTGATCGTATTGTCATACTCTACCAGAGGTATTTCGGTTCCCATGATGCTTCGCTGCTTAATTTCGATGGAATCTTCCTCCGGAATGGTATTGCACAGCTCCTGAACATTAATAATGCCCATCTCGATATTTGCCTTCTGCAGTGAGAGATAGGCCGATGTAAAGGTGTTGTCAATCTCACTTTGAATATTTTTGGCTTTATCGATTAATTCCATCAGTTCGTGCATTAAGATATTTCGCTTTTTATCCATCAATTCGTAACCCTGCTTCGCCAACCGGAGTGAATTTTTGGCTAAGATTAAATTACCCTTTGTGGGGAAGGTATTGGGATTCATAGGATCACCTCGATTCGCTGACTGCTGTGGAAGCTTTATAATATTGATCCAAAATCTTGGTATCGATACGGTCCAGTTCTTCTCTGGGGAGAAGGGAGAGTAATTCCCAGCCCTTATTCAGAGTTTGGGTAATGGAACGGTCCTCCAGACTGCCCTGGGCAATAAACTCCTGTTCCATGGAAGCACCGAATTTGAGATAAAGCTTATCCAGTGCGGATAATTCGTCTTCACCGATTACACTGGCCAGGGCTCTTGCATCACCTACGCGGGCATAGGAAGAGAAGAGCTGGTTTGCCAGATCCTGATGATCCTCTCTGGTATAACCCTTACCGATACCGTCCTTCATCAGACGGGAGAGGGAAGGGAGGATACTGATGGGAGGATAGACGGCTTTTTGATACAGGGAACGGTCAAGCACGATCTGTCCTTCGGTAATATATCCGGTTAAGTCCGGAATTGGATGAGTAATATCATCGTTGGGCATGGTGAGAATGGGAATCTGGGTTACGGAACCGGGACAATCGCGGACGATACCGGCTCTCTCATAGAGAGTGGCCAGCTCGCTGTACAGATAACCGGGGTAACCCTTTCTGCTGGGGATTTCACCCTTGGAGGAGGATACCTCACGCATTGCTTCCGCAAAGGAGGTCATATCCGTAAGAATAACCAGAATATGCATTCCCTTCTCAAAAGCCAGATATTCGGCGGCGGTCAGAGCAACCTTGGGTGTGATCAGACGTTCTACTACCGGATCATTAGCCAGATTCAGATACATTACAACATGGGAGCTGGCTCCGCTTTCCTCAAAGGTCCGGCGGAAGAAATCAGCAACATCATGCTTTACGCCCATGGCAGCAAATACAATGGCAAACTCGCCTTCTGCATCTTCGCCTAGGGAGGCCTGCTTAACAATTTGTGCCGCCAATTGATCGTGGGGAAGGCCGTTACCCGAGAAGATCGGAAGCTTCTGGCCCCGGATCAGGGTGGTAAGGCAATCAATGGCGGAGATACCCGTCTTGATATAGTTTCTGGGATATTCCCGGGAGCAGGGATTGAGGGGCTGTCCGTTGACATCCCGCTTTGTCTCTGCAATAATATTGCCGAGTCCATCGATGGGCTGACCGACTCCGTTGAATACCCGGCCGAGGATCTCAGGAGAGAGTGCCACTTCCATGGGATGCCCGGTTAATTTTGTATGGGTGTTGAACAAAGACATGTCATCCGTACCCTGGAACACCTGAATAACAGCTTTATCCTCGTATAACTCAACAATTCTTCCTAATTTCTTTTTGTTACCCTCCACAGTCAGTTCAACAATTTCATCGAAGGACGCGCCTCGAATCCCTTCCAGAACGATCAGGGGGCCGTTTATTTGACTTAGTCCTAAATATTCTATTGACATAACATTCTCCATTCTGCCGTCAGGCAGCTTAATAGATTAAGCATTCTTCGTCATGATCTGATTGTAGAATTGATCAATCATAGCCATATAATCATCAAACTTTTCCAGCTCATCATTGGCAACATCGTATTTAATAGAAATCACCTTATCAAATACGGGGCTTTCCTTCAGCAGGGACATGGGCATATTGCGGTCGATCAATAATCTGGATTTCTGATATAAATACAGGATGGTCTCCATCATTTTCAGCTGCTTTGCCATGGGCACATAGGTGTCGGAAGGGTGGTAAGCATTCTGCTGCACAAAACCTAAGCGGATTACCCTGGCAATCTCCAGCACCAGTTTCTGATCGTCGGGAAGAACATCGCTTCCGATGAGCTTTACGATTTCATTGAGCTGATTTTCCTGGGTCAGCAGGCTGAGTATCTGGTTACGGCATTGCACAAAGTTTTCTCCGACATTCTTGGTATACCAGGGAGCCAGATCATTCACATACTCGCTGTAGCTGGTCAGCCACTGGATTGCAGGGAAATGTCTTGCATAGGCCAGAGATTTATCCAATGCCCAGAAGCAGCGAACAAAACGCTTGGTGTTCTGGGTTACCGGTTCGGAGAAGTCACCGCCCTGGGGTGATACGGCACCGATAATGGATACGCTGCCCTCGGTCCAGTTGAGATTCTGCATAAAGCCGGCCCGCTCGTAGAAAGCGGAGAGGCGGGAGGCCAGATATGCCGGGAAACCTTCCTCGGCAGGCATTTCCTCCAGACGTCCGGACAGTTCGCGAAGCGCTTCGGCCCAACGGGAAGTGGAATCCGCCATAATAGCTACATGATAGCCCATATCCCGGTAATACTCTGCAAGAGTAATTCCCGTATAAATGCTTGCTTCACGGGCTGCCACAGGCATATTAGAGGTGTTGGCGATGAGAGTGGTCCGATCCAGCAGTGGATTGCCCGATTTGGGGTCAACCAGCTTGGTGAAGTCCTCCAGAACCTCGGTCATTTCGTTGCCTCGTTCTCCGCAGCCGATATACACAATAATATCCGCATCACACCATTTGGCCAGCTGGTGCTGGGTCATGGTTTTGCCGGTTCCGAAACCGCCGGGAATTGCGGCAGTTCCCCCTTTGGATATGGGGAACAGGGTGTCGAGAATTCTTTGGCCGGTTACCAGCGGCCGGTCGGAAGCAAAGCGCTTTGCCGTAGGTCTGGGAATACGGATCGGCCATTTCTGGGTTAAGGTCAGCTCTTTTTCCTGCCCTTTATTATCAATAATAGTTACAATCGTATCATTAATTGTATATTGTCCGTCGGGGACCACCTTGGTTACTGTTCCGAATACATCCGGAGGAACCATGGATTTATGAATAACTGCCCTGGTCTCGGGGACTTCTGCGATAATGGTGCCGCCATATACCTTATCTCCGGGGACAACCGTAACATGTACATCCCAAAGCCTTGATGTATCCAGGGACTC
This sequence comes from Bacillota bacterium, assembly GCA_023423045.1. GTDB lineage: Bacteria > Bacillota > Clostridia > Lachnospirales > Lachnospiraceae > Mobilitalea. Next base: position 45,127 of record JAFAGA010000008.1, on the reverse strand, counting down.
AACGCTTACGCCTCTGGAAATAAATGCGCCGGATTTTGAAGCGATTTCCTGCAGAGGACGCTCGATACCGTCAAAAATATTGCTGATGATACCGGGTGCCAGCGTAACGGAAATAGCAGCACCTGTTGACATTACTTCATCACCCGGCCGCAGTCCCGTGGTTTCTTCATATACCTGGATCGTGGTTCTGCCGGTAGAGAGTCCGATTACCTCACCCACCAGCCTATCCTTGCCTACCAGGACCATTTCGCCCATTTTAAAGGCTTTATTTTCGCCCACATATACGATAGGACCGTTGATACCGAATATTTTACCTGTTAAACTCATAAGGATGAACTCTCCCTTTCCTGGACTTAAAGAGTAAAGGAACTCTTTGCTTCTTCCAATTTAGTAAAAAACGAATGATCAATCAGAATGCTGCGTGACGGAATAACAGCACGAATACCGCCGATAAAATCCCGGTCACTTACCGTCAGGGATATTCCTGTTTTTTCTTCCAGATCCGCTTTCTTTGATGCATCGGAGGGATTGATATATACCGTGATGGCATCTCCATGGGCAAAATCCGAGGCATGCCGGATTTGTGTTATCAACAGTGTGTCGTAGTCCGGAGTGGTCATGAAATCCTTCAGCCTCGCACTGACATCGGTAAAGATGCGGTCTGAAATCTCTGCTGTTTTCTCCAATAACTTACGCCTGATTTCCAACGCTTCCGCAGATAATTTGCGGTTTCTTTCACGTATAATGTTATCCGATGCCATGCGGTAATTGGCCTCTGCCTTGTGCAGAGCAGCGTCCTTACGCTCATCGAAGTTCTTTTGCAGTGTTGTCTTATATTCTTCTACAATTTCAATATTCTGCTTGGTAGCACTTTCAATTACCGAAGAATAAAAATGGTCTAATTTTTCATCAAGAGTCATTGTAACCTCCATCTGCCGTCTTGCGGCATCTCAAATTTTCATGGAAAAATGCTTATAGTTTTAATCCTATGGCTTCATTGACATAGGAGGTGATAAAATCAGGCTTACGGCCGGTTCCATGTCTGTCCGGGATTTCTACGACCAACGGGATTCTTCGGTTCAGTTTGATATCATTAATGATCTCTGGAAATTCGTTGCTTAATTTTTCGGTAATCAGAATAATGCCTATCGTCTTATCTGCAAGCACTTTATCCAACTCATTTTTTAGCTCCGGTTTTGTATGAACCACAACACCGCTGACCCCGGCAAGCTTCATTCCGGTATAGGTGTCGATATTATCGCTGATAAGATACATACGCATATTGTATACCTCCATTCTGACATTTGGTTGCAGTTTGGCCCACGGCATTTTCACATGCCATTTTTACTTGCTTTTCATCTTGTATATTTTATTATCCGAGAATGGTAAAGGATACAATCAGGCCGTAAAGAGCAATACCTTCGGCAAGGGCTACGAAGATTAAGGATTTACCCATAATGGAAGAATCTTCGCTGATGGCGCCCAAAGCGGCAGAAGCAGCGGATGCAACAGCGATACCACCGCCGATGCAGGACAGTCCGGTAGCAAGAGCCGCGGCAATATATCTCCAGCCGTCGGTGGAAGCAGCGGCAGCGGCAGTCTCGGCAGCGGATACATGCCCGGAAAACATCATGATATTGGCGATAACCAGCACGCCGAAGAACATGAAGATATTAAAGCCCAGGCTTGCCTTCAGACCGCCTTTGCTTCTTTTGCTTGCTAAAAAGGAACCGAAAGGAACAATAATACTTAAGATTAATGCGATAACAATTGTGATTTTTAATGCCATGATAGCATCCTCCTTAAAAGTTGATTTTAATAATGAATGTATTGTCATAGTTCAATCTATGACGTATTTATCTTACTTCTTGCTCTTATAGGGTTTGAATTCTTTGCCGGTACCTTTATAGAAGCGGCTGAACATCTCATAGTATTCAAGACGAAGCACCTGAATACCCACAACCAGACCTTCCATTGCGGCAACAATTACATTGCCCAGCACCAATGCAATAATGTTGGGACTGGAGGTTTCCGCTCCCGCAAGCAGCATTACAACTCCCATCATTGCTGCATGGCTCAGCGCAAAGGCACCGACACGGAGGAAGGAGATGGTATTGGTTAAGTAGCTTAATAATACCTCAAACAGTTCAAAAATTGATTCAACAAAAAACATAACTTTGTGCTCGGGGAAGATATGTGACTTCTTCTCAAGCAGATGGGTTAAGGGCTCCCGCAGGAAAATGACCACCAGAGGGAGGATAAAGAAGATTACAAAAAAGATGACTGCCGGCAGGGGGTGTCCGGTAAAGACAAGAACAACACAGGTAATCAGCATTCCGTAGAAGACCAAGCCGGCCACTCCGTTGGTGTCAAATAGTACCCGTCCCCAATCTTTCGCCTTTATTCCGTTAATAATATTAATTAACATTGCCAATATAATCAAAAATACCCCGAAACCAATGGCAGTATACAGCATAGTCATGACATGTTCCCTGGGCGAGATCCAGATGGCATCAATCCAATCCTCAAATCCGAATACACTTCCGTAGAGGAAGCCAAATATGGTGGAGAAGATACCGGCAAGAGAAATAATTGCCGCAATGTTCATCTTCTTGATCTTATAAATCAGCAGACCGCCGATGACCAAACAGAGTCCCTGGCCCACATCGCCAAACATGATACCGAATATGATGGAATAGGTGATGGCGACAAAGGAAGTGGGGTCAATCTCGTTATATGCCGGCAGGCCGTACATTTTTATAAACATTTCAAAGGGCTTGAACAGCTTCAGGTTCTTTAATTTAGTGGGTGGCTTTTTATCCCCCTCCGCCTGTCCGTCATCGCAGACACAATATACCAGGTTATCCTTCTTGGTTTCTTCAAGCAGAGCGGAAGCATCCTTCTCGGTAATCCAGCCGCAGATGATGTAGAATACATCATTCTTGCCTTTGTCCCGGGTACAGGCTGCCAGCTTGCGTACGTCAAAATTTTTCGAGAGAACGGAGACCGTATAGTGGGCAAGCTTCAGATCTTCGGCAATATTATTGAGTCTTTCTTTGATATCATCATAAACAGCGTTGAGTTCATTATTAATCTCATTGATCTTGGCAATAATGGAATTAAAGGATTCCTCGGGAGTACCCACATAAGCGTCGGGCAGCTTCACACGTTCGAAGTGGAGAGAGGCGTAGATGGCATCAATTTTCACCGCTTCATTGGCAGGAACAAAGTAAATACCCCATACATAATCCCGGTCACGCTCACATTCATAAAAAACAGTAGTCAAATTATCATACACATATTTTGAAAAGCGGGTATAAAATTCATGAGGAACCTTGCCGAAACGGAACTTAATGAATTTTAGGTCCATAATCTGATGGATGTCATAATCCAGATGGCGGAAATGCTCGATCTGGAGAAGAAGCTCATTACATTCATGCCTCTGCGCTTTTAATTCCCGTTTCTTTTCATTTAGATCCGTTAAGGCGTTATATGCGGTATTAATAACAATGGTTGCCTGTTCCGGAGACATCAATTCCGGATCGCCTGTCTCAAGACCGCTAAGCTTTTTCACAAGATCCTCTGATTTTGACAGCAAATCCTTGTAGGGGTTATTTTCTACAAAAGGCTTTAAATTATAGGAGGTACTGAGCTCAGTAAGAGCATTCTCCAAATGGATATCATATTTTGTCAGATATCTGTTGATTACACGGTCAAAATCATCCCTTGGACCGGTAATGCTGATAAATCTCATTTTTTCAATCACTGCTTCACACCTCCAATTCTATAGTTGCAGAATATATTCTTGTTTTTTCTTTAAATCCAGGCCATAGCGGATGCATTCCAGGGCGGATGTCAGCTGCCGAACCTCCAGATCTTTGCGGAAGAGATAGTAATTAACCAAAGTCATGGATGCAGGGTACCGCGCCATATTGACCATATAAATCCTGTTAATGATTCTGGTATACTGAAACTCCATGGAACCGTCCTTCAAGGAGGGAACAAAAAACTTATAGCGGGTGGTGTTCAAAATATTAATGAATTCATCCATGGTAGCCGCCTGTACCAGACGGGAAAGCTGTGAAACGCTTAATTTGTAATTAATGGGAATTAAGTAGGTGAATATCTGGGCGGGATTCATATCATAGGTTTTCTTGGACCGGTAAATCCACACGATATTCAGAAGGTCAATTTCCGTACCTATGCGCTGGGTAAAGGCAGCACTGTTCTTTCCCTTCAGGATGGAATCCTTCAATCTCCAGGACTTAGTAAAATAGTATACATCCAGGGTCATCTCATAATCAAAAGAGGTCAGACCCGGCTTTGCATGCAGCTTTGATAACATATTATAATATTCGGTTCCCCTAAGGTTCTGAATATATTCATCCATGGACCGGGAAGAGGAGAGCAAGGCCACATTGATCTGGGAATGCTTGCTGAAAAATGGCTGGAATACAGACAGATCATATGCTTTTTCATTGCTGTGGACCAGTCTGATACAAGTTTTTAATACATTGATTTCATACCGGAAGAATACCAGCTCCAAATCCCTTCGCTGAAAATCATTGGCAAAGCGGTAAATCTTAGTGTAGTCCATATACAGGGCGTTAATCAGCACCCGTTCCGCTTCGCCGCGGTGGATTTGGCGCTCATCATACTTTTGAAAGAATTCTGTATAGCCCGGATGCTTTTTCAGGAAAGCAATGAAATCGGCAACGGTATCAAGGTTAGCGATTTTTTGGTAGTCCTCCCCGCTGATCAGTTTGGGATGCATCGCCTTTACCTTCGTATTAATACCGCTGTAAGATAGTGTGGAATTCATAATAATCTCCATTCCGCCGCCAACCCGTGAATTAGGGCGGCAGCACAAATTTGCCGTGTACTACCTTAGTTCTGGGCAAAACATCATGAACTTGGAACTCTGAAGAGGCTTTATATCTGGATTATGCTTTGGAATACTTTATTAACCAGGGCGTCATGGTTTTTTTGATAATCAAGCTCCAATTCCTTCAGCTGCTTTTCATTGCTGTCGATGAGCTGCTGTTTTTCCTGTTCGATTTCCTTTTCCGATTGTGCCATCAGGCTACTTATTTTCGCATTATTTTCTTCTGCAATGCCGGCCTCCATCTGAGCAATCAGTTTTTCGTTTTCTTCATATAGTTCATTTTTTTCGATATTAGCTCGCTCAATAATCTGATTGGCTTTTCTCTCTATATCAAATAAAAGACTAATGACCTTTTCCATTTTTTACCTCCTATCAATCGACATTAACACAAACATAATCATAACTCGTTTTTAATTATTTGCAATAGTGAATATGTACAATCTCATAAATAATTATAATCATTTTTGTGAAAAATTTATAAATGGTTTCAGAAAACGATTAAGTGAAAGTTATAAAAAATACTTGCAAAAGTGATCGAAAAGGTTTAAGATTATTTAAGATAAATAAATAATATATAACAAAAAAGAAAAAATCAAATTTGTCAGTGAAGAATTAATGACGTGAATTAATACTTTAATATTAGGACAATGTTATATAACACCAGTTATCATATGGAAATTGATTATATAATATGCTGAAATTTGATGCTAGAAAACGTTTAAGGTATAATATCGACAGATATCATACCAGCGCTGACCAAAAGGGGTGCTCATTCTTAAAAGACGAAGCGTACCATGAACGGCTGCGAAGACAATATAATTACAGGAAGATATTGTATTGGGGCTATACGCAGTATGCCATATCATGGATCTTTGCGGATACAACAGATATAGTATATGATTTAGATGCTCGTATTGGGATAGGAGAATATAACGTGGTTTCAATCAAGGATGTTTCGGTCAGATGCGGGGTATCGGTGGCAACCGTGAGCAAAGCCCTGAATGATCATAGCGATATTGCGGCAGCAACCAAGGAATATGTCAGAAAGGTTGCCAAGGAGATGGGCTACTTCCCGAATTCCTCAGCCCGCGCCTTAAAGACAAATCGTACCTATAACATTGGAGTGTTATTTGTGGATGACGCGCAGAGCGGACTAACCCATGAATATTTTGCCAATGTACTGGACAGCTTCAAGGTGGAGGCGGAGCGAAACGGTTATGATATAACTTTCATCAGCAAGCATACGGGACATATGAATATGTCCTATTATGAGCACAGCAAATACCGTGGAGTTGACGGGGTAGTAATTGCCTGTATTGATTTTACGGATGCTTCGGTACAGGAGCTTATCCATGGAGAGCTTCCGGTGGTGACGATTGATCATGTGTTTGACAACCGGACGGCCATTATCTCGGATAATGTTAAGGGAATGAGAGATTTGCTTACCCATATCCATGAGAAGGGCCATCGTAAAATTGCGTATATCCACGGAGCGGATTCTTCCGTTACCCGGAACCGGGTAGGGAGCTTTTATAAGACGCTGGGAGAATTGGGAATTGACACTTCCGATGATTACGTGAGAAGCGGTATCTATCATGATCCGGACACAACTGCGAGGCTGACCAGGGAGCTATTGGAGCTGAAGGACCGTCCCACCTGTATTATATTCCCCGATGATTTTTCCTGCATCGGAGGAATGAATGTGATTAAGGAACAGGGACTGCGGATTCCGGAGGATATCTCCATTGCGGGATATGACGGAATTTTGCTGTCACAGGTGCTGGTTCCCAAAATAACCACTTTGCAGCAGGATACCAAGGCCTTGGGGAGAAGTGCGGCGGAAAAACTGATTGCCCTGATCGAGAATCCCAAAGCGGCGATTATCGAAAGAGTGATTGTGGAAGGAAAGGTGCTTCCCGGAGAATCAGTAGGCAGCCCACGGACGAAGAACAGTCCGCGGGAGAAGAATAGAAATCAGTAAGGGAGGGGAGAGAAGAAAGGGAGTATAATATTAATAAATTTAGTAAAGAGCAGGTTTTTCGGGTGTTGCTTTTTGAAATTTTGCCAATCCTGTCGGAGGATGGGGAGATAATCCGTCAGAGGATAAAATTCGGATGCGGCATGGCGTTAAATTCTGCATCATATGAACGGTTTCGTTTTGTTTTGAGGGAGTATAATAAAATAGAACAAAAAAGGCATTCCATTCTCGGAATTTGGTTAAACTAAGCAGGAGATGGAATGCCTTTTTTTGATCGTTAAAAGTTCGTCAATGTGTACAAAAAAATCAAGAATATTAATGTATTAATGTTGAATAATAGGATTTTATAGGTTATAATTGTGATGTTATCCATTATTATGAATCTGGAGGTGAATTAATGGCAAAAGAAACAGTACAGGCTGTTCGCCAGGCAGAGCTGAAGGCGGAACAAACGGAGAAGGAGGCAATCCGGAGAGCGGAAGAAATCCTATCTGCTGCAGCGAAAGAAGCGAAGACTTTGATTGCAGAGGCCACGAAACAGGCTCTAAGTCAGGCGGAACAGGCTCTGGTCTTAGCCAATCAGCAAAGTATAAAAATGATAGAAGCTGCAGCTGCAAGGGCAGAAAATGAAGTCGTTTTGATGAAGGAAATGGCAAGAAGTAAGGAAGAAGCGGCAATTAATTTGATTTTTTCCAATGTGATTTGATCGTGTAACATTGCCTATCCAGTATTATGATTACAAAATAAAAGGAGGTGTATTAATTATGGCTATGCTGCAAATGCAGCGTATTTCCATATATGCACTGAAAAGAGACCGGAAGCCGTTGCTTGAGCTGCTGCAGCGCCGCGGTGTCGTGGAGGTTAATGATGGAATGCAGGAAGACCAGGTATTCCGGAGAACCGACATGTCCTACGCGAAAAGCAGCTTTGAAAAAACGGTCCATGTCTGCAGGGATGCAGTCGGCATTCTGGATCAGCATGCTCCGGTAAAACAATCCATGCTTGCCATGCTGAATGGGCGCAGAGTTGTATCAGTACAGGAATATGAGGCGTTTAAGGACAGACGTGAAACAACAGTCCGGACTGCCAGCCAGATTCTGGAGTGGAATAAGAAAATTGCCGAGTACGGAGCCGAGCTGACCAAGCTCAAGCTGCAGATTGAAATGTTATCCCCTTGGGTGACTCTCGATATACCGATGAAATTTACCGGAACCAAGCAGACCAGATGCTTTATCGGTACGATACCAAGGGAGCTGACCCTGGAGGATATTTATCGGGAGCTTGCTGAATATATGCCCTTTGACGCGGATATTATCAGTTCTTCCAAGGAGCAGACCTGTATCTTTATCCTATGCGGCAGAGAGAACGGAACCCGTGTATATGATGCGCTGAGAAAGATGGATTTTGCCCATCCGGGAATGCTTACAGACCTGGCGCCCTCAGAACAATTAAAAGTTATTCAGGGACAGATGGAAGAAGCAGAGGCAGCAATTTCGGAGCTGCGGCAAAAGATTGTGGACAGTGCTGCTCTGAGAGAAGACCTGGAGCTTCTTCAGGATTATGACCAGACGCGCTTTGAGAAATACGACACCATCGGCAAGCTGCTGCAATCAAAAAATGTATTTGTTTTAACCGGATACATTGCGCAGGAAGATGCAAAGGAGCTTGAAGATGAATTAACAAAACGCTTTGAGCTGGCGGTGGAGTTTGATGAACTGAGTGAAAAAGAAGAGATTCCGGTAAAGCTAAAAAATAATTGGTTCGCCAAACCGTTGGAATGGGTTGTGGAAGGGTTCAGCTTACCGGTAAAAGGTGAGATTGATCCGACCTTTATGATGGCCCTTTTCTATTATCTGCTCTTTGGTATCATTATGGCAGATGCCGGGTATGGCGCACTTATGGTGGCGGCCTTCGGAGGCCTGTTATTAAAAGGCCGCAAAACCATGGAACCCTTTATGAAGAATTTTATGACTATGTTCTTATATTGCGGTATCTCCTCCATGGTATGGGGAATTGCGTTCGGAAGTTACTTTGGTGATTTGATCGACGTGATTGCAGTAAATTATTTTGGAGCGGCGAATGTACCGATCATTCCTCCCTTATGGTTCTTTCCTATTAATAAACCCATGCAGATGCTGACCTTCTCCATGGCGCTTGGTATTGTCCATCTGCTTACGGGACTGGTGGTAAAGGCTTATCAGCTGATACGGGAGAAGGATTATATTGCAATCGTATATGATTCTCTTTCATGGTTTATTTTGATTTTAAGTTGTACGGTGATCCTCTGCTCGATGGATATGATCCAATCCATTCTTGGAGTTGCGATGAATATTCCGAAGAATATTATTAATATCTGTACCATCGCAGCCTTGATCTGTTCCGTAGTTATCATTGCTACTAACGGACGGGAATCACGTAATCCTTTCAAGCGTTTCTTAAAGGGATTGTATGCATTTTACGGAATATCAGGATACCTGGGTGATGTATTATCCTATTCCCGGCTTCTTGCGTTAGGACTTGCTGCCGGTGTTATCAGCTCCGTTGTCAACAAGATGGCGGCTATGGTAGGAGGAGGGGTTATTGGTCCCGTTGTCTTCACGGTGATTGTTTTATTCGGCCATACCCTGAACTTTGCAATCAGTATTTTGGGCGCATATGTTCATACAAACCGTTTGCAGTATGTTGAGTTCTTTGGAAAGTTTTATAGTGGTGGGGGCAGAGCCTTCAATCCATTTAATATGAAAACAAAATATTATAAGATTAAGGAGAACGTGAAAAATGAAATTTGATCTTAATACTTTAGGAATTGTATTAGCTTTATTGGGGGCAGCAATGGCTGCATTATTACCTGGAATTGGTTCTGCAAAAGGGGTAGGTATGGCCGGTGAAGCCGGCGCAGGAGTTGTAACAGAGGATCCCGCTAAGTTTGGTAAGGCACTTGTGCTTCAGCTCTTACCCGGTACTCAGGGTATGTATGGTCTGATCATTGCCTTCATCACCTTTACTCAGATTGGTGTACTTGGCGGCAACAGTGATATTTCTTTTACAAAGGGCTTATTGTATTTTGCAGCGTGTCTTCCTATGGCTATCGTAGGTTATGAGTCTGCAATCCGTCAGGCCAAGGCATCTGTGGCTTCCATGGGCATCCTTGCAAAGAAGCCGGAAGCCTTCGGTAAGTCCATTATCTTCCCCGCTATGGTTGAGACCTATGCTATTCTTGCATTACTTATCTCTATCCTGGCAGTTACCGGTGTGAATGGTATTAATATTTGATCAACTTGAGAATTACTATGAAAGGTAATGTGTTCCTATGACTGGATTAGAAAAGATATTGGATGCGATTGAAGCAGATGCCCGGAAAGAGGCGGATGCGGTTATCGCTAAGGCGAGGGGCGAGGCAGATGTAATTCTTGCCGATGCCAGGAAGGAAGCGGAGTTTAAAAGCCGTCAGATTTCCGAAAAATCAGAAGAAGATGTAAAGTCGGTACTTAGCCGCTCAGAATCCTCCGCCGCATTGCAGGAGAGAAAAATGCTCCTGGATGCAAAACAGCAGATCATCAGCAATATCATCACCAGTGCTAGAAATAAACTGTCAGAGCTGCCAAGTTCAGAGTATACGGATATTATTTTATCCATTATTAAAAAACATGCTCATAATGCAGAAGGCAAGATAATCTTCTCTGATGCGGACAGGCAGCGGCTGACACCGGACTTTGCCGCACGTTTGGCAGAGGTGCTTAAAGATAAACCGGGAACAGCGCTTCATATAGCAGAGGAGAGGACTTCCTTTGAGGGCGGCTTCCTGTTGGTTTATGGTGATATTGAGGAAAACTGCTCCTTTGATGCACTGTTTGCAGAGCAAAGAGAGAATCTGCTGGACAAGGTCAATTCGTTGCTGTTCGAATAAATGACCGGAGAGAGGTGATGACATGGCGGACAATCAATATTTATATGCGGTTGCCCGAATTCGTTCGAAGGAGAGTTCTCTTTTGAATAAATCCGACCTGGACCAGCTGATGAATTGTGATAATGAATTGCAATGTCTTCGGGTTTTGGCCGATAAGGGCTGGGGCAGGGCAGGTGATGAGAATTCGGATCAGATATTAAGTGTGGAACGTGATAAAACCTGGGGACTGATCTCGGAGCTGGTAGAGGACATGTCCGTATTTGATACATTTTTGTATGGCAATGACTTTCATAATCTGAAGGCCGCCATCAAGCAGGTGTATACCAATAGTGAATTCAGCAATATTTATATCCATCAGGGAACCATAAAGCCGGATGCTGTGATCAGCGCAGTCAGAGAACATGATTTTAGTGTTCTTCCCGGACATATGCAAGCCCCTGCGGAAGAAGCTTATCAGGTGCAGATGCATACCGGTGACAGTGGTTTGTGTGATGTAATTATCGACCGGGCAGCTCTGGAGACGATCCTGGCGAAAGGCAAAGCAACGGGAAATGAATTATTCACCCAATATGCTGAGTTAAAAGTCGCAGCGGCGGATATCAATATAGCGATACGAAGCAGCCGGACCGGAAAAAACAGAGATTTTCTGGAACGAGCTCTTGCCTCCTGCGACAGTCTGGACAAGCGGGAGCTGATAGAAGCGGCACTATCGGGGACGGAGGCGATTTATGAATATCTGTCGTCCACGGTATACGAGGATGCGGTGGCTGCACTCCGGGAGTCCTCCTCCGCTTTTGAACGCTGGAGCGATAATTTGATTATTCGGCACATACGGCCGCAGCTTTATAACCCCTTTACCATTTCACCTCTGGCAGCTTATATCCTCGCCAGAGAAAATGAAATAAAAACGGTGAGAATAGTACTTTCCGGTAAAAGAAACAGTATTCCGGATCAATCGATCCGGGAAAGATTGAGGGAGATGTATGTATAAGGTAGCAGTTCTCGGCGATCGGGACAGCATCTACGGATTTGCGGCACTTGGTCTGGAGACCCGTCCGGTGACTGACCGGGAGGAAGCGGCAAAGGAATTGAAGAAGCTGGTGGAAGGACAGTATGCGATTATCTATGTTACAGAAGCGCTGCAGGCGGAGCTGGAAACGGAGATTGACCGTTATATATCCGACTACCTGCCGGCGATCATTCCGATTCCCGGTGTTTCAGGCAATACAGGAAGAGGAATGCGCAATGTGAAAAAGTCCGTGGAGCGTGCGGTTGGCTCCGATATCATATTTAATAGTTAAGAAGAATGGAGATTATTATGAGTAAAGGCACAATAAAAAAGGTTGCCGGTCCGTTGGTTGTCGCCGAAGGAATGCGTGATGCCAATATGTTCGACGTGGTTCGTGTAAGTGACCAGCGTCTGATTGGAGAAATTATTGAAATCCATGGTGACCAGGCATCCATTCAGGTATATGAGGAAACCTCCGGCCTGGGCCCCGGGGAACCGGTGGAATCCACCGGAGCGCCCTTAAGCGTGGAGTTGGGCCCCGGACTGATCGGAAGCATCTTTGACGGCATTCAGCGTCCGTTGGTCGATATCATGGAAGCCATTGGCACCAACTTGAAAAGAGGAGTTGAAATTCCATCTTTGAACAGGGATGCCCGGTGGCATTTTGTACCGGGAGTGAAGGCAGGAGATGCGGTGGAGGCCGGTGATATCATCGGTACCGTTGAGGAGACAGAGATTGTATCTCATAAGATCATGATTCCTAACGGAATAAAGGGAGTGGTCAGATCCATTCATGAGGGTGATTATACGGTAACAGATACCATTGCCGTCGTGGAGAAGACGGACGGCAGCCTGGAGAACATTACCCTGATGCAGAAGTGGCCGGTTCGTATCGGCAGGCCCTACAAGCAGAAGCTGTCACCGGATAAGCCTCTGGTGACGGGGCAGCGGGTAATCGATACCCTGTTCCCCATTGCCAAAGGAGGCGTTGCTGCGGTTCCCGGTCCTTTCGGAAGCGGTAAGACCGTGGTTCAGCACCAGCTTGCCAAGTGGGCGGAGGCAGACATTGTAGTATATATCGGCTGCGGAGAGCGCGGCAATGAGATGACCGACGTATTGAACGAATTCCCGGAGCTGAAGGACCCGAAGACCGGAAAATCGTTGATGGAACGTACGGTTTTGATCGCAAACACCTCGGACATGCCCGTTGCTGCCCGGGAAGCATCCATCTATGTTGGTATTACCATTGCGGAATATTTCCGTGATATGGGCTATTCCGTAGCGCTGATGGCGGATTCCACCTCCCGTTGGGCTGAGGCTCTTCGTGAGATGTCCGGACGTCTGGAGGAAATGCCCGGTGAGGAAGGCTATCCCGCCTATCTTGCCAGCCGTTTAGCCCAATTTTATGAGAGAGCGGGGCGCGTAATCGCTCTCGGAAAAGAGGGAAGAGAGGGAGCTCTGTCCGCAATCGGTGCAGTATCGCCGCCGGGCGGTGATATCTCCGAGCCGGTATCCCAGGCAACCCTACGTATTGTCAAGGTGTTCTGGGGGCTGGATGCCAATCTTGCTTACCGCAGACATTTCCCGGCCATTAACTGGCTGACCAGTTACTCACTGTATAATCTTGGCAAATGGTTCAATACCAATGTCAATGAAAAGTGGGTGGATCTCAGAACCAGGATTATGAAGATGCTCAATGACGAAGCGGAGCTGGAGGAGATTGTTAAACTGGTTGGTATGGATGCTTTGTCCGCGCCGGACCGTCTGAAGCTGGAGGCTGCCAGGTCCATCCGTGAGGATTACCTGCATCAGGATGCCTTCCATGAGGTGGATACTTATACGGATCTTCAGAAGCAGTATCTGATGATGGAGCTGGTATTGCATTATTATGATGCGGCTCTGGAGGCTCTGGGCAAGGGTGTGAGTATCGACAGTCTGGTTAAGCTGGAGGTCAGAGAAAATATCGGCCGTTTCAAATATGTATCCAAGGACAGGATCGATGGCGAATGTGAGGATATCCTCCAGAAACTGCAGATTGAGATTAACAATTTAGTGAAGATGAAGGAGGAAGCCTAATGCCTAAGGAATATAGAACGATTCAAGAGGTGGCAGGTCCTCTTATGTTAGTGCAGGGGGTAGAAGGTGTTGCCTTTGACGAACTTGCAGAAATAGAACTTGCCAGCGGAGAGAAACGCCGCTGCAGAGTCCTTGAAATTGACGGTTCCAATGCTCTGGTGCAATTATTTGAAAACTCGGCAGGTATTAATCTTGCCAGCAGTAAGGTTCGTTTTCTTGGGCGGAGCATGGAGCTGGGCGTAAGTGAGGATATGTTGAGCCGTGTATTCGACGGCTTGGGACGTCCCATGGATGACGGACCGGAGATACTCCCGGAAAAGAGGTTGGACATCAATGGTCTTCCGATGAATCCGGCGGCCAGAAATTACCCTCAGGAATTCATTCAAACCGGCGTATCTGCCATTGACGGTCTGAACACCCTGGTTCGCGGTCAGAAGCTTCCGATTTTTTCGGCAAGCGGTCTGCCCCATGCCGAGCTGGCGGCCCAGATAGCCCGTCAGGCCAAAGTGCGGGGAACCACGGAACCCTTTGCCGTAGTATTTGCAGCCATGGGTATTACCTTCGAGGAAGCGAACTTTTTCACCGAGAGCTTCCGCGAGACCGGTGCCATTGACCGTACCGTAATGTTTGTCAATCTGGCCAATGACCCTGCGATTGAGCGTATTTCGACTCCCCGTATGGCATTGACCGCTGCGGAATATCTGGCATTTGAGAAGGATATGCATGTGTTGGTCATCCTCACGGATATTACCAACTATGCAGATTCCCTCCGTGAGGTATCGGCAGCCCGTAAAGAGGTGCCGGGACGCCGCGGTTATCCAGGCTATATGTACACAGACCTGGCTTCCCTCTATGAGAGAGCGGGAAGAAAGAAGGGAAGGAACGGAAGTATTACCATGATTCCGATTCTGACCATGCCAGAAGATGATAAGACACATCCGATCCCTGACTTAACCGGTTACATTACCGAGGGGCAGATTATCTTAAGCCGTGATCTGTACCGTCAGAGCATCCAGCCCCCGATTGATGTACTGCCCTCCCTGTCACGTCTGAAGGATAAGGGTATCGGTGAAGGCAAGACCAGAAGCGATCATGCCAATACCATGAACCAGATCTTTGCAGCCTATGCAAGAGGTAAGGAAGCAAAAGAACTTATGGTAGTGCTTGGTGAGGCGGCCTTGACGGATATTGATAAATTGTATGCAAAGTTTGCGGATGCCTTCGAGCGGGAATATGTATCTCAGGGCTATGAAACCAACCGTGATATTGAGGATACCTTGAATCTGGGCTGGAGATTACTGTCCATCCTTCCCAGAACAGAGCTTAAGAGAATTAAGGATGAATTATTGGATCAGTATTACGGTAATGTATAAGGGGGGTGCTGGACTTTGGCTAAGGCACGTGTGAATCCGACACGAATGGAGCTTACGAAGCTGAAGAAGAAGCTGGCGACGGCAACCCGCGGTCACAAGTTATTAAAGGACAAGCGGGATGAGCTGATGCGGCAGTTCCTCGACATGGTTCGGGAGAACAGAGCACTTCGTGAAAAAGTAGAAAAAGGAATTATGGATGCAAATCAAAACTTTGTGCTGGCCCGGTCTTCGATGCCGGACGAGGTGCTGAATGTGGCATTGATGGCACCGAAGCAGGAGGTTACCCTTGAGGCTGGAGTGCGCAATGTAATGAGTGTTGAGATACCGGAATTTAATGTCCGTACCAAGACACCGGATGCAAATGATATCTTTCCCTATGGCTTTGCCTTCACCTCCAGCGATTTGGATGATGCGGTAAAGTCCCTGCAGGATATTCTTCCGGATATGCTGCGGCTGGCCCAGATTGAGAAGTCCTGTCAGCTGATGGCTGCGGAGATTGAGAAGACCAGACGCCGTGTAAATGCACTGGAGCATGTAATGATTCCGGAATTAAAGGAAAATATCAAGTATATCGTAATGAAGCTGGATGAGAATGAGAGAAGCACTCAGGTGCGCCTTATGAAGGTAAAGGATATGATGCTGGAGCAGGCACATCATTACAGCGAGCGCTATCAAAATCATTTTGAGGCATAATTAAGGTAAAAGCAGTTAATAAGAGTGAGTTATTAATAAGTGAGAGGGTACCGTTAACGGTGGTTTCAATGGAACATCGGCATTGAAAGACAGTGTTAATAGCGGTATCCTCTTCTGTTGGAGGGTACCTCAAAGCCTTTTTATTCTTGTGATTTTGGCCCAGTGCAAAGTTTGTAAAGTTGTATGGAAGTAAAGCAAAAAATATAGTATAATTTTTAGATGAGACGGAAGCTGATACAAGAGTAAAACATATTTACAGGCATTTAATATAATATGGAGGTGTAATCGTGAATAAAAATGAAATACTTCTTCTGTTAACAGACCGCTGGTGTGATTGGGAAGCAAGCTATGCGATTGCGGTAGCTAACTCCTTTTCAGAATATAAAGTAAAAACCATTGGTATCGATACGGCTGCTCAGGTATCAATGGGCGGGATAAAAGCCTCAGTTGATTTTTGCATTGACAACTATGACAATTTTGACAGCCTTTCGATCCTTATTATTCCTGGCGGTCTTTCATGGGAAGAAAATGATTATGATGAAATAGCACAGTTTGTTAATAAGGTTCGAAGTTTAGACATTCCTGTTGCAGCGATATGTGGAGCAACCTATTTTCTTTGTAAGCATGGCTTTCTCAATAATATAAGGCACACAGGTGATTCTTTAGAGCTGTTTCAAAGCGTAGAAGGATATGAGGGTGAAAAATTCTATATACCGGCTCAAGTGGTTTATGATATGGGATTTATAACTGCCAATGAAACAGCGGCAGTTGAGTTCGCCTATGAAATCTTTAAGATTCTAAAAGTGGATAGTGACGAAGAGATGAGCCAGTGGTTTGATAATTTCAAAAATGGAGCGGTTCGCTGACGGTCATAATATGGCATGCTGTAGCCTGAACGGTAATACCGTCAGCGGATGAACACCTGTATTTGAATTCGCTTCGGGTTGACATGGTTTCAAGTACATATTACAATAAATTAGGATCCTTCTGTCGGTTATTGCAAGTTCATCCGCTCCGGGTGAGAGGCGGCCGCAGTACGATCATACTACAAATTAGGAGGGTGCTGATGATATGACTGCTTCCTGTCAGTGTGGATTTTGTCATAATGATTTGTGTGTTAAGAAAGTACCTATTTTTTCTTCACTTAGCAGTGAAGAGGTTGGGAAAATATCTGATTTAATCAATCACCGTGAATACAAGAAGGGAGAGCTTCTGATGCATGACGGTGAGCGTTCGGAAAATATTGTGATTATACATGAGGGCAGTGCAAAAGCTTTTAAATATACCGCAGACGGAAGAGAGCAGATTCTGTATGTATTCTCCGAAGGAGATTTCTTTGGGGAGCAGAATTTGCTGACGGACCGTACTGCTACTTATAATGTGGAGGCTCTTCAACCGGTAAAAACCTGCATTCTTTCCAAGGGGCAGTTCCAGAAGCTTCTATACCAGTATCCGGATATTGCGGTGAAGATTATAGCTGAGCTGGGAGAGAGGATGGCAAGGCTGGAGAATGCCATGCAAGGGATGGGAGTACGGAATGTGGATAACCGGATTGGCGGTATTTTGCTGGAATTTGCTGCGAAATACGGAACCCTGGAAAAAGAAGGAACCCTGATACAATTGCCGTTAAGCAGGGAAGGAATTGCCAATTACCTCGGTGTGGCGAGAGAAACGGTGAGCCGAAAGCTGGGGCAGCTTGAGAATGAAGGGATTATCCGCTCCGTGAATAACAAATCAATATTGATATTGGATAAAGAAGCTCTGGGAGCACTTGCCGGTTCTTATTGAATAAAATGGAAAAGCCTGCTGTCAAGTGTGGTAATTGAGGTATTGCCGGCCTTGAAATCGACCATTTGATGAAAGGGCGTATCAGTAAGATAGCATTGCAGGCACATGATAACGGCATTATGTGTAACGATGGCGACATCCTTTGTGTTCTCATTGATGATATGATGGATGGCAGGCAATACACGCTCTAAAAGCTCCTGGTAAGATTCTCCCTGATGGCTTTTGGAATAGCGGCGGTTGTGATACCATGCATCATATTCGGACGGATAGGTACATTTCACCTCCTGCCAGGATAAACCTTCCCAATTACCAAGACGAACCTCCTCCAGTCCGTCGGCGGGAGTAAGCTCGCAGCCGATGCTCCGGCTTATGATGGAGGCAGTCTGGTAAGCTCTTTTCTGCTTGCTGGAATAGATGCGGGCAATGGAATAGTTCTCTTCGCTGAGCTTTCTGCTTAGTTCTTTGGCCTGGGCAATCCCGGTCTCATTTAATTCGATATCGCTGCTGCCTTGGATCTTTCCGGCCAGGTTCCAGTCTGTTTGTCCATGACGGATAATATATAATCTCAAACGAATCCCACCTTTTATTATTTTTATGTTACGGTTCAGTCAGCGGCACTCTGAACTGTAATATCTTTATCATATTCTGCATTTGAGGATATGGTCTTATTGTAACTCTTATTTAATTTGATTGCAATCACAGATAACTGCAATGGCATCCATTATACTGAAACCAGAATAAAACAGCGGATAAAGTATCACTGAATGCAGAACAACGAGTGCATGCCTTACGAGCCATGCTTATGTGAAATATAATGAAATAGGAGGAAGACAGGAATGGAGATAAGAGATCAGAAATTAACCATAGGTGCAGTAGTGGCTGAATTACCGGAAGCGGCAGGCGTATTCTCCAAATACGGAATAGATTTCTGCTGCGGCGGGCACAGAAACCTGTTCAAGATCATGGAGGAACAAGGCCTGGATCGGCAGATGGTGTTAGGAGAGCTTCAGGAGCTAAAGGAGGCAAGAAAATTAAATTATCAGAAAGTAGAGTTTACGCAGATGAGTGCCGGTGCTCTGACGGATTATATTGAAGATACTCATCACAGCTATCTTCGGAGAGCATTGCCCGAGCTTGCCGATCTATTGGCAACCATTCTTCGGGTCCATGGGCAGAATCACAGAGAACTGTTCGAGGTATATAAGGTCTTCGGTACCTTAAAGACAGAATTGGAGCAGCATCTTTTGAAGGAAGAGAACATGCTGTTCCCGGATATGGAAGCAGAGGCCAAGGATATGGAGAGTATACAGGCGCTGGCCAGGGAAATCATAGAAGAGCATGAGGGTGCCGGTGAACTGTTGCAGAAGCTGCGGGAGCTGACCGGGAATTACAGCATCCCTGAAGGAGTATGTGATACCTTCAGAAGAACCTATGAGAAGCTTGAGGAGCTGGAACAGGACCTCCATCAGCATATCCATCTGGAGAACAATATATTACTAAAGGAATATGATCACCGGGCAAAATAGAAGCAGCAGGCATTGTGAATTTCCCCTAACTGAAAGAAGGATATGATATTTTATTAAATTAATGGAAATACTTTTACCAAATAATATTAGGAGGTAAAAGTTGTAATGGATTTTAAGAACAGTCAGACAAAGGATAATCTGATGAGGGCTTTTGCGGGAGAGAGCCAGGCAAGAAACCGGTATACTTTTGCTGCGTCACAGGCAAAGAAGGAGCATCAGCATGTAATAGAAGCGATTTTCCGTTTTACTGCCGATCAGGAGAAGGAGCATGCGGAGGTATTCTACAATTTTCTTAAGGAATTAGCCGGCGAGAATATCCATGTGGATGGGGCTTATCCCGTAGACATCCATGATGATCTGGTTCAGCTTCTGCGTTCAGCCCAGCATAACGAATACGAAGAATATGATCCGGTATATAAACAATTCGGAGATATCGCAAAAGAGGAAGGGTTCACTAAGGTAGGGACCGCCTTTCATATGATAGCCGGGATAGAGAAGACCCATGGGGATCGGTTTGCTCGCTTCGCGCAGCTGTTGGAAGAGAAAAAGCTCTTTGTGTCTGACGTTGAGACCGGGTGGATGTGCCTGAAGTGCGGTCATGTACACTGGGGTAAGGAAGCCCCTAAGAAATGTCCGGTTTGCCAGCATGATCAGGGATACTTTATTCGTCTGTCCCTGGCTCCGTATTCAGAGTAACGCCATGCATTGCGGCAGGGGGAGAGGTAAATATCTTCCTCTGCCTGTTATATATATCCTGTATATGTCCTGTATATATCCTGTGGGTGGGCACACGACTTCACGAACAGGCTGCATGCCCTGTATGACTCAACATAGTTATGATAACTATATAAAATAGAAAAATATACTATGACATATTGACAACAGCTCTTCATGTGAGCTATAATAAAAAAGCAATCACAGAAAGCAACCATAAATGTTACTGTGAAAAGCAATCATAAAATAGTAGTTACAGTTAATTATAACCGGTGATATCACCGGCTTATTTACCCCAATTACTTTGATAATCAAAGTAATATATCTACATACCATAATCTGCCGAAACAAGAGATAGGCGGAAAAGAAGGATGAAAGAGTTATCGAAGATGATAGAATAGGATCGAAGGGAGGGAAGTCGAGACAAAACGTACTCGACGAGGATAATGAAGATGAAGCCCTTAGTGATTGGCGACTTGATCGCCAGAATACCAATAATACAAGGCGGAATGGGTGTGGGTGTCAGCCGCTCCAAACTGGCAGGTGCCGTTGCAAAGGAAGGCGGAATCGGAATTCTGTCCACAGCGCAAATCGGCTACGATGAACCGGATTTTTCCCGCAGCCAAATAGAAAGCAATCTTTCTGCGATTAAAAAACATCTTAAGCTGGCGAAGGATAGGGCGGAAGGCGGAGTTGTCGGTGTTAATATCATGGTTGCAACAAAGCAGTATGACCGTTATGTGAAGGCGGCATGCGAAGGAGGAGCGGATGTGATTATCTCCGGTGCGGGACTTCCCATCTCCCTTCCTGAATTAGTGAAGGGCTTCAAGACTAAAATTGCCCCGATTGTCTCCAGTATCCGGGCCGCCTCGGTAATTTTAAGGATGTGGGATAAGAAATATAAATCCACCGCAGATTTTATCGTAATTGAAGGACCTCTTGCCGGCGGCCATCTGGGCTTCACCAAGGAACAGCTGGATCATGTGGATGAATTGAATTATGATGAAGAAATCAAAGGAATCATTGAATGTAAGAAGGAGTATGAGGAGAAGTACGGAAGAAAAATCCCCGTGGTTGTTGCCGGCGGTATCTTTGATCAGGAGGATATCCGAAAAGCCCTGGAATTGGGAGCGGACGGAGTTCAGATCGCCACCAGATTTGTTGTGACCGAGGAATGCGATGCGAGTCAGGAATATAAGAATGCCTATCTTGCAGCAGGAAAAGAAGATGTCAAGATAGTAATCAGTCCTGTGGGAATGCCGGGCAGAGCGATTCAAAATCCGTTCCTGCGATCCGTAGGCAATGGACGGATTGCCGTAACAAAATGCTATCACTGCCTGGAGCACTGTAACCCCAAGGATACGCCTTATTGTATAACCAAGGCATTAATCAATGCCGTAGAAGGAAATATAAAGGAAGGTTTGATCTTCTGCGGAGAGAAGGTGCACCGGCTAAAGGAGATGACAACGGTAAAGGCGATTTTCGAAGAGCTGGTATTTTGATTGCCGGACTAAGAAATGAATGTATGAAGGCTTGGAGCACAATTGATTGTAAGCAATTAATTGTGCTCCCTGTGATTTGAATCACAGAAAAAGAGGATGAAATCCCATAAACTTTATTTATAAAAAACAGGGTTTAAGCTGGGAGGATAGAAAAGAATGAGTGAAAAGGAGATTGATTTAACAAAATCAGTATATGAACTTTGCAGCAGGTATCCGGAGCTGCCGCAGATCCTTGCGGATCTGGGCTTTAAGGATATTACACGGCCGGGGATGCTGGCCAGTGTCGGGCGGTTTATGACCTTGCCTAAGGGAGCGGCAGCCAAAAAAATTGATCTTGAGTTGATCAAAAGCCGGCTTACGGAGCAGGGCTTCCATTGTATATAAAATGTGATATTATTACTGCAAAGTAGAATACATTCTGCTATAATAAAAATAATAGTAACAAAAGCAGATAATAACAAAAGCAGTTTTCTTAACATGGCCTATGATGAGGCCTATTATAATATGGAGGGATATCTTATGAGTAGACAGATTGGAGTCATCGGACTGGCGGTTATGGGTAAGAATCTGGCTCTGAATATTGCCGAGAACGGTTTTCGAGTAGCCGTGTATAACCGTTCCTATCAGAAAACAAAGGAGCTTATATCGGAGATTTCAGGGGAAGCATCGGAAGAAGCCTTGCGGAACAATCTGGAGGGTTTTCAAACCCTGGAGGAGTTTGTAGAAGCGCTGGAGCTTCCGAGAAAGATAATTATGATGGTTAAGGCGGGAGATGCGGTCGATGATACGATACGGCAGCTGCTGCCTTTGTTGTCCAAAGGAGACATTTTGATGGATGGCGGGAATTCCTATTATCTGGATACCATCCGCAGAAGCGCGGAGCTGGAGGAGCTTGGAATACATTACTTAGGAACCGGTATCTCCGGCGGTGAGGAAGGGGCAAGAAAGGGGCCCGCTATCATGCCGGGAGGAAAAAGGGAAGCCTATGAGCTTCTGGAGCCCGTATTGACAGCGATCTCTGCCAAGGTAGAAGGAGAGCCCTGCTCCACCTATATCGGTGAAAACGGAGCGGGACATTTCGTGAAGATGGTTCATAACGGTATTGAGTATGCCGATATGCAGCTGATCAGCGAAGCTTATCAGATTATGAAGAAGGTGCTGGGCTTGACTGCCCCCGAGCTGCAGGAAGTTTTTGCGGAATGGAACAAGGGTGAGCTGAACAGTTATCTGATAGATATCACAGCAGATATATTCAAGATGAAGGATACGGAGACAGATCATTATCTGGTGGATATGATCCTGGATGTTGCGGGACAGAAGGGAACCGGCAAATGGACCGGACAAATTTCCCTGGATCTGGGCGTTCCGGTTCCCACCATCACAGCCGCAGTATATGAAAGATATCTGTCGGCGATGAAGGAGGAGCGGGTGGATGCCGGCAAGCTCATGACCGGTCCTGAGAATACGGAGAATCGATCCAGAGAATTTGTAGAATCAATCCGTCGGGCTCTGTATGCCAGTAAAATCATGGCATATGCCCAGGGCTTCGGCTTGTTGCGGGCTGCTTCGCAGCAATACGGCTGGAAGCTGCGCTGCGGTGATATTGCAAAGATTTTCCGCGGCGGATGCATTATCCGGGCACAGTTTCTGAACCAGATCAGCCGGGCATATGAGAAGAATCCGGATTTAATCAACCTGATGCTGGAGGATTATTTCAAGAACATCATCAATGAATATCAAAAAGACTGGAGAGAGGTAATTATTACGGCCATCTTAGGCGGGATCAGCGTACCTGCCTTTTCCAGCAGCCTGGCTTATTTCGACAGCTACCGCTGCGGCGAATTGCCGATGAATTTGTTACAGGCGCAGAGAGATTATTTTGGCGCGCACACCTATGAGAGGATTGACCGGGAGGGGATTTACCATACCAACTGGCCGTCTGTGAGTGAATAGACCGGAGGATTGGCGGATTAGGAGCAGCATGCAAAGTGTGATGCTCGTTGTTTGCGACAGATAGGAGGTATTTATGTCAGGAAGAATAAATGGAGAGGATAATTTGTCTGCTGCTTTGGTTATCTTCGGAGGTACCGGGGATTTAACCCACCGCAAACTGATGCCTGCATTATATAATCTTGTCCTTGATCAATTGCTTCCCGAGCATTTTTCGATTGTGAGTGTCGGACGGAGGAATAAATCGGAAGAGGAATATAAAAAGGATATTAAGGAATCGGTAAAAAAGCATTCCAGGAATAAAATTGATGAGGCTATCTGGAATCGGATGCAGGAAATGATACATTATTATCAGTTTGATTTTACGGATCTGGAGGGCTTTACCGGGCTTAGGGAATATCTGGATGGTCTGGATAAAGCCAGGAAAACCGCCGGCAACCGGGTGTTTTACCTGGCGGTTGCACCGGAATATTTTGAGACTATTGTTCAGGGGCTGCAGATAAGTAATCTGGCAGCCAGACCGGGCACCTGGAACAGACTGGTGATTGAGAAGCCCTTTGGTAAGGATTTAGGAACAGCAAGTAAATTGAATCAAAGAATAATTGAAGTGTTTCATGAGAAGGATATATATAGAATCGATCATTACCTGGGCAAGGAAATGATACAAAATATCATGGTGCTCCGGTTTACGAATTCCATATTTGAATCCATCTGGAATAATAAATTTATCGATAACATCCAGATATCCCTGACGGAAAAGCTGGGTGTCGGGACCAGAGGAGGCTATTATGAGCATTCGGGAGCAATGAGAGATATGATACAGAATCATATCATACAGATTCTGTCCCTGGTTGCAATGGAACCTCCGATTAATCTTAAGACAGATTCGATCCGGACGGAGAAGCTGAAGGTTTTGGAGGCAATGGAGGATATCACACCGGAGTTTCTTCGTAACAATGTGGTGTTTGGGCAGTATGGTCCCGGCTTCATTGACGGCAATCCGGTGGCAGGCTACCGGCAGGAGATAAACGTGCCGGAGAAATCCGATACGGAGACCTTTGTTGCTCTTAAACTGCATATCAATAATTTCCGCTGGGCGGGGACCCCTTTCTATATCCGTACCGGCAAACGCCTGGGCAAAGGATCTGCGGAGATTGTCGTACAGTTTAAGGATTTGCCCAATATATTATATTTTCAGGATAAGGAAATCCAGGAGCCAAACCTGCTGGTGCTCCGGATACAACCCAATGTGGGGGTGTTCTTCCAGTTTAACACAAAGGATTTCACCACCCATCAGGGAATCGTTCCGACGCAGATGGATACCAGCTCCTATCGTCCTACTCAGGGAAATACGCCGGAGGCATATGAGCGCTTAATCTATGATATTCTTCGGGGTGATGCGACTTTATTCTCACGCTGGGATGAAGTGGAGGCTGCCTGGTCGATTGCGGATAAATTAATTCGATACAGGGAGCAGAAGAAGCACATCTTCCCGAATTATGATGCGGGATCCATGGGACCGGTCCGGTCCTTTGAATTATTGGCAAAGGACGGCAGAAAATGGTGGCATGTATAGGAGAAGAAGATATTATTTATGCCGTTTGGGAATAAACATGCGTTTCCTTTACAACGGCAGATGGAGGTCAGAATGGATTACACAAACAGAAGAATTTATGACATATCGATGCCTATTACCGCAGATATGCCGGTTTATAAGGGCAGAGATTCAAAAAGACCAGTCATAGCGGTGGAAAGCGATTTTAATACCGGTACGGTTTATGAGAGCAGCATCAAGATAAATCTTCATACCGGAACCCATCTGGATCGGACCCTTCATATGATGCCCGACGGAGAGACCATTGAGTCTTTAAAGCTTTCAGATTTGGTGACCGAATGCAAGGTCTTGAATCTAACAGAGGTCAGAGAGAAGATTACGGATCAGGACCTGGCAAAAAAGGATATCAAGCCCGGAGATTTTATACTCCTGAAAACAAGAAATTCCTTTGAACCGATTCTGGAAGAGAACTTCATCTATTTGGATCACAGCGGCGGCAAATATCTGGCGGATTTAAATATTAAAGGGGTCGGAATTGATGCACTGGGAATTGAAAGGGACCAGCCCGGACATGAAACTCATCTGGCATTGATGGGAATCGGAGCACACATACTGGAAGGGCTCCGTCTGGCGGATATTATGGAGGACAGCTATCAGTTGATTGCGGTTCCGATTTCTATTCCAGGGGCCGAAGCCGCACCGGTCAGAGCCATATTAATAAAATAGATAATGAAATTGAAAACATCGGGTGGCACGTTTGGCGAACCACTCATATGTTCAAAGAGAAAGCCGTTTCGAGAACAAGAGGTATGGAATACCGGTCCTGTTGTTCTCGGAACGGCTTGACTATTTTTTGCTTGTGCAGCAGCCGTTTTGATGGTATATTTAAAAGGTTGCACAGAAAAATTAAAAGGAGAAGGAATTTACTCAATGGACAAGAGAAGGTATGGATTGTTTACCGCAATAACGATGATTACAGGGGTTGTAATCGGATCGGGAATTTTTTTCAAGGCGGACAATGTATTAGGGTATACCAACGGAAATGTATTATTAGGTATTGTTATCTTTTTTATTGCTGCCATCGCAATTGTATTTGGATGTCTTGCGATATCCCAGCTGGCCACACGAACAGACAAGCCGGGGGGCTTGATCGCTTATACGGAGGAGTTTGTGGGGATTGGACCCTCCTGCGCTTTTGGCTGGTTTCAGACCTTCTTATATCTTCCGACCCTGGCGGCAGTGGTGTCCTGGGTGACCGGAATCTATATCAGCCAGCTGTTTGGGCTGGAATATACCCTGGAACGCGCCACCCTGATTGGGCTGGGAAGCTTAACTTTTCTATTTATAGTCAATACTTTATCGGCAAAGCTGGGAGGGTATGCCCAGAATGCCTCCATGATAATCAAACTCATTCCGCTCTTTGTCATAGCGATAGCGGGAATACTTCTCGGAAAGCCGGGAGAGCTGATTAACGAGGGAGTACAAGGCTTTTCGCAGGCGGCTGCCTCCGGCGGCTGGATCGCGGCTTTTGCGCCCATCGCCTTTTCCTTTGATGGCTGGATTATAGCAACCTCCATCTGCGGAGAGATTAAGAACAGCAAGCGGAACCTTCCTTTAGCGCTGGCTATCTCCCCCCTTGTAATCTTGTTGGTCTATGTGATGTACTTTGTTGGAATTTCGTCCTTTATCGGAGCGGATACCATACTGGAGCAAGGGGATGCCTCTGTCTTTACCGCTGCCACCAAGCTCTTCGGCGATCTGGGGGCTAAGATTATTCTGATCTTTGTGGTGATATCTGTCCTTGGAACAGTGAACGGAATTACCCTTGGCTTTATTCGTATGCCGTATTCCTTGGCTCTGCGCAATATGGTGCCCGGAAGCGCCTGGCTGAAGAAGGAGAATGACAGGTTAAATGGAATGCCGGTGAACTCCGCAGTATTAGCCTATCTTCTGTCCTTAGTATGGATGGCTGTCCATTATATTACCCAGAAGCTTGGGATGAGAGGGGATGTGTCCGAGATAGCCATCGGTGTCAGCTATCTGAACTATATCGCATTGTATTTCGCGGTTATGAGATTGGCGAAAGCAGGCGAGATCAAAGGAATAGGCAAAGGCTATATCATTCCCATACTGGCAACCGTGGGGTCCCTCGTAATTATCTCCGGTAGTGTGTCACATCCTTTGTTTGTATATTACTTCCTGGTATGCTTTGCAATTATTCTTGCAGGATATCTGTATTACCGGACACATCGTGCTTCCATCCGATAGCACAATATCGGGAAAGTGAATATTAAAAACGGCCTCCGTATAAAAAGCGGAATTTGATGTGTGTATAATTGTGTTAGTCCATAACTAATCATATCATTTTGCGGGTTCTTAGGAATCCGCATTTTGTTTTTTTAGATAGAAAAAGGGCTATTACAAAACATTAGTTTTGCAATAGTCCTTTCGTACTTTATAACGATCCGTTCCGGAGAATTTCTTTGTACTCTATACCGAAACTCTCCATAGCCGCAATGATAGGACGCATTGTTTCTCCTAAATCGCTTAAACTGTACTCCACCCGCGGCGGAACTTCTGCGAATACGGTTCGAGTAAGTATTCCGTCTTTTTCCATATCACGTAAGCTGTCTGTCAATACTTTTTGACTAATACCCTCTAAACTTTTTCGTAACTCTCCAAAGCGTTTTGGCCCGGTCAATATGTCTCGCAGGATAAGCAGCTTCCACTTGTTTCCGATTAGGCCAACTGTCGTTGCCACAGGGCATGCCGGCAAGTCTTTTTTTGATATCACATATAGTCCCCCTAATACATCATATTGTGAAGTAATACCCAAAAAGGAGTGTATCATTTCAATTAGAGTATAATATTAAGTCCAGGGCTTTTCAAGAGCAACATCTTTTCGGATTGATGATTTTCATTAAAGGCTGCAATAGTTACAAAAAGGTGCGTACTTTTCACTCCTGATAAATAAGTGTATAGTGAATATAAAATGAGTGGTGAAGATATAAATCAGAATTTGATGGAGGAAAACAATATGGAATTGCTGGAGATGTTGAGAAGAAGAAGGTCGATCAGGAAGTATTTAAGCAAAAAAATCGAGAGAGAGAAACTGGACATGATTTTGGAGGCGGGTATTTATGCACCAAATCCGGGTGGGAGGCAAGGCTCGAAGATTATCATGCTCAATGATGCCAAACTAATTGAAAAAATAGGCATTGTCAATGCGGACTGTGAAAACCGCAACTGGGATATTGTTGTTTCTCATGAGCAGCCCTCCATCATTGATGACAAAACAATCAAAAGCGGATTTTACGGATGCTCAGCGTTGGGTATCGTATGCATCCCCAAACATGCAAAAACAATGGTGAACGGTATCGGATCTGCATTTGTATGCGCCCAGAACATGGTTATGGAAGCCTGCGCATTGGGTATCGCAAGCTGTATTGTTGGAAGAGCAGAAGCAACCTTTGCAAATGAAGAGATGCAAGCATTGCTGAGCAAATGGGGACTGGATGAGAACTACATGCCGCTGGTGTTTATATGCCTTGGCTATATCGATGGAAAATACCCTGATATCAAGCCACGTCATGAGGGTAGAGTGATCTGCATTGAAGAAGATCTCCTATAGGTTCCTGTATTATTGCCAGAGCGATGATTAGATAGTACAAAACTTGGTTTTTGAGCAGTCATCTACAGTTTAACATCAATGTTGAAAATCTGGCAAATTATTGTTAGAATATTGAATAACAGTATATGGAAACTACATTTTCAAGTGAACAGTACAGCATATGAGCAAACTTAGTGAGCTGTTCTGCTCAGTGAATGCCGCTTGAGCGGCAGAAGGAGGCTCTAATGAAGAAAATAAGCAGTATTTTGCTTGCAGTACTTATGATAATGACGGCTCTGGCCGGATGCAGCGGTAAGAATAAAAATGAAGACAAGGATAGCCTGGTGGTAGCCATGGAGCTTGCTTATCCGCCATTTGAGACAAAGGACGCGCAAGGAGATCCCGTGGGAATAAGCGTGGATTTTGCGAAAGCCTTCGGCGAATATGCGGGTAAGAAGATCATAATTGAAAATACCGCCTGGGATGGTCTGATTCCCTCTCTTCAGACGGGAAAGGCCGATCTGGTCATATCCTCCATGACCATCACCGAAGGAAGAAAAGAGACGGTTGATTTCTCAGACCCTTACGCCAACGCGATGCTGGCGGTACTGACAAATAAGGAATCCGGGATTAGCTCGGTGGAGGATCTGAACACTTCCGGCAAGAAAGTGGCGGTAAAAACCGGCTCCACCGGATATATTTATGCGCAGAGCAATCTGCAGAATGCTGAGATAATAGCGCTCGCTGATGAAAGCGCTTGTGTTACCGAGGTTGCGCAGGGGAAGGCGGATGGCTTTATCTATGACCAGCTGACCATTTACCGCAATTGGAAGGAAAATGAGGACAGCACCGCGGCCATTTTCATTCCTTTCCAGGAGGTGGATCAATGGGGCGTGGCAGTCAAGAAGGGTAATTCCGAGCTGCTGGAACAGCTGAATTCCTTTATTAAAGAATATACGGAGCAGGGAGGCTTTGAGGAATTGAGTGAAAAATATTTATCGGAGGAAAAGAAGGCCTTTGCAGAGCTTGGATTCCAATGGTTTTTTGATTTGAGCGACTAAGGATGGGTGGGACCGGAAGATGAAGGTGAAACAATTATTTGTACATAAAGATCAGGGAAGGGTCAATCCGGCAGCGGCCGCTCTTAATATTTTACTGGTGTGTACGGCCATTGTCACTATCTTTTGGTTTTCTCTGAATGCGATTGATGCTACTTTTGATTTTTCTTTTTTAAAGGATTTTGGCATTCGGATCCGGGCGGGATTTTTGACCACCGTATTTTTAAGCCTGTTTAGCCTGCTTCTGAGCCTTTTGCTCGGTGTTTTGAGCGCGGTGGGTCAAGGTTCAGGGATATTGTTCCTCCGGTATCTCAGCAACATTTATGTCAGGTTTATTCGGGGAACGCCGCTGATCATGCAGATCTATCTGTTCTTTTATATCGTTGGAACAGCATGGGGCGTGAATAACCGGTTTATCGCGGGTGTGATTATTCTCTCGGTATTTGAAGGAGCCTATATTGCCGAGATTATAAGAGGCAGTCTGCTTTCCATCGATGCCTCCCAGCTGGAGGCGTCAAAAGCAGTGGGGTTTACAAGAGGGCAGACGCTTAAGTATGTGGTGCTGCCCCAGATGATTGCACGCACACTTCCTGCCTTAACCGGGCAGTTTGCTTCGATTATCAAGGATTCATCCCTGCTTTCCATGATTGCTGTGATCGAGCTGACTCAGACCATGAGAGAAATCAGCGCGTCCAATTTTAAGCTGTTTGAATGTTATCTGTTTCTTGGTGCATTGTATCTCTGTCTGACACTTCCGATCTCATTGGTCAGCAAAAGCCTGGAAAGGAGATTTAATTATGAAAATTGAATTCCAGGGACTATCAAAACAGTTTGAAGATAGAAGGGATATTCTTAATTCCATCAGCTTTTCGGATGAAGTACATACGCTTGCCATTATCGGCCCTTCCGGAGGCGGGAAATCCACGCTGCTTCGGATCATAGGAGGCCTGATACAGCCGACATCGGGCGCACTTTTGATTGATGGGGAACGGCTTCCGGCTGATGAGGCAGGGCTTCAAAGATACAGGAAAAATATCGGCTTTGTCTTCCAGCAGGGAGGACTGTTCCGGCATATGTCGGCACTGGAGAATATAACACTTCCTTTGGTCAAGGTTCATGGCTATACCGAAGCTGCGGCACGTCAGCGTGCGGAGGAATTGCTGGCACGCTTTGGATTGCATAAGGATGGGGAGAAAAAGCCTGCGGCCCTTTCCGGCGGACAGCAGCAGCGGGTTGCTATCGCCAGGGCGGTGGCTGCAAAGCCCAAATTTCTTTTGCTGGACGAGCCCACCAGCGCTCTGGATCCGGAGTATACCACGGAGGTTTTGGATATTATTCATGAACTGAAGCAGGAAGGAATGGATTTTCTCATTGTCACCCATGAGATGGGATTTGCCCGCCATGCCTGTGAAAAGGCGGCCTTCTTAAGTGAGGGAAGCTTGCTGGAATACGGGGAGAGCGCAAAGCTGTTTACCAATCCGGGAACGCAGCAGCTTGGACGTTTCCTGAACAAGCTTCTGGAATGGAATGTATAAGAAAAAACAATAGAATCTTCAATATTGTGATTGGTATCACACTCAAAAATCCATAAAAAAGATATAGTGGTAGTAGATAATAAACAGAATTATGGTAAAACTACCAATAATATGAGAAATGGAGGACGCTATATGAGTGAGTATATCAATAACAGGGAGTACAGGCAGAAGGTGCTGAAGGATTTGATTCTGGAACTCCATGACGGAAAGAGCGTAGAGGAAGTAAAGGAGCGCTTTGGTGCGCTGATTGAGGGTGTGTCAGCTACAGAGATATCTGCGATGGAAACGGAATTAATCAAGGAGGGAATGCCGGTATCCGAGGTACAGAGATTATGTGATGTACATGCTGCGGTATTCAAAGGCTCTATTGAAGAGATTCACAGACCGGAGAAACCGGAGGAAAATCCGGGGCATCCGGTGTTTACCTTCAAGGCGGAAAACCGGGCGATGGAACGGCTTATGCGTAAGCATATCCGCCCTGCTTTGGAACAGTTTCTCACGGAAAAAGGTGAGGAGAGCAGAAGTAAGCTTCTGGAACATATGAGGCAGCTTTGGGAGGTGGATAAGCACTATCTTCGAAAGGAGAATTTACTCTTTCCATACATGGAGAAATATGGCATCACTGCACCGCCCAAGGTTATGTGGGGAGTGGATGATGAGATACGGGCAGATTTAAAGGAGGTTCTCCGACGTCTTGAGGATGAGAAGGAAGGGGGAGAGAACCTGAAGGAAGCGCTGGAAGCCGCCCTTAACCGAGTGGAAGAGATGATCTTCAAGGAAGAGAACATCCTGCTCCCCATGGTGCTGGACACCTTATCCGAGGACGAATGGCTTAAAATTGCAGAGGAAAGCCATGAGATAGGGTATTGCCTGTACGAGCCCAGGCAGGTGTGGAAACCGGTGAGAGTTGATCTGGAGGAAAAAGCGGAGCTGCAGGGAGAGGTCCCGGCAGGGGATGCTTTATTAAAGCATGCTTATCTGGAATTTGAATCCGGCCTGATGTCCAAGGAGGAGATTGAAGCGTTATTTAATACAATGCCGGTGGATATTACCTTCGTGGATAAGGAAGGAACCGTTAAATTCTTCACCCAAGGCAAGGAACGAATCTTTCCCAGAACAAAGGCGATTATCGGAAGACAGGTATCCAATTGCCATCCTCCGGCAAGTGTCCATATTGTGGAACAGATTGTTGAGGATCTGAAATCAGGGAAGAAGGATTATGAGGATTTCTGGATTCGCATGAGGGATAAGTATGTGCTGATTCGGTATTTTGCGGTCCGGGACAAGGAGGGTAACTATCTGGGTGTTTTGGAATTTACCCAGGATATTGCTCCGATTCAGGCGCTGCAAGGTGAAAAACGACTCGCTTCTGAGGAGCCTGCACAAGCATAGAATGCAGTATCGTATCACATAAACGGAATATTTTATTCATAAAGACGATAGACAGACAGGTAAGATTCTTCATTGTATCTTACCTGTCTGTCTTTTTGCTTCTATATTCTATAAAATTTTCAAAAACAGTTATAGTTGGAAAAGGATTCGGAAACAATGAGAGAAATAGAAAGGATTTGTGGGTATGCATGTATATTTATATATGCAGGTATATTTGCATATGCTTGCTATAATTCTGCAATAAGGAATGGAGGTAATATCATGATAATCAAGCCCAAGGAAAAAGACGGCAAAAAGAAAAAGGATTCTGAGAATTGTCCGAAGCCGACCAATAACGAGGGTACTGCCGCATGGCAGGCCTCTGCGACGGACTATCAGCCGGGCAATGTAAATAAGCCGCCCATCGAACGTGTGATTGATGCAAAGGACTGGGTGGATAACGGAAGCAAATTGTGATGCCGGGCAGCATAATATTGGTTAGTATGAGAGGGATGCCGAAACTTCGGCATCCTTGGAAAAAACAACAAGAGGCGGCAAGCCGTTTCTCTTATGTTAATCAGAATGGAGAGTACTATGGCAAAGATTCAAATGACAGTTGACGGTAATACGGCCGCAGCCTATGCGGCCTATGCCTTTACGGAGGTTGCGGCGATCTATCCGATTACGCCCTCCTCCGGTATGGCTGAATCCATGGATGAATGGGCGGCAAACGGCCGGAAGAATATCTTCGGGCAGGAGGTTAATGTTGTCGAGCTGCAATCAGAGGCAGGAGCCTCAGGAGCATTCCACGGCTCTTTGCAGGGCGGTGCCCTGACAACCACCTTCACAGCATCCCAGGGACTTCTGTTAATGATCCCTAATATGTATAAAGCGGCCGGAGAGCTGCTTCCAGGAGTGATTCATGTCAGTGCAAGAGCGATTGCGACTCATGCCCTGAGTATCTTTGGAGATCATCAGGATGTTATGGCTGTCAGACAGACGGGCTGCGCCATGCTGGCCTCCGGCTCCGTGCAGGAGGTGGCTGATTTGGCACCCATTGCCCATCTGGCGGCCATTAAGGGAAGACTCCCTTTTGTTCATTTTTTTGACGGGTTCCGAACCTCTCATGAGGTACAGAAAATCGAGGTGTTGGAATACCGGGATTACGGCGAGATGATAGATATGGAGGAGGTCAGGAGATTTCGTGACCGGGCTCTGTCGCCAAACCATCCGGCCATTCGCGGCACGGCACAAAACTCTGATATCTATTTTCAGGGAAGAGAAGCAGCCAATCCCTTCTACGAGAATATTATTCCGATTGTGGAAGAGTATATGAAGAAAATGGAGCAGCAGACCGGACGAAGCTATGGTTTATTTGATTATTACGGTGCACCGGATGCAGAATATGTGATTGTTGCCATGGGTTCCGTTACCCAGGCGATAGAGCAGACCATCGATTATTACAATAAATCAGGTGAAAAATACGGCCTGGTTAAAATACGCCTTTACCGTCCCTTCTCTATGGAGCATTTTCTAAGAACGATGCCTGCAACAGTGAAGGCTATCGCGGTGCTGGATCGAACCAAGGAGCCGGGAGCCTTAGGGGAACCGCTGTATCTGGATGTTTGCGCCTGTTATCTTGGTAAGGAGAAAGCACCTCTAATTATCGGGGGAAGATATGGCCTTGCTTCCAAGGACACTAACCCCGGACATATTGCAGCGGTCTACGGATATCTGAAGGGAAATAACCCTAAGACCGGCTTTACCATAGGAATTGAGGATGATGTCACCGGGACCTCGCTGCCGCCCGTAAGGGATATTCATGTGGAGCCCGAGGGAATGAAAGCCTGTCAGATCTGGGGACTGGGTTCCGACGGTACGGTAGGCGCCAACAAGCAAGCGGTGAAGATTATCGGAGAGCAGTCTGAGCTGAAGGTGCAGGCCTACTTTGATTATGATTCCAAGAAATCCGGCGGCTTAACCGTATCCCACCTGCGCTTTGACAAGGAAGCGATACGCTCCACTTATCTTGTTTCCAGCGCGGATTATGTCGCCTGCCATAATCAATCCTATGTGAATAAATATGACCTGCTGGAGAGCATCAAGCCAGGCGGAATCTTTGTCCTGAACACCCAGTGGAAGGAGAAGGAGTTAGAGGAGAACCTTCCGGCAAGATTAAGAAAGAAGATCGCCGAGATGGAGGTGAACTTTTATACCATCAATGCCATCGGCATAGCCGAGGAGGCCGGTCTGGGTAACCGCATAAATATGGTGATGCAGGGAGCCTTCTTTAAATTAACTGAAATATTGAGCGAGGATATTTATATCAAGGAATTAAAGGAAGGGATTCATAAGCTATACGGAAAGAAAGGCGATAAGATTGTCAGGATGAATGTGGAGGCTCTGGAACGGGGATTCAAATCCATTCATAAGGTAAAGGTGCCAAAAGATTGGAAGAACATTGAAACAGGATGGTCTACTGATGTAGAAGAGTCGGAATTCATACGAAAAATCATGCGTCCTATGTCAGAATTGAAGGGAGGAGAGCTTCCGGTCAGCGCCTTCGCAGGAAGAGAGGATGGAACCTTTCCTCCGGGAACCACATCCTATGAGAAGCGGGGCATAGCGGTCAATGTTCCGGAGTGGATCATCGATCGCTGTATCCAGTGCAATCAATGTGCCTATGTCTGTCCTCATGCCGTTATCCGCCCCTTTCTGCTGGATGAGGAGGAGCAAAAGAACGCACCGGAGAGTTTTATCACAAAGAAAGCGACCGGGCGGAATCTGGAAGGTTACTATTATAAAATTCAAATCAGCCCCATGGACTGTACCGGCTGCGGTAACTGTGCCGATATATGCCCTGCCAAAGGCAAGGCCCTGATTATGCAGCCGATAGAAACCCAGCTTGCAGAGCAGGCCGTTAATTGGAATTATGCGATAGAGAAGATACGCTTTAAGAGCAAAGTTGCCTATGGGCCGACCTTTAAGGACAGTCAGTTTAAAACACCGCTGATTGAATTCTCCGGCGCTTGCGCCGGCTGCGGTGAGACACCGTATATCAAGCTGATCACCCAGCTTTTTGGGGAGCGGATGATGATTGCCAATGCAACCGGCTGTTCGTCGATCTGGGCAGCTTCTGCACCAAGTACGGCTTATACGGTCAATCACGAAGGAAAGGGCCCTTCCTGGGCGAATTCCTTGTTTGAAGATAATGCGGAATATGGATATGGCATGTATCTTGCGGTGAAGCAGCTGAGGGACAAGCTGGAGCAGGATATGCGCCTGCTGATGGATAAGAATGTAGAGGAGAAGGTAAAAGAAGTTCTTCATGACTGGATTCATTATAAGGAGGACGGCAAGGCTTCGGAGGAGGCAAGTAAAAAAGTATTGGATGTGTTGGATACCCTTGCTTCTACAGATGTAGAAACTACGATGCTGGTCAATGATATCAAGCAGAATAAGGATTATCTGGTCAAACGTTCCGTCTGGCTGGTAGGCGGTGACGGCTGGGCATATGATATCGGGTATGGCGGGCTGGATCATGTTATGGCATCCGGAGAGGATGTGAATGTGCTGGTATTTGATACGGAGGTATACTCCAACACCGGAGGACAGGCCTCCAAATCAACACCGACGGCTGCGATCGCCAAATTTGCAGCCTCCGGCAAGAAGCAGGGAAAGAAAGACCTGGGAAGAATGATGATGACCTATGGCAACGTCTATGTGGCTCAGGTAGGAATTAATGCGGACAATACCCAATTAATTAAAGCTTTGAGGGAAGCGGAAGAGCATCATGGCCCGTCCCTGATTATCGCCTATGCACCCTGCATCAATCATGGGATCAAGGAGGGAATGGGAAGGAGCATGGCTAACATCAAGAAGGCTGTCATGTGCGGCTATTGGCATCTGTACCGGTATAATCCTGTTCTCAGGGAAGAGGGAAAGAATCCCTTTGTGCTAGATTCCAAGGCACCGACAGAGAGCTTCCGTGATTTTATTCTGGGGCAGGTCCGCTACAGCTCTCTGGAGAAGGCATTTCCCGAGAAAGCCGAGGCACTCTTTGTGCAGGCCGAGAAAATGGCAAAGGAACGGTATGCTGTATATAAGCAAATGGCGGAAGCAGAGCCGATTGTTCATGATATAAAACAGCCTGTATCAGAACAGGAAGGATAAGAGGCAGAGAGGAGAATCTCTGTTTGGCATATGATCCGGCAAATAAATGGGCTGAGTAAGTGGCCCGGCTATTTGCCGGCGTATTGCCGGGATATTATGGAGCGTTGTTTTTGGATGGTTTGCCAGGTTCAGAGAGAAGAGGTATTATTAGCCTGCGAAAATGGCTTTATAAGCCAGCCGTACTATTATTTACATTGCTTTTTGCGATATTGAGTACTTATCAAGAATTTATTTTATGGTATAATGGATGTGTCATAAGATATATTTTATGTGGTCGTATTCAAACTAGGAAGAAGGGTGGCGTTGCATGGTAGAATTTTTGCTTAAATCCGACACGAGAACTGTTTGGCAGGAGAATACCAGGATAGTTTATAAGCTTATTTTTAGAAATGCTCTTTACAGCATCGAATGTTACAAGGAGGACTCTGATTTGAGCAATCCTAATAACTATTGTCTGGTAGAGAATATTACGGATGATGAAGGGGAAGCGGAAAGCTTTCTTAAAATAATGGCCAGGGGAAAAGTATCTCCGGTACATATACACGATATGGCGGTTGATCACTTTACCGCATTTTATTGATTACATATTGCCTTAATGTAGCATACAAAAGAGACCGATGGCGGGAAGCCGGTGGTTTGGGGTACGTGATAAAGTGAATCGATGATGAGTTGATTCATATGCATTATCATGGGCGTAAGATTATGACTACATAAAGCTGACTGAAAAAGGGCTGATCCAAGCACGATTTCTGCTGTTATGGCGGAGACGGCGTGGAGATGTCCTTTTTTATTGTTTAGAAAAGGTCCAATACGATAAAAATACTCCGCTGGATGTATATGCCGCATAAAGATGCTGCCTGGGTATTCTGCAGCTTTCCTTGGAAGATACAGGTGGGAATGAATAAAGATTCACTCAATATGAAAGAATAGCTTTAAGGAGATTAGTTTGCAGACATTGAGAAAGGAATGGCTATAGCGGATGGAAGCGAGAATTAACTCAACCTATATCAAGGAATTATTTACAAAGAGCAGTGATGTATTGGTGCGTCCGATTCAGATAAATCAGAATGGAATAACCTTCTCCATCTTTTGTGTGGATGGACTGATTGATTCGGGGCTGGTGGATGAAGGGATTTTTCACTCCATGCTTTCCGACAAAAACCTGGAGAAATGCAAAACACAGCGGGAGGTCATGGATTACCTGCAAAGCGGAGGGGCATACCATGTATTTACCAAGGAAGAAAGTGATTATGCACTATTGATAAAATATGTACTTAGCGGTATGGTTGCCTTTTTATTCGATGCGGAGGAGAAGGCAATTGTATATGATATCCGGAAGTTTGAGAAGCGCTCTATCTCCGAGCCAACAGAAGAGGCTGTAATTAAAGGAGCGAAGGATGCCTTTATCGAGGTCATGAGGGTGAATACCGCACTGATCCGAAGAAGGGTGCGCTCCGAACATCTGGTGGTGGAGGGGCTGACGGCGGGAAAGCTATCCAGAACCGATATGTCTCTGATCTATCTCAGTGATATTGCCGATATGGCCACGGTGGACAAAATCAGAGATAGCATCAATAAGATCAATATAGACAATTTACCAACGCCGGCCTTCATCGAAGAGTATCTGGTGGAGAATAAGAAGAGCCTGTTTCCGCAGATTATGTACACACAGCGGCCGGACCGGATTGCGGCAAATCTGACCGACGGGCGGATTGCTCTGGCGGTGGATGGCTTTCCCTTTGTGTATCTTCTGCCTTGTCAGCTTCCGATGCTGATGCAGTCTCCCGAGGATTATGCCAATCATTTCTATATAGGCTCTTCCCTGCGTATGCTGCGTTATCTCGCAATGGTTGTAACGATGTTTCTGCCTGCTTTTTATATTGCGGCGACCACTTATCAGAATCAGATGCTGCCGGTGCAGCTGGCTTTGTCCACGCAAGCGGCGAAGCAGAATGTTCCTTTTTCCTCCTCCTCTGAGGTTCTGGGGCTTTTGCTTTCCTTTGAGATACTCATCGAGGCAGGGCTCAGGCTTCCCCAAAGTGTCGGCACAGCGATGTCTATTCTGGGCGGTGTGGTTGTAGGTCAGGCTGCGGTTACGGCCAATATACTTTCGCCCCTGGTGGTAGTTATCGTATCCCTGGCAGGAATCGCGGGCTTTATTGTTCCGAATCAGGATCTCAGCAGCGGAATTCGCGTGGTGAGGTTTATCTTTGCTGTCATAGCCGCTATCGGAGGCTTTTTTGGTTTGGCAGTCGGACTGATTCTGCTGCTGACCCATCTATGCAGTCTTGATAATTATGGGGTGGCATATCTGGCTCCCTTTGTGGATATGGATGAGAGCAATCATAAGGATACCCTGTTCCGCTTTCCCATCAAGTATTTTACCGAGCGGCCCCAGGGAATTGCACCGGCTAATCGCAAAAAACAGGAGGGAAAGGGAGGGAAAAATGCGTAAAATTATAATACTCTTTCTCATTCTTCCCTTGCTGTTGTGCGGCTGTACCCATGATATGAACCGGGAAGAGATCGATGAAATCGA
The DNA here is from genome assembly GCA_023423045.1 of Bacillota bacterium. Lineage (GTDB taxonomy): Bacteria > Bacillota > Clostridia > Lachnospirales > Lachnospiraceae > Mobilitalea. The sequence continues at coordinate 5,885 of JAFAGA010000008.1, read as the reverse complement.
TTTGGCATTAGTGCTGGGGATTGACTATGCCGATGCCATGTACGAGTTAAGTGCCCTTTACAGCAGTGGAGGAGGGGCGGATTCGGAAGCGGATGCCGGCTCCGGCAAGGAGGAGGTGGCTAAGGGGAAGGGGAAATCAATGTATGAAGCCCTGGAGGACCTTAAGCTGAAGAATAAGAAGAATATCACACTGGCCCAGGCAGGTTCCTTTCTGATTGGAGAAGAGGCTGCGAAGCAGGGGATCGACCGGTGCCTGGATTTTTTAAAACGGGATGAAACAATCAAAATGGAAGCCCTGATCTATATCATAAAAGGGAAGAAGGCCGTTGAATTTATTGAAGAAGGAATTGAAAAGAAACAGCTGATCCATGAGGATTTGAAGGCGGTGGAGCAAAAACAGAAGGAGCTTCTGACCAGGAATGACAATACCTTTGTCAATATTTTGAATGATATGGAGCAGAGCTATTCCGGCATTCTCATACCCTATATCATAACCTCGGAGTCGGGCTTTTTGATTGAGGGCTACGGAGTTTTTCAGGAACGGAAGCTGACGGACTATCTGGACCATGAGACCTCCGACGGTGTGAATTTTATACGCAATATTATGCGGAGTTATCCCATTTATCTGAAAGAGGGTATAAGCCTTGCAATCTCCTATACCAATACCGAATTAAAGGCTGAACTGAAGGATAATACAATTACTGTCACCATCCGGGTGAATTTTGAAACCATGCTGAAGGAAATCAATACAAAGTCGGCTGTTTTTACCCAGACCGAGCTCCTGCGTTTAACCGAAGAGCAGAACTCCTATGTCCGGGCAGTGCTTGAAAAGCCGGTAAAATACTCCCGCGAGAAAGAGATGGATATCCTGAACCTGGCGCGGCTGGTGGAAAACCAGAATGTGCGCGAATGGCAGACGGTGGCAGAAAACTGGAATGAGATGATACCGGATATCCAATATCAATATGAGGTCAGATCCCAGATCACAAAATCTTTTATTCTGGGGAAAGAGAGGTAAGAACGTTATGATTTATATCTTTGGTTTTACCATCATTTATACATTGATTCGCCAGAGGGAGAAGCTGCTGCGGTCCAAGAAGAACCTGATTATCTATCTGCTTCTCTCGGTCATGGGCCTTACGCTTGGAATTATATATATGATCAATCCCTACTTGCCGAGCATATCACTTATGATGGAAAAATACATGGAATGAGGTGGCGCTGATGAAACGTGAAATAACCTTAAGGCAAATAACCTTCATGTATTTGTTTATTTCCATATCCACAATACTCCGTCAGGTTCCCCAGGCATTGGCCGGTGAGGCGGGCAGAAGCGGCTATATCAGCCCGCTTCTGTCTTTGGTGGCTACGGTGCCGTTAACGGCGATTATCATCTTTATCATGAAATCCTATCCCGGATTGAACATCTACGAAATCATGAAGCAGGTGATGGGAACCTTTTTGTCCAAGTTGATTCTGTTCCTGTATTTAATCTGGCTGTTTCTGGCGGTAACGGCAAAGGTAACAAGCTACAGCCTTACCCTTCAATTTACCCTGATGCCAAGAACCAGGTCGGACTTTTTTATGGCCGTGATGGCGGTCCTGATCTTTTATGCGCTGCTGCGGGGAATGAAAACCATATTCCGTTTTTCTGAACTGACCTTGGGCACGGTTTTAATTTTGTTTGCCATTTTGTTCGTATGCGCCATTCCAAGGCTGCGTACGGATTATCTGCTGCCCATATCCACGGTTCATCTGCGGGAGGCGGCACTTGCCTCAAAGCATGTGGCGGCGGTGGGCGGAAATATGATTATCGCGTTATTTTTTGCCGATAAATTAAAGTTAAATCCGGACAAGCCCCAATTGCACAGACTGTGGTTCGGAGTGCTCACCTTCACGGTTCTGGCTTTTGTAATTACCTTATTTACCTTCGGGATATCAGGCCCCAGCCTTACGTCAAGCCTGCCGTTTCCCTTCTATATTACAGTGAAAAGCATATCTTTTTTTAATGTATTTGAGCGCTTTGAGGTATTGGTAACCCTGATCTGTATTCTGTCGGACTATATAGCCATTGCCATATTGGCAGTATTATTGCTTCGCTGTCTGGAATGGATTTTCCATCTGGAGCAGTGCGAGAATCTGCTGATTCCTCTGGCAGTAATAATCTTTTATCTGACCTATTATTTAAGCAGCACTCAGTTCGAATTTAATTATCTCTACCGGGTACTTCTGGTGAACCTGAACCTGATATTTGAATACGCCATACCGTTATTGGTGGCCTTCTTATGTCTGCTTAAAAGATCGAAGGAAGGTTTGCTTCAAAGCAAGGTAAAGCAGCAATAGTGCCCGGTGAGGCACATCATCAGAACGCTCCGCTTTATGGGATACGTAAAAGTAACCTTCTGAATCTGCGCAGAAGGTTACTTTTACCGGCCTGTATAGGGCGGCATCGTGGTTTGAGATCTAACAAGGATTATTCATAAATACGGATATTGAATTCATTATCCTCATATTTGTACAGGGAGCGGTTGATATAATGCTGGGCAAGGGGATCCTTAAATTGATATACCCGTTGATATTCCTTGGTTTCCTGGTTCTTTACGGTCTCACAGCGGTTGCGGTACAGAAACTGGACCAATTCATAGCAGTTAATCCAGATTTCATTGTTGCCTTCCTTCTGCGACTCATCAAAGATCAATTGCAAACCGAAATGAAGGTGCGGTGTGCGGATGTTGTTGGCATTCTCATTGCTGCTGTAACCGGTTCTTCCGAGATATCCGATGACATCCCCGGCCTGGACGATGCTGCCAATCTCCAGGCTTTTATTGTATGGAAAGTTTTGACGCAGATGGGCATAGTAATAATAACGTTTCTTGTCAAAGCTGCGGATTCCGATTCGCCAGCCCCCGTACTGGTTCCAGCCCAAAGCCTCTACATAACCTGATTCAACAGCAATAATCGGCGTTCCCACCTGTCCCATCATATCATGCCCCAGATGCTTTCGGCGAAATCCATAGCTTCGGGATACCCCGAAATCATCAAAATGGCTGTAGGGATAGTTCTTGGCCATGGGAAGATAGGCCTTCAAGCCATATTTTTTCATCCACACCTTGCCCCCGGGAGCAGTCTCATCCGATACCTCGATCTCATAGGAACCCACCATTCCGCCCAGCACCGCTTCATAGGCATCGTAGTAATATTTGTAATATTTCATACCCTCGGTCAGAGTATCTATGGTTTCCTGCTTTGTCTTAAGTTTTTCTGCAATTTCATCCATATGCTTTGCCTTATATCTGGAGAAATCGCCGCCGTACTTGCATCCGAGAATTGCCAGAAGCTCAATCCAGTTTATTTTTACCTCCTGATCCTGGGATTCCACATCATATTTGCAGGCGCGCTCCATCGCTGTACTGGATACATCAAAATTAACCCATTTTATATAATCATTTCCCTTGGCATCGGCGGATACAAGGACTGCCGGCTCCTGCCGGTCAAAACGAATACCATAAATTGCCAGAAGAGACAGAAACACAATACACTCCAGGAAAATGATATGTTTTGCTTTGATAAAACGGACTGTGTACATAATTACCTCCATGCTGCAGCTGACCTATATTCCGCCATTTTATGGCGGCACTAAGGATGCTGGTATATTCAGCATCCTTTTCATACTACTTTCTGCATTACATAGTTGTAATATTTTATGTTGTCCTTCAGACATCTATGCCTATTGAAAAAGATCCCTTGTCATTTCACGATGGAATTTTTGATAGAAATTGACGGAATTCTTGCTGTAATCAAAGGTTGCCAGAATTACCTCGCTGATATCCTTGATTCCTCTTTGTGTAAGCTGCTTCTCCAGCCAGTCTTCATTTTTGCCCGTACTCTTCAGGTTATCATAAAAAATCTTACCGTCAATGATTACATTGGCCAAGGGCAGACCCTGGGTTGGATTCAGCTTCAGATCCGAAGGAGTAACCGGACGGAAAAGCACTTTCGGCAAAACGCTGATGGTACCGTTTGACTCCAGAAATACAGTATGCACCTCCTCCAGATCATAATATCCGCTGAGCCGGCAGGCAGCAAGGAATTCGTTTATATCGAGCTTCGCTCTCAATAAATTCTTCTCATAGATCTGGCCGTCCTGATACAGGAGAAGGACCTGGGTGCTGAGAAAACGCCGAAGCTTCATCGATTTACAGGTGGCATAGGAGACCAGCATGGAAAGTACAGCAAATACCGCCATGGCGACAAAGGGCTTCCAAAAGCTGTCGGTGGACATTACCGCCATTTCACCTGCGATGGAGCCTATGGTGATACTGCTAATATAATCAAACATGCTTAACTGCGACATTTCCCGGTTTCCCATAATTTTTGTGAATACAAATAGCGAGATTAAGGTGCCAAAGGCGGAAAAGCCTATCTTTACAAAGTCCATGAACTTTACCTCCGATTAAAATAGTTGGAATAGAGCAGGAGCAATCTGCTCCGTTATTAAGATAGGATTGGTTGAAAGGTATAAAATTATGTTACTGATATTGCAATTCTTATTAACAACGAATGGTATGCATTGCGAACCATTCGTTGTTGAACATAAGAGTGGTTCGCAATGCGCACCGCTCGTTGTTTATGCATATCAGCAATCGTTTTGCGAGAAGATAGAAAAAGAAAACAGGAAGGCTGCATTATGAATACGGCCTTCCTGTTTAATATGTCACCTATTGAAATTAAACGGTTTTTGTTGCTAATACATCGCTGCATTCGGGATGTTCATCAAACCATTTTACAGCATAACTGCAGGTGGGCTTTGCCTTGAGGCTGTTAGCTCTAAAGTAAGCCACAGCGGCTTCCATCAGTTTGCCGGCGACTCCCTGTCCGCGGAGGGAAGGGTCGACGAAGGTATGGTCAATATTAACGATGCCTTCGGATAGTTTTGGAAAGGTTACAACAGCGATCATGTGGTTGTTGTCGTCATTCAGGTAAATCTTATTTGCTTCCTGTTTAAAATCCATGATATCATCCTTTCTGACTGCTGACCGGGTTATGTTTGCATCATCAGGCATGGTATGTTACAGCCTATGCAATAATTCATGCAGTTCAAGCATAGCAAATATAGGTCTGTTTGTGAAGCAGAAGTTTTATTCCATAGGAAAGTTCGTTACAGTTCTTTATCGATGGAACGGACAGTTAATTAAGATCTATTACGCTGACAGGGCAGCCGTCACGGGCCTCCTCGGCGCGTTCCAGACAGTTTTCAGGAATATCTCCTTCAATCGCCTGGGATACCTCATTCTCGTTATAGCTAAATACTTCAGGACATATATCCACACATAATCCGCAGCTGATGCAGCCGTCCTGGTCAACCGAAGCTTTCATAATAATTCTCCTTTCTAGGTAAATTCCCATTATAATAATTTGTTTTGAAGCTCGCCTTTTATGATTGGTACCTGCGGGCTTTCCGGCACAAAATGAAGCCGGGAGCAGGCATATTAATAAGTATGCCTGATAATGGATAAAAATATACTATATGCACTTGTGCTTATAGTATGGCACTCCGTGCCGGGATGCGCACTCACTGCGTTTGGCACAGGTATAATATCTGCCGATATTATATCATAATCACAAGTGATTATGATATGCGGCACTCCGTGCCGGGATGCGCACTCACTGCGTTCGGCGCAGGTATAATATCTGGCGATATTATACCATGACTTTCCAACAATTAATTTGATTTGAATCACAGGGTGGTATTCGGAGGTGCTTGAGTTTCCGCAAACTGTAACTGAAAGATGAATAAATCTAACCAAAGTGCCAATCTGCCGTTTTTTGAAAGGCATTTGAGTGGAAGTCTGTGGACTGGAGGCACTTTAATAAGCCCCACCTGA
>JAFAGA010000047.1 GCA_023423045.1 Bacillota bacterium | reverse complement strand
ACACTGTGCATACACAGAAAGGACACTATGCATACACAGAAAGTACGCTGTGTGGAACAGTGCAGGAATGGTTTGGAGAAAGGAAGAATTGATATGAAAACAAAGGCAGTCAGAATGTACGGTATGGACGATCTGCGTCTGGAGGAGTTCGAACTACCGGAGATTAAGGATGATGAGATCCTGGTGAAGGTAGTGAGCGACAGTATCTGCATGTCTACCTATAAATTAGTGAAACAGGGAAAGAAGCATAAGCGTGCCCCTCAGAATATAGATACCAACCCGATCATCATCGGCCATGAATTTTCCGGTGATATCGTTAAGGTAGGAAAAAAGTGGGGGGGTCAGTTCAAACCCGGGCAAAAATTCGCGCAGCAGCCTGCGCTGAATTATAAGGGAAGCCTGGCTTCTCCCGGATATTCCTATGAATTCTTTGGAGGAGCCTGTACCTACTGCATCATTCCCCCGGAGGTAATGGAGCTGGGATGCCTGCTCAGCTATGAAGGCGAGAGCTATTTTGAAGCGTCCCTCGGGGAGCCTATGAGCTGTATTATCGGAGGCTATCATGCCAACTATCATACCAATAAGCAGAATTATAATCATGAGATGGGTGTGAAGGCAGGCGGAAATCTGTTGGTGATGGGCGGCTGCGGTCCCATGGGCCTGGGTGCGGTCAGCTATGGCCTGTGCATAGAGAATAAGCCGAAGAGGCTTGTAGTTACGGATATCAGTGACGATCGGATCAACCGGGCCAGGGAGGTAATCTCTGAGGCATCAGCAGCCGAAGTGGGTGTGGAGCTGATTTATGTGAATACTCAGACCATGGAAAATCCCTTCGAGGAGCTGATGGCCATCAGCGAGGGTAAGGGCTATGACGATGTATTCGTATATGTTCCAATCCGGCAGGTGGCGGAGATGGGAGATGCATTGCTGGCCTTTGACGGCTGCATGAACTTCTTTGCGGGTCCCACCGACAGTCAGTTTAAGGCGGAAATCAACCTATATAACGTTCATTATACCAGCACCCATATTATCGGGACCACCGGAGGAAATACGGATGATCTGGTGGAGGCAATTGACCTGGCATCCAAGAAGAGGATCGAGCCGGCGGTAATGGTAACACATATCGGAGGCATTGACAGTGTGGCGGAGTCCACCTTGAACCTGCCCCATATCCCCGGCGGAAAGAAGCTGAATTACATGCATATCAATATGCCGCTGACGGCAATTGATGATTTTGAAGAACTGGGCAAATCGGACCCGTTGTTTAAGAAGCTGTCAGATTCCTGCAAACGCCATAAGGGCTTGTGGAACAGCGAGGCGGAGAAGCTTTTATTTGAACATTTTAGAGTGTAAGAGAGGACAGGAGGACGGATATGGTAAGTCGGAAGATTACGGTAAAGAATGCTTCCGGTCTTCATGCAAGACCGGCAGGGGAGCTGGCAAAGCTGTGCTCCCGGTGTAAATCTGATATTGTGATTATAGCAGGAGAGAAGAGAGTGAATCCCAAGAGTATCCTGATCTTAATGAGTGCCGCGATCCGGTGCGGAACCGAGATTACGGTGGAATGCAGCGGAGAGACGGAAGAAGAAGATCTGGAAGCAATCCTCGCTGCAATTGACGGAGGCTTGGGCGAATAAGGGAGGCCGAATCATGATAGAAATTCATGTGGAAAGAACTGCATCAAGAGGGATCGCAATCGGGAAAGCCCATCTGGTGGAACGGCCAAAGATTAAAACTGTCTTTCGTACAATTCAGGAACAGGAGATTCCGGAGCAAATCCAGCGATATGAGGATGCGGTCGCCTGCGCCGGGGAGAAGCTGGCAGAGCTGGCACAAACAAATCCTATCTTCGGTGCTCATCTGGAAATGGTCAAGGATATCGCTCTCTATGAAGGGGTAATCTCAAGGGTACGGGATCAAAGGCTGTGTGCGGAGGCGGCATTAGAGGCGGCAATCGCAGAATTTATATTGGTTTTTGAAAGTATGGACGACGAATATATGAGGGAACGGGCAGCAGATGTTAAGGATGTGGGACAGCGTCTGATGAGCTTTTTGCAGGGAGTAAGCCATGATCCATTCGCAGGAATATCCGGTGATGTTATTCTGATTGCAAAGGATCTGGCGCCCTCGGACACGGTTTCCCTGGATCTGCAGTATATTCGCGGTTTTATCACTCAGGAAGGCGGGATCACAAGCCATCTCTCTATTCTGGCAAAGGGGCTGGGGCTTCCTGCGCTGGTGGGGGTGGAGAACATCCTGGACCAGGTGAAACAGGGGGAGACTGTGATTATGGATGCCGAAGCGGGGCGGATTATGGTAGGTCCCGATGAAGCGACCCTGAAGAGATATCAAGAGCGGTTGGAGGAACAGAAGAGAAGACGGGAAGAATTAGTAGAGCTCAAATCCCTGCCTGCTGTTACAAAGGACGGTAAAGAGGTCTGCCTATGCGCCAATGTGGGCGGGATTAAAGACATAAAGAAGGCGGTTGAATATCAGATCGACGGAGTAGGATTATTTCGCAGTGAATTCCTGTATATGGATAGTAATCATTTTCCTTCGGAGGAGGAGCAGTTTGAGGTGTACCGGGAGGCGGCCCTGCTCTGCGGCAAGGAATTAACCATAAGAACCTTGGATATCGGAGGGGATAAAGCTCTTTCCTATTATGAATTTGAACCGGAGGAGAATCCTTTTCTTGGCTGGAGAGCAATCCGCATCAGCCTGGAGCTGAAGGAGGTCTTCAAGACTCAACTGAGAGCGATTCTCAGGGCCAGCGCCTATGGTGAGGTGCGGATCATGTTTCCGATGATCATCTCTCTGGAGGAGCTTTGGGAGGCAAAAGAGATTCTGGAGGAATGCAAGCGGGAATTGAGGCTGGAGCAGATCAGCTTTAATGAAGGGGTGGAAGTAGGCATGATGATAGAAACACCGGCATCGATTCTCCTGATTGAGGATTTTGCGAAAGAGGTGGACTTCTTCAGCATCGGTACCAATGATCTGACGCAATATATCCTGGCGGTTGACCGGGGAAATAAACGGATATCCAATCTGTACAACTCCTTCCATCCCGCGGTGCTTCGAAGTATCCAGCGAGTCATTGAGGCCGGACACCGCAATCAGATCAAGGTGGGAATGTGCGGCGAGTTCGCCAGTGATGAGGGTGCGGTAAAACTGCTGCTGGGCTTGGGGCTGGATGAATTCAGCATGTCCGCTTCAGAGCTGTGGAATGTAAAAGCCATTCTTCGTTCCTCTGTCTATGAGGAGGCAAGAGAGATGGCGCAGAAGGCCTGCCAGATGCAGACAGTGTCACAAGTATATCAGGTATTAGACATTCATCGATAGAAAACTTTCCTTTTTATGAACAACGAGCGGCTCACATAATGTGCCGCTCGTTGTTTCGTAAACAGAAAACATTTTAAGTTCGTATAAAACCATGGTAATCAGTTGCCTTTATTATTTCCAGGAGGTAGATTTGCCCCATTATTCTTTCTGAAATAGCTGGGTGCCATCCCGTAATATAATTTAAATGCGCGTGAAAAATTAAACAGGTTTTCATATCCGACCTGCGTAGCTATATTCTCTATCGATAGCTCTGACCGATGCAGCAGAGTGATGGCGTACTCCATGCGCAGCATGTACACATACTTCTGGAATGGCATACCGTAGGTTTTGTGAAAGGTTTTGCTCAGATACGAATAGCTGACAAAAAAGCGATCGGCCAGATCGGTGAGTGTCAGGTTTTCTGTGAAATGATCGTCGATATATTTGCGGACTTCAAAGGCCACGTCAGCTATCTTAGGCTGCGAAGAGACTTGCTGTGCATATTCGTATAGACGCCTGTACAGAAATATCTCAAATTCTTCGTAATTACTAAAATCAAAAAAGGAAGGCGACCGCATTGAACTTTCGGAAAGGCCATTACTAATTAATTCCAGATTTAATATTTCATTGAAATAATGGTGAAAGTTGTATAAATCAGCTAATGGCATGGAGTGCAGCTCTTTATAAAACTCCAGGCGCCTCATTTCAGAAACAACCAGCGAAGGAGTCTGGATGAATTGCGTCATAAAGTGCTTTATTTTAGGCTGCATTCCTTTCTTAGCAACCGGGAAATCGGAAGCAGTAAACAATTTGCCGTAACCTTGGGTTAGCCGGTTGCAGAGCTGTTTTTCTGCTTCGTGGAGTAAAAGGGGAGTTTGTGTGCGTATCCCTATTCTGCTCAGGCTTGCAGCAGCCATGTTTGATCCGCAGAAGGAAGGCGTATGAATGAGCTCGCCAAGCTGTTCACAAAGCAGCTTGTCCAGAGAACTGTCTGCAAGAAGACATAGCTTTTGCTCGGATACGGCATTGCACAGAAACCTGTCCTCATGACCAAAGCGATCATACATTTCGTTAATACGGGACTCCATATCTGAGCGGGGAAACGGAGTCTCAAATGCAACCAGTGCAACACAACACTTTTCACCTATTCCGAAAGCATCCAGATCTGCACAAAGTTCGGGCAATGCAGCTTCATATTGTGATTGTGCGTACAGCAAGTCCAGAGAATGATGAGAGAGACGGAATAAATCACCACGATGCCCTTCTCTGCGGAGCGGGAGCTGAGTTAATTTGTAACAGGCATTTTCCAACACACGTTTCAGATCTGCGGTAAGTACGGGTTTAAGCAGATAATCAATGGCTCCGTTCTGGAAAGCTCCCTTAACATAGGAAAAGTCGTCATAGCCGCTGATTACCATGAATTGAACAGGAAACAGCTTTTTTCCGAGTTCACAAATCATATCGATGCCGTTAATATTTCCCATCTTAATGTCGGTCAGTACAATTTGCGGACGATATTTTTGGCAAACCATCAGAGCCTCCTCTCCGCTAAGGCAAGTCCGCACTTCACCAATATCCGGCAGCTGCAGATTCTCAATCTTCGTGCGGATTCCTTCACAGATATAATATTCATCATCAACAATCAAAATCGAATACATGTATTACACCTCCTGTGCCAGTTCAAGTGGAATTTGAATTACAACGCTCATGCCGGAGCCTTCTGTGCTGGTTATCTCCATCAAAACCCCACTGCCATAGAACAATTGAATACGCTCCCAAATATTTCGCAAACCAATAAAGGATCCGTTTGTCGGGGGATTTACGGAAGGACCATTGCCGAACACTCCCTCGCGCACCTGCTGCAACCGTACCGGAGACATACCGATGCCGTCATCTATTACGCGTATGGTAAGAAATCTATCCGAAGCCTCAATCATGATTTGGATGAGCATCGATCCGCGAGGCGGTACGAAACCGTGAAGGATAGAGTTCTCAAGGATAGGCTGTAATAAAAATTTAATCAGACGCAGCCGGCCCACGCCGGGATCGGTGTGAATATCCAGGCGCAATCTGTTAAAATACCGGATAGAATATACACCGATGAGAGAGGAGGCATTCTGCAGTTCCTGATCCACTGTTGAATACATGCTTTCGTTTTTGAGATTATAGCGCAGAAGATGTCCGAAGGATGCAATGGATTCGGCAAGCTCGCTGCAGCCCTTTTGTTCAGCACAGCCTGAAAATATATTGAGGGTGTTATAGATGAAGTGAGGATTGATTTGATACTGCAGTGACTTAAGCTGTGCCGCAGTATTCGCAGTCTCTTTCTGTACAAGCTTATCAACAAGAGTATCGATGCGGTCAAGTAATATGTTATAGCGTTTGGCGATTTGACCGACTTCATCTTCGTTTTTGATGGATATCCGGCCATTAAATTCATGTGCCACGATGCGGTCCATTTGATTAAGGTCAGTGTTCAACCGGGTAAATGCATGTTTTATGAACATGGTCAGGATAATTAACTGAGCCACTGACAGCCATATAAGTACCAGGGACAGGTGGAGCGCGGAATACACAAACGGTATTTTGCTCACCGGTTTTATATTGGCAATAATCATATCGAACTCGTCGATGGTATTACACAGGTATTTCTGGTTATGAATTGTAAGTACACCGGAGGAGGGCGAACTGTCTTTCAACAATTGTTTCAGATACTCCGGAGGCTGCGCGCCATATAGATTGTAAAGATTGGTGAAACAAACGAAGTATCCGGCCTTTTTATTGCTATTGTCGATTGGCTTTGGAAAGACGGTTTGGGGTGACATCTCAAACACCATATATCCAAGATCGTCATTTTGTGAGGGATCAAGGATCCTTCGAATCATCAACAGGATACCCGTGTCGTACTTTGAGCCTGAAGGAGTATTTGGCAGCTCTGAGTAATAGGCGTCCTCCTCGTCGCCTGCAATATAATAAAGCGCCACCATTTTATCATCAGAAAGAAAATCCTTGAAGAATGGGAGTGGTTTAAGGTGTTCAACCGGGAAGAAATAGCTGCTGACAGACTTCTTATTGCTGATTTCTGAATTAAGTGAATAAATTCGTACTGCATTGATACCCAGGTTTTGATATTTTACAGAGTATTTTAAGGATGATACTATTTCTTCTATATAACGTGCAGACCAAATCGGATACTCAGACAGGTTCTGCCGTTTCAATAAATCGATCAGCGGGCTTCGGTAGGATAGATCTTTTGACAAATCGGATGCGAAGGTAATCATCGTACGAACATTTCCGGTTAATTGTTCTATAGCAATCTTTTGTTCCTCCAGCAATTGGTTATCAAAATTGCGGGTTTGCTTTGCATATAAATAAGATGCAAAAATCAGTGAAGGCAGTATTAAGAGGACTAAAGATAAAAAGAACACTTTTTGAACAAGACTCAGGTTCCTGGGGGTTTTCATATGCACATCTCCTAACAGAATAAGGATTAACGGTTGGTTGTTTGGAATTATTATAATATAAAAAGAAGAACTATGGTACTTATATAATGCAATTTTACTAAATGGTCAAACCATGATATATATTTGCAAATGAGGATATGTCATTGCCTTATACCCGATGCTATAATGAATTCACAAATCAGATAGCGGTTTTCTGAAAAGGGAAAGAAAGGCGGTTATAATGTGATAAGAAAAAATAAGTATCAACTAAAGGAAAATCTGACCGGCATTTTATTTATTTTGCCTGCGCTGATTCCGTTAGCAGTGTTTTGGGTGTTCCCGGTTTTGTCTTCGGGAGTCATTAGTTTTACCAATTGGGACATGATGTCCGCAGATATTGATTTCGTTGGACTTAAAAATTATATTAGTCTATTCAGGGCACATGACTTTCAGGTTGTATTAATGCATACTCTGGTTTTTGCTGTGGGCAGCACGGTACCTACGATAATTCTGGGTTTGCTTATCGCTAAGGCGATGAACACAGCCCGTCGGGGAGCCGGTTTTTACCGCACCGTAATTTTTGCTCCGTATATAACGCCAATGGTTGCGATCAGCGTCGTATGGTCCTGGATTTATGAACCGCGTGTTGGGATTCTTAATCATCTGCTCAATCTGTTCCATTTACCGGGGCTGAAATGGACACAAAGCGTCAAGACGGCCATGCTGTCCGTTCTCATTGTTACCGTGTGGAAGTCCATCGGATGGGCGATGATATTCTATATGGATGCCATAAACAAAGTACCGCAGAGTCTGGTGGAGGCAGCAGCAATTGATGGTGCCAGCGGATTGCAGCGTTTTATAAAGATTACCATACCAATGATCTCTCCCACGACATTTTTTCTTGTCATCATGTCCACGATCTCTTCCCTGCAGGCTTATGACCAAATTAAAGTACTTACGCAGGGCGGCCCGGCAGGAGCGACACGGACCCTGCTGTACTATTACTATCAGGAAGCGTTTCAGAACTTTAATACAGGAAAAGCCTCTGCAGTTGCTGTTGTTTTGGTTTTTATCACAGTGGTTCTATCAATTATTGAAACTGCGGCATCTAAAAAAATGGTTCATTACAATTGAGGGGGAATGATAATGACAGAGCGTAATAAATCGAATATACATAAAATATTTTTACATCTTACTTTGTTTATAGCAAGTTTTGTCATAGCGTTTCCGTTTTTATGGATGCTCACTAACTCGATTAAAACAAAGGATGAAATCTGGCAGATACCGCCTAAAATATTACCTGATACTGCGCAATGGCAAAATTATTCGGAAGTTTTTGCGGATGGAACGTTCCTTCGGTATATGTGGAACAGTTCTTATACGGCATTTATTATAACAGTGGTTGTTCTTGTCAATTCGATGATGTTTGCCTATGCACTTACAAACATCCGCATGAAGGGCAAAAATATGCTGCTCATTCTAATCATGGTCACATATATAATGCCGGCTACTACCACATATGTGCCTTCCTATGTAATCATTGCAAAAATGGGATTGATTAACACACATGCCGGCTATATTTTATCCAGCTGTGCGAGCATCTTCAATATATTTTTCTTTCGCACCGTGTTTTTACAGATTAACCATGGTATATTGGAGGCTGCGCGCATCGATGGAGCAGGTCATTGGAAGATTTTATGGAAGGTTGTGGCGCCAATGTCAAAGTCCTCCTTTATCACTCTGGGATTGCTGTCATTTCTGGGCGGTTATAACAGCTACTTATGGCCGTCATTACTGTTACGGGAGAAGTCGAAGTTCCTTATCAGCATGGGTTTGCAGTCTTTCTTCACCGGGGAGGGCGCCTATGGCTTAAAATGGGGTTCCATCATGGCGGCATGCTGTGTTACCGTATTTCCATTGCTAATATTGTTCCTGATCGGCGAGCGTTGGATCTTGAATGGAATCACCAACGACTCGGCGGTGAAGGAATAGTATTTTATAAAAATCAAGGAGGAGAAAAGAAAAATGATGAGAAAAAGAATTGTACTAAGTGTGCTGGTGGCCATTCTGGCCTTATTTGGAACAGCATGCTCCGGCACATCGGATTCATCAAATTCAACGGGTCTATCAGGTGATAAAGCTAAGAATGATGGCGGAGTCAATGCAAACTCTGAGAGTGAAAAAGTGGAGATTGAGTTTTGGTATGGACTTGGCGGTAAATTGGGTGAGACCATGGAGGAGACCATTGGGGAATTCAATTCCTCTCAGAATGAAGTCGTTGTAAAGGGAATCAAACAGGCTGACTATTCTGAGACCAATAAGATGCTGCAGGCTGCTGTTGCCTCCGGCGAGGTTCCTGCGAGTTTTTTGTGCAGCCACCAGACGGCTACGACTTTATACAAAAAAGGTGTAGTTGAGCGTTTGAACGATTATATCGCAGCGGATCCTGGTTTTAATGAAGCTGATATTATTAAATCCTTCTATGAGTACTGTAAAAATGATGCAGGAGATGTGTACAGCCTGCCGGCCTGGGGCACCACGCAAGTAATATACTACCGTAAGGACATGTTTGAGACAGCGGGTCTTGATCCGGACCAGGTGTTTAAAACCTGGCAGAATGTAGCGGAGGCTTCCCGCAAGCTGAAGGAAATAAACAGCGATGTCGAAGGTTATTATGGCTTCGAGCCAATGTATGGTATGGACTGTCTGTTGGATATCGCATGCAGTAATGGGGCGGATATTGTGAGCCAGGACTCTAAGACAGTCACTTTTGACAGTGATGCTGCCATTGAGGCAATGGAAGCGGTACGTAATTGGATCAATGAAGAAAAGATTATGGGTATTCACTTTGGAGGGGAAGGTTGGGAATACTGGTACAAAACCATAGATGATGTAATGCAGGGGCGTGCCGGCGGCTATGTTGGCTCCAGCGGTGACCAGGGTGATCTGGATTTCAATATTATTGCAGCACATGTTCAGCCGGGCTTTGGTAATAATCCGCCCCGTCCCTATGTTGATCCTATTATTGTGGGAATTATGTCAGGTGCCTCGGAGGAGCAAAAATCTGCAGCATTTAAATGGATCACATACTTAAACCAGACGGCTACCAAAGAGTTTGCAATGAAGACAGGCTATGTTCCGGTACGCAGTTCGGTCAAGGACGATCCCGTATTTAAGGAATATCTTAAGGACCATCCTCAGGCACTTGTACCGATAGAACAAGCTGAAATTGGACGTAAGAAATGGTATGATATTACCGGAGGCAAGGTGGAACAGGCCCTTGCAGATGCATGCGATTTGATAGAAATCGAAAATAAGCCTGCGGCTGAGGCATTGCATAAAGCCAAAGAAATTGCGCAGGCAGCGCTTGACGAATACTGGGCGGATGCCGGTGAAGGTGACGAATAAAATTTTTAATAACAAAACTTAAATAAGAGAAGGCCCTGTAGTTAATAAAATCCTTACTTTTATACAGTACAAAATTTAGATACAGGTTTCAAAAAAGCCGATGATAACCTGCCATCGGCTTTTTTGGCTGGAGAAGCCAATATTTTTATATCATAGGAAAGTGCTCCTATGATATAAAAGCACTCCGTGCAGGATGCGCACCTCGCAGAGAGGAATTTTATTGCTACGCAATCCGCTCGGGTGCGAAGAGTCAGTAAGCTGGCTCTTCATACCATAATTGACCTGGAAAGGCTGAAGCATAATGAAGCAAATTCGTAAATTGCCCGGTAAACATAGTGTACGTCTTTTTTTTCTTATAACATGGATCTCATATTTTTCAATTTACCTTGGGCGTATGAATTTTTCGGCCAGTATGAGTGATATGATAACGAACGGAGGCTTCGGGAAGACAGAGCTTGGCGGTGTTGCAGCAGCGTTTTTCCTGTCTTATGGATTAGGACAAATTATCAGCGGTGTACTTGGTGATCGATTTTCCCAATCTTTGCTGGTTTTTTTCGGACTCCTGGGCTCGGCAGCGGCAAATCTGCTGTTTCCGATGGCTCCAAATGCAAGTATTATGACATGGCTTTGGTTCTTAAACGGAGCAGCACAGTCCTTGATCTGGGCGCCAATGGCCCGATTGATTGCAGACCGTACAACCGGTGCACAGTGTGTCAGGATCGTGGTTCTTCTGTCGACATCAGGACCGGCCGGAATGTTCTGTGCATATGCTCTCAGTGCGGTGATGATCCGTGCCGGAGGCTGGAAACCCTGCTTCTGGAGTGCGGCAGTTTGGCTTCTGGCAGTTGCTGTTTTATGGTATACCGGTATCCGTTCCCTTGAAAGCTACGCTGATAAATATGGAAAGCCGGAAGTGCTGGCCACTCCGGATTCGAGAAGCAGTACAAAATATAAAAGTCCTCGTCCGCATTTGTTGGCTGTAACGGGTCTTGGATGGCTGGTTATTGCCGCATGGCTTCACGGGATACTAAAGGATGGACTTATTACATGGATACCTACCTATCTCACTGAGACGTTTTCTATTGAACCATTTATCTCTATTACCTTGACAACACTGCTGCCTGTAGTTAATCTTACAGGTGTATATCTTGCGAATCGTCTGAACAGGCGTCTGTTCAATAATGAGGCTAAAACGGCATTATGTTTTTTTGTGGCCACACTTGCGGCAATCATATTTATGATAGCTTTTGGTGATTATTCAATGTATGGCTCAGTACTGGTTTTTGCTATGATCTCTTCCGCAATGACAGCGGTGAACACTGCATTTATCAGCCTGGTTCCTATTCATTTTCAAAGGTTCGGTTCTGTATCCACTGTATCAGGGCTTCTCAATGCTACGACTTATCTAGGCAGTGCGTTGGCCAGTGTTCTGTTTGCCAGAACAGCAGAGGTGTTTGGCTGGGGAGGGGTACGTGGCAGTTGGTGTGTTATTGCTATCACCGGTGCGGTATGTTGTATGTTCTCTATTAGCAAGTGGAGGGCTTTCCGCAGTGATATTTATAAAGATTAATTATTAGTCAGGCATGGCAATCTGCGACGGTGCTAAGAGGCAGCAACTGATTGTAATAGCTATAATTTATTTTTTGAGGAGGACTACTATGAAAACAATACTTGAATACTATGATATTTATCCCAAAGTCCTGTGTACACATAATCCGGCATTAGTCAATATAAAGCCGCTCAGTAAACATGTCAGTTTCCGTGAGAATGTAAACTATGAGGTTGAAATTGTTGCCTTGAACGAGACGCTTCTTGATGTCGAAGGAGAGACATCACCTATCGTTCCGGCAAAAGTTGTGGATGATATTTTACAGTTTACCTTTCATTTCGCCGGCGAGCAGCAGTATATTGTACTTGTGCGTGAAATGAAAGAAGGCAAGTGGCATACGCGTTGCGAATTGCGTGTATACGCACTTAATCCTGATTATTTTGAATTCCGGCCGTATCGTGGAGATATGCATTGCCATACCTATCGCTCGGACGGTGTGGAGTCGCCTGATATAGTAGCGGCAAACTATCGAAAGGCAGGTTTTGATTTTTTGTCAATTACAGATCATTTGCTCTATGAGCCATCGGTCGAGGCCATCAGAACGTATGAAAATCTGAATCTGGCATTTCGTCTTTTCCCGGGTGAGGAGGTTCATCCTCCGAAGAATAATTGCCACACGGTTCATTTCGGAGGAGATTACAGTATAAACGAACGTATTAGGAAGGATCCGGCCCGATATGAGCAAGAGGTAGAAGAAATTATAAAGACTCTTTCGATACCCGAAGGACTGAACAAGGCAGAGTATGCCTCTCTTCTATGGGTCTACCGTGCCATACAGGATGCAAATGGGATGTCCATTATGGCGCATCCCAACTGGATTCAGGATAATGCATACCATATAAGGCAGGATATGTACCGTTATCTGATTCAGACAAAACCCTTTGATGCGTTGGAGCTTACCTGTGGGCAGTCAATTGAAGAAAATCAGATGCAGGTTATCGCCTGGCAGCAAATGCGTGAAAGGGGGTTTGCCGTACCGCTTGTCGGGAACAGTGATTCCCATGGCACGGTGAATTCCGAATGGTTCAATATCTCTAAAATGATCGTGCTGGCCAAGGTATGTGAGCGTGACGAGCTGATCAAAGCAGTGAAGGAACGCAGAGCTGTTGTACTGGAACAGTACCATGGCGAGCCGTTGCCTCGCTTTTACGGTGAACAGCGTGCGGCTGATTTTGTTATATTTCTCACGACAGAGTACATGCCGCTGCATGATGAGCTTTGTTTTGAAGAAGGCCGTTTGATGAAGGCTTATGCGTGCGGCGATGAAAAAGCCGGCGAAACCCTGAAGTCAATCGGCAGGCGTACAGATGCACTGGCAGAAAAGTACTGGGCTTTATGTAAGTAAATGAAGGTGGTCCAGTATCAATTATAAATGCAGAGCAGGATCCGATCAACCTGGTTCCAAAGCCGTCGTTTGGGCAGCCGTTTACTTGCCAAATGACGGCTTTTTTATGTGTCATCTGGCAAGTCTAAATATCGTGTATTCTCTAGTTAATAACAATTTTTGCCTTCCCAGATCCCATTTGTACCGTGAAAACGGATACGGATGGGTCTTTTGCTAATATTTTTACGATTCATGCTAACAAAGAGGCTGTTC
The DNA here is from genome assembly GCA_023423045.1 of Bacillota bacterium. Classification (GTDB taxonomy): domain Bacteria; phylum Bacillota; class Clostridia; order Lachnospirales; family Lachnospiraceae; genus Mobilitalea. Next base: position 130,964 of record JAFAGA010000047.1, on the reverse strand, counting down.
GGATAAAAAGCCTTATACTAAAATGAATAAAAATAAGAGAAACTGGCATGAAGGCGGGAAAAGATATGGATTGTGCGCCGCCAAGGAAGCAGATGGGAGTAAAAAGTATGAAATACTTCAAACGTACAGGAAGTAAAAATGAAGAATTCTGGGGATATTTATTTATCCTACCTCAATTCTTTGGTATTGTCGTGTTTATGGGATTTCCGGTAATTCAGTCCTTATTTATCAGTTTTCATAAGTGGGATTTTATGTCGGAGGCCATCTGGGTGGGATTGGACAATTATAAAACCATTCTTACCGCCCCTTATACCTATAAGATATTAGGAAATACTCTTTATTACATGCTGGGAACGATTCCTTTGACAACGATAATTGCCATAGTCCTTGCTTTTTTGCTTGCCCAGCCCCTGAAGGGAACCTCTATTTACCGCTCCCTGTTTTTTCTGCCGAATATTACTTCTTCGGTAGCGATATCGCTGGTATGGCTTTGGCTGTTTAATCCGGATATGGGTATTGTAAACCTGGCTTTGGACTTTTTTGGAATTGAACCCTTTGGATGGTACACCACGGTGGAAGGAGCCATGCCTACCGTAATCTTGCTGGCGGTCTGGCGTGATGTGGGATATTATGTAGTATTATTCCTGGCAGGGATTAAAGGGATCTCCGGCAGCTACTATGAGGCTGCACGGATTGACGGGGCAAGTCAGGTAAGCTGTTTCTTTAAGATCACCCTGCCGTTGTTGACGCCCACTATATTTTTTGCGGTGACCATGATGCTGATTAACGGGTTTCAGGTATTTAACGAAACGTATATGCTTACCCGGGGCGGTCCGGCGGATGCAACTAAGACCATTGTCCTGGAGATTTACAATAATGCCTTCCAGTATTTTAAAATGGGAAGCGCAGCCGTATATTCCTGGATCTTGTTTGTGGTAATATTAATCGCTACATTAGTGCAGTTTATAACATCAAAGAAGTGGGTGAATTACGATGTCTAAGAAAAAAGGACTTGGAGTTTTGTTGCATGCCGTACTGACGGTAATCGCTGTGGGAATGCTATTCCCCTTTTTATGGATGGTTTCCACCTCCTTTAAGGACAACAGCTCCGTGTTTGAATATCCGCCGAAGCTGATTCCGGATCCGATTATCCTGAGCAATTATATAAATGTATTAGTAAAGCAGCCGATGCTGCGGGGCTTTACTAACAGCCTGTTTATTGCGGTGGTCAACACGGGCGGGGTTTTGCTTACCTCCTCCCTGGCCGCATACAGCTTTGCCAGGCTCAAGTTCCGGTTCAAGGGGCCGCTGTTCATTGTACTGCTGGCTACCATGATGATTCCGTCACAGGTAACCTTGATTCCGATGTTTGTCTGGTTTAAAAATATGGGGTGGTACGATACTTATTTTCCTCTGATCTTGCCTTCCGTATTTTGCAACGCTTATGGTGTGTTTCTGCTGCGGCAGTTTTTTATGACCATACCGGCTTCCTATGCGGAGTCGGCCCAGCTGGACGGCGGCAGCCATCCGGTGATTTTTGCGAGAATCATGCTTCCGATGTGTGTGCCGGCCATGGTTACTCTGGGGATATTCACTTTTATGGGAAACTGGAATTCCTTTTTATCCCCCCTGATTTACCTGAATACCAGAGAAAAGTTTACGCTGCCTTTGATTATTATGTCATTTCAGAATCTGTACTACAGCGACTGGAGCTTACTGATGGCAGCATCCTGTGTCTCCATTGTACCGGTGATTGTGCTCTATATCTTTGCCCAGAAATATTTTACCGAAGGAATTGTAATGAGTGGTATAAAGGGATAAGCTATCCGTTTATATAAGAATGCCGGGGCGTGTCAAAAATAGTTGTGCAGGCCGGTACAACATTTTTGGATAAGCGCCGGTATGGAAAGCCCATGAATAATCAACAAAAAAAGAAAAGAGAGGTGTATTTATGAAGAAATTATGGAAGAAAGTGCTGCTGTTTACCGTAATCGGTGCAATGCTTGCCACAACAGGGTGCAAGCTGACCCCCCAGAAGGAAAATGAACCGGCAAAACAAGAAGCAAAGGATCCGGTCCAAGCGGAAGGGAATGGAGAAAGCAAGGAAAAAACAAAGCTTAACTTTTTGATTGTGGCCGGAGAATCCGAGATGAAAGGCTGGCAGGGAATCGTAGATTCCTTCAACAATTCCAGTGAAGAAGCGGAAATTGTGCTGGAGCAGCTTCCCGGAGGCTGGACCGAATATGTCCAGAAGATAACAGCCCTGATTGCAGCCGGCTCACCTCCGGATATCGGAAGGGTCGGAGCCGCATTTGTTCCCCAGTTTGTCAGCAAAGGACAGCTTGCGGATCTGAAGCCTTATGTGGATGCAGAGCTTAATATGGAGGAATATTATGAGTCTGCCTTTAAGGAGTGTGAAAAGGACGGACAGATTTTTGGAGTTCCTGTTGGAATTTATACCATGGTAATGTATTATAACAAGCAAATGTTTGACGAGGCAGGCCTGGAATATCCGTCCTCTGACTGGAACAACCCATGGACCTTTGAGCAGTATAAAGAAGCAGCGATGAAACTCACCAGCGGAGAGGGCGCCAATAAGAAGTACGGAATACTGGCACAAAACCATCCGGAACGGTCTGCGGCTTCCGTATTTTCCATGGGAGGGGATTTCTTTGACGAGAGCAGAGAGAACCCGACCTTTGCTTCCCAACCGGTGATTGATACCTATCAAATGGTACAGGATATGATTAATGTAGATAAGAGCTCTCCTACTCCGGCCCAGACAAAGACAATGCCGGTGGATCAGATGTTCCTGTCCGGAAAGCTGGCCATGTTTGCCGACGGTTCCTGGATGCTCCCGGCCTTTGCGGATAAACAGGATTTTGAGTTCGGAATTGCTCCGGTGCCGAAGGGAACCAGCTCCACTACGGTAAGCTTTATCGATCAATATGTGGTTTTTGAAGATTCACCCAACAAAGAATTGGCCTGGAAGGCAGTAAAATCCTTCATTCAGGCAGACGCGGAGAAGATTATGGTGGACAATAACCTGGGCGGAATTCCGGTATATAAGCCTACGGTAGAAGCAGAGAAGGAAAACCTGTTTAAGATGCTTTCTCCGGAGGATAAGGAAGTTCTGTTCCAGTCAGTGGAACATTCCCGTTCTCTGCCCTTTACCCCCAACTGGTCCGAGCAGATGGATGCAGCCATGAAAACCATCGATCTGGTCACCTTAGGAAAGATGACGGCGGATGAAGGAATGAAGAAAGTAGATGAAAGTATAAAAGCAATAAAATAACCATGTTGTAATTCTGCCCGGGGTCACTTATACTTGGGATAGCAGACGGGCATGGGAGAGTATTGTTAAACCCTGAGCCGGATGTGCTTGAACCGGTTGAATGTGAGTAAAATGGGAGTTGGTTTGTTTGTATAAACTGATGATTGTGGATGACGATAAAATAATCCGGCAAAGTATAATACAGCTGATTGATTGGGAGAGAAGCGGTTTTATTCTTTCGGGAGAAGGCTTTGACGGAGAAGATGCGCTGGAGAAAATCAGGGAAAATCCACCGAATTTAGTGATTACGGATATTTTTATGCCTGTAAAAAATGGTATTGAACTGTTTGAAGAGGTAAGAAAGGAATTTCCTAACATTATCTTCTTAATGCTGAGTAATTACGATGATTTTTCTTATGTAAGAAGTGCTTTGAAAATAGGTGCTTTTGATTACCTTTTGAAATTTGAGCTGAATCAGGAAATGATACATAAGCTCTTAAACGGCGTGAGAAAGGAACTGGACACCCAGTATCTCAGCTATGAAATTGAAAAACGCAGTCCCTTAAGGGAGGAGGGTCCGGAGAAGGTGCTGGCCGGCAATGCCGGTCTGAATATCTGCGGTATACTGGTTGCAGGCTACAGCCGGAGAAACAGCCCGGAACACAAATCCTTCCTGGAAGCCCTGCCCCATGAGCTTTGTTGTCCCTATGACCATATTTTATTTACCAATTTACATCAGGAAAACTATTTGTTTTTATGCTACAGCAAGGATGTGAATGTAAAAGAAGCCCAGATGGAGCTGATGGGAAAGCTGAACTGGGAGAATCCTTCCCTGGAGACCGGCGATATCATAGCAGTCAGTAATTTCATAAGAGGCAGGGAGCAGTTTGTGAAAAGCTATGAGAACTGCCGCAGAATGCTGGGCTGCTCTTTCTATGACTGCAGTACCAATCTGATTGCGGAAAGAAATTTTAAGCCATTCTATAAAGCGCCGTCCCTGGAAAAATATATTAATGAAATTCCGGCCATTATAAAAGCGTTGCAGACCAACTGCATTGCGGAATCAACAGAAAATTTAAACTGCCTGCTAAAGCAAATGGCAGAAGATCACCTTGAGCCCCGGCAGGGGCTTATGGTGCTTGAGCACCTGACCCACGAAATGAACGAATTTTGCGTTTCCTTTGAAGTTCCCCTGCCGGATCAGTTTGAAGAGGGACTTCTTCCAGGAAATTATTTTGCCCGGTTCTGGAATATCCGGGAGATAGAAGAAGGTTATAAAAAGCTGGTATCAGTCTTTGAACTAACCCATTGTACCGGTGAGCAGCAGGTCTCTAACGAGATTGCCCTAAGCGCGATCCAATTTATTTCAAAGAATTTCAACAAACCGATCTGTCTCCAGGACGTGGCCGACCATGTGAATGTGAATAAGAATCATCTGTGCCGTGTGCTGAAAAAGCATGCGGGAAGCAGCTTTAACATTCTGCTGAACCAAATGCGGATCAAGTATTCAAAGCAGCTTTTAAGAAATACCGGTATGAATCTGGAAACAGTGGCTCTATCCTCAGGCTTTTCCGACTACCGGTATTTTAAAAAAGTATTTGTAAACAGCACCGGGGTATTTCCTACGGAATATCGTGAAAATCAGGTTGAGTGAGGTAGAGCTTTGTCATTTAAAAAACGATTAACGATTAGTTTGATTTCCGTTGCCATTGTACCGGTTCTGATTGTATCCCTTGTTTTATCCGAGCGCTCGATTAAAACCACAAGGGCTCAATATGAACATACAATGGAACGGATTCTGGATAGTAACGCCACCAATATGGACCGGGCATTGAAGAACACTTATGAGGCATTGATTCAACTGGTTTCCACCCCGGATTTAATTTCTATGCTAAATAGTATGGCTCAGGGGGAAACCGACCTGAACCTGGAAACAAGAGTGGACAAAACCTCTGCGGCAATTCGTTCCCTCCAGAATCTGGAAAAGGATATCTTTGAGCAGATAGGGGTTTATTCCGGCAGCACCGAAAGTATTGTAATATCTTCTTATAGTTATATCGATCAAAATGTGCCTCTGTTTTATCAAGAGGTGAAGGAAGCGGCCGGAAAACCGCTGTGGATTGTAGTTCCGGGGACGGAAGGAGCCAGGGATCTTTATATCGCGGCAGCGGCTCTGCGTCCCTATAACAATCAGGTGATGGGGATTGTATACATCAAGATGAAATATGACTTTTTTGAACAGCTGATGGATAGTGCCAACGGTACGCTCGGAGAGTATTTGTTTCTGGTCGGAGACGGACAGCTGATTGCCGTTTCCGATCCGAATTTGTTTTCCCGGGAAAAAAGGGAGGAATGGGATTCGGTTTTAACGGGAATTCAGGAAGATACCAAAGAAATCACCGTAGGCAAGGAAGGTTATCTCGTGAATATGAAGAAATCAGAGGTGACGGATTGGGCCCTGATTTTTGCCGGCAGGGAGAAAGTTCTTGCGGAAGCAGCCCTGTCAGGAGTCGGACCGGTGGCTTTGGCAGCCCTGGCGGCGGTGTTGGCGGCGCTTTTAATGGCAGCAGGCCTTTCTTATTCCGCTTACCGCCCCATCTACCGGCTTCTGCAGGTATTTGCCAATCTTGACCGGGATAATCTGGGGATTCGGGTGGAGGAAAGAGGAGATTCGGATTTAAAGCAAATCTCCGGACGTATGAACCAGATGATGGAACAGATAAACCGGCTGGTGGAAGAAACAGAGAGGGAAAAGGAGGCCCGTTTTACAGCGGAAATGGCAGCTTTGCGGGCCCAGATTAATCCTCATTTTTTATATAACACCTTAAATGTGATTAAATATCTGGCAGTATCCGGCAAAAAAGAGGATGCCGAAAAAGCCTGTGTCTGCCTGATCCATCTTCTGCGAACCAGCATCGGAAATAACCGGGAATGTATTACCTTGAAGGAAGAGCTGTCCTATGTGAAAAATTATATCGAGTTGGTCCAACTTAGGGTAGATAAGCAGTTTGAGGCAGTGGATGAAATTCCGGAAGAATTCTGGGATGCGCTGGTGCCGAAGTTCACCCTTCAGCCGATTGTGGAGAATTCAATTATTCATGGATTTGCCAACGGAACTTCGGATAATACTATCTTTTTCTCTGCCTGTTCCAGGGACGGAAACCTGGTGATCAGCGTTACAGACAACGGAAGAGGGATAGAAGCGGGGAAGGTGCAGGAGTTAGATACGATGCTGAAAGCAAAAGAAGGATTTGATTTTTCCAAGGTGGGCATCCTGAATGTGAATGAAAGAATCCGGCATATTTTTGGAGAAGGCTATGGGCTTCAAATTGTCAGCTATCAGGAAGAGGGTACTCAAGTACAGATCTGTCTGCCAAGAATGAGTGAAAAAGAGAAAAGTGCTGATGGAGGAATAAAATGATAAAGGAATGTAAGCAAATATTTTTTAAGCCCGGAGAAGTGAAGCCCGGCGGATGGCTGAAAGACCAGCTGAGGCTTCAGGCAGAAGGTCTGAGCGGAAATCTTGATAAGGTCTGGCCGGATATCCGGGACAGCAAATGGATTGGAGGAAACCGGGATGGGTGGGAGAGAATGCCCTACTGGCTGGACGGCTTCATTCCCCTTGCCTGGCTTTTAGATGATGAGGATTTAAAGACAAGAGCGTCCGGGTATATTAATGTGATCCTAAAAAAGCAGGAAGAGGATGGGTGGATCTGTCCCTGTACCCAGGAGGAGCGCAGGGAATATGACCTCTGGGTTGCCTTTTTAATCTGCAAGGTATTGGTGGTGTATCATGACTGTACCGGAGACGAAAGAATCGAGGAAGCGGTATATAAGACCTTAAAGAGCCTCTATGGCCACTTGGAGAAAAGGACAGTTTTTGATTGGGCAGCGGCCCGTTGGTTTGAGTGTCTTATCTCTATATTCTGGATTTATGAAAGAAGGCCGGAAGAGTGGATGTTGGATTTGGCCCGGACTTTAAAAATAGAAGGCTTTGATTATCAGGCTCTGTATAGCCAATGGGCTTTTCAAAAGCCTGAAAACCGCTGGAATTTTAAGAGCCATGTGGTAAACCTGGCAATGTCCTTAAAGGCGGAGGCGTTGTATTCCAGAATGGCGGACGGGGTGGATCCGGAAGCGATGGCATTATTGGCTCATGAGCTTCTGATGAGAGATCACGGCATGGCCGTCGGACATTTTACCGGAGATGAATGTCTTTCCGGAAACAGCCCGATACAGGGAAGCGAGCTTTGTTCTGTGGTGGAGGCCATGTATTCTTATGAATGGCTTCTCTCCATTACCGGTAATTCTTTCTGGGCAGATAAGCTGGAAGTGCTGGCCTACAATGCATTGCCGGCTGCTCTGAGCCCGGATATGTGGACCCACCAGTATGATCAGATGAGCAATCAGCCTCAGTGCAGCATTCTTCCGGAGGATAAGGTACATTTTCGTACCAACAACGGAGAGGCTCATCTATTCGGTTTAGAGCCTCATTTTGGCTGCTGTACCGCGAATTTTTCCCAGGGATGGCCCAAGTTTGCCCTGTCCGTTTTTGCCAGAACAGCGAATGGGATTTCCATTGGAGCCATTGCTCCCGGCAGATTGGATACGGAAATGAATGGTGTCAGGGTCAGCTGTGAGATCATAACAGAGTATCCTTTCCGGGATAATTTCCGGATAAAGATCTCGAGTGATAAGGCGGTAAAATTCCCGTTATCCATTCGAATCCCTGGATTCGCCATGGGAGGAGAGGTTGACAAAAGAGCGTTTTCGGAAACGGAGATTTCAAAAGGTTTTGTCACAATCGACAGGGAGTGGAGCGGAGAAACCACCATACAAGTTGACTTGAAATTTGAGCCGGAATTTGTACAAAGGTCCGGCGGTCTTTATTGTGTCAAGCGTGGCCCGCTGGTTTATGCGCTTCCGGTAAAAGAAGAATGGGTAAAGCGGGAGTATGAAAAGGATGGTGTGAAGCGGGAATTTCCTTACTGCGATTATGAGGTGTTTCCTAAAGCGCCCTGGGCATTTGCCTTTGCAGACAAGGAACTTAAGCTGGAGGAGGGAACTCTCACGAAACAGCCTTTTAATGCAGAGCAGGTTCCGGTCAGCCTGGTTGCAGGGATGTACCCCATTGAATGGCAAAGTGAGAATGGGATTTGTGCATTGCTTCCGGGTTCGGCAGAACCGACAGGAGAGCGGGAGGAAATAGCACTGGTTCCCTACGGCTGTACCAATTTGCGGATGACGGAAATGCCAATGGCAGAAATACCTCTGGCAAAAAAACTCAGATAATATATTATCCCGTTTTACTTAAGAGTAAAAATCAAAATTATTCATAGGAAATTATCAAATCATGTGATAAAATCAGAAATGGTAGCAGATAATACGGGTAATCTATTGGATAAGTCAGGATAGCAGATGGATTATCCTCCTAATTTTGATTGGAAGGAAGAAGAGATTGATGGGTAATATATGGCATGATATCAATCCTGAGCGCATTGGATCGCAGGATTTTGTGGCAGTAATTGAGATTTCAAAAGGCAGCAAGAAGAAATATGAACTGGATAAGGAGACGGGATTCATTATTCTGGATCGCATTCTTTATACCTCCACCCATTACCCTGCAAATTATGGCTTTATTCCGAGAACCTACGGCGATGATAAGGACCCTTTGGATGTACTTGTCCTCTGCTCAGAAGCAATTGAGCCGCTGTCCCTGGTTCGGTGCTACCCCATCGGTGTTATGAATATGATAGATAACGGGATGGGAGACGAGAAGATCATTGCGATACCCTTCAATGATCCCACCTTCAATATCTATAAGAATATCGACGAGCTGCCGCCCCATATTTTCAGCGAGATGAAGCATTTCTTCAGTGTCTACAAGGAGTTGGAGAATAAGGAGACAGCAGTAAACGAATTTGGGGGACTGGAGGAGGCTGTTGGTATTATTGAGCACTGCCTGGAGAATTACCGGCAGTTATTTCCACAGAAATAGTTGCCGAAAGAATACAGTATATGATCTTTATTCCTGTAATATGAAGAAGCAGCTTAAAGCTTAACTTAATTAGGATATAACTTATTGGAGCCTTTCGATGCATGCGAATGATATGCATCGGAAGGCTCCAATAAATAAGCCGATAATAATCTTGATTATCAAATTTACAAAGCAAAGTACCGGATTAAGTCAAAGTATTGAAATAGATCAAACTACTAAATCAAAATGATCTTCCGGATCCAACTTCAAAATGGTATTTCACAATACCCAGGTCAACCTTGGAATAAAAACCGCCGGTTGCTTCTGCTGTCACCTTTTGTCCGTTGAGGGTGAATAGAAACTTCTGCTGGTTTGTTGCGGTAGGAGCCAATATCGCGGCCTCCATCCCATTTTTGAACCATTCGGGCATGCTTCCCTCTGTTTTGCATAACTGCGCCATGGACTTGCTTGTATGGGCAACGCCTTGTGTTTTTCCGTATCCAAGGGCAAGAACGCAGCCTAATTTCTCTCCGCTCTCGATTACAACAGCTTTCTTTGCCGCCCCCTTGCTGAAGGTCATTGCAACCCAGCAGGTATTTAAACCCAACATTTGGGCCTTTAGAGCAATGCGTTCTCCATAGTAGCCGGACTTCTCATCAAAATCAGCGGATTTCCTGCCTACAAGAGCGATGTAATTTTGCACACCGCTAAATTTGCCGTAATGTGCCATCATGCTGTCAAAGGCCTCCGGTTCGTTTGTAACAAGTTGAATGTGGAGTCCGCTTTCTTTGTTGCAGGCATCAATTTCTGCTTTGAGCTCGGAGAGAGTTTCACTGTCGATGGGTTTATCGATATAGCTTCTCACAGAATGACGATTTTTAATGGCAGTTAAAAGATCCATAAACTAATTCCTCCTCTTAAATTAAAATACTTTGCTCCGGATAGGTTGATTGTAATATTATCCTGGTAAGGTTATATATAATTGTACTATTACTGTGTTTTAGTTATTATATCATAATTTTAACCAATCATAGGAAAGTTAAAAATTTAACTAATTTTTGTTGCAAAAAAAACTGGAAACAGCTACAATTGGGTTAGTTTATAAATAGAGGCGGGGGGATTTTCTGTGGGAGATATTGTAATTGAGGAAATGAATTATAAAGCGTTTGTTATGGTTACCGGAAGCCTGTTATCATTGATTGCTTCCGCAGCAGTAATGGCATTCGGAATCTACCGGAACAGAATGGCCTACTTCGTTCCGGGGATTATAGCATCCTTTTTCTTCCTGATTTTGTTTGCTGTCACAGCGGTGAAGGCCTTGAAGGTTAGAAAACTGTTGACGATTACCCATGAGGGGATCTATGACACCTCCTCCCTGAGCGGAATGGGCTTTATCTCCTTCGATGATATCAAGGAATTTTTAATTGTAAATATATATAATAAAAGGGCAATTGCGGTTGTTCCTAAGAATGTGGATCGATTTCTGAGTGAGCTGTCCGTAGTAAAAAGAAGTCTGGCAAAACGAAATCTTAGCCAGGGTCTGGCCCCGGTTCTGATCATGGTGGAGCTGGCGAAGGATATGGAGCCGGAGGATATTCTTTCCTTGCTGGTCAAGAGATTAAATGACTACAGCAGCCTCTTTAATTAGCTCGATACCGCAGGCTGACCTGTCACTATGCCCATGAAAAAGATTTATTCTTATTAAAAAAATAGATTGTAATCCGGACAAAGCTATGATATCATAGTTAATTGTGATATGTTATAATAAAATTTCCTTGCTCTTTCGATGTTAATCTGATTCTTCGTCAGTCAGGTTGCATCATAAAAGGGCCAGAGACCAGAAGGAGGTGCCAAACAACTATGAATCAATATGAATTAGCCTTAGTTGTAAACGCAAAAATCGAGGATGAAGCCAGATTAGCTACCTTAGAAGCAGTAAAAGACCTGATCGTCAGATTCGGTGGTGCTGTAACTAATGTTGATGACTGGGGAAAGAAGAGATTAGCTTACGAAATTCAGAAAATGAAGGAAGGCTACTACTATTTCATCCAATTCGACGCTGATTCTACAGTTCCGAACGAAATCGAGCAGAGAGTTCGTATCATGGAAAATGTAATCAGATACTTGTGCATCAGAAAAGACGCTTAATAAATTGTGCATCAGAAAAGATGCATAGTGGATTCAGCACAAGAAAAGATGCAAAATAAATTTAGCATCAAAAGAACGCTAAACGAATTCAGCATCAAAAGAATGCTAAACAAATTCAGCATCAATAGAATGCTAAATTAGGACAAACGGAACGCGTTTGTGAATGACGAATTTGAATTTCGTTGGATTTGCAGATATACTACCCTAAGGCGTATAAACGAAAGGGAGGTATTTAACTTATGAATAAAGCAATATTAATAGGCCGTTTAACCAGAGATCCTGAGGTGAGATATTCCCAGGGTGAGAATTCAACCGCAGTGGCAAGATTTACCCTGGCGGTGGACCGACGCTTCAAAAGAGCCGGTGAGAACTCCGAGGCGGACTTTATCGGCTGTGTTGCCTTCGGCAAGCAGGCGGAGTTCGTAGAGAGGTATTTTAAGCAGGGCATGAAGATGGTGCTGGCCGGAAGAATTCAGACGGGCAGTTATACCAATAAGGATGGCCAGAAGGTTTACACGACCGACATAGTGGCAGAGGATATAGAATTTGCTGAGAGCAAGGGCAGCAGCGGCGGCTCCGACTTCCAACAGGGAGGTTTTCAAAGAGAGTTCAAACCGGAGCCCAGTTCAGCGATGGGGGATGGATTTATGAACATCCCGGACGGTATTGACGAAGAATTACCATTTAACTAAAATTAAGAATGATCATAGATAGACGGATTCCTTTCTAAATCCGCCTAGCATGAAAAATCGGATAAGGAGGTCATGACATGGCATTCAAGAGAAATGAAGATAAAGGCGATGCTCCGATGAAGAGAAAAACCTTTGGACGCAGAAGAAAGAAAGTATGCGTGTTCTGTGCTGATAAGAATCACACAGGAATCGATTACAAGGATATCAATAAGTTAAAGAGATATGTATCTGAGAGAGGCAAAATTCTTCCCAGAAGAATTACCGGCAACTGTGCTAAGCATCAGAGAGCTCTGACCGTAGCGGTTAAGAGATCAAGACATGTTGCATTAATGCCTTATACAGTGGATTAAGTCCTGATTGTACTGGGTATCCAGGGGTTAGGGAAGTTGGTTTACTGACTTGTATATGAAAATAGAAATAGCCGTTACATGACCTTGTGGTTGTGTGGCGGCTTTTTTGATTGAGTGAAATAGGTTTTCTCAGTCAATGGTGCCGTGCTTATTTGGAGGCTAGCAAAAAAAGTGCACGAAATGCAAGATTGGAGAAGGCAGGTAACCTTGACAAGAGAGCCTGGACATAGAATAATTAGTTTAGTAAATAAATTTAAGAGAGGGGGTAAATGATTATGAAGAAGTTGCTAAAAAGAGCAGGACCTTTGTATAATGGCATGTTTTGCGCTCATGGATAGCACTCTTAAGGATCTTATTCTTTTAAGGGAAATAAGCGCTATACCAGCATTTAATTATGAAGGAGGTAAAATATGGGTAAAAGGGTAGCAGCAGTTTTAACTCTTGTGGTATTTCTGTTTACCACGCTTTCCACTGCCGGTCCGAATACCGTGCAGGCAGCGGCGGGGGAGCCGATAACACTTTATAATCTCGACAATGATTCCAATCTGACAGTGGGAGAAACGATGTCCAGCCCTGCGTTAGTGCAGTCGGGCGGACCTGCAATCAGTGTCATCAATACATATGACGAAACAAAATCCCTGTATTTGCAGGGAATATCAAATAGTTGGGATGCTGTGGATCTGAAACACACGGCATTTCTGCAAGCCAACAATACCTATTGGACCGGTGCATATACCTTCACCGTAAAAGGACATGTCGATGAGGCGGATATTCCGGCAGATATGGAATCCAGTCCTCAATTTATCTTAGGAATGTCTGCAGGCACTTATAGCTGGTTTGCAAACCAAAAAATTGATCCTTCCGGCGATGGAACCTTTACTCTTACGAAGACCATCACCTATACCAGCGCTTACGAAATCGACCAGCTTGGTTATGATTATCGGATTCAAACACAAGATGGCAGCCCGGCATCCTTTTATATTGATGATATTATTGTCACTGTGGTACCGGATGCCGATCAGCCGGAGGCAATATCGGCACCGGCACCGGAGGACCCCGATAATACACCGGAAGCAGGAACTACCAAAACGCTCTACGAACTTGACAAGGATCCCAAGCTGACCGTTGGGGGATCCATGACAAGCAGCCCTGCGCTGGTTAAGTCGGGCGGACCAACCATCAGTGTCGTGGATGGGGGAGATGGAACCCTATCCCTGTATCTGGAGAACCGGACAAATGATTATGACGGGGTGGATTTATTGCGCACAGCCTTAATGCAGGACAGTGTCTATTGGAGCGGTGATTATACCTTCACCGTAAAAGGGCACATAGCACCGGAAGACGTCGCACCCGACATCAGTTTTAAAATCGGAATGACGCAGTCACCTTATGGTGAATTGGTCAAGACAACAGCGGCAAGCGGAGGTGCCTTTACCCTCACTTATAATAAGAACTATGCAAACTCAGCCAGTATTGCTGCTCTTGGTTATGACTATCGCATTCAGACAAACGAAGCAGGAAAATCAGTACCCTTCTATATTGATAATATAATTGTTACAGTAGCGGGTACAGCACCGAACACCACGATCAAGCAGCTTTATTCTTTCCCCTTTGACGATGAAGCGTCCCAGGGCAGTCTCTTCGCTCCAAACTCCAATGCGGAAATCTCATGGGCTGATGAGCCTGGAATCGGATACAACAATAGCGACACCGCATTACGGGTTACACACAAAAGCGGCACCAGTTATACCGGAGCAGACAATGCAGTTCGATTGACTTTACCGCAGCCCCTGCCTGCAGGAGGTACCTATACCGTATCTGTTTGGGTCTGCATTCCGGCTGATGCAAACGCAGGGAAAGGAACCCTGGTCGGCCCGGGTATTGTGCTTAACGGAGATTACGCCGGTTCCACAGGAGTAAGTAAATTTCCTGCTAACCCTGGGACAATACCTTTAGACACATGGCAGGAGCTGAACGTTACACTTCCATTAAGTATTACGCCGGTCTCAACGATTGATTTCCGGTTTGTCGTCAATGAGCAGGATAAGCACCCGGATATGTGGCTGTTTGATAATATTGTGATTTCACAAGTGGGTGATATTACACCTGTAATCGTTCCGAAGTGGGACTTAACCCTCGATTCCCTGGCTGATGCATATAAAAATGCCTTCCTTATCGGAAATGTGATGGAACCCAATCAGACTACGGATACGGAACTTACCGCTATGTATAAAAAGCAGTACAATGCTGTCACGGCTGAAAACGCCATGAAGCCGCAGAACCTGTCTTCGGCGAAAGATGTATATAATTTCACAGAAGCTGATAAGATCATGAGCTGGGCACAGGCAAATAATATCCAGGTCCATGGACATACCCTTGTATGGCATTCCCAGTCGGCAGCATGGCTGACCACAGGCAGTGATGGAAAAGCCCTCACGCGCCAAGAGGCCAAGTCCAATATGCAGTCATATATTAACAATGTAGCAGGGCACTTTAAAGGCAGACTTATCTCATGGGATGTAGTCAACGAGGCATTTACGAATGACGTATCCACTGCTCCGGCAAATTGGAAAGATGCATTGCGCGGTGCTTCGATAATCGGGGATCAATCCCCCTGGTATGCGGCCTATGCTAACGGAGCAGATGCAAGCATAGGTGAAAGCGGAGCTGATTTTATCTACGATGCCTTTGTGCTTACACGTCTTGCCGATCCGAATGCAAAATTATTCTACAATGACTATAACGAAACAGAGGCCGGTAAACGCGAGGCGATTGCAATGATGGCGGAAGATCTTAATAAGAAGTGGCAAAGCGACCCGCGGAACACAGACCTTGGGCGCCCTCTAATTGAAGGCATCGGCATGCAGGCGCATTATTGGACAGCGGATTTAAATGTAGCGGACGTGGAAGCCTCCATTAAGCGTTTTATCCAAGCGGGAACTGATATTTGTGTTTCAGAGCTGGATATCCCAATTGGCAGCTACCAGACCTATAAGCAAAATAAAGAACTGACAGCCGAGGACGAGAGTCTGCAGGCGGATTTATACAAACAGCTATTTGAGGTTTATGTTAAATATGCGAGCCATATTGACCGCGTCACTTTCTGGGGAAAGGCAGATCCACAAAGCTGGCGATCCGAAGGCTATCCATTGCTCTTTAACGATACCTTTGCTCCAAAAGCCGCCTTTGATACGGTAATGTCCGCTGCTGCCGATATTAATACTCCTGGAAAACCGGGAGATGGAAACGGCCAGGGGAATAACGGTAACAACAATAACCAGGGTGGGAATGATAACCAGGGAAGCAATTCACCAGAAGATAAAGCGGATGATTCCAAGGGAGATAAAGATGATGCCGAGGATGACGGCAAGACAGTACAAGCAGAAGTGAAATCCCTGAGAGAAGCAGCGGCAGATAATAAGGTCATTGCGAAGCTGATAAAGGATACGGCGCTGCAAGGGGTGTGCGCATTTGTAACCGAGCCGATTTCCTCTCCGAAGCAGCTTGAGGTTGCTGTGGAAGGTGCGAAGCCAGGGAAAAAGGTCTATGTTTACCGTGTAAATGAGACGACCGGTAAATTGGAGACAGTTGCTTATGGCTTTACCCATAAGGTTGATTCGGAAGGGAACATATCCTTCCCGATCCTTGAAGGAGGCAATTATGTTGTGCTCACGAAAAAGGCGGACCGCAGTCTGGTTACACCGCTGAGGGAGCAGATCAAGGTTTCGGCAACAAAATCGATGAAGGCGGGGAAATCATCCACGCTCAAACTTACTCTTCCGACAAGCCTTGAGCTGACCCGGAAGCTTACGGATAAAACTTCAACGGAGGCAACCGGAGCGGTTGTTGCATCCTATAAGGTAAGCGATCCGTCGGTTGCTACAATCGATAAAAACGGTAAGATTATAGCAAAGAAAGCAGGAAAGATAACAATAACAACGACAGTAAAATTATATAATGGTAAGGTTAAGATATTTAAGACCATACTGAAAGTAACAAAATAGCAAGAGATTTAATTAAGCAGAGGAAGCCGCCGGGCAGCGCAGAATTGCCCGGCGGCTTCCTCTTTAAATTAGAAAGGGATACGATATAATATCGGTTTTCTTAACAATAAACACGCATCACAAGAATCCTTCCCCCTGAATTCTTAAGAATTCTCAGGTATCACAAGGATGCGTTCTGGTGGAATGGAGGGGGAGAGAATATACTAATGTCAGAACACACAAAGGAGCCGCTTATGAATTTTAAGAACCTGAAGAGAGAAATTATCATACCCCTTATCCTGTTAGCTATGATGCTTACGGCATGTACGAAGGTACAGCCATCCCCAATTTCTCAGACCGAGTTGCCGGAACAGATTGAAATGTATTATTTCCACGAGGGGATCTGCGATTCCTGTGACCCTACCAAGGAATTTGATCAAATAGCAAAGGAGCAGCTGGAAAGTGTCCGGGATATTTATCCTTACTCCATTGAGAGAATCTGCATCTATCAGAATGGAGGCCGGACGAAATACGAGGAAATTTGCAGAGAGCTGGGACTGGATAAGGACAGTCTTGAGCTGCCGCTGCTGGTTGTGGGAGGGAAATTATACCAGGGTCATGAAAGCATAGAGAAAAATATAAAGGAGGCTTATCTGACAACAGGAGAGGACATCTTTGAAAGAGGGTATGTGTATCATCCGAAGGAGAAGAAAACAGGACGTGAATTATTTGATGATTATAAAGCCAATCCCGAGAATATAACGCTGGTGTATTTTTATCGTATTGTCTGTGATGAATGCAAACAGGTAAAGCCGATCATAGATCAGCTGCCAAAAACAGTTGAAATAGAAGGAAAGCAGGTTAATATCGATTTAATCAGGATCAACACCCGCTCGGGAAATAACGGAGACAGGGTGACGGCCTTTTTCGATGAATATGAGGTTCCGGACGAAGACCGTATGGTGCCGATTGTTTTTACCGCTTCCGGTTATTATGCCGGAATTGATAGAATTTCGGAATTGCTTGCGGCTGAACTGAACCGGAAGGAGAATACCGGTTTCATGTTCCCTCAGATAAAGGAATAAAGATAAAAAGCTTAATAATCAACACCTGTCACAAGAATCTTTCTCCTCCGATTCTTAAGAAATCTTGGGTGTCATAAGGCATTTCATCCTGGTGTCCGTATCTATAATGTTGCCGGCCCGGATATATCCTGTGATGTATCGACAGTTGAAGCGCTATACACGGTTTATGGAAAAGAAATAATGGATCGATATGATTTGTCTTATTATATGAAAGCAGGAAATGAATTCAAATCCTTGTTTGGTATAGATAAAATAAAAAAAGAACTTGCTTTTGAACCGGTTTAAACAACAATGCCTTTAAAAGGACAAAATAGATAGGAAGGGAAGAGTGTTAATGGAAGCAACAAAGAAAAAGAAGAAATGGGGACTAAGGGAGGACATACAAAAACGATGGCAGCTTTATCTGATGCTGCTTCTGCCGGTGCTTTATATCGCTATCTTTTGTTATGTCCCAATGGGAGGAATCGTAATTGCCTTTAAGAATTATAGCTTCCGAAAAGGAATTATGGGAAGTGAATGGGTTGGACTAAAATATTTCATGCAATTCTTTACCAACCCGGATATGGCCAGATTACTTAGAAATACCTTGGTTATCAGTATCTATCAGCTGCTCGCAAGCTTTCCGGCACCCATCATACTGGCTCTGGCATTACATATTATAGGGGGGAACCGATTCAAGAAGTTCATGCAGTCCCTGACCTATGCACCATATTTTATTTCTACTGTGGTGCTGGTGGGTATCGTGCTTCAATGCCTTCATCTGAATATTGGCGTTGTCAATAGTATTCTGGACTTCCTGGGTCTTGCAAGAATTGATTTTATGGGCAGGGCCTCTTACTTCAGACATATTTATGTCTGGTCCGGCGTATGGCAGGTGACCGGCTATTCCGCGATTATCTATATTGCCGCCTTGGGCAATGTTGACCAGTCCCTCGTAGAGGCTTCCCAGATCGACGGTGCTAACCGCCTGCAGAGAATCCGTATCGTTGAGCTTCCGGCTCTGAAGCCCATCATCACGATCCAGCTGATTCTGGCCATCGGAAGTATCATGGGTGTTGGATTTGAAAAAGTGTATCTGATGCAAAACAACCTGAATCTGCCTGTGTCTGAAATCATTTCAACCTATGTATTCAAACGGGGCCTGCGCGATATGCAGTATTCCTTTGCTACGGCGGTGGGATTGTTTAATTCGGTGGTCAACTTCATCTTATTATTTGCAGCCAACAAACTCTCGCAGAAATTCGGCGAGACCAGCTTGTGGTAGAAGAAGGAGAGAATATGAATATGCAATCAACATCACAAACACAATATAAAGGTACAAAGATTAAATTATATCACACCGTGCCCGATCGAATCCTGCTGGCCTGCGTATGGATTTTGCTGGCAGCCACGGCTGTGGTCATTCTGGTGCCGGTAATCTTTATTTTGGCCTCCTCCTTTAGTGATGCCAAAGCGGTGACCTCCGGAAAGGTATTTTTATGGCCGGTGGATTTCTCTCTGGCCGGTTATCAGGTAATCTTCCGGTCGCCGAATATTGTCCAGGGCTTTGCTAACTCTGTCGCCTATACCGTGGTGGGAACCATCGTCAGTGTTTCCCTGACCATGCTTGCCGGATATCCCTTATCCAGAACGGACTTAAAGATCCGCAAGCCGGTGATGTTTTTGTTTACGGTTACCATGTTCTTTAGCGGCGGTATGATCCCCACCTATATGGTGGTGAGCAAGCTGAGTCTCATTGACAGCTTTTGGGCGATGATCCTTCCCTCCGCTATGGGAGTATGGAATGTTATTCTGATTAAGACCTATATCCAGAGCTCCATACCGTTGGAAATATTCGAAAGTGCTTCCATCGATGGCTGCTCTGATTGGAAATACTTTATTAATATGGTAATTCCCCTGGCTAAGCCCATCATTGCTGTTATGGTACTGTTATATGCGGTGGGCAAATGGAATGACTTCTTTTCAGCTCTGCTGTACCTGAACAGCACCGCTAAGTCGCCGCTGCAGCTAATTCTTCGGAATGTGCTGGTGACCAACGACAGCAGCGGTATGGTAATGAGGCTGGAGGAGCAGATGAGCCGTCAGGAGCTGAAGACATTAATGCAATATTCACTGGTTGTGGTATCTTCCCTGCCTGTTATGTTATTATATCCTTTTATCCAGAAATATTTTGTAAAGGGTATTATGATGGGATCCATCAAGGGCTGAGAATGAACCAGGATCAGTTAATATAAAGAGGAAAAGGTAATGAAAAAAGAAGGAGAGGTAAAAACAATGAGAAGGAAAACGTTAGTAACCAAAGTGATGGCACTTGGCCTTGCCGCCGTTCTGTTGCTGGGCGGATGCAGCAATGGCACCAAGAGCAACAGCCCCGGCGAGGATGGGGATAACAAGGTAACCAATACACCTGCCGAGGGCACACAAACCCCGGGAGATGAGGAACCGGTGACGCTCACCGTTGCAGTGCAGATGAATGAAAAGGGAGAGTATTCCGATGCCAACTATGCGATTCGATGGATCGAGGAGCAGACCAATGTGAAGTTTGATTTTGTACAGCTGCCCAGCGATTCTGCCGATGCTGATACAAAGCTGAACCTGATGCTATCCAGCGGTGATTATCCGGATGTTATATGCTATAATTTAAACAAGCAGAAGACGGTGAAGCTTGGTATGGAAGGCACCTTCATTCCGCTAAATGATCTGTATGAAAAGTATGGTATCAATATGAAGGAGCTGTTTGAGGACAGACCCCAGTATGAAGCAAATGCCTATGCTCCCGATGGCAATATCTATGGATTCCCTACAGAAAATGAGTGCTTCCACTGCCAGGCCTATCCCAAGCTTTGGTATAACACCGAGTGGATGGCATCCCTTGGCTTATCCGAGCCTACTACCACAGAGGAGCTGAAGAATGTTCTCATCGCAGTGAAGAACAGCGATTACAACGGAAATGGGAAGGCGGACGAGATCCCTCTGACCGGAAGCCCCGATTGGGATTGTCAGCTGGAATGGTTCCTGATGAACTCCTTTGTGCCCATTGATAAGACCACACTTTCCTATGCAAAGGATGGTAAGGTGATTTTTGCAGCCGATACCGAAGAATTTAAGCAGGGTCTGGAGTACATGCATGAATTATTTGAATTGGGACTGATTGATCCTACCACCTTCTCCCAGAGCAGCGACCAGATGCAGCAGGTAATCCGTTCCGATTCCAAGCTGGTATTCGGTTACACCGCAGACCATTTTGCAATGGGTATTAATCTGGATGATGCGCATATGAATGAGGTTACGGCAGCCATGGTTCCGGTAGAAGGACCCAACGGAGCAAGATATCAGCTGCACAAGGACTATGTAGATATGACAGCAGGATTTAACTGGTTCATTACCGATAAGTGTAAGAATCCGGAAGCAGCTTTTAAGGTTGGCGATTTCCTGATGAGCAATGAAGCTTCCATGGTGCAGATGTACGGTGAAGAGAATAAGTACTGGGGTAAATTAGAGAAGCCGGTAGAATCTATTTTGCAGGGCACCGACGCAATCTACTGGATCGAGCCGGGCTTTACCTCCAATGAAAATGACGAATACAACAAGAACACCTGGTGGACCGGTCTGTACAATCAGAGAGCAGAATTCCGTGCGGCCATGTCTCCCCGTCCGGAAAATATTTATGCATCAGATGCTTATGAAGCAAGACTCTTTGATGAGACAATGAAGGTGGTTGACTATTTCTATCCCGAATACCTTCCCAAGAATATCTTTTTGGAGAACAGCGATGACTCAGAGCGTTTCGCTACCTTGCAGACCTCTTTGCAGGAATATGTAAAGACGGCAATGGCACAGTTTATTACAGGAGAATTAAGCCTGGAGAGAAACTGGGATTCTTATGCAGCTACTCTGAAGAACTACGATGTGCAGACTTACGTGCAATTGTATCAGAAGGCGTACGATGAATATTATAACGCTAATAAATAGAGTCGATGAAATGCTGTCTGCCGCACATCTATAATGCAATTGATTGCAATATAACCTTTCAATAGGCTGTCGGAAGCATTACATAAGCCAAAGACTCTGCGGGAGGTAAGATGAGGATGCCCTCAAAATGATGATCGCAATCATCATTTTGGGACACCCTCATCTATGCTGTTGGAGAAGTGATGGATTGTCATGATAAAAGGAAGAGAATGGGACAATGACAGGATTGAATTCAGAATGGGAAGATAGAATTAATCATTGGATACGGACGCTCAAGGATGATTTTTATGAGCCTCTGGGAAGAATAGAATTGGAAGCATACCGGACTCGGGAGCATTTGAGCCATACAAAAGTGAAACAGTTGGCCTTTACTCCGGTGGAACCGGGGTTTACCTGGGGAAACACTTGGGAATACTGTTGGTTCCGGGGAGAATTTATTTTGCCCGAGGCGGCCATGAGAAAAAGGATCGTCCTGAACCTTCAGCCGGGAGGGGAAACCTCCCTGTTTATCAATGGGCGGGAGTTCGGCACCTATCGGGCGGATTGGATCGCATATCCCCATCATTATATGGTGGACAATACGGTTACAGCAAACGGTCAGCCGGGAGAGCGCTATCATATCTATATGGAAACTTACGCCGGACATTATTTCCCCAATTGTGAGACCGGTTATTGTGCTACCGGGCCGGTAATGCCGGGAAGCTTTACGGAGCAGATACCGGAAGGCTCCAGGCGGACTCTGGGGAATTGCACCTACGGGATCTGGAGGGAAGAGGCATATCAGCTATTCCTGGATGTGGATACCCTTTATCGGCTGCTGAAGGTCCTGGATGCTTCGTCTCTTTGAGCGGTGAAGATTATCTCTGCCCTTCAGAAATTCACCTATGAGGTGGATTTTGAGCAGGACGGGGATTCCAGACTGATCTGTTACGCAGCAGCCAGGGATTCCTTAAATGAGGTCCTGGAAGCGGTCAACGGTTCTACAGCGCCCTGGTTCTGGGCGGTGGGAAATGCTCATTTGGACCTGGCCTGGCTGTGGCCGGTGGCAGAAACCCGGCGGAAGACAGAACGTACCTTTGCCGCTCAGCTTCGCCTTTTGGAGGAATATCCGGAGTATCGCTTCTTACAGAGCCAGCCCGCAGCTTATGAGATGTGCCGGAACAATTACCCGAAACTGTTTGGGCGGATAAAAGATGCCATCAGCCGTGGACAGTGGATTGCGGACGGAGCTATGTGGGTGGAGCCGGATACCAATATGGCCGGAGGAGAGGCACTGATCCGCCAGCTCATCCACGGAAAGCGTTACTATAAGGAGGTACTGGGTGTGGATAGCAGAGTCCTGTGGCTGCCCGATACCTTCGGATACACGGCTGCCCTGCCGCAGATACTTATGGGCTGTGATGTCCCGTATCTGGTGACTCAGAAGATATTTTGGACCTGCAATGACGGAGAGCGTTTTCCGTATCATTATTTCCACTGGGAAGGGATGGACGGTACCAGAGTGACCTCTTTTCTTCCTACCAGCTATACTTATCAGACGGATCCGGAAGAAGTGGGCAATGTCTGGAAGCAGCGCACCCAGAAGGAGGACCTGGAGACCTTTCTTCTGCCCTTCGGCTATGGGGACGGCGGCGGAGGCCCTTCCCGGGATCATATAGAATATGTGCTCCGGCAGCGGGATCTGGAAGGAAGTCCGAGGATGCGGATGGGATCTCCCGAGGAATTCTTCATGAAACTGGAGGAGCAGGGAGGACCGCAGCATACTTATGCAGGAGAACTGTATTTTACCTCTCATCGGGGGACTTATACCTCACAGGCGGGAGTAAAGAGAAATAACCGAAGATGTGAGCTGGCCATGCGGGAGATGGAGCTATGGAGCTGTTTGGCAATGGCAAAAGGAATGGAGTATGATGCGAAAAGGTCGGATCGGTTGTGGAAGTTACTGCTGTTCCATCAGTTTCATGATATTCTTCCGGGCTCTTCCATTGAAAGAGTATACCAGGAGACAGAGAGAGACCATGAGAGCATTTTGAAGGAAGCCGGGCAGATGACACAGCAGGCCGCAGATGCGCTGGTGCAGGAGGGCGAGGGGCTTGCCATATTCAACTCCCTTTCCTTTTCAAGGCAATTCCTCCTCCCTCTTCCGGAACAATACCGGGACGGGGCGGTGGATGGTGAGGGTCATCAGGTGCCGGTGCAGGAAATCGATGGATCGGTAAGGGCTCTGGTAGAGCTTCCTTCCTGTGGAGGAATTACGCTGTATCCCCGAAAGGCCATATCCGGCGAAGCGGCAGAGGCTGCCTTAGAGGAGTTCTCAGAACCGGTGCCCATAGGAATGATATCAGAAAAAACAGCAGCAGAGGAAGTACCAGGAAGGACAGCCCGCCTCTGGCAGGATGAGCAGGGATATCATATGAAAAATAAACATATATCCGCTCTTATCGATAAACAGGGCAGAGTAATCTCTTTTGTGTTAAAGTCCTCGGGCCGTCAGATGGCAGCAGGGCCTATGAATCAGCTGCGCCTTTTTAAAGATGTTCCAAGGCATTTTGATGCATGGGATATTGACGATAATTACCGCAATCAGGAAGTGGAAGGAGCGCGGGAACAGGAGCTGACTATAATATCCCAAGGGCTGGAGGCGGTACTTAAGGTCAGCGGAAAAATCAGCCGCTCTGACTATGTGCAGTATATCCGCCTGGCAGCAAACCAGAAGAGACTGGAGTTTGAAACCTGCATTGAGTGGAGAGAACTTCACCGCCTGTTGAAGGCGGCTTTCCCGGTATCGGTCCATGCCATCAATGCCAGAAATGAAATGCAGTTCGGTTATGTGGAAAGACCCACACACCGTTCCCGTACTTATGATAAGGATCGCTTTGAGGTATGCAACCACCGTTACACCGCCTTATGTGACGGCGCCCATGGGGCAGCGGTGCTTAACGACAGTAAATACGGCATCAGTATGGAAGGCAATGCAATGGAACTGACCCTGCTTCGGGCGGCGTCCAGCCCCCAGATGCGCGCGGATAATGGAGTTCAGAAGTTCACCTATGCATTCTATGCATGGGAGGGAAGCTTTATTGATTCCGATGTAGTAAGGCAGGGGTATGAACTGAATGTAGCACCCTATGTGACCCGGGGAAGGGTTCAGACCTTTGAAGCTTTACAAATCGATAAGAAAAATGTTATCTTGGAGACGATGAAACCGGCAGAGGACGGCAGCGGGGATATAATTTTGCGCTTCTATGAAGCGGCAGGAGCGGCGGTTACCTCCCGGATCACCATCAATTGGAAGGCAGAAAGAGCATGGTTATGCGATATGCTGGAGCATCCCCGGGAGGAGCTCGGAATCCCTGAGCGTGGGTTGCGCCTGCCTTTTGGAACCTTTGAGATTAAGACCATAAGATTGCAGTTATCCGCTTTTCCCTATAATTAAGACTGTTACAGATCAACCTGCGGTATTCTGACACTGTGATTTGACTTGCTACAGCGATCGGAGGAACTGGATATGGCCGGAAAAAATGCGTACCGGCCTGCAGCAGTTTTTATTATTTCATAGAGAATTGCGTTCTATGAAATAATAAAGCCCTCCGGGCACAATGCGCATGATGTGCAAAGGCAGATTGTCACTGAAGTGACAGCGCATTGGAGCCAGAGTCCGGCAAGCCGGCTCTATTACATGAAAGTGTGCGGCGCAGTACACAGATAGGTTATCTTATGAAGAACAATAAAGTATACATTCGGTTAATCATTACTTATCTGGTTGTTTTCCTGATTCCGGTGCTGGTGAATATTCTGATTCTGGAGGAAATCAGCGAATCCGCCCAGGATAATATATACCAGATCGTTTCGACGAACCTGGACCATACCAGGGATATCATAAATAATAACTTTCAGGAAATCAACACGATTGTAGAGAATCTATCAGCGAACAGCACAATCCTGTATATAGCAACCCAGATGGGAGAACGGGAGAAACGCATCGAGATTTCCAAGCTGCGCTCCGCCCAGGACTATATGAGCGCCATGAGGATACAGACTTTTGTGGAGGAATACTATCTGATTTTTCATGAAAGCAATATGATTATCAGCCCGGATCATATCTACCTGAATGCAGAGTCCAGCTGGCCCTTCTTCCAGTACAGTGATCTGGAATGGAAGGATTGGGAAAAGATGATGAAGGAGAGTTATTCAAAGCACATTTTCCCGGAAGCAAGGACGATGCAGAATAAGAAGAACCGGGATATGATTCTCTATGTACAGTCCTTGATTACCTATTCGGGAACCAAGGGGAATTTCGTATTCCCTATAAGAAGTGAATCCATCAAAGCACTGCTGAAAGATACCTATGTCGCCAACGAGGGATGGGCTTATCTCGTAGATGCGGCAGGAGGGACAGTGCTCTCAATGCCGTCAAAGCAGGGCGAGTTTGAATTGGTTCCTGAGGAGTATCTGGAGAACGGAAAAAATATTCAGGAAGTCAGGATGAATGGAAGAGATGTGGCAATTATTAAGTCGGTCTCTCAGAAAATGGGACTGACTTTTGTGGCCGTTCTGCCCAAGGAATATATTACCTCACAGATCAATGAAGCCCAAAAGAGCACGGTCCGGATGACAATCGCGGTATTGGTCGTAGGCATCGGCAGCATTCTGGCTTTATCCTGGTATCGCGGCCGGGCGATCAACAGAGTTTTGCAGCTGCTGTTTAATATCAGTGCGGCAGATGAGAGGATGCCAAAGGGGGATGAGATGGTCTATATATCCAATTCCCTGCAGCAGCTAATCGAACGAAATACAGATCTAAAGGAGAACATCCGGAGGCAGGAGCCGATTACCAGAGGACTTTTGCTGGAAAGGCTGCTGCATAGCTCGGAGTCGGGAAATGATAAGAGTCTGGAGGAGTATGGAATTTACCTGGCCAGACGAAAGCTCCTGGTAATCGCCTTCTGGTTTGGGGAGAATACTTCCGAAGAAATCGGCGATCATGCTTCGGAATTTACCGTATATAAACAGATACTGCAAAAGGGATTGGATACGATCCTTCCGGGTGAAAAATACATGTGCGATACGGATATCAATGCCGGAGCCATTCTCTGCGCCCTGGAGGAGGTTCCTCCCGGAGAAGATCCGCCCTGGAGCAAGGACGCGGCCCTCGACCGGATGGAGAAGCTGGTGAATATCTTTTGGAAGGAATATGGGATACCGGTAAGAATGGGGGTCAGCAATCTCTGCCAGGACCTGACCCAGATCAGTAAGACCTATGATCAGGTATATGAAATGCTTCAGTACGGGGCTGCTTCCGGCAGGAAGGTGCTCTTTCATGAGGATTATCTGGGCAGCAGGGAGTACTATTATTTCCCGGTACCCCTGGAGGAACGACTGGTTAACGCAGTCAGGACGGGAAATGAGGAGAATATGCATGCCCAGCTGACGGAGATCTATCGGATTAATGTGCTGGAACGCAGCATCAGCCCTTCTATGATGCATTTTTTGGTCAATGATCTGCAATGTACCGTATTCAAGGCACTGCACGGTCTGAATGATCATATTGAAATTGAGGAAGGGGAGATTTACAGACAGCTGGAGCAGCTGAACCGGGAAAACGATATTCTGCTGCGCTTCAATCGGATCAATAATATATTTAAATATATCTGTGAGAAGGTTTCGAAAGAGAATCAGGTGAGCACCGGCCGGCAGAGGCAGAATATTGAGGACTATATCAAGAAGAATTACCACAGCAGTGATATGAGTCTGACCAAGATTGCAGATGATTTTGGTTTTGCCAGCACTTACTTCTCCAAGATATTCAAGGAGCTGTTCCAGGAGAACTTTTCTGCTTACCTGGAAAAGGTGAGAATCGAGCAGGTGTGTATTTTGCTAAAGGGTAATGACACTCTGGAGAGAATTGCGGAGCAGACCGGTTATAACAGTGTATATGTCATGAGAACGGCATTTAAGAGAATGAAGGGTATGACGCCCAACGATTTCCGTAAAATGAATTCCGGGAGATAGATAATGACCGTAACAGAATACCCCAGGCTGAATTGTTACGACTAATGTTAGAAAGAGAGGAATCGATACGATGTCAATTCAAGTTAAGGATGAAACGTTATTTATCTTAAACACAAAGCATACAAGCTATGCATTTTTTAAAGATGATGAAGAGGTTTTAGTGCATTTGTATTGGGGGAGCATAATAGAACGTCCGGAGGATTTTGACGTAAAGACCATGGAAGGGGAGCAGGGCTATCATCCGAATCTGGACAAGAAAAGGGAGGAATGCTCTTCCTTTGGATGCATGCGCTATAAAGAGACTTCCATGAAGGTGTCCTACCATGACGGAGTAAGGGATGTGCGCTATCGTATCAAGGGCTGGAGGGTGGAGGAAAATCATCTCAGCATCACTCTGGAGGATGCCCATTATCCCTTTGCGGTAACACTGCATTATGTGGTTCACGAGGAAGAGGATATCATTGAAAAATGGCGGGAAGCCGAGAATCTGGGAGATCAGCCCATAATGCTGGAGAAGTTCTTCTCCGGAGAATATACGCTGCCGGGAGGCGGATATAAGAGCATTAACAGCAACGGTACCTGGGCGGATGAATTTAAGTGGAATGAAGATACCCTGAACAGCGGTAAAAAAGTATATGAAAGCTTGCGGGGTGCGACAGCCCATGTTGCCACTCCGGGTTTTGTGATCCACCGAAATGCGACCGAGGACAGCGGCGATGTGTATTTTGGAGTATTAGCCTATTCAGGCAATTTTAAAATAGTGGCCGAACAAACCCCCTATGAGTATCTGAATCTGCAGATTGGCATCAGCGATACGGATTTTAGCTGGAATCTCAATCGAGGTGAGGTATTTACTTCTCCCAAGGTATATGCAGGATACAGCAGTGCAGGCTTTGGCCGGATGTCCAACCGGCTGAACGAGTTTTCCAGAAACCGTGTTATGCCCCGGAGTACGGCACAGAAGCCCCTTCGCGTGCTGTACAATTCCTGGGAAGCAACCACCTTTGACGTAACGAGTGAAAAACAGATGGAGCTGGCAAAGAAAGCGGCTTCCCTCGGCGCGGAACTATTTGTTGTGGATGACGGCTGGTTCGGTCAGAGAAGCTCGGATCATCTGGGACTGGGTGATTGGTATGTGAATCAGCAGAAATTTCCCAAGGGGCTGGCACCTTTAATTGAGTGCGTCAAGGGTCTCGGAATGGATTTTGGTATCTGGATCGAGCCGGAGATGGTGAACGAGAACAGTGATCTTTACCGTGCCCATCCGGATTGGATCTACCGGTATGCTACCCGTCCGGTTTTGGAAGGCAGATATCAGTATATGCTGGATCTGACCAATCCGGAGGTTGTTGAATATATCCTTCATTTTATTGATGAGCTTTTGAGCAGCAATGATATTTCCTATATCAAATGGGATATGAACCGTGCGTTGGGAGAATGTGCCTCCGCTCATTGGGAGAAAGAAGAATTCAGAAGCATATGGTATCGCCATGTACAGGGCTTCTATTCGATTATCCGGGAGTTGAGAAACCGCCATCCTCAGGTAGAGTTCGAAGCCTGCGCTTCCGGGGGCGGAAGAGTAGATTACGGCTGTATGGAGTATTTTGATGAATTCTGGACCAGCGACAATACGGATCCCCTGGATCGGTTGTTCATTCAGGAGTTCTATAGTCTTTTGTACCCCATCAAATATATGAGGGCCTGGATTACCGATGCTGCCAGCAACGACAGTCGTAAAGTTCCTTTATCCTTTAAGATACATTGTGCCATGTGCGGTTCCCTCGGAATTGGCATGGATTTGAATAAGACGAAGGAAGAAGAGATGGTGCAGCTGGCTCAGGCGGTCAGGGAGTACAAGGAAGTGCGGAATGTGATTCAATTTGGCAGGCTGGCAAGGCTGCAGTCTGCAAGAACGGAGGATCTGCATGCGCTGCAATATGATAAAGATGGGGAAGTTGTTGTATTCGCTTTCCTGATGCTGAGAAAACGCGGAAAATACGATTATTTATTGAAGCTGAAAAACCTGGATGAGAATAAAGTGTATGAACTGCAAATGGGTGAAGAGACCATTCGTAAAAGCGGAGCCTATCTCATGAATCATGGTATCAATCTGACCATGACCCGGGATTTTTCAAGTGTTTGCTTAAAACTGGTACACGCAAATGGGTGCGAATAGGAGGTAAATATGACGAAAGAACATAGGAAGCTGGTGATTGATCAGCTGCCGGAGCGGTTTAATGAAGGTTTGTTTTGGGGAAATGGCAGTATAGGAGGATTTTTATATGTAGTTCATAATTCTCTTCGATTTTCCATAGATAATGTCAGGCTTTGGGAAACCAGGGATACCACAATGGATATACCGGGGGCAACATTTCAGGACTTTATAAAAGAACCGGAAAAATTTCACGACGGAACCTTTATAAAACAAACGGATTTACAGGAGCCAAGAATATGGCGTACGCATCTTCCCGGCCTAAGCCTCAATATTGCCTTAGAGGATGAAATTATTGACTTTTACGGAGAAATTGATTTTGATTTGGCAAGCTCAGAGATCCAGGTAATATTAAAAAATAAAAAGAAAGTGAATTGTTTTGTCTACCTGGATTCTAACGTTAATGTGCTAAAGGTGGAATTGGATACCGAAAACGCAAAGGTTGAAATCAAGGGATGGGATACCGAAGGCGGCAATCTGCCTGTTTTAGCAAGCTGGAGCTATCCCAAATACCAGGAGGAAAGAGACGGCCAGGTGTCCCATGTACTTCAGCCATACTCAGGGCAGGGACTCGCAGTGATCAGCCTGATTGAAAATCCGAAGAATATTTATATCACATTGGATGCGGATATTCTTCCGGAGGATAAAAAAGAGACATCTGTATTAAGCAGCAGGATGAAGCAGGAGATGACCCAAAGGAATGCCAGGCTTCTTAACCATTACATACAGGAGGAGCAAGTCTACAGGAAAGCCCATGAGGTCTCCTGGAAGAGCTTCTGGAACCGCTTTGACATCACGGTCCCCAATGACCGGCTGCAGCATGCCTTCTATACGGAGATGTATAAAATCTATGCCAATGAGAGAAGGGATTCCTGGCCCGTAGTTCTGCAGGGAGTCTGGAATAATGATGCGAGAATGCCTGCCTGGTATGGGGACTGGCATAATGATCTGAATGTGCAGGCATGCTACTGGCCGGTGTTTAAGACCAATAATATTGAACTTGCCGAAGCGTATATTGATTACTATACCAAGGCAATGCCCCGCCTTACGGAACGGGCCCATAAATTATTTGGAATCAAGGATGCAATCCATTGTCCGGTTATGATGGGGCCGGACGGTTATGGCGTAGGCGGAGAATGGTGCTTCTGGAATGTATTGCTGGGGCCGGAATTATTCGTTGCCACAGATTTTTGCTGGTACTACGAATTCTCCAGGGATCTTGCGAGACTAAAATCCAGTGTTTATCCCTTCCTTGATCGGATTGTTAATCTCTATCTGGGAATCGCATACCCGGGTGAGGATGGTTATTATCACATTCCCTTCAGCAATTCACCCGAGGTATTCAAGGGTCCCATGCTGATCAGGGATGATGCTACGATTGTTATTTCAGCCCTGCATTATCTGCTGGAGCGTATGGAGCATTATGCAGGCCTCCTGGGAGAGGACAGCACGAAGTTTGCTGATTTCCGCAAAAAGTTAACTCCGATTAAAACCACCGAGAAAGGATATCCGCTGTTCCCTGAGGAGGATGTGTTTGAATCCCACCGTCATTTCTGCCAGCTGTATCCAATCTTCCCCTTAGGCCTCGATACTCATAGTGAGACTGCAAAGAAGACCTTGGATACGGTAATTGATATGGGCTTTATGGAATATGCGGCATGGTCCTTCCCTTATCTGGCTATCTTTGCTTCCCGCTGCGGAAGGGGCAATATGGCGCGTACCATGCTTGAGATTTATTGCATGGCATTCCGCACCAAGAATACCTTTGTTGTGAATGGCGATCCCAATCAGAACGGTATCTTAAGGATTTCGGACACCAATGCCGGAGAAAGTTCCGACGCATTTACGGTAGAGGCGGGCTTCATGGTTCCTGCGGCCCTCAGCGAGATGTTTGTGCATAGAGCAAAGGATACGGTCTATATTGGATATGGTATTCCCGATGATTGGGGCTCCTGCTCCTGCCGTAATATGACAATCGAAGGCGGACATAAGATATCCGTTACTATCGAGAAATATGGAATCAAAACCGTAACGGTGCAGGCAAATTGTGATGAGACAATCGAGTTTTCCTTTGCTAAATCAACAGGACCGCTGACCTTGGAAGGGAAGACACTTCCCTTAGGCGAAATGTATGCGGTAACCTTAAGAAAAGGGGAGACAATTGTGTTTGGAGTATGCAATGAATAAAACGGAATATATCGAATGGTGTGATTTTTGGATCGAAGACGGGAATAATAAAGAAAAGCCCAGGATTCTTTTAATTGGCGATTCTATCACAAGAGACTATAAAGGGCCGGTGATGGAGCGATTGCAGTCACAGGTCACCGTGAATATGATGGCATCCTCCAGGGGGATGGACAATGAGGATTACTTCGCGGAGCTTGGATACATACTGAATGCGGAGCGGTTTCATTATGACGCCGTTCATCTGAATAACGGCCTTCACGCCAATCATTTGAAGGCAGAGGAGTATGAGGACCTACTTATAAAGACCGTAGAGTTTATTCGGAAAGACAGTAAGGCAGCGATTATAATTGCATTGTCCACTCCCGTATATCGAAATGAAGCAGGCTATGAGAACGAGGATAACAGGCGTGTCATAGAGAGAAACCAAAGAGCGGCAGAGGTTGCGGGGCGTTTTGGGCTGCAGGTGAATGATTTATACACATTGTCCTACGGAAAGGAAGAGATTCGATTAGAGGATGGGCTTCATTATAATTCTGATGGTTCAAAACTGCAGGCAAAGCAGGTTGTGGAATACCTTATAAAGGAAATCTGGTGAGGGGCGGTCCATATGGTAAAGGTGGAAACTTGGCAGGAGAAGGTCTTGCCATATGGCCGAATTCCAAGAGAGACACCGGTTTTTTGCCAAATAATGCGTTAGTCACCGGGCCTTATACTAATTTGGAGGATCCGCGGTTTCGCATCAGGCATGACTATATGACTTTGAAGCAGGACAGTAAGATTAAGAACTGGTTTAAGGATATTCTGGAACTGGAAAGTCTAAGCCCCCTGGTCAGATTGGATGTTGGTGAAACAGTACAGCATGAGGAGAGCTGGAGGCTCATGAGAGCGGAGGATCTGCTGCGTGGATCCATCGATCAAGGGAATAAGGCGGAAGCAATTGCGGAAGAGCTTCAAAAGTTCATAAAACTATAGACGGAAAGATTCGCTGTATAACCCAAGGTATGCAGCGAATCTTTTTATTATATAGAAAAGTTGTCCTATACGATAAAATGCTTTACCCATATCATCGGCTTGCAAAAAATCAGTCTGAAACAGGCTAGATAGTCGCTTGTAGTTTTTTGTATTTTAATATATAAATATGTAGAAAAAATGCATATTACGACTACAAATAGATAGAATTCATCAAATGATTATAATACACTAATATTGAAAAAAGTATTTTTATGACTGACGGAAAATGAAGGCTGGACGATGCAAAATAGGCAGTATGCAAAAGAACATTCCAAAAGGAGAGACCTTGATGAGGAGAATGAGTATGGAAGAAAGGGCAAGCAGGGAAAGCATCGGAACTATTAAGAACAGGAAAAGCATTGTAAATTTTAAAAGTATTAAGGGAATCGTTATAGCTATGCTGGCATTTTTTAATCTAATCGTCTTTGCGGTCCAAATAAGCTTTAGCTTCAACAATTTTAACAAGCTTATTACCCAGGAGGTATACCAAAGTCTGCAGATAGAAGCGGAGAGGCAGGCTTCCGGTGTCAATGAGCAATTTGAGCGCTGGGGAGAAGCCAGCCGTTTTTATGCCTTAACCATTTCTACCATGCAGGAATATAATACCGAGTTTTCCTTAGAGCTCATGAAAAAGAACCTGGAAGAGGATCCCCTGATTGTTGGCGGCGGCTTCTGGCTGGAACCCTATGAATACAATAAGGAAGAAAAATATTACGGACCCTACATGTACAGAGACGGCAGCAAAATTGAGACGACCTGGGATTATAGCAATGAGGCCTCAGATTACTATCAATTTGACTGGTATCAGGACGGCATCCAGTCTGATAAGCCTGTGGTTTGGAGTGAACCCTATGCGGATGCAGTTACCGGTGTTCCCATGATTACTGCCACAAGTACTATTATAAAAGGCGGAAAAAAGACAGGGGTTATTACCCTGGATATCGGTCTGGAAGAACTGCAGCAGCATATGGCAGGTATTAAGGTGGGCACCGAAGGATTTGCATACATTGTAACGGCTCAGGGAGCCTATTTGGGACATCCCGAAACCAGCAAAAACCTCAATGAAAAGATTACGGAGGAAGCTGATCCGCGATTAAGCGATGCGGGCAGAGTGATTCTGGAGGAAAGCGTCACAAAGATTCAGAAGGTTGTCATCGGCGAAGTGGACAGTTTCGTGGTATCTGCTCCTATTGGGAACACCGGATTAAAGCTGGTGGTACATAGGCCGACAGATGAACTATACGGTCCGATTAACAGAACTTTTGCAATAAATATCGTAATCCTTCTGGTTGCAGTACTGGCACTGATTTACTTTTTGACAATTTTAATAAATAAAGTGGTGATTCGGCCGATACGCATCATAACCAAGGATGCGGAGCAGATGGCACAGGGAAATTTGTCTTATAACCATGAGCTGATGGCATATGGAGCAAAGAAGCATGAGATCGGTGTGTTGTCTGCTGCCTTCATCAATCTCTGTGACAATATGAAAGAGCTGGTTTCAGATATTAAGGTGAGCGTTGAAAAGATTGATACTTCCTGCACGGAATTAGAGGGAAACACCAAATATGTTGAGAAATCTTCAGAGCAGATTACATCCTCTATTTCAGAAATAGCCAGAGGTATAAGTGAGCAGGCCGGCAGCACCCAAAATGGAAATGTGATGCTTCGGCAAATACTGGAGAGTTTGCTGAAACTATCAGGCAATGCCAAAGCATCCGCAGAGCTGACCGCCGAATCCGACCGGGTGATGGAGATAAATTCACGGAGCATCAGCTACCAAAAGGAGAAGATGGAAGAAAGCAAGGAGGCGACCGGTAAAGTATCCGGTACAATCACCCTTCTTTCCGATAAATCGAGGGAGATTGAATATATTATCAGCATGATTAATGAAATTGCCGAGCAAACCAATCTGCTGGCATTGAATGCGGCTATAGAGGCAGCCAGAGCCGGAGAGCAGGGAAAAGGCTTTGCGGTGGTGGCGGACGAGATCAGAAAGCTGGCGGAGCAATCCTCCAAAGCTACCCAGAAAATTAATACTCTGATCACCGATATCCAGGAGGGTATTACGGACGCATACACAGAAATGAATCATACGGAAGAGATTATAAATGAGCAGGAAAAATCAGTGGATGAGGTTACCGTATCCTTTGATGAAATGAAACAATCAAATCAAGAGATCATCAAATTCGTAGAAAAGGTAATCCAAGATATTGGTTTACTGGAAAAGGATGCGAACGAGGTGGTTGGAATGATCGAGAATCTGGCGAGCATATCGGAAGAAACCGCAGCAAGTACCGAAGAAATATCGGCGGCCACCGAGCAGAACCAGGCATCCATTCAAAAAATGGGACAGGAGGTTGTTAACCTCGTCAACGTAATCAGTGAGCTGGAAATGAGCGCAGGTAAGTTTACAGTCTAATACCGCTCTGAGCAGCAATATCATCGCCAATAGAGTAGTAAGCAAATAAACCTTCTGATCAGCGGAAGAATCCTCCTAAAAAAGATAGGAAAAGGTACCTGTCATGAAGCTATGGTTCCTTTTCCTATCTTTTGTTTTATATTTTAGATTATCATTAAAAGTTAAACATCTAATGAAATATTCTCTAAAAAATGCCTCTCCACATTTGCTATTTTAACACCATACTCAATCATTTCATTCCAGGTATTATCCTGTTGTAATGGAATGGCAAAAGACCTGCCAGATAATACAACATATAACTGGCGATCACTAAAAGCATGAATATACCAAGAGGGCTTGACCTCTTCTTTTAGATAATCAAGAAGCTCATTAATGTGTTCAATAAAAATATTCATATTTGGCAGAGAGTCTAAGTTTTACATAAGAGTAAAACAAATAAACCTTCCAACCGATAGAAGCATCTACAAATGTGATGCCGGCTGGAAGGTTTATTTTTATACAAAAGGGGGGTTATTACCAATTCATTTTATTTCCCAGATAATCAATATACCAACTCTCCCGGGAAATTTCTGTCTCTTTGCATATGAGCCGGCAAAAGCCCTGAGCGGATTCCTCCGGTTCAATCTGCGCGGTGGTTCTGCCCATATCGGTATTCATTCTGCCGGGATGTACCGCATAGAAGTTGATGTTTTGCTCCGACTGATTGAGGATACCGCAGGCTTTTGTTGCAGCGGCCTTGGAGAGTCCGTAGCAGGGGATCCAGGAACCGCAGTTGGAGATGGCGGCACCTTCTGAAGTTACGACAAATACATTTGCACCATCGGTCAGCAGAGGGTGGAATTTATTAATTACAGTAACGGGACCGAACAGGTTGACTTCGAAGGTCTTTTTAAGAACGCTTATGTCGCATTCGTGCAGGAGTTTGGTTCTGTCGCTTTCCATGAGGATTCCCGCAACGATGCAGATGGAATCAATTTTTTCAAAAAATTCACCGCATATTTTTGCGCCGTTTTCGATCTGCTTTTCATCTGTGACATCTGCGTCAAAGAGGAGCAGAGAAGACCCGTATTTTTCTTTCAGGGCGGTCAGCTCGGAAGTCATGCTAAGGGTGCCTGCAGCAACCTGGCAGCCCTTCTCCAGCAACTGCTCTGTGAGGCAGAGTCCGAGACCCTTTGCAGCTCCAATAATAACTGTGTTCATGTTTACCTCCGTTTCCGCGCAAATTTGATGCGCACATTACTTTGATCAATAACTCTCTAAAAGCTCAATAATGCATTTCATGTCCTGGAATGCATCCAGATAGGCATATTCGCCGTTTCCATCGCCGTATTTTCCGCGCTGTATGCATTTCATACCGAATTTCTCACAGTCCTTTATCTTGGAGTCTGTATCCTTTACCTGGAAGGCAATGTGGTGTATGCCTTCACCATGAGTGTCAAGAAAGTCCTGCCAGGTGCTCTTAACTCCGTTGGGCTGAATCAGCTCGATCTGTGTGCTGGGACCTACGTCAAAAAAAGCCATCTGGCAATTGGCATCGGGAGCAGGCTTCCCTTCAACCGTAGTGCCGGTGATCTCGTAAGAACCGCCGCCATAGGTTGGCGGAACCGGTACTCCGAAAAATTCAGCAAAGACCTTTTTGGATTTTTCGATATCCCGTACGATAAAGCCTACTTGTGCAATTTGGTTGTTATTTAAAATTCCTGACATATACAATACCTCTTTTCTTAAATTATTTTATAGTTACTATTACAATTTTTTTAACAGCTTTTATTCAGCTCTTTACCAAATACATTTTGAGTGCAAAGGTCATTTTATGCTAGCAAATATCAATGTCAAAGAATATGTTGAACACGTGTTTACAAAAGGCTATAATACCGCATACTTGACAGTGATGCATGGCAGATAATGAATATCCCGAGGGAAATACAGGATTACGGTAAGTAAAATTAATTCTCCTCAATATGCCTGCAGGAACGGCGTTCAATAAATTCACCGGGAATAAACACATCGGTTTCAATGTCATCTATCTTATTAATGGTATCAATCACCCGTGATACAAGGGAGTTGAACATTTCCTTGAAATTAAAGGAGATCGTGGTGAGGGGGGGAGAGCAGTGTTCGCCGGTAATATCACCGTCAATTCCGACGACGGAGATATCCTCGGGAATTCGCAGGCCGATTTCCTTACAGGCCTGATATACTCCGAAAGCGACGGAATCGTTATTGGCACAGATCGCAGTAGGATAGTCTCCCCGGCTGTTTTCCAGAAGAGCCTTGGCGGATTCGTAGCCGCCGTCCTTAGTAATCCCGCCGTAGCTCAGCCACTTGTTCTCGATGGGAATATTATATTTTATCATACCGCGCATATAACCTTCATGACGTTGGGCGGAGCTGATTCTTCGCATATTTCCGTCGATAATTCCTATTTTTCTATGACCGAGACGGTAGAGATAGTCAATGACACGCTCACCGGAGGTGCGTTCAAAATTAACGGTGATTCGGTTGGATATTGTTTCACCCTCATGGTAGTAATCGAACAGGCCGACTATCTTGCCAAGGCCCACAAGCTCGTCAATCAGGGGTTCGTTATTGTCTGCACCAACAAAGATGCCGGCGTCAATGCGGCCCTCCATAAATATTTTGCGCACATAGTTGGCATTTTCCTTATCGGAGAGATTATTTAATATGCAGGTAAGCACCAGGTATCCCCGGGAAGCGGCGGCTTCGATTATATTGACAAAATAGCTGCTGGACAGAGGGCTGACGGCAATGTTCCCAAAACCGACCCAGAAAAATCCCAGGGTCTTCGTCTGCTTGCCAGTCAGAAGCTGACCTGAAAGCTGGGGGTAATAATGGTTTTCCTTTATTACCTTCATCACCGCGCTGCGTGTTTCGGGCGGAACATTGGAGTAGCCGTTGATCACCCGGCTGACCGTGCTGCGCGAGACACCGGCAAGCTTTGCTATATCGTTACTTGTTACTTTTTTCATCCTATACTTTCCTTTCCTCTTACATCCTGTCGGCCGGAAACAAAAAACGTATTTATGGCCGATACCTAGATTTTATTACGATAAAATTCAAAAGTAAACAAAAATAGAAAGAAAACATACAAAATGAACGAAATATCCTTATTTTTGTGTCAAATCGGCTGATTATCCGTAAAACAAAGCAAAATAAAAGGAATAAAAATGTTTTTTATAAAACACGTGTTCATCACATAAAATAATAGCATTCATGGAATATAAAAGTCAATATAAAGCATGGAAATAAACAGGGTATTTGATATATTTGTTGAATATGCACAATAATAATGCTATTTAGGTGTGAAATATGATAAAATAGAAAAAAATACTTGAAAACACGTGTTTATTATGATATGGTTGAACCAAGGGAAAAGAATGTTTTGAGGGCTGGAGTAAACATGTGTTAGATATTGTTTCTAATTGTTCTTTGAGTTATTTTATTATTTTTATATGAGGTGATGAATGATGCAGAAGAAGGAAGCGGACCCCTGGTACCGTGAAGAAGATGAATCAATTCTGGAAATCTATGATATCGAACAAGGTACAAGAGAGGTTGTCCGGGAATTTGATTATCTTATTGAGGCTCCGAACTGGTCGATGGACGGGACCTGCCTGTTCTACAACAGCAATGGAAGAATATTCAGATTGGATTTGGCAACAAAGGAAACAAGTGAGATTTTCAGCGATTTTGTAACAAATTGCAATAATGATCATGTACTTTCGCCGGACGGACAAAGCATCGCGGTCAGCCATGGTACAAAGGAAGACGGCAAATCGAGGATTTATACACTGCCCCTTTCCGGTGGCGTGCCAAGGCTTATCACGCCCATGGCGCCCAGCTATCTGCACGGCTGGTCTCCGGATGGGAAGACTCTCGCTTACTGTGCGGAGAGAGACGGGGAATATGATATCTATACAATCCCTGTCGAAGGGGGAGAAGAACGGCGGCTCACCTATGCCGAGGGGCTGAATGACGGTCCGGAGTACGACCCCGCGGGCAGTGAGATATGGTTCAATTCGGTGCGTACCGGCCTTATGCAGGTATGGCGCATGAAGATCGACGGATCGGAGCAGACCCAGATGACCTGTGATGAGGAATGGAATACCTGGTTTCCCCATGTTTCGCCAGATGGAAAGAATGTGGTAATGCTTTCTTATCGAAAGGGCGATCTCAAGCCTGCGGAGCATCTGCCCCATAAGCATGTGGAGCTGCGCCTGATGCCGGCCGCCGGTGGGGAGGTTAAGACTGTGGTGAAGCTTTTTGGTGGTCAGGGAACGATCAATGTTAATTCATGGTCTCCGGACAGTAAGAAATTTGCCTTTGTCAGTTACAGGATTCGCGGCGAGAATTAGATTTACCTTTACCGACAGCAGGGTTGGACACAAGAACTAAAGTGGAAATAGCGGCCAGGGAAAGCCGTTAATTCAGCGGAAAATCCGCAATAAATTAATCTATATGGAGGAAAAGATTATGAAGAAAACCTGTAAGAAAATCTTTACTGTGCTTCTTGTCACTGCGATGCTTACAAGTCTGACAGCCTGTGCGGGCAGTCAGGGCGACAAACCATCTCCGGCACCGACCTCGGGTGCGGGTGCAGGTACGGAGACACCTGCAGATACTGCACAAACGGATCCGCAGTGGGGTGCTTACGACAATCCGGTTAAGATTACCTCTGCGGTGCAGGCATCTGCCGTTCAGGAATTTCATGAGGGGGACAGCTATGGGGACAATGAATGGACCAGACTCATTAAGGATACCTTCAATATTGACGTGGAGGTTGCGTTCTCAGCGGATATTACAACAGACGCCTACCGAAATAAGATGAATGTGCTGCTTGCTTCCGGTGATCTTCCGGACGTTCTGAAGTTTGATGACAGGAATTGGCTGAAGCAGGCCATCGATGCAGGGTATGTCATGGACATTTCTGAAGTGTTCGACAAATATGCTTCGGATGAAGTAAAACAGTACAGGGTGGACTATGCGGATGCATTTGAGGGTGTTACGTACGATGATAAGCTTTATGCTATCCCTTATATGAGTAACAACTTCCATCAGTGCACCAATCTCTGGATTCGTGAAGACTGGCTTAAGAACACAGGGATGTCGGCTCCGACAACAATTGATGAGATGGTTGAACTGGCCAGGGTATTCAAGAATGGGGATCCCGACGGCAACGGCATCAACGGGGATACTTACGGGCTCTGTCTTGCGGATAATGTAATCCAGAGCAACTATGGAACGATTATGGGCATTCTGGAAGCGTACGGCGTTCCCTGCTATGGCAACAACGGTATTTTCTATCGGAATAAGGAAGGGAAGATAACCTTCTCCTACATTCAGCCGGAAGCCAAGAAGGCGCTTGAGGTTGTGCGCAATATGTATCAGGAGGGTCTCATTGATCCGGAATTCATGGTTAAGGACACATCGAAGCTGGAAACTGACTGGGCTCAGGGAACCATCGGCATGAGCTACCATATGAACTGGGGGACCTGGCATCCGTTCAATATCATTTACGAGGATCAGGGTGTGATCACAAGGCCCTATCCCCTTCCCACTGCGGACGGATATGAAGTGAGACAGGGCATCCAGAGCAATCAGGTGGGTGAATACTTTGCCATCAGTTCCAAATGCAAGAATCCGGAAGCGATTATGAAGATTTTAAATCTCTATGAGAAGACAGCCATCAGCGGTTCGGAAGAAGATTTCAAAAATTACTGGGCAGACGAGCAATACAGACTGTCTCCGATCTACATAGGAATACCCACGGAGAACTTTGCACCCCAGCTTCTGGAGGCTCTTGCTGCCGGCTCTCCCGGAGATCTGAAGGGTACGGCGCTCCAGTATTATAACTACGTGAAAGGCTTTGAGGATGGTTCATTGGCCAATGATGCCAATGCATATGGTACCTGGGGCCAGATGTTCTCAGAGGGATCGATGAAGATAGACCTTGATTATCAGAATAATGGACAGATTGTAACTAATATTATGGCATCCGCGCAACCTGAGATTTGGATTCAAAATGCATCCGTCCTGGGAGATCTGGTAAAGGCGGCGTATCTCGCAATTATTACCGGCGAGAAGGATCTGGACTATTTTGATACTTTTGTTCAGGAATGGCTCAAAGCGGGCGGTCAGGCAACCCTTGACGAAATGGAGAAGCTTTACCCGGAGAATTAACAGGGGTCACTCTTCTTCCTGTGATGGGGCTGCCGCAAATTGGATTTTATCTGCATCTATATCGGGCATTTCAAAACAACATTACTATGTATATTGTAGAAAAACATCATTTTTTGGCAGCCCCAAAAAAATTAAAACGGGTGGTGAAAGGTTGGAAGAAACAAAACATATAAATGAAGGGGGGACCGCGTCCATGCCAACACTTTCATGGCGACTTATGCGGTAAAAGGCATGGACATAATCATGGAAAATGTAAATAATTTAGCAAGAGAAGGAAAATTAGAGAAAATTAAGAAAACACCGGGGAAATTCCGGAGAGAGCTTCCCCTTGTAATCATGCTGCTCCCCGCATTTATCCTGGTACTGATTTACAGTTACGGCTCCATGGTGGGCACGGTAATTGCTTTCCAGAAATTTAATATGGCCAAGGGTCTCTTCGGATCGGAGTGGATTGGATTGGAGAACTTTAAGAATCTGTTCACGATGCCGAATATAGGGCCGATTATCCGCAATACGGTGCTGATTGCCCTGGGAAAAATGATTGGCGGTATTATAGTGCCTGTCCTCTTTGCCCTTCTCCTCAATGAGGTTACAAAAACCGGGATCAAACGGACGTACCAGACCATGGTATATCTTCCTCACTTCCTGTCCTGGGTTATTCTTGCGAGTGTTTTTACGGATATTCTTTCTCCCAGCAGTGGTATCGTCAACAAGCTTCTGGGCCTTTTTGGGGCGAAACCCATCTTCTTTCTCGGAAGCACCCTCTGGTTTCCCATCACCATGGTGATCACGGATATCTGGAAAGGGTTTGGTTTTGGCTCTATTATCTACCTGGCGGCGCTGACGGGAATTGACCAAAATCTGTATGAAGCCGCGCAGATTGATGGTGCCGGCAGAATGAAGCAGACCCTTCACATCACTCTTCCCGGTATCCTGAGTACAATCATTCTTATGTCGGTTCTCAGCATGGGGAATATCTTAAACGGAGGTTTCGACCAGATTTATAACATGTACAGCAACTCAGTATATGCCACAGGTGATATTCTTGATACTTTTGTCTTCCGCCTCGGTATAGAGAATGCCCAATACGCACTTTCTACGGCTGCCAATCTGTTCAAATCAGGCGTTTCGCTCCTGTTTGTAGTTGCTTCCTATAGCCTGGCCAATAAGTTTGCCGGTTACAAAATTTTCTGATTTACCGGAAGTAGTCGGAAAAGGAAAGGTGGTCAATTCATGACTAAAATGAAAACATCATGGTCAAGGAAAGTTTTCCTTGTCATCAATTATATTGTCCTCACTTCAATGGCCTTGATCTGTATTCTTCCGTTCGTAAATCTTCTCGCGATTTCGTTTTCGGCAAAGGAGGCGGTCATCGCCAATCGAGTTACTTTTTGGCCGGTGGGTTTTAGTTTGAATTCCTATCAGTTTATTCTGAAAAGCAGTCAATTCGTTCGTTCTCTGCTGATCAGCATACAAAGAACGATCCCGGGAGTGGCATTGAACACGGTACTGGTGGTGCTGACGGCGTTCCCGCTTTCAAAATCGGTGAAGGAATTCCGGATGAGAAACTTTTTCTCCTGGTTCTTCGTTGTGACAATACTGTTTAACGGCGGGTTAATTCCCACCTACCTTATTGTAAAATACACAGGGCTGTTAAACTCGATTTTGGCACTTATTCTTCCCGGAGCAGTGAATGTATTCAATATGCTTGTGGTAATGAACTATATGCGCAGTCTTCCCAAGGAACTGGAGGAGGCGGCATACATCGACGGAGCGGGGCATGTCCAGGTGCTTTGGAAAGTTATTCTTCCGGTTTGCAAGCCGACCCTTGCGACGGTCACCCTGTTTTCCTTTGTTAACCATTGGAACAGCTGGTTTGACGGTATGATTTATATGAATACCGTTGATAAATATCCGTTGCAGAGCTATTTGCAGACGGTTATCATCAATACGGAATCCTTCTTTCGTAATGCATCAAATACCAGCGCGGAGATTGCCAATTATGTAAGGCTGGTCAATGCGCGGACCACAAGCGCCGCACAGCTTTTCCTTGCAATGATACCGATTCTGTGTGTATACCCGTTCCTGCAGAGGTATTTTACAACGGGTCTCGTAATGGGAAGTGTAAAGGGCTGAGCCCGAACCAATCAAAGGGGAGTTTACAAATAATGATAAAGGAGCATGCGTTGTTGACAACGTACATCAATTCAATATGAAGACGACTATAAATAAAAACGGATTTATACAGATTAATATTGTTGTAAAGGACATAGAGACGGCGGCCCGCAAATGGGCGGACCTGCTTGGTATCGGGGTGCCGGGGATACATCGGGGACATCTGGAAGGCAGTAAGGAATATTCTTATGAATATCGGGGAGAAGACACCCCTTCGGATCTTTTGGTCTGCAATATTGATATGGGAGGTTTTGTGATTGAGCTTCACCAACCGGTGGGAGGTTCCAGCAGCTTCCAGGAGTTTTTGGATCGGCAC
The DNA here is from genome assembly GCA_023423045.1 of Bacillota bacterium. GTDB lineage: Bacteria > Bacillota > Clostridia > Lachnospirales > Lachnospiraceae > Mobilitalea. The sequence continues at coordinate 86,947 of JAFAGA010000047.1, read as the reverse complement.
GGCAATGGTGTCCACCACCTGGGCTTTGAGGTTGGCGACACGCGGGATGAGCTGATCCGTGAGCTGGAAGAAGAAGGCTACGGGCTGCGTACCGTGGGATATTACCCGGGCAGCAGCTGGACGATTGTGGATACGGAAGAGGAGCTTGGGGTAAATCTTAATATCAAGCCGGTCCGGTAATGGCTCGTTAAGACGCGCTGAGAGGCCGGGAGAAAGAACTGCCGGAAGGATGGAGGCTACTATGGAGCAAACCGGAATAGTCAGAGCGGCGATAGCAGGATGCGGAGCCATTGCCCGAACCCGCCATGCGCCTGAATACAGTAAGAATAGTAATGCAAAAATAACAGGATTTTATGATTTTGACAAAAGCCGTGCCGAAGAACTGGCCAAGCTCTATGGAGGAAGTGTTTATTCTTCCTATGAGGAGCTGCTTGCGGATCCGTCGGTTCAGGCGGTAAGTATATGCACCCCTAATTATCTCCATGGAGAACATGCCATTGCCGCCATGGAGGCGGGAAAGGATGTTCTTTGCGAAAAACCCATGGCTCCCACTGTGGAGCAGGCTCAGTCCATGATCGACGCGCAGAAAAGAACAGGAAGGATATTGATGCTGGGCCATAACCAACGTCTTGTCCCCACCCATGTCAAGGCAAGAAAGCTCCTTATGAAAGGGGAAATCGGCAAGGTGATTTCTCTTCAGACTAATTTTAAGCATGCCGGACCTGAAAGCTGGAGCGTTGAAAAAGGAAAGACCTGGTTCTTTGACAAGAGCAGAGCCAGCTTTGGAGTTCTGGGGGATCTGGGATCCCATAAGATAGACCTGGTGCGTTACCTGCTTGATGATGAGATAGAATATGTTTTTGCTGAGCTTACCACTCTGGACAAGTGTACCGCCGATGGAAAGAAAATTGAGCTGGAGGATAATGCGGTATGTCTTTTTAAGACATGCGGCAAAATTCCGGGGCTGATGCATGTCAGCTGGACAAATTATGGCCCCGAGGACAACAGCACAGTAATCTATGGAACCGGCGGTACGATGAAAATCTTCTATGGCGGACCGGATGACATTGTGATTGATTACCGTGATGGGACCAATGCGCGCTATCAGGCCGGAGCGATCAGTACAAATGCAAATCAGCTGGGGTCCGGTATCATTGATGCTTTTGTGGAAGCGGTGCTGCACCGGACAGAGCCGCCGGTCTCCGCAGCAGACGGCAGAAATACGCTGGCCTGTCTGGAAGCTGCGGGAAGGTCTTCGGCAGGCGGAACCTGGCAGAAGGTGGATTTGGGAAGAGAATAAAGGAAAGAGGATAATGGAAAGAGAGGCATATACGGATGCGTTTTGGAGGAGTCATATTTAAAAAATGGACCTCACCGCAGGGGTGGGCCCGGGCTGCAATGGACGCGGGCTATTCGGCGGTGTATTTCCCGGTGGACTATACGGCGGAGATATCAGTTGTTGACAGCTATATGGAAGCAGCCAAAGAGTTTGATCTTGTCATCTGTGAAATAGGCGTATGGAACAACCTGCTTGTGAGGGATCCTGGGAAGAGGGAAGAGAACCTTAACCGGGCCATCAGGCAGCTTGAGCTGGCAGAGTATGTGGGGGCCAACTGCTGTGTGAACATTGCCGGTTCCTACAGCGAACAATGGGATGGTCCGCATAAGGATAATCTGACGGAAAGGGCTTTTGAGGAAATTGTTCTCACGACTCAGAAAGTGATTGATGCTGTTAATCCGAGGCGCACCTGCTATTCGCTGGAACCCATGCCATGGATGTATCCTGACACGGCGGATTCATACCTGCGATTGATCCGTGCCATTGACCGCCGCGGGTTCGGAGCCCATCTCGATCCGGTGAATGTTATATCCGGTCCCCAGCTTTTTTACCGTAACGGGGAAGTGATTCAGGAATGGTTTGATAAACTGGGAACCAATATATTGAGCTGCCATGCCAAGGATATTACCCTGGGTAAAAATCTCACGGTTCATCTGGATGAATGCCGTCCGGGCCTTGGTGAATTGGATTATGAGGTATACCTGAGCTGCTTGTCGAAACTGGACGACAGAGTGTGCCTGATGCTGGAGCACATGACTGAGGAGGAAGACTATATCCAGGCAACAAAATACATCAAAGGGCTGGCACAGAAGCTGGGGATTAAGATATAAATAACTGTATATGAAAGGGCAGCCTGTAAGAAATGAATCGAACCGGCTGCCCTGATATGTGTGCATTGGATTATAGGAGGCTTTCTATGTCTCTATTCATTTACTGTTGATGCACATCCATCTTTGCATACTTCTCTGCGATTTTTATCAACAGGTCAACCACCTTATCCATGGACTGGATGCAGGCATATTCATATTTGCCGTGATGGTTGTGGGAGCCCGTGCCAAGATTAGGGCAAGGCAGACCCATGAAGGATAATCGGGAACCGTCGGTACCGCCTCTGACCGGTTCACTGTAGGGGGTTCCGCCCAGTTCCTTCACCGCTTCATAAGCGGTATCAATCAAATGCCAGTGGGACTTGATTTTCTCCGCCATATTCCGGTATTGATCCCTGATCTTTACCTCAATCATTTCGTTGCCGTACTTTTCCTTAATCTTAGCGGCTGCGGCCTCAACGACTGCCTTTTTTACCTCAAGTTTCTCTGCATCATGATCGCGAAGAATGTATTTTAACTTGGCGTGATCCACCATGCCTTCCATCTCATTTAAGTGATAGAAGCCCTCATACCCTTCTGTGGTCTCCGGCCTCTCGTCCGCAGGAAGCAGGCTGTTGAATTCCATGGCAATCAGGTTCGCGTTCTTCATCATACCCTTGGCATTTCCCGTATGAATACTGATTCCATTTACATGGATCTGAGCTTCCGCCGCATTGAAGGTCTCGTATTCCACCTCGCCAAAAGCAGCTCCATCCACGGTGTATGCAAAATCCGCACCGAAATCCTCTACCTGGAACAAATCCGCACCGCGGCCGATTTCTTCATCCGGTGTAAAGCCGATCTTGATAGTTCCGTGCTTGATGGAAGGATTCTTTTGCAGCACTTCCGCCATAGTAAGAATTTCCGCAAGGCCGGCTTTATCATCCGCTCCAAGAAGCGTTGTTCCATCCGTTACCAGAAGGTCCATTCCCTGATAAGCCTTCAGGGAGTCGTAATCCCTGGGGCTTAAGATGATATTCTTCTCTTTATTTAAGACAATATCATTGCCATCATAATTCTTAACGATGTCTGTCTTAATGTTTGTATAGGGAACCTCTCTTACCACGTCCATGTGGGCAATAAAGCCGATTACCGTGCCGGACCAATCCGGTATATTGGCTTCGATGGTTCCGATGATGTATCCGTTTTTATCCATTACCGCATCGTTAATTCCGAGGTTTTTCATTTCCTCTACCAGTGCCTTTCCGAATTCCAGCTGCTCCGGTGTGCTGGGGCAGCAGCTGTTGCTGTCGTTTGACGCAGTCGGATATTTTGTGTATTCAATTAGTCTTTCATAAGCTCTCATAACAATTCTCCTTTCTTATCTGTAAGTATGATCCAAGATGTTCGGATTAATTTAAAGGTATTTATCTTTGATAGGATTTCCTGTCCGCCTTCATCTTACAACATGTCTTTGATGCTTTCAATATTTCTGTGAGATAATTATAATGCTTCGTTAAATCCTGATATGTTTTTAATAACTGCCTTATTGCTGGTAATAGAGCAGGACTGCTTTAATTTATAGTGTAAAATACAATAACTAATACATATGGAGAGCGTTGTATTGTTTGAATTTACCTCAATAGTTTTAGTTAAAAACGATTTTACATACTATTTGAGAAATTTATCCAATAAATACATATGAAATAGAATTATATTACAGATAAAAATATTAAATATTACTATAAATAAAAATTATATAATATAAATATATAAGATATGCATAAAAAATAATTGAAAATCACTAAAAATAATGCAATAAAAACATTTTTATTATTGAAAATTTTATATTTGTCATCTATAATAAGGATGTAGGAAAATATAAACAATAATTTGGAGGGTGTAACAATGAAAAGAATGAAATCAATATTGGCGGCTCTGCTTCTTGTTACTTTTGCCGCGGTTCTGCTCGCCGGCTGCAGTAAGAAAACATACGAGGCGCTGAGCACGGGCATTGCCGGAGAAATCGACGTTATGCTGTGGTCCGGTTCCGGAAACTATATGAAGGATCTGGGGCATCAGGATTTAACTGCAGCGGATTTTACCGGACAGAATGAAGCGGCTATGTATGCACTTGCAAAGGAATTTAACAAAACCTATCCCAATGTTAAGATCAATGTTTTTGCCAAGGTGGGGGGACCGCATGACAATGAAACACCTTGGGCGCAGGAGCTGGAGAACTTTAAGGCCAGCTACGGCAAGTATCCGGATGTATATGCTTCGACGGACCTGTCCGGCGATGTGGCAAGAGGCATGGTTGCAGATCTGTCCGTATTCAAGGACGATCCGATGTACCAATCCTTCAATGAATCCATCATGAAGATGATGAACTACTACGGCTTCCAGGCCGGTCTGCCCCAGTATATGATTCCCTGGGGAGTATATGTCAACAAAGAGATGGCGGAGCAGAACAATATCGATGTTCCCCCCATTGACTGGAATATCGACGAATATACGGCCTTTGCCATGTCCGGCGACAACAAGAACTTCTGGGGTGCCATGGACATTCCCATGAGCTTTATTAACGTGGGAACCAAGGATATCAACTATTCCCTGGCAAATTACAGCGGAGAAGGAGACCACATCAATCTGACTACGGATGCGGTGGCAGAACTGCTGGAGTACATACCTAAGTGGTCAAAATCCGCAATCTGGACCCAGTATGATATCGGCGGTGTTTCAGAGGAGATTATGACTTCCAACGGAAAGTGGGGTTTTAACTTCTTTATCCATAACCTGTGCCTGACCTATGACGGAGATCCCTGGATGATGGGTGACGCAGCCAATCCCACGGAAGGCCATTGGGGAACCGCCCAGTCCAAGGATTGGGATATTTATCCCAGACCAAGCACACCGTATCAGGAGAATACCATCGGTATCGTTATCGATCCTATGGCAGTTCATAATTATGCCATGGACGACGGAAATCCGGAGTGGACGGATGCAGAGAAGGACAATTTGAAGATGGCTTATACCTTTGCCTCTTTCTGGGCTGGCAGCAAGGAAAGCGTCCAGGCAAGAGCGAATCAGATGTTCACGGACAACGGAGTGGAGAAAACCTGTCTGAACGACTCCCTGCCGCTGGTAACCGGCAAGGCCTTTGACGAACAGATGGAGATCTGGTATTCCACCCTGACTCACCAGCGCTTTGCTGACGAGGTCAAGATGCCTGGATTCCAGAAGGTTCTTGAGCTCTGGAAGAAGGGGCAGTTCTGGGATGTTTCCGATAAAACCTATCCTTATTTTGTCATGGAGGATGGAACCAGAAGAGAAGCGGATTATGAGTGGAGATTTATCTATAATAAGGATATTGCAGGAGCTTTAAGAACAGATGCCAATTGGCTGGATCAGGTGAAGGCGAAGCTCCCTGACTGGAATACAACAATCAATCAAAGATATATAACAGCAGAACAGCAGCTGAGGGATGGTCTGAAGGAATTCTATGGCTTTACCGAGAATGATTTTAAAGCGGCAAAAAAGTAATTAACGAAAGTACAAAATAAAAAGATAGGTGTCGGGTGATGCGGGGCTCTTCTGTCTCCTGCGAGAAGGCGAAGCTGCATCACCCGTCCGATCTCAGGGTTAAGGTATACCTTGCGGACATGGTATTGTATCACCCAACAAAGGGGAGCGGTCACAATGAAGATTAAGAAAATTTTACAGGCGGTTTTATTTGTGTTCATCGCTGCAGTCGCTGTAATAGCAACTGTATTTATTTTTGGAAAAAAGGCGGAGTATATTGACAAGGTCAATGAGGATAAGGTGGAAAAGGCCTTCCGTTTGCTTAAGGATTCTTTGCGGACGGGATCGGTTACCTATCTGGATTTTCTTGCTGAGACAGCTTTGGAATATGGACAGGAGGAGCAGGAGGCCGATCCTTCCCAGGGAAGACAGACAGAGGAATATGGCGGGCCGGTGGAAGTTCTGGATTATAACCAGAGCGCGGAATACGAAGTGAAAGTCAGCAAGCCGGGGCTTTATTATCTGGTTCTGGACTACAGGCCTTTGGGAAATACCCTGGCAGACTTTAATATAGAGATAAGCATCAACAATCAGCAGGACTATGAGGAGATGAAAAGCATCTCCCTTCCTTTGTTCTGGTCGGATGAGACAAAGGACTTTCCGACGGACCGGTACGGGGATCAGACGGAGCCTTACCAGATAAGGAAGGATGACTGGACCTCGCTATATCTGTTTGGCAGCACCTATTCCACGTCAGCACCCCTGCTGTTCCGACTTGCAGAGGGAAATAACACCATATCAGTGAAGAATATCTCCGGTGACGGGCTGGGGGTGGGGAAGCTCCGGCTGGAAACGCCCCAACTGGATACTCCGGATTACGTACAGTACCGCAGTCAATACCCGGGTTCACCCGTGAAGGCAATGATCGAGGTGAATTCCATAAGTTATATCCAAAAAAACACCTCCCAGGCAATCTATTCCTCTGAGAATAATCCCATATTAACTCCTCATGACAGCGAGTACAAAAAAATAAACACGCTATCCTGGTCAGAAGCCGGTTCGGAGGTGGACTATCCGTTCAACGCTCCCCAGGATGGGCTGTATCAGATTGCCTTCCACTATAAAAACAGGAAGGAAGAATTTGATGTGTTCAATACCATCAAAATCGATGGGGAGGTTCCCTTTCGGGAACTGGTAAACTACAGCTTTAAGTCCACGGGGACAAAGTGGGACAATGAGGTGCTCAGCGATAATGAGGGCAATCCATACCTGATCTATCTGACCGAGGGGAAGCATATTCTGACCCTGCGTTCCGATCAGGAGCCCATTATCAAAGCCTGGCATTATGCCAAATTAATTGCAGACCATGTGACCCAATTTGATATGGAGCTTACCAGGATCACGGGCTCGGTGAAGGATAAGAACAGGACCTGGCAGATGACCCGGTATATTCCGGAGATCCCGGAATACCTGGCAGCCTATAAGACTCTGATTGACGAGATAAAATATCTTCTGCAGGACTACACTCCCAATGGCATTAACTCCGCCATGATGTCGGAGCTGGATAAGGCGGTAGCCTTTATCGATCAGATGTCGGTATATCCTGATGAAATTGCCCTTTATAAAATAAACCTGACAAAAGCAAGGGATAATTCTGTCTTAAAATCCATCAGTGAATTTACCACGGAGCTGATGTCCCAGGACTTTTCCCTGGATATGATCTATATCTATGGGAACGAAGAATTGCCAAAGCCCAGGGCGGGCGTGATGGAGACGGTATGGAACGGCGTTATAACAATGGGTAATTCCTTTTTCTCCGAAAAGTTCAAGATCAAAAATGATCCCCAGGTTCTCAATGTGTGGGTGAACCGTGCCACCACCCATGTTGATATGATGCAGAAGATGGCAGATACAAAGTTCACGCCCATGACGGGGATTCCGGTTAAGATATCCGTAATGCCGGATCAGAACAAGCTGACTTTGGCCGCTGCTGCAGGGAGCACTCCCGATGTGGCGCTGGGGCTGACCTCTCATATCCCCTTTGAGCTGGCAAGCCGGGGAGCGCTGTACGATTTGACCCAGTTTGAGGATCTGTGGGAGGTGGAGAACCGGTTTGTGCCGGGGGCCTCTGTTCCCTATGTCTTTAATGAAGGGGTTTATGCGATTCCGGAGAGCCTGGAATTCCATGCCCTGATCTACAGGACGGATATCTTCCGGGAGATTGGCATCACTCCGCCGGATACCTGGCAGGAGGTAACCGATATGCTGCCGACGCTGCAGCGGTACGGAATGAACTTTTTCCACAATATTTCTGCCGGTGTAGGCTACAAATGGTACTATCAGACCGGGGCACTGATCTTTCAGAACAATGGAAAGCTGTATACGCCGGACGGATTTCGGACTGCCATTGACCAGCCGGAGGCGGTTCGGGGGATTCAGGCTCTGGGGGACCTGTTCATCGCCTATTCCCTGCCGAAGGAAGTGGTTTCCTTCTTCAATGCCTTCCGCTATGGAACACTGCCCATCGGTGTGGTTACTCTGAACGATTATATCCTGATCAAAAACGGTGCGCCGGAATTGGATGGAAAATGGGCTTTGGCCCTCTATCCGGGAACAAAGCAGGAGGACGGCACGGTTTCCAGATGGTATATTGCCAATGGCACCGGCGGGGTAATTTTCAAGGACAGCCCAAAGGCAAAGGAAGCCTGGGACTTCCTGAAATGGTGGACAGATTATGAGACACAGGTTAATTATACTTATTCGCTGCAGTCAACCTATGGAGAAGCATTTCTCTGGCTTTCCTCCAATCTTGAGGCGGTTGGTGAGGCCCCCATCGATCAGGCGGATAAGAATGTCATACTGGAGCAGGTCAAATGGCTGAAAGATACTCCCAGGACACCGGGACAATATCTGCTGGAGCGGTCCATCTCCGACATCTGGAATAAGATGATTGATGACGGAACCTCCGCCCAGGTGGCCATCGATGAAAAAGTAATTCCGATTAACCGGGAGATAAGGAAGAAGATCAAGGAATTAGGCTACTATGACGAAAAGGGAAACCTGTTGAAGCCCTATGTCATCCATGATGTGGATTGGATTGAAGCCCAGATTGAGAAAGCGAAGAGGGAGGAAAAATAGCCATGGCAGACTTGAATGTAACGCTGGTAAAGCAGTCAAAACGGGAGAAAAGCAAGATGCGCGGCAATGCCGTGCGCACTTTTCTGCTGCTTCTTCCTTACGGTGTGCTGTTTCTGGGCTTCATAGCAATTCCCATAGCAATCGCCATCGGACTTTCCTTTACCTATTTTGATGTAATCAACAGCCCGAGATTCGCCGGGCTGGATAACTATGTCACGCTGATCACCCAGGATGAAGCCTTCCTGAAATTTGTATTGCCTAACACCTTCAAATATGCTTTGATCGTGGGTCCGGGAGGCTATGTGATGTCCTTCCTCCTGGCCTGGATGCTGACCCAGATTCAGCGCATTCCCAGAACCATTCTGACCCTGGCCATTTTCACCCCCTCTATGTTGGGTAATGTGTTCATCCAGGTAATCTGGAGAACTATATTTTCCGGCGACCAGAGAGGGTTTGTGAACTATCTGCTCATGGAGCTGGAGGTGATTGACCAACCGGTAATGTTCCTTCTGTCGCCGGATTACCTGATGAATATCATGATTATCGTATCCCTTTGGTCCTCCATGGGAATTGGCTTTCTGGCGATGATATCGGGAATTCTCAATGTGAACGAGGAGCTGTATGAGGCGGCCTATGTGGACGGGATACGCAACCGTTTCCAGGAGATTATCTATATTACGGTTCCGTCAATGAAGCCCCAGATGCTCTTCGGTGCGGTTATGGCCATAGTCAATGCCTTTAATATGGGCTTTATCGGAGTGGCATTGTCCGGTATGAACCCAACGCCGGGACTGGCCGGGCAGCTGATTACCAATCATATCGATGACTATGGCTTTTTACGGTATGAGATGGGGTATGCGGCGGCGGTATCGGTGGTGCTCCTGTTGATTGTGACTGCATTTTCCAAGGTAGCCCACGGATTATTCGGCGAAAAGGAAGAGTAAGAAGGAGGTAAGAATGGCTAAGTTACAAGGATCCAGAATTAATCCGAAGCGTTTCTCGCTTTCGCAGATTAAATTTTACATAATATTGATACCTTTAGGGGTGTTTATGGTACTGCCTGTCATTTTTATCATCAACCAGGCATTTAAACCCATGGGAGAGCTGTATGCCTTTCCTCCGACAATTTTGGTGAAAAAGCCCACTCTGGATAATTTCCGGGATTTGTTCAGCCTGGCGGGGGTGACGGGAGTGCCGATGACCAGGTACTTATATAATTCCGTTGTAATCACGGTATTGACCATCATTATTAATCTGATTATCACTATCAGTGCGGCTTATGCCTTCTCCAAGAAAAAGTTCCGGGCCAAGAATGCGCTTTTTAACCTGAATCAGACGGCGTTGATGTTTGTTGCCACTGCGGTTGCGGTTCCTAGATACCTGGTCATTGTGAATACCGGCCTGCTGGATAACTGGCTGGCCCATATTCTGCCCTTGATTGCGATGCCGGTGGGCCTGTTTCTGGTAAAGCAGTTTGTGGACCAGATACCGGATGCCCTGATTGAAGCGGCAATTATGGATGGGGCACGGGATTTCAGAATTATTCAGAAGGTGATTATTCCCCTGACAAAGCCGGCATTGGCTACGACAGTGGTGCTGACCTTTCAGGCGGTATGGCAGGCAACGGAATCTTCCAATAATTTTATATCCAATGATACGATGCGCACTCTGGCCTTTTATCTGAATGCGCTGTCCACCAATAATACGGTGGCAGCCTCGGGCATGGTAGCGGCGGCTTCGGTTATATTATTTCTTCCGAATCTGGTTATTTTCGTAATCATGCAGTCGAAGGTTATGAACACCATGACTCATTCCGGTATCAAGTAGGAGGTGCGGCATATGAAAAAGCAAATAAAAGCAGTTTTGATGCTGCTGATGGCCTTGGTTATCTCCGGCCTCCCGGCATATCGGGCCATGGCATCCCAGGCGACCAGCTATACCTATTCCGCTGATAAAAACGGATACTGGATCCGCACGCAGGACGCCTATCTGCCGGAGCGGACCGTTACGGACCTGGGGCTCAAGTCGCCGGAGGATCTTTATATCGACAAAGAGAATAATCTGTATATCGCCGACTCTGGTAATGCCAGGGTGGTGAAGTATTCCATTGATTCGGCAAGGGTGATTGGAGAGCTGACCCATGAGGGGATGAATAACCCCAAGGGTATCTTTGTGACCGGGAAAGAAGGGGATATCTATGTAGCGGATCCCAGCGCAAAGATGGTGTTCCGTTTTGACCGGGAATTCAATTTTATCGAGGATTTTCGCAGGCCGGAGGCTCCCAGCTTTGCGGATACCAAATTTGAACCCTTAAAGATTTCCGTTGATAACGGCAAAAATATGTACATTGTCAGCGAAGGGGTATATAACGGAGTAATTCAGTTGAGCCCTGCGGGGGATTTTCTGGGCTATTTTACGGTAAATAAGACGAAGCTCTCCCTGGTGCAGGCGATTCAGAATGCAATCTTCACCAGGGCCCAGCTGTCCAATTTGGTTGCCAGGGTACCTACCACCTTCTCCAATGTATTCATTGACGACCACAATGTAGTGTATACCACCACGATGGGTACGCATCAGGATGGGTTAAAGAAGCATAATACGGCAGGAGGTAATATATTTAAGGACTCTGACTGGGTGTCAAGTGAGATGACGGATGTCTGGGTGGATGAGCAGGGAATTATCTATACTGCCGACAACAGTGGCTATATCAATATCTATACCGGCACAGGAGAGATTATCTTCAGCTTTGGGGCCTATGTGCTGGATATGGATATCTCCGGCTACTTCTCCAGACTACCGGCAATTGCCCTGGATCAAAACAGGAATCTGTGGAGTGTGGACGGTGATAAGGGTTACCTGCAGTCCTTCCGGCCCACGGAATATGCCCTGATGGTATACGGTGCCATGGGATTATACGAGAAGGGAAAGTATCAGGAATCCCTGGAGCAATGGAACCGGGTTCTGCGATTGAACCAGATGTCCGTGCTGGCCCACAGCGGTGTAGGTAAGGCATATCTGCATTCGGAGCGGTATCCTGAGGCCATGGAGCATTTTCAGGTATCCGGGGACCGCAAATATTATTCGGAGGCATTCTGGGAAGTAAGAAATGCCTGGATTCAGGAGAGGATGGCATTGATTATTGCCATTGCCGTTATTCTGTATCTAATCAGCCTGGGAATACGGATTTTTGATAAGGAGCACAGGATACGGCAGGCGAAGAGGGGGCTGCAGGAAAGGCTGCTGGAGGTGCCGGTATTGGGGGAGGTGCTGTATGCCTTTCGGATACCCCGCCATCCTATCGACAGATATTATGATATCCGCGTGGAAAAGAAGGGAACCACGGCAGCTGCGACGGTGCTGTATCTGCTTTTCTTCGTGGTATTCATGGCCTATACGACGACGAAGGGCTTCATATACCAGCATGTGGAGGTTGAGGAGATGGATATTAATTCCATTGTCATCGGCTTCTTTGCACTGATTGGCCTGTTTGTGATCTGCAATTATCTTGTGACCTCCATTAAGGACGGGGACGGCAGCTTTGCCCAGGTATACATGATTCCGGCCTACGGCTGCATTCCTTCCATGGCTGCAATGTTTACCATAACCATAGCCTCCCATTGGCTGACCTATAATGAAGCCTTTCTGCTCAGCCTTCTGCTGGCGGTGGGCACGGTTTGGAGTTTGATCTCTATCTTTCTGGGATTTATGACCGTCCATGATTATACGGTGAAGGAGACGGTCACCAGCCTTATTATTACGATAGTCTTTATGATTGTGGCGGCGATCCTCGTATTGGTAATCATCATTATGTGGGATCAGCTGTGGCAGTTTATCAGAACCGTCGGAAAGGAGATAGCGCGTAATGTATTTGAGTAGGATAAAAAAACGAATTCTGATAGTATCGGTATTGCTGATGGCGGGAGCCTTTTCCCTGCCCTATGTCAAGGCGGCATATCTGACGACCAACAGGGATACGAAGCTGCCTCCGGACCATGTCAGCTATGATATCAAGGCGGTGGATGAGTTTGAGAAGCTTTATGAGACGGACACCATGATTTATTATTACCGGGAGGACAGGGATATCATAGCGGTAAAGGATAAACGCAACGGCTATACCTGGAAGACGGGGCTGGATATTCCCTTCGGCCAGGAAATTATCCAGCAGGTTAGAAGTGCCGAGACCCTGGAGGAAGCGCAAAAGCTGGCAATTCCGGTGGAGGCGGATATGAGTTCCACCTTTACCGCTATCTCCAACTCAATTCTGACGGTTGAGTACAACGAAGGAGGGACGGTAAAGAACACCTCCTCCGCGGCAAAGGAGCTGGTGGAATCGACGCTGGTGACGCTGAACGATAATCCGGCAACAAGAAGGCTGGACGTGAATTTTATGAATCTGGAGCTGAAGGTGAAGGTGCATATTACCTTCGAGGAGGCTTCCATCCAATATGAGATACGCCGGGAGGACATCTCGGGAAAAGGGATGAAGGACCTGGTGGCTCTTGATATCACACCCTTCCTTGGTGCCAGCGGCGGAAAAACCAAATATTATAATCCGGAAACAGGGGAGTATGATATTGTAGAGGATAACTATATGATACCCGGATATATCTTTGTGCCGGACGGCAGCGGAAGCCTGATCCGTTTTCAGGACAACAATGCCTCCTTTTCCATGTATTATGGGGATGTCTACGGTGAGGACCCGGCGCAGAACACCTATCACGGAGTGGGTATGACGGATACTGTTCCGCTGAAGGACCCGGTCATGCCGGTATTCGGAGTGGCCCATGGCAACGGTCAGGCAGCTTTTGTGGCATACGCGGACAGCGGTGCGGAATATATGCAGATTGTGGTAAGGCCGGAAGAGAACCTGACAAATTATAATTATGTGTATCCCAGGTTTGTTTATAATGTGAATTATTATCAGGTATATAATAAAAAGGGAGAGGGTTATTTTACCCTGCTTGGCGAGCCGAATCAGATGGATATGCGGATGACCTACACCTTCCTGGCCGGAGACGGTTCGGATGGTACGCCGGCGGCGGATTATACCGGAATGGCGGCCACCTATCGGAAGCATCTGATGGATCAGGGAATTCTTACGGAACGGCCTTACGCGGCGGGTACGGATATTCCGCTGCGTCTGGATTTTATTATGTCGGATTCCAAGAAGGGGATTGTAGGAACGGAGGAGGTAGTGGTTACCTCGGCTGAGAATGTTCGGGAAATTCTGAATGCGGTGATAAGCAATACAGGAATCACCAATATCAACTCAGGGCTGTACGGCTGGCAGCAGGGAGGGGAGACCATCGCACCGCCCGGCTCGGCCAATTATTACCGTAAAACAGGAGGGAAAAGGGACTTTCGGGAATTGTTCACCGAGTTTGCAAAACAGGGAATCGATATTTCCTATGCCAGGGATTATGTCACAATTAACAGAGAGATGATGAGCTATCATAATAATGCGGCAAGACATGCGAATTCCTGGTATTTGATACTGAATAAGGCAGCCCTGCTGCCTGCCAATGCGCCGGTTTACCTCTATGGATATGCGAGGCCGGAAAAGAGTGCCCAGTGGTTTCGCAGCCAGCTTAAGAGGGTGGCGCCCTATTCCTCCTCCATGACGGTCGGGGGGATATCCGAGGTGCTGCTGAGCAGCTATGAAAGCAGCGGGGCAGAAAGCACGGTATCCGATGCCATCGCCCTGTATCAAAACACCTTTGAGGAGGCCAAAAGCCAGGTGAAGTTGAATTTTGAGAATCCGAACCTGTACCTTTGGAAGTATACGGACCGATTTTTACAGAGTCCGGTGGGAACCTCCCAGTATGTGTTTGAGACGGATGCGGTGCCCTTCCTGCAGATGGTGTTGTACGGCACTATGGAGGTATATGCGCCCTATTCCAATTTCTCCTTCTATACCCGGGCGGATATCCTGCGGATGATTGACTATAATTTATCCCCTTCCTTCATTTTGTCCAAAGAGCCTTCCTATTTGCTGGCGTCCACGCCCTCCTCCGATATGTATACGACGGAGTATGAGCAGTACGAGAACCTGATCAGGGAAGTATATACCCAGGTGAATGAGGCTTTGAGCCAGGTTGCAGGCTTTCAGTGGACGGGGAGGACTGTTTTGGAGAACGGCGTAATCCGCAACAGCTATGAAAAGGGAAACGAGAAAAAGGAGATCATTATTAATTATACCGAGGAAGAAATTGCTTATGGCCAGGGAAAGGCAGCGCCTTTGAGTGCATCCGTAATATCCGTTGGGGGGTGGAATAAATGAAGAAAAAGAAAATAACATCGTTTCAGCGGAGGCAGAACCGCCTTGGATATCTGTTTATGCTGCCCTGGATTCTCGGCTTTGCAGCTTTTACCGCCATACCCTTTGTTGCGACCATTTACCTGAGCTTTAATGAGGTGAGGCAGACGGTCCGGGGTTTTGAGCTTTCCTGGACCGGCCTGGACAATTATTTTACGGCATTTTTTGAAAATGTTGACTTTGTTCCCGCCCTGCTGAGTTATCTGGGGATGATTATCCCCTATACCTTTGTCATTGTAATTCTGTCCTTTATTTTGGCATACCTGTTAAACCGCATCACTTTCCTGAGGGGGCTGCTCCGGACCATTTACTTTCTGCCGGTGATTATTATGTCCGGCCCGGTGATGTACCAGCTGATTGATTCCAGCTCCCAGGGCAGCGAGGGGGATAGCATCAGGGAGTTTACGGAAATTTTCGTCGTACAGATGATTGCGGCCTATTCGCGGCAGCTGGCTTTTGTGCTGATCGGAGTGTTTCAGCAGCTGTCCATCATCCTGTGGTTTACAGGAATTCCAATTATCCTCTATATCAACGGGCTGCAGAAGATTAATCCCAGCCTGTTTGAGGCGGCGCAGATTGATTCGGCGAATTCCTGGCAGATTCTGTGGAAGATTACAATTCCCATCATCAAGCCCATTGTTCTGGTGGTTACCATTTTTACCATAGCCAATATCGGGACCTTCTCCATCAACCCGGTATACGATTTGATCCGCAAGGCAACGGAGAATACCAGCGGAGGCTTGGGCTTTGCCGCCACCTATGCCTGGATCTACAGCTTTGTGGTGCTCCTTTTGATCGGAATCATATATTGGATCTTCCGCAATCGGGAGAGCGGAAGGAGGCATTATTAAGAATGAAACGAGAATTATTAAATAAGTGGCCCTTCGGGGGCCGTACTTCTACGGGAGCCGGGAATTGGCTCCGAAAGCTGGTCAGGAAGAATAAATTTCATGTCTTTTTGAAATTATGCATTTATTTTGTTTTGGTATGCATCAGCTTTATTTACCTGCAGCCTTTGTTGAAGATGGTTTCCATGTCTCTTATGTCCTATAAGGATGTAATAGACCCCTCGGTGGAGTGGCTGCCCCGGATGCCTTCCGTAGAAAACCTGATTATCGCAGGTAAGGTATTGGATTTGAAGAAAACCATCGTGAATTCCATCTGGTTTTCTGCCCTGCTGGCCTGCTGTCAGACTCTGGTGTCGGCTCTGACCGGCTTTGCTCTGTCCAGGTTCCGTTTCCGGTTTAAGAACATATGGCTTATCTTAATTATTCTGGCCTTCATTATACCGGTTCCGCTGTTGATGATACCACGGCTGATGCTGTTTATTGCAGGGCAGAATATCCTTGGCTTTAACCTGATCGGGACGCCGATCCCTCAGGTGCTGATGGCATTATCCGGCCAGGGAGTTAATTCAACAATACTCATTTTAATATTTTATAACTTCTTTAATCTGATTCCCTACTCCCTGGATGAGGCGGCAATGATTGACGGGGCGAATCCTCTGCAGGTATTTATTCAGATTGCATTGAAGCTTTCTGCCTCCACGGTACTGGTTGTTTTTCTGTTTTCCTTCGTATGGAACTGGAACGAGACCTATGTAACCGGAACGCTGGTAAGGGACAGCATCACTCTTCTTCCGGCGAAGCTGAACATGTTTGACAGCGCTTTTGTATCCTATGCATCTTCCGGCCGGGGAACGGCGCAGTTTCGGATTAACGAAGCTTATAAGATGAGCGCCACCCTGATTTCCATCCTGCCCATGTTAATTTTGTATGCCTTTGTGCAGAAGCAGTTCATTCAGGGCATCGAAAATACGGGAATTACGGGCGAATAGGCTGCAGGCAGGTATACTATGAATTTAATAGAAAGGGGATTTTATGAGAAAAGGAGTACATAGGATTGCGGTAACGTCAGGGTGCATTTTATTATGCCTGTTCTGTGCCGCATGCCGGAAGGAGAGCGGTTTTCGAACCGGCGGCAAAGTATCCGATGCTTATGTCGATCCCAACAAGATGGAAGAGGTCGCCGAAGAGGACCTGAAGGCAAAGAATTACGATTATGATTATGAGGGATTAACCTATGAGCTGGCCTGGTCCGATGAGTTTGATTATGAAGGGCTGCCCGATGACACCAAATGGAATTATGATGTAGGCGGGAGCGGTTGGGGAAACCGCGAACTCCAATATTATACTCCGGATAAGAATGCCTATGTGGAGGATGGGAATCTGGTGATTGAAGCCAGAAAGGAAGAGTATCAGGGAATGGGGTACACCTCGGCCCGGATGATCACCAAAGGGAAGGGAGACTGGCTCTACGGCAAGATTGAGGTGAGGGCAAAATTACCGGAGGGGCGGGGGACCTGGCCTGCAATTTGGATGCTCCCCACGGACTGGGTCTATGGGAACTGGCCCGCTTCCGGCGAAATTGATATCATGGAGCATGTGGGATATGATATGAACCGGGTTCATGCTTCGGTGCATACGCAGTCCTACTACCATAAAATCAATACGCAGAAATCAGAATCAAAATATGTGGAGGGGGTCAGTGAGGACTTCCATGTTTATATGGTGGAATGGCTTCCGGATAAAATTATGGCATATATTGACGGAGAGAAGTATTTTACCTTTGAACCGGTCAAATATAAACCGAATCCCACCTATAAGGAATGGCCCTTTGATCAGAGAATGCACCTGCTTCTGAATATTGCAGTGGGCGGAGACTGGGGAGGAGTAAAGGGTGTGGATGAAGAGATATTCCCCAGGCAGATGCTGGTAGACTATGTGAGAGTATATCAGAGTGAGGAAATTAACCGGCTGATAGAAGGGCGGCAGGCAGAAGGAGCAAATTAATATCTGAATGGTAGAGATGTGAATTACAGATGGAATGAGGGTAGGGTATGAAGAAAATAACAGCATTGATTTTAGTGCTCCTGCTTCTGGTGTTTACGGCATGTGACAGTAAGAAGGTTGATACCGGAACAGAAAAAGGCAGCGGGGAGACACAGAAGCAGAACGGGCAGGAAGAAAAAGAGGCGGATCTGTCCTACCTCGATCCGGCGCTTCCCACACAGGAAAGAGTAGATCGTCTCTTGAAGCAGATGTCTCTGATGGAAAAAGCGGGGCAGATGCTTCAGGCAGAAAGAAATCGGGTTACTCCAAAGGAGATGACGGATCTGGCGCTGGGCTCGGTCCTAAGCGGAGGAGGCTCTTATCCGGGGAATAATACTGTTGCGGACTGGAATACGATGTTTCAGGAGCTTCAAAAGGGAGCCATGGAAACATCGCATAAGATACCCATGCTCTACGGTGTGGATGCGGTCCACGGGCTGGGCCTGCTGAAGGGAGCGGTGGTATTTCCGCATAATATAGGACTGGGTGCGGCAAATGATCCGGAGCTTATGTACCAGATGGGAGCTGCGGTTGCCCAGGAGATGAAGCTGGTCAATATCCTATGGAATTTTAGTCCCTGCCTGGCAGTGAGCACGGACCCCAGATGGGGGAGAACCTATGAGAGCTATTCCAGTGACCCGGCAATCGTTGCATCCCTGGCGGAGGCATATTTAAAGGGGCAGCAGGAGAACGGAGTTGTATCGACGGCGAAGCATTATCTGGCCGACGGGGGGACCGTGTATGGAACCGGTGAAATTAATTCCCTGCTGGACCGGGGAGATGCCAGGGTGCCGGAGGAAGAGCTTCGCAGCATCCATTTGGAGCCCTACCGGGCATTGATAGATTCCGGGGTCAGGATTGTTATGGCCTCCTTCAGCTCCTATAATGGTTTGAAGATGCATGAAAACAAGTATCTGCTTACCGATGTGTTAAAGGGAGAGCTGGGGTTTTCGGGCTTTGTTGTATCTGACTGGGAGGCGATGAATGCCCTTAGCGGAAGTACCTTCCAGGAAAAAATCGCAAATGCGGTTAATGCCGGCGTGGATATGCTGATGGAGCCAAATCAATATAAGAATGCCCTCCATGCAATTATCAATAATGTGAATGGCGGCAGGATTTCAGAAGAGAGAGTTGATGATGCGGTCCGCAGGATATTAACGGTGAAGTTTGACCTGGGCTTATTTGAGGATCCTTACCAGGAAAAGGCGGAGAAAGAGGTCAGTGAGCCGGGCAGCGGCGGATACCGTGCACTGGCAAAGCAATTGGTGGAAAAATCACTGGTACTTCTTAAGAATGAAGGAGAGCTTCTTCCTCTGAAAAAGGGACAGAGAATCTTTGTTACCGGTCCTGCAGCCAATGATATGGGATTTCAGTGCGGAGGCTGGGGTTTGTCCTGGCAGGGGCAGCTGGATGGAGATAACGGTAAGATCACTCAGGGTACCACAATATTAGAAGGCTTGCAGGAATATGCCGGGGCTCATGATATTGAAATCATAACTGATTGGGACAGAGCTGCCCAGGCGGATGTGGTCATTATGGCCATTGGAGAGGTTCCGTACGCCGAATTTGAGGGAGACACACAGGATCTTTCCATTACCGGATCGAAAGCCCATCCTGACAACAAAAATATCATCGACAAGGTTAACCTTCTGAATAAACCGGTAATTGCTCTGCTGGTTGCGGGGAGAAATGTTCTTATTACAGATTACGCGGATCAATGGGATAGTATTGTAATGTGCTATCTGCCGGGAACCGAGGGGGCAGGTGTGGCTTCTGTTCTGTATGGAGAGGCTCCTTTTACCGGTAAGCTGGCTATGCCCTACTACAGGAGTACCGGAGATATTGGCAAGGAGGATTCGGGGTTATTATATCCCATCGGCTATGGCCTGAGGACTCAGTAATCCGTAACTTTTGCAGAAGCGGAGTCTGGGATCCGGCAAGCAATACCCAGGCAGGCATGGAGGTGCTTCCGGGGTTATCGGACGCTCTGGAATTTTTTCAAGTCGTGATTCATTCCTAAAATCGTAATGACAGTATCGCTCCCGATCATGGTTTTTGCATTGGGCACCACATTGGTATGGTCTTTTTCTTTGATGGCAAGAATATTGATTCCATATTTTGATCTGACGGCCAGCTCACCCAATGTTTTGCCGCACCATGATTCGGGCGCGTTTACACTGGTAATACTGTAATCCTGGGAAATCTCTATTAATTCAAAAAAAGAATCAGACATAAGATTATGAGCCACCTTGATGCCCATGTCCTGCTCGGGCAGGATTACCTTATCGGCTCCCACCTTATATAATATTTTCGCCTGGAAATCATCCTGGGCTTTCACAAGAATATATCTCGCGGACAATTCCTTTAATAAAACTGTGACCATGATGCTGACCTGAAGGTTGGAGCCGACGGCCACCACTACGGAATCAAATTTGCTGATATCCATTGCTTTCAGGAAATCCTCATCTGTAATATCAGCCTGTATGGTATGGGTTATTAATCGGGAGAACTCATTAACGAGCTTCTCACTTTCGTCCACACCTACCACTTCATGGCCCAGATTATAAATCGTTTGTGCCACGCTCATTCCAAATCTTCCCAAGCCCAAAACAAGATATGATTTCATATGCTTCTCCTAACCTACTGTTATTTTTCCCTCCGGATACCGGTACGTAATATTATTCTTTCCTGCGCTTCCTGTAATGGCCGTAAAGGTAGTGATAATTCCGACTCTTCCCAGGAGCATGGTAATGATTAACTGCAGCTTGCTTATTCCGCTTAATTGTGGAGTGATGCCAGTGGATAACCCGGCGGTGGAAAAGGTGGAGGTGGCTTCAAGCAGTGCCTGCTCCAGGCTTATCTTATCATTGTACAGCAGTACTATGGCAGTAATTAAGATCAGAAACAGGCTCAGGATAAAAATCGCGATGGATTTATTAATCACATCGGGAGTAATCCTTCTTTTAAAGGCTTGAACCTCCTTTCCCCCTCTCAGATAGGTGATGACAGTTATTATAAGAATAAAAAAGGTGGTTGTTTTTATTCCCCCTGCGGTTGAACCGGGCGCCGCCCCGATGAACATTAAAAGGATCGTCACAATGCTGGAAGCGGGATGCATATCACCTGTATTAAAAGTAGTAAAGCCGGCGGTTCTTGTGGAAACAGAGAAGAAGAAAGAATTTAGCAGCTTAACCGGCATAGAGTCCTTTTGCAGGGTATTGTCCGCTTCCAAAACAAAGAAAGCGAGGGTCCCCGCCGCAATCAGGACAGCTGTCATAAGAAGAACTATTTTGGTGTGCAGCGTGTATCTGGAAAATTTTCTGATTCGGTATAAATCATCCCATACGATAAAACCCAATCCTCCGATAATAATTAATATGGAGGTGACGATAAGGAGGAGGGAATCCTTATAAAAGCCGGAAAGGCTCAAAAACTGGCCGTTCCCGCTGCCCAAGACATCAAAGCCCGCATTGCAGAAGGCGGATACGGATTGAAAGATACTTTTTCCTATTCCCTTTTTCCACCCGTATTCCGGGATAAAGGTAAGGGAAAAAAGGATTGCGCCGATAGCCTCGAAGAGGATGGTTGCTTTAAAGATACCTTTGAACATGGTTACAATATTGGCAAGTGTGAAGTTGCTGATGGATTCCTTTAAGGCTAATCTGTGGCTAAGGCCAAGATCGCGGCCGGTAATTGCAGAAAACAAGGTTACAACAGACATAATACCAAGTGCGCCGGTTTGGACCAAAATCAGGATAATAATTTTTCCGAAGAAGGACCAATGGGTATTGGTATCGGCAATCACAAGGCCGGTAATACATACGGAGGAAGCGGAAGTAAACAGAGCGTCGATAAAATTTGTGAACTGTCCGCGTTCCGAGCTGATTGGCAGGCACAGCAAGATAGCACCAATAAGAATAAGGATAATGAAGCCCCCGAATATCATCTTTGCAGGGGTAAGTCTTGGGATTAAACTGCGAATAGATTTGTTTAAGATTTTTTTCATATAATTCCTCGGTAATGACAGTGTCATAACATTAGTAATTAACATTTCGTGCAGTTAGAGTATACCAGTTTATAGGGATTGGGACAAGAAGGGATTTTGCATTTGGAGCATAATGGAAATACGGATGTTCGTAAAAACTGGCTTGGGTAATCCGCCTGCAGGCGATTAGTAACTGCAAAAGACAGGATAATCACCTGGTTGTCGTAAAAGCGAGAAAGAAAAACATGGAAAATTAATTTAACCTCTTGACTTTTAAAAATAATTTGTTATAGTAATAATAGTAATGATTACTATTATTGAAAAGTGATCATAAAGCTAATATAATCATATTAAATCATAGGAGGTAATTAATTATGTCATTAATCGGAACAGAAGTGAAGCCCTTCAAGGCACAGGCTTATCAGAACGGAGCATTTGTAGAGGTTACGGAGCAGAATTTTAAAGGAAAGTGGAGCATTGTTTGTTTCTATCCGGCAGACTTTACCTTCGTATGCCCGACAGAGTTGGAGGATTTACAGAATAATTATGAGGCTTTGAAGGCTCTTGGAGCAGAGGTATATTCTGTTTCCACCGATACTCATTTTACCCATAAAGCATGGCATGACAGCTCAGAAGCCATTAAGAAGATAACCTATGTCATGATCGGTGATCCCTCCCATGCTATTTCAAGAAACTTTGATGTATTGATTGAGGCGGACGGAGTTGCCGACCGCGGTACCTTCATTATAGATCCAGACGGGGTGATCCAGTCGGTAGAAATTAATGCCGGAAGCATTGGACGTGATGCAAGTATTCTTATTAACAAGATAAAAGCAGCCCAGTATGTAAGAAAGAATCCCGGTGAAGTGTGCCCTGCAAAGTGGAAAGAGGGAGAAGCAACCTTAAAGCCCAGTCTCGATCTTGTAGGCAAGATTTAAGGAGTGAATTATGATGCTGGATGCGGAGATTAAAGGACAACTGGAGGAGTATCTAAAGCTCATGGAAGGTGATGTGGAGATTAAGCTGAGCACAGGCGGCGATGATACCTCCGGGAAGCTTGCGGACCTGGTAGAAGAATTGGCTTCCATGTCCTCCAGGATCAAGGTGGACCGGGGAGTTTTAGCCAGAATACCGAGCTTTAGCGTCAACCGCCCGGGAGAGAATACAGGAGTGGTCTTTGCGGGTATCCCCCTGGGTCATGAGTTTACTTCTTTGGTGCTGGCTCTTCTTCAGGTCAGCGGCAGAGCGCCGAAGGTAGAACCCAAGGTACTGGACCAGATAAAAGGAATCAAAGAGCAATATCATTTTGAAACCTATATCAGCTTAAGCTGCCACAATTGCCCTGAAGTGGTTCAGGCGCTGAATCTGATGAGTATATATAATTCGGGCATTACGCACACCATGATTGACGGAGCCGCCTATAAGGAGGAAGTCGAAAGCAAGGACGTTATGGCGGTGCCGTCGGTCTACCTGAACGGAGAATTCTTTGGAAGCGGCCGGATGACCCTGGAGGAAATTCTTGCAAAGCTGGGAAGTGCCCCGGATACCTCGGAGCTGGAGCAAAAGGAGCCCTATGACGTGCTTGTAGTCGGAGGAGGGCCCGCAGGTGCCAGTGCGGCCATTTATGCCGCCAGAAAGGGAATACGGACCGGTATTGTAGCAGAACGCTTTGGAGGACAGGTAAGAGATACCCTTGGAATTGAGAATCTGATCAGCGTCCCCTATGTGGAAGGACCGCAGCTGGCAGCCAACCTGGAGGAGCATGTTAAAAGATATCCTGTGGACATTATGAGCGGACAGCGTGCCAAGGCTTTGGAGAAGAAGGAGTTTCTTGAGGTTACTCTTGAGAGCGGTGCCGTATTGAAGAGTAAGACAGTGATTCTTTCTACGGGAGCCCGCTGGAGGAATGTCGGAGTGCCCGGAGAGCAGGAATTCAAGAATAAGGGAGTGGCATATTGTCCCCATTGTGACGGCCCGTTGTTTAAGGATAAGGATTTGGCGGTGATCGGAGGCGGTAATTCCGGTATTGAGGCAGCCATTGATCTTGCAGGAATTGCCAAGCATGTGACGGTTCTGGAGTTTTTGCCGGAGCTTAAGGCGGATGCGGTGCTTCAGCAACGTCTTTACAGCCTGCCTAATGTTACGGTTTTGAAGAATGTTCAGACAAAGGAGATTACCGGAAGCAATAAGGTGGATGGTATTACTTATATGGATCGTGGGACAGGGGAAGAACACCATATCGGACTGCAGGGCGTATTTGTCCAGATCGGTTTGGTGGCGAATACGGATTGGCTCGGTGATACGGTCGAACGTAACCGCATGGGTGAAATCATGGTAGACCCCCACAATTCAACCAATCTTCCGGGAGTATTTGCCGCAGGCGACTGTTCCAACAGTCCCTATAAGCAGATTGTCATATCCATGGGTTCCGGCGCCAACGCAGCGCTGAGTGCTTTTGATTATCTTATAAGAAGTTAATAGGATACCATATAAAAAGATGGGAAGAAAAGCCGTTGCATGAGGAGTTTATGTAACGGCTTTTTTTATTTTTTGGCTTTAAGAATACGATGGATGCGGTCAATATAATCAAAATGTAAAGTAAATATTTATGAAATGAAACTGACAAATACTGTGGAATATGCTATAATCAAAAAAATGGTTTCGATAATTTGTCTTTAAAGAATGGTATTTTAATGTTATAATGTACAAGATAGGCGGAAAGACGATTCAACCTGTCCCTGTGTACATAGACAAAAGATTTCTATAAGTTGTTCCTGTATTCATGCTGCGATTAATTCTGTATACCAGACTCAAGGAGTATTTATTATGAACCGTAGACTAAAACTTAGAGGTGCGCTTGGAGCATATTTATTATGGCCCGTTATATTGACATCAGTGTTATTGTGCATGAATCTGAGTATTTATCTCATAGACAAGTTGGCAGGATATGTTATGACTGCATTTACCGCCGTATATTTTGCGTTGGCTATGACGATCTATCTGGCGAAGCGCCATAAAATTGCTGCCGAGCTGGTCCGCTATGCTATGGATTACGGTCAGGTGCAGAAGCGTCTGCTTAAGGAACTGAATCTCCCCTATGCTATTCTGGATCTGGAGGGAAGGATGCAGTGGGGGAATGATGAATTTATGGATATCATTCAGGAGAGAAGTGCAGCCAAACGCTCTATCGCCAATATCATACCGGAGATTACCGAGGACATCCTGCCGAAGAAAGAGAAGGATGAGGTGCTCCATATCGTACTTCACGGCCGCAATTACAAGGTTCTGCTGCGTAAGATTATCGCACCTGATTTTGAGGACGATATCACCTTTAACCTGCTGGATGCAGAGAGCGCCTGGGATGACCGCAATGCGTTAATCGCAATGTATCTCTATGATGAAACCGAGATTATCTCCCTTTTAAAGGAGAATAAGGAGCAGAAGCTGGTGACCGGACTTCTGTATATTGATAATTATGAGGAAGCCCTTGAAAGTATCGATGAAGTAAGGCGTTCCCTGCTGACGGCGCTGGTTGACCGTAAGATCAACAAATACATGCAGAGTATTGATGCAATTATTAAAAAGCTGGAAAAGGACAAATATATCTTTGTATTTCAGCAAAAGTACCTGCCCTATCTGCAGACGAGCAAGTTCTCGGTTCTGGAGGAAGTCAGGGGAGTCAATATCGGTAACGACATGTCCGTGACCATAAGTATCGGTCTTGGTGTGAATGCTGATACTTATATCAGCGGTTATGAATATGCAAGAGCTGCCATTGACCTGGCCCTGGGCAGAGGAGGGGACCAGGCGGTGGTGAAGGACCGGGAGAAGATCTGCTATTACGGAGGAAAGAGTATCTCCGTGGAGAAGAGCACAAGAGTAAAGGCCAGGGTAAAGGCCCATGCTTTTCGTGAATTTGTGGAAGCCAAGGATAAGGTTGTTATTATGGGCCACAAAATCGGCGATGTAGATTCCCTGGGTTCTGCCGTGGGTGTCTACCGTATCGCCAAATCCTTTAATAAAAAGGTGCATATTGTAATCAATGAGGTGACTTCTTCTCTTCGCCCCATGATGAACCGTTTTGTGGGCAATCCGGATTATGAGGAGGATATGTTTCTCAAAAATGATCAGGCCAGGGAGATTGTGGACAACAATACCCTTCTGGTCATTGTGGATGTTAATCGTCCAAGCTATCTGGAGTGTGCGGAGCTGCTGGATTATACCAAGACAATTGTAATCTTTGACCATCATCGCCAGACCAATGAGGCGATTGATACGGCCGTGCTTTCATACGTGGAGCCCTATGCCTCCTCTACCAGTGAGATGATTGCGGAAATTATGCAATATATCGGTGGAAATCTGAAGCTAAAGCCTGTGGAAGCGGATGCGCTTTATGCGGGAATTATGATTGATACCAATAATTTTCTGACCAAGACCGGTGTCCGCACTTTTGAAGCGGCGGCCTATTTGAGAAGAAGCGGTGCGGATGTAACCAGGATACGTAAATCCTTCCGCAGTGAGATGTCGGATTTTAAGATTAAGGCGGATGCCATCAGCAGCACGGAGCTTTACCTGGAGCATTTTGCCATTGCTGTCTGCGGGGGCACTGAGGCAGACAGTCCGATGATATTGGGAGCCCAGGTTGCCAACGAGCTTCTGAATATCAATGATATTAAGGCCACCTTTGTTTTGACGGACTTTAATGATAAAATATATATCAGCGCCAGATCCATTGATGAGGTCAATGTTCAGATTATTATGGAGAAGATGGGCGGCGGAGGCCACTTGAGCGTTGCCGGGGCACAATTAGAAAGCACAACAATTCAGGATGCTATCATGAAGCTGAAGGCTACTTTAACAAAGATGCATGAAGAAGGAGAATTGTAGCTTAATTTGATGATAAAGGAGAGACAGACATGGAAATTATTTTAACACAGGATGTAAAGTCCCTTGGAAAGAAGGGTGAGATTGTTAAGGTCAGCGATGGTTATGCCAGGAACTTCATTCTTCCTAAAAAGCTTGGCATGGAGGCGACAAAGCAGAACCTTTATGATTTGAATATGCAGAAAGCGGCCGAGGAGAAGCGGCAGAAGGAGATTTTAGAGGAAGCGAAGGAGTTTGGCAAGAAGCTGGAGGGGCTTACCATTAAGGTATCCATCAAGGCCGGTGAAGGCGGCAAGACCTTCGGCTCCGTATCTACCAAGGAAATCGCTGAGGCGGCAAAGAAGCAATTCAATCTGGAGTTGGATAAGAAGAAGCTGCAGCTTAACGATCCGATTAAGAATGCCGGATCCTACACCGTACCGGTGAAGCTTCACCCCCAGGTGACCGCAGAGATGAAGGTGAAGGTAGAAGCGGTATAATCAAGGTTACTGTTCATAGGCCACAAATGCGAAGCGTGTTACTGGTCATGGAACTGCTGTATTTTGCAGTGGAGTGAACAGTAACTAATCAAGCGGATACAATAGAAATAAGATAGAAATAGTATCATCAGTTGTAAGAAACCGGAAGTAATGTAATCCGTATAATAAAGCAGAAGCATTATGGTTAGGGATAATATCTGATACAAGAGGAAGTGGGAGGCCACTTCTTTTTGTGAGAATAAATACGGAGCTTTCGCATGCGCAGCTGGCGCAATCCCGAATTCGCACGGGTTAGGCGCAGGAATGGAGGTACCAATGGATGAATCATTTATAAAAAGAATACTTCCTCACAGTGCGGAGGCGGAACAATCTGTAATCGGCTCCATGATTATGGATAAGGATGCGATTGTGTCGGCCTCCGAGGTAATCAGCAGCACAGATTTTTATGAACAGCAGTATGCAATTCTTTATGAGACGATGCTGGAGCTGTATAATGAGGGAAAGCCGGTGGATCTGGTTACACTCCAGGACCGGTTGAAGGAAAAGGATGTTCCGCCCCAGGTTTGCAGTCTGGAGTTTATCCGGGATTTGGTTACGGCAGTGCCTACCTCCGCTAACGTGAGGTATTATGCCCAAATTGTCCGGGATAAAGCAGTTCTTCGCCGTTTGATCAAAGTGACGGAAGAAACGGCCAATGAGTGCTATCTGGATAAAGAGAGGCTGGATGTCATTCTGGAGAAGACGGAAAAGCAGGTATTTGATATTGTACAGAACCGGGGAACCAAGGAGTTTACGGATATCCGGGAGGTGGTGCTGCGCTCCATCGACAGTATCGAGGCGGCGGCTAAGAATCAGGGAAGCGTTACGGGAATCGCAACGGGCTTCTATGATTTGGATTATAAAACAGCAGGCCTGCAGCCCTCGGATTTAATTTTGATTGCGGCCAGACCCTCCATGGGTAAGACTGCATTTGTACTTAATATTGCGGAGTATGTCGCATTAAAATCCAATGTGACAACGGTTGTCTTCAGCTTGGAGATGTCCCAGGACCAGTTGGTAAAGCGTATTCTGGCGATGAATTCCAGAGTGGATTCCCAGGCGATCCGTACCGGTAATTTATCCGGTGATGATTGGGCACTGCTGATGGAAAGCGCCCGTATTGTCGGCAATTCCAACCTGGTCATAGACGATACCTCCGCCATATCCGTAAGTGAGCTCAGGTCCAAATGCCGCAAGCTGAAGCTGGAGAAAAATCTTGGATTAATCATCATCGACTACCTCCAGCTAATGACGGGCAGCAAGAAATCCGAATCAAGACAGCAGGAGATATCCGAGATCTCCAGATCGCTGAAATCCCTGGCCAGAGAGATTAATGTGCCGGTAGTGGCCTTATCCCAGCTCAGCCGGGCGGTGGAGCAGCGCCCGGATAAGCGTCCGATGCTGTCCGACCTTCGTGAATCCGGAGCCATCGAGCAGGATGCCGACGTAGTAATGTTCATCTACCGGGATGATTATTATAACAGGGATACCGAGGAGCCCGGTGTTTCGGAAATTATCATAGGTAAGCAGAGAAACGGTCCGGTGGGTACCGTAAAGCTTGCATGGCAGGCGCAATTTACCAAATTTGCCAATCTGGAACGATGATTGCCGGGATATAGTGTCCTTAAACTGTAGAAAAGAGGGAACTTCTTTGAGGTTTCCTTTTTTTATGTCGACAAGTTATATGGGAATATGTGGAAAGTGTATTGCAATTGAAGTTTGCTATGTTATAATGTAAAAAGTGGAAAATAATTACATAATAAGGGAGGGTATTGGAGTGGAGGAAGTTAGGTATATGATTTCTGAGGCCTCAAAGCGTGTCGATGTAGAAGCCCATGTTCTCAGGTACTGGCAAAAGCAGCTGGGTCTACCGATTTCCCGAAATGAAATGGAACAGCGATATTACAAAGAAGCGGATATTGAGCTTTTTAAAAAGGTCAAGGTGCTAAAGGAACAGGGATTTCAGCTCAAGGCTATTAAGATGCTTATATCTAATTTAGATAAGCCGGAGATGCTTGATGCACAGGCAGAGCTATTTCTGGGAGAAAAACAGGATGGGAAGGAGAAAAACATGCGGCAGGACGGGAAAGGGCAGAATATTGTGGAGGATGAGAAGAAGCAGGGTGAACTGGAAAAGGAAGAACCTGTGAATGAAAGTGGTACAAGCTTAATTGCAGAAAATGAAAAAAATGAGATCACCGAAGGATCAAACACGAAGATGGAGCAGTTCAAAGCGGTGTTGAGTCATATTGTATTGGAGGCCCTGAGGGAGAACAATGAAGCTCTTTCACAGGATATCGGCGCCAATGTAACGGACGGTGTAATCAAGGAAATGAATTATTTGATGCGGCTGCAGGAGGAGAAGGAAGAGGAACGTTACCGCAAATTTGACGCAACACTGAGGGATTATCAGAAGAGCAGG
The DNA here is from genome assembly GCA_023423045.1 of Bacillota bacterium. Classification (GTDB taxonomy): domain Bacteria; phylum Bacillota; class Clostridia; order Lachnospirales; family Lachnospiraceae; genus Mobilitalea. The sequence goes on along the minus strand of JAFAGA010000047.1, from coordinate 57,126 downwards.
ATGATGTCGGCGGCAACGGTGGATCATAAAAAGAAATCTAAATTCTTCAAAAAGAACAAGATATATATTTAAGCCAGCAAGTCAAAAGACGGAAGACGGGAAGAAGATATGCCATGTATAAAAAGAGAGTGAGACGCATACGAATAGTATCGTAAGGCTTCACTCTCTTTTTATGTAAGCTTGACTATGCTGAAATTGCGCCGGTAGGGCATGTATCTGCACATGCGCCACAATCGATGCATGAATCGGGATCAATTTCATAGCGAGTAGCTCCTTCGGAAATTGATCCGGTAGGGCATGAATCTGTACATGCGCCACAGCTAATGCAATCATCGTTAATAGTATATGCCATTGTCAAATAACCTCCTTTTATCTAGCAATCCACTATATTTTAATATAGGATGAGAAAGAATGCAAGATGATTCTAAAAGATTCTCCTTGTTGGTTTTATTCCTTTATCGCCCCGATCATAACGCCCTGAACAAAATGCTTTTGAATCATCGGATAAATGCATAAAATCGGAATGGTGGATACGATAATTGTCGCATACTTTATTGTGGTACCGACATCTTCAACATCAGTATTGCCGGCCATTGCACCCAGCTGGCTTCTTGTTAAAATATTTCTTAATAATAACTGTAACGGCATCTTATCGGAATCTCTGATATAAATCATGGCTCGAAACCAGGAATTCCAATGTCCTACCGCATAATACAGCATGATTACCATAATGGTAGGTTTAGCGAGAGGAACTATAATACGGGTTAAAATTGTCCAGCTGCCTGCTCCGTCAATTTTGGCGGATTCCTCTAATGCCGCTGAGATACTCTGAAATCCGGTAGTCATAATCAGCAGATTATAGGTGCTTACGGCTACGGGGAGAATTAACCCCATTCGATTATTCACCAATCCCAATTGATCCATCAATAAATAAGATGGGATCAACCCGCCGCTGAAATACATTGTGAATATGAACATGATTGAAAAAAACTTTTTTAGCATCAGATTCTGCCTTGATAATACATAAGCAGCTGAAGCCGTTGCATATATGTTAATCGCCGTACCTATGATAACATAAAATAATGTATTTGCGTAACCAATATAAATTGACGGATTTTGAAACACTTTTTTATATGCAATTAAAGAAAAACCATCCGGCCAAAATAAAATACCTTGATTACTCATTATTTTAATAGGGTCACTTATGGACGCAAATACAACATAGGCAAAAGGATACAGGGTTATGAAAGCGATAATAATGCCAATAGGATAGGAGCGGGAAATCCTATTATTAAATTAAGTATATTGATAGACAGGGTATTGCGTACCAATCGGGTAAAAAACACACCGGTAAAAAAGGCTTTAAAGTTTGCCAGTCCAACCCACTCACTCCCCAAAATACCGGCTCTCGGCTTAAAATTACGAAAAGCTATCTGAGCTCCGTAGAATGGGAAATAGCAAAAGATAAGGTAATATAATATTACAGGAAGCAACATAATATACAAATTCTTATTTCTCACCAGGTCTTTGCTCAAGCGTTTAAAAAAACCTGTATTCTTATTTATCATATTATTCTCCATTCCGGTACATATTTTCGAGAAAGATAATTTACAATCCTTTAATTATATTTTTTAGAGACCAGGAGGCGGCTCTTTATAAACCTGCGCCGCCTCCTGGTCTGCATATCATTATTTTATAAGCTTAAATTATTTCTTATCTGCTGATATATCTGTCATATGTGGCCTGCTGAAGCTCAATTGCCCGATCAATTCCCATTTTCTTAATTGCTGCAACAAAATCATTAAACGTATCGATCGATTGTGATCCATAGATGAATTTCAGCTTGTTTTCATTAACATAGGTATTGATGTCCATCATAATTGAATTATACTCATCCGTTTCCTCGGAGGTCATGGTTATCGGCGGCATCATTTTGATTTTGGCATCCGGGGTCGCCCATACTTCAAGAGACTTCTGCTGTACCTCTAATGGATATACCTGGAATAAGGTGATGAAGGGTTTGTTCTTATAACCGGCATATAGGGATAGTGCCTGTTGATGGCTTAAACCATCCGGATTCTTAAGTACAAAATCAGTTAACTTTGGCTCGCCGTTCTCTATGGTATAGGTAATTCCCTCCTGACCATAATTTGAAAGCATAATTCCTTCATCGCTATAAATATAATCAAGGAATTTGGCAGCAGCCTCAACATTATTGCAGGAACTTGTTATCATTGCGCCTATGTTATTAACCCGATATGCACTTACATCTACCGGATAGCCGTCTCCTTTATGAATTACAGGATTTGGAATTGGCTGGTAATCCATATCCGGATATTCCGATTTCATTGCCTCAATTTTTCCTAATTCACTGCCTGTATACCCAAAGACCAGACCGGTCTGCCCGGATGCTATTTTCGCGTAGAATGCATCAACATTTTGTGTGAAACCATCCGGATCAAGAATTCCCTTATTATACCAATCATTAAACATTGTCAGAAAATTCTTGTATCCCTCCTGGATGCATCCGTATTGAACCTTACCGTCTGCATCTACATACATTCCTTCTACAATGCCATGTGCCATTACAAGGTAGGAATAATTAGATGCAAAGGAATATCCGGAAGTGCTGCCCTTTTTCTCTTTAAATGCCAATAATACATCTTCCATTTCCTGAAGAGTTGTGGGCTGCTGCAAGCCCAGTTCATCCAACCAATCCTGTCTGATCATATTACCGCCGAATACTAACGGTGAATCTACGGCGCGAATCATAGGTGCCCAGGCATATAAGCCATCGTCATTGACAATCAGTCTGTCTACCTCCGGATCTTTTTCTAAATATGCCTTAAAGTTCGGCATATAGCCTGCATCAATAGCATCATTTAATGCAATAATAGTACCGTCGAGCAAATTCTGCTGGACTCCCGTCGGTATATTATTGGAATACTCAATAATAATATCCGGTAAATCACCTGATGAAATTAATGCGGATAAGGCATCTGCTCCGCCTGTGGTATCCAAAAATTTCAATTCCGTATTTGTTGCCTTCATATAAGCCTGCCAATAAGGAGCATCTTCCTGCTTATTGAGAATATCAGCCATACCGTCCCAGCTTCCCCATATTGTCAGCTTTGTTGGTTCGGAATTCCCTGTTTCAGTATTTTCCTCCTCATTTGAAGAAACAGTATTACCGTCTTTGGTTACCGCCTCACCCTTTGTAGTGGTGTCTTCTTTCTTACAGCCATATAACATGCTGACAACCATTAGCGTCGCCATTATAAGAGCGATGACACGATAGAATCTCGATTGATTTTTTTCATACTAATTATCCTCCAAAACTATCATGATTTTTTATGTTGCTGTAACCTCTTTCCGGAAGGAAGCTGTGATTAGTGTAGCAGTTTAGAGAGTATGCGTAAATATTATAATTCTTAAAATGATACCTCAAAACATTAAAATCAGAGCGGTTTTCGAAATATAAGATGGTTGCAAATTATACGATTGCCTTTAATTATGACGGAATGCTATACTGTAAATTATAAAATGATATGATATTTGAGGTTTTATCAACATAGCAGGAGAGAGATCATGTTTCAGAAAGCTTCAACTTTAAGAGAATCTAAAAAGCGGTCAAAGTTATTTCTACAATGGATGTTTTCTTACATGAGCATCTTAATAATACCAATTATCATTTGCTCCATCTATTATTCTCATACATTTAAGGTGATTAAGCGCGAAACTATAGTACGCCAATATCTGTCCCTGGAAAATGTTAAAACTCAAATAGATAATAATTTAAAGGATCTAATCCAGATTTCAACAAATCTGCAAATGAACCAACGGGTTAGCTCACTTTCCTATAAAACTAATTCCTCATCAGAGATTCATCTGCAGATTAACAATCTTCAAGATGAATTATCTATTTTTATGGTTACCAATTCTTTTATTAAGGAAATTTATATTTACTTTCCCAACAGTGACTATATCGTATCTGCCTCCAATGTTTACAGAAGTGAGTTTTCAAGCTTCATGCCCTCCAGATATATATCAAATGAGACCTGGAACTATTTGAAGAGCAAGCTTCATAAAAATTCCTATCAGCTGATATTGGCAGATCAAAACGATCTCAAATTACTTTTCTCCATGCCTTTAATTATCAACAATAAAGAAAAGAATCCTTTATCTATTATTGTTTTCGAATTAGATAAGAGTAATTTTAATCAGCTTTTAGAAAGCCAGTTACTTTCAAACAATTTTTCCTCACTGGCACTATTGAATCATGCTTCCGTCCTGTTATCAACGGATTCCGAGCTGACAGAGCATTTAAAGGTCATTGATGCTTCGCCGGATTATACTGACACAGGCTCAACAGAACCGGTTTCTGTCATACAATTAAGTGAGGAACAAAAGCTTCATTATATCATTGATTCGGTTGATCTGCTGCTCCCTGACTTGAAGCTGGTATCACTCACGGAAGAAAGCCTGTACTATAATGAAGCGTCAAATATTCTGGTCATTTTATTGATCGCCCTGTTTACCAGTATTTTGGTTGGCAGCATTATTACCTTTTTCTATTCCGTGCACAATTACCGCCCCCTCAAAGAAATTATGGGTTATCTGAAAACCTCTCCTTTTGATCTGGGTGAAAAGAATGAATACGGCAAGATAAAAGAAATGATTATAAGAACAAACTCGGAAATAAAAATGCAGCGGAATCTAATTAAAAACAACTATTTATATAAATTATTAACCGGTGAAATTCAGTTATCACAAGTATCCGGAGGTATAGCAGAGCAGTTCTGTTTGAACTTTAGATCTGATTTTTCCTATGTAGTTTTACTGCGTTTTTCTTTCTCTAATCTTTATCCGGAGGATTCACTGAGTAAAGAATGGAAAGATCCAAAAAATGATCTGGCATTTTTCATTACGCAAAATATACTAAGCGAATTATTTCAACCTTTTTTTCCGCATCTTCATTTTTGCCATAGTCAAACGGAAACTGCCATGATTGTAAATATATCTGATGATAGTGAAAAAAATGAAGATATTCTTTCCGATGGGCTCGGCACCTTTATAGAATATTGCAGAAATCACTTTGAAATCAATTTTTATGTCGGAGTAAGCAGCTTATGTGATACCAATCATTTATCCGATGCCTACACTCAGGCAAACAACACCTTAGAGTATATGCATTTATTCGGTATCGGTAACTTACATTATTACAAAGATACACCGAAGGAATCACAGATCAGTTATCTTGATCTTAAAACTTCGGATTATATTATTAATCTTGTAATGTCAGCAAGTGAGCATTCTCTGGAAGACTATTTCAATAATATATGTCAGCAGTTAAAGCAAAGAAAGCTGTCCTCTGAGGATGCAAAAAGCTGTCTTTATTTCTTTTATAATGTATTTATGCGTTTGAAAACCCGGCTGCAGCATCAGTTTCCCTATAAGACATTAGAGGGCTTATTTGTTCTGGACAGTCAATATAGAAAAACCGTTTACGCAGGCTGCCCTTATGGTCAAAGAGCAGAGCTCAAATAATTTGGACAAGAAAATACATGAAGTAACTCAGTACATTGAAAGCAATTATTTGGATATTAATTTAAACTTAAATAACATTGCGGCTCATTTTAATATTACTCCGTCTTATTTGTCAAAAAAATTTCGTGAGGAACATGGAATAATTATTATTGATTATCTATACAAGGTCCGTATTTCTTATTCGGTGGATCTCATCAGGAATACTTCCTTGAAGATAACAGATATTGCCCCAATGGTGGGATTTCAAGACAGCAATGCTTTTATACGGATTTTCAAGAAGTATCATGGATGCACCCCGGGAAATTATAAAAGCACGGTTTTAAAATCAGAGGATTAAATAAATCTGATTCAATAGGTCAAGGGCTTCTTTAACTCATCCGTTACGTCTAAAGATTTTGTGGCAGAAGCGGCATCAATGAATAAAACATATTTGTCCATAATGAGAAAAGCCCTTCAAAAATCGAGGGCTTTTCCCGTTATGACATAATTACCGTCAATAAGAATGAAATATTTCTTTTACTCTATTATAAGCTAACTTTTCTCTTCGGTATTTATCTACCAATCCCTTATTATTCTGGCACTTTGGCCTGGTATAAAACCAACCCTTATCCACCCGGCAATCTGCATACTGCCATATAATCACACCGGTCAGATCATTATCGGATAAGATGGAGGTTAATTGTTCCGATAAGATTAGCTGCTGGTATTCTTCTGTCCATTTCTCCATATGATTGCTTCGGAAACCATAGATTGCTCCCGCCCCTATTTCACTGATCAATAACGGTTTTCCGGCACCGTCCGAGCTGTTGACGAAATCCTTCAGGGTTCCCAAAAATTCTGTTACCGGTGTATCATGATACCATCCCGGATATATGTTAAATGAGACAATATCAACCAAATCCAAGCACAAATCCGAACCAATATGCTGGCTTAGGCTTGCAAAGGATACCGGACGGCTTGAGTCCAGCCGCTTAATAAGTTCAAACTGTTTTGCATAGCAGGATCTTCCGAATTCCGTATTACTTACACATTCATTCAAAATGCCCCATACATAAATCGATGGATGGTTTATGTGATTTTCAATCATTTCCCTGATACAATCAGCGCTTTGCTTTTCAAAGTTTTTATGCTTCATCTGTTCTTCATTTAACCCTCTTGCATGAGCTTCTTCCCACACGAGAATTCCGTTTTGATCGCACAGATCGAGAAAACGTTCGTCGTTAGGATAGTGGCAGGTACGAATGCAATTTGCGCCCAATGCTTTAATTAATTCGATGTCACGATACATCGCCTCAATCGGAACAGCACACCCGAATTCCGCATAGTCTTCGTGACGGTTCACTCCCTTGATGATGATCTTTTCCCCACTGAATAAAATATCTTTTCCGCTGACTTTTATTTCACGAAAGCCCACTCTGTCAATGAGATCATCCACAGCCTCATTATTGTATAAAAGCGTGGCATTCATCATATACAATTTAGGCTTCTTCAATGTATATGCGACAGCAGATGAAAATTCAAAGGTATCGTTAAAAAGAGATTCGTCATTCGGCTGCAGCATGATATCGTCAAAGGAAACCATATCCTCATCGCCGACCTTAATCTGCAAGGATACATTTTTTTTCTCATTCGAAAGGTTACTTACAGCCGCACGAATGGAAGCAAACCATTTTCCTTCTTCCTGGTATGGAATAAAATGAATATATCTGATATACAGTTCACCGATTTCCTCCGCTGTCAACGGGCGGGTAATTCCACCATAGGAATAATAATCATTGCTGATATGCAAGGCAGATTCCTCATGAAAAGAATTATCCACCTTAATCTCCAGCAAATGCTCACCGTATGGTATATTCTTTAATATTACATTGAATTCAGTATAAGCATTATAATGATAAGCAACCTGTTTTTTATCCAGGTAGACATATGCCGTGTGGCTGACTCCTTTGAACACCAGACGGATATTACCGCCAAAGGATATTTTCTTCGAATATAGTGCCTTCCCCTTATAGGATGACAGTTTGGGATTGCTTTCCCAGCAGCTTGGAACAAGCATTTTATATTCTTCAAGCTTGTCTTCCTCCGAAGTCAGGGTATGGAAGCTCCAAATCGGATCCAAAGGGATTTCTTTGCGTATCACGTGATTTTGAAATAATCTTGTATTCATTTTCTCCTCCATTTATTTTTGGCCGTATCATGATACTATTACATATAAATTCTCTTATTGCTTTACTGATATAATATAATCTTGTAATATATATCAATAGCCGGCTGTTTTTAAGTAGTATAATAAATTGCAATCTTGGTATCAATATAATATAATAAGAAGAAACTGATATATTCTAAGGTGGTGATGATGTGTTCCGAATTCTTCGCATAGGCTGTAATACTACACATGACAGCAGCTTTTCGGTTGAACGGGGGAATGGATATGAATGGTATTTGCTGTTGCTTGTGAAATCGCCTGCTATTTTTATCATTGATGGAGAGGAGATTAACACACCTCCTAATACACTGATTATCTACGATAAATATTATCCCCAGAAGTATGGCGCAAATAGGAGCGAATATAAAAATGACTGGATCCATTTTGAACTGGATCCGGTATTGCTTATGCAATACCAAATAGCGTTGAATACACCTCTGTATATTTTCAATCATTATTATTTATCCGATCTGATTCAAAAAATCACAAGTGAATTTTATTCAAATAATCCTTATAAGGAACAAACCATCGAATATTTGATGCAGATTTTATTCATAAAGGCTAAGGAACAAATGGAGACAAAAACCTTTCAGCCCTGGCACTCAAAAATTCACCAGGAACTAATAGAACTGCGGAGTGAAATATATAGTAATCCGCATAGTAATTGGTCAATACCTGTTATGGCGGACAAGCTTCATATAAGCTGCGGCTATTTGCAGAACATATATAAAGAGACCTTTCTCACCTCTTGTATGTCAGATGTTATTGAGAGCCGCATAATTTATGCAAAAGAACTTTTAGCGGAATCAGATTTATCGGTGGGCGAAATCTCATACTTATGCGGATATCATAATGAAGTCCATTTTATGAGACAATTTAAAAAATTAACTGCATCAACCCCGACAGAATACCGGAAATTGAACAACAAAATTAAAATTACATAAACTCAGGAATTGAAGGCTTGACGTTCCAGGAGCAATGGAATATAATATTGCCTAAGCTATTGCGAAAGCGGAAGGACCGCATCATGATAGACGATATCCTAGTGAGTTAGGTTAAAATATTTCATTAATAAGGAGGAAAAAACGATGGCAAAGATTACGAAGGACATGACAATTGCCCAGGCAATTTCCCTTGATCAAAGCATTATTCCGGTATTATTAGATATAGGCATGCATTGCCTTGGATGCCCTTCTGCCCAGGCTGAAACCTTAGAGGAAGCAGCTATGGTTCACGGATTGGATCCGGAAGAACTGATGGACAGAATAGAAGCAGAGCTCGGAGAATAATTCGAAGAGCCGTGACAATATAAGTTGACTTAAATATGGGCTGAAGTACTGAGGTTAATGAACCTTAGTACCCAGCTCATTTTTTGTTTGAAAAAAATATCCGGTGAACCCGGAATAATTACCAGATAAATGGGGAAAAAGTCGAAAAATATTGGATTTTACCAGAATTATGATATAATGAAAGCGTAGTGAGCATGCCGCAAGCTTGCTTGCAGGTATGCGAGCGGAGCGAAAGATCATGGACCGGTTTTTGTTCATGATATAATGAAAGCGTAGTGAGTGATCGTAAACAAGCAAAGGAGGTTTGTGTATGGTCGGTTCGAATTGTGATAAACCCGATAATATCGGATCAAACGGCTCATCCTATATCTACGATATGGGAAGACTTCTAGAGGTTGTTCAGAAGCTTTCTGCAACTCATGATTTATCATCTGTAATGGATATCGTACGGCATTCGGTCCGTGAATTAACCGGTTCTGACGGGGCTACCTTTGTTTTGCGGGACGGCTCCTATTGTTACTACGCGGAAGAGGATTCCATTTCTCCTTTATGGAAGGGACTTCGCTTCCCGATGGACATATGCATCAGCGGATGGGTTATGCTTCACCACGAGCCTGCTATCATAGAAGATATTTACAAGGATTCAAGAATTCCGATTGATGTATATAAGCAGACCTTCGTGCAAAGTCTTGCCATGATACCGATTAAAACCAACGATCCCATCGGGGCGATTGGCTGCTATTGGTCAAAAAAGTATAAGCCTACCCCGGAGCAGATTAAGGTTCTCCAGGTAATGGCGGATACCGCTGCTATTGCGATGGATAATATTCGTTACCAGGAGGATATTGCGGCAAAAGCCAGACAGCTTGAGGAGGCAATCGACGGAACGATGCTGGCTGTGGCTAAGATGGTGGAGCAAAAGGATCTTTATACCTCCGGGCATCAGCGGCGTGTCGGGATTATTTCCTATGATATTGCGCGGGAAATGGGCTTGGATTATGAAACATCCGAAACCATCCGCCGTGCAGGAATTATCCATGATATCGGAAAAATCGGAATCCCCAGTGAATTGCTTGCCAAACCTGCAAGACTTTCTGATATGGAGTTCAGTTTAATTAAAACCCATGCAGAGTTGGGTTATGACATACTCAAAGACGATAACTTTCTCCTGCCCATCGCTAGAATTGTCTGCCAGCATCATGAGCGCCTGGACGGCAGCGGTTATCCTTGTGGCCTGAAAGGAGAAGAAATTCTTCCGGAAGCCCGTATTCTGGCTGTAGCGGATGTATTTGAGGCTATGACCTCTCACAGACCTTATCGGCCGGCATTAGGTATGGAGACTGCTCTTGAGGAGTTGGAGAAACATAGGGGGAATTTGTATGATGCCGATGCGGTGGATGCAATGATTAGGCTGACACGGATGAAAAATTATACGATACCGGAGTGAGAAAGCGCCTGTATTGCGTATGGCTGGGACTATAAAACAGGGATATAAAGCCGGATGCTCTGCTGCGGGGTACTAACGTATAACATTCAGCAGTCAGAAAAGACCGGAGACGGATATATGGACAATTTAAACATAGATATCATAGGAAAAGGCTGTCACCTATTTGTGACAGCCTTCTGATTTTAGCTACATAACGGAAAGTATCTGCAGGGCATGATTCCTTACGATTACTTCATAATGCTCCTCATAAAAACTGGAGCTGGCGTAAGTAGAACGCTCTGACTTGCCGTATTCTGAAATAATATTGCATACTTTATTGAATTCTTCCGGAGTATGGTCGGTGATGCTGACTACCAGGTAGTAGACGGAATCTGCCGGGTTCTTATACAGGGTGTTGATACCATTATAGGTGCCCACCATAATATAAGCCAATTGGGTCACTTCCTGCAAAGAACCAAAAGAATATATCTTAACTAAATTTGCAGGAACATGAACACCGGGTTTTGCGGAACCCTCGTTTTCGGGAAGCTTCGGCTCCTCCAGGGCATCTTCCTTGGAACTGTCCAGAATATCTTCATTTATATCATCATCCATTTGGTCGAAGCAATTTATTATTTCATCCGCATAGGAATCCTCGTCTGATTCCGTTCTCTCGGGGTTCTCGTTGACATTGAAGGAAGAAAACTTGGAGAAACGGGTGTCCAGTTCGTCGGGATCCTCTACCTTGGTGATTACCAGGATCAAGCATTCTGTGGAAACCGGAATGGCTTCAATCATCAGCGGAATATCATCTACTTCAAATCCGAATTCGTAGAACGCCTGTTGAATCATATCGCGAAACAGAGCTTTTGCTTTTTCTGTTCCATAAGCTAATTCGCTTATCTTTAACTCCCGGTCAATCAGATCACTTTTACTCAAGGTACATCTAATTTGATTGTCACTGATTTTTTCTATCTTCATAAAGTACACCCCTTTCTGTACTAAACAGGAACTGGTTAACGCAGGACATACGAAAACCATCCATCGGTGTAAAAAAAGTATAAGTTAAAACACAAGTAAAGTCAATATGCCCAAGTATGAAATTTGTGTTAATCTATCCCATGTTTTTGGGATGGGAATTCTTTGGCCGAGTTGTCATTTATAACAGAATTATTTCAAATAATCGTGATTTTAAACAATGGGAAAAAGATTGATTTTATTCCATTATATGGTTATAATAATAATGTGACATGCTTCCTGCTTTATTTATAAACAAACTGAGAAGAAAGGAGAGAATGCAGCAAGAAGTTTGGTTTCAAAAATATCAAATCTTACGTCTGCTTGGCAGTGGAGGTACTGCCAGGGTATATCTGGCCAGACACATCAGGTTAAATTCTTATCGGGCAATCAAGTGTATTTCTAAAAATCATCCCCTATATTATTTACAACGTAATGAAGCAATCATACTAAAAGGGCTGAAGCATACCTGCATCCCTATAATTTATGATATTGAGGAAGATGAAGAAGGTTCCTACATCATCGAACAATATCTGGAAGGCAGTACTCTGAAGGAATATGTTCAGGTAAAGGGACCTCTTTCAGAACATATCGTAATCGAATATGCAATTCAGCTTTGCGGCTTAATTCACTATCTGCATTCCTTTGACCGGCCCCTTCTATATCTGGATCTAAAGCCGGAAAACATTATGATCTGCGATTCTCATCTAAAATTAATTGACTTCGGCAGTGCGGTCTATCGGGACGAACAGAATGCCGAAGACCTGAGAGCCGCCACCAGGGGGTTCGCTGCTCCGGAGATTTACCGCCGGGGGAAAATCGATGAGCGCTGTGATATTTACGGAATCGGCATGCTGCTTTATTATATGGCCTCCGGGACATTGATATCACCTGATTCCGGGAATATTTCCAATATAGATCAAAAGGCGGACTGTTCAGAGCAGTTGAAGCGGATTATTAACCGGTGTCTGAAATATAAACCCGGTTTAAGGTATTCGTCAATAGAGCAGCTGCAAAAGCATTTATCAGTGTTAAGGAGAAGCTGTCACTGGATTCGGGAGCCAGATCGCCGGATCACTGTCGCTATTGCAGGAACACAGCCCAGGATCGGGGTAACCCATCTGGCTTTTCGGCTATGCCTCTATCTGAAAAGCCGCGGCATTCGCTGTTTATACCAGGAGAGCAATTCGAGCGAATGCCTCCGGTCAATCAGGAATTACACGGAAGTGAAGACGGACCGGAAAGAGAATCAAAGCTTTAAAGGAATATCTTTTCTCAGCAAGAATCCCGGGCAGGAGGCTTGCGGCAGTGTATTTGAGGCCCCTGTGCTGCTTGCGGACTACGGGAGGCTGTCGGAGGATAATCGGGAGCAATTCCTGGAGGCGGACATCAAGCTTTTGGTGCTTGGTGCCAAGGAGTGGGAGTTAGCTTATTCGGAGGAGGTGTTGGATAGAATAGCAGAATATAAAGAGATTTTCTATTTGTTCAATTTCCTGGATGGTAAGCAATTTCAGCGGGCGGCGGCCAATATGGAGCAGCGGAGCTGTTACAGGCTTCCCTACGAACCGGATCCCTATGCAAAGACGACACAAAGAAATGGACAGGAATTGTTTGATGAATTATTGGGACTTGAGGCCGGCCGCCGAAGAGGAGGAAAGAATAGGACGTTCTTCGGAGAAAAATGCGGTATAAAGAAGGAGCGAAGGAGAAGGGATGAGGAATAGACCGATACTGTTAAGTAAGATAGCTCACCGGGGCAGGATCAGGACCAGGGAAGTAATCGGGTTGATCGGAACCCATCATGGAACGGGCGTGACACATACTGCTCTAATGCTGGCATTTTATCTTGGAGAGGAGCTTGGAAAACGAACGGCCTTGGTGGAATGCAACGGACACCGGGATATGGGGCTGATTCAAGAGGCCTATGAATGGCACAGAGGGACCGGGGCCCAGTTCTCATACCATAGAGTAACCTGTTGCATGGAAGCCGGCCCTGACCGGATTGTTCAGCTTATGGGAGAAGACTATGAATATATCCTTCTGGATTTCGGAACGGATCTGATGAAGAACCGGGAGGAATTGCTTCGTTGTTCAATCCGGATTGCGGTAGGAGGACAGTCGGAGTGGGATATGAGAAAGCTGGGGCAATTTATTCAGAAGCTGGACAATATTGGGGGAGATGACTCCTGGCTCTATTTTATCCCCCGGGGAAAGGAGCGTGTGATACAGAGGATACAAAAAGAGATAAAACAAAAGATATGGGCGGTTCCGGAAGTCGTGGATCCTACCCGTATGAATCATGAAACAAGATTATTCATGAAGCGGTGCTTCAATTTCAGATAGCCAAAAAGCAACCGGACAAAGACTGGAATCTATACATAGGAAGTATAACATATCACAAATGACCTTCTTATCCAAGGCGCTCTATCAAAGCATTCCATCTGGCAACCTTTTTATCCGGAACAGCGAATGTAAGGCGAAGCGAAGAAGAAGCAAAGCAAACGAATGTAATCCTTCCCGGCTCATCAGAATTTGCCTGCGGCGGCAGCCGACAAACCGGTACTTAGAAAGGCCTCCATACTTTTTGACCGGAGATATTGCACATGGCAGCCTGCAGCGGGAAAGCGGGCAGGAATAAATGAATATATGCAAGGAGTGCCGAAGGAAGCTTGCAGCCGCGGCACTCCTTATTCATATCCTATTTTTTGATAATTTACACTCAGAAAAAAATGTAAAAGTCGAATTAAGTAATGACTCCATACCAAAATAATGGTATAATGTCGACAGACATTATACCAGTGCCGACCGGAGGGAGTGCACATTCTGGCGCGAAGCGGCATATATAAGCACCTGTGCTTATGTATAATGTCGACAGACATTATACCATTAATGTTTATGATAAGCCCACGGGCAGTGAGATGAGAGAGACGAAAAAACTGATATAGATTATGGAAGGAAAGGCGCGGGTACGGGTATGGACAGACGTTTTAAATTGGCAGTGATCGGCGGAGGGGTCGGTATTATCATTATTTTAGTAATCATAGGATCCTGGGTGATAGAGAAGCTGACCCCCAGTGATGAAGTTATGCCACTGGAAGATTATTATGGGGTGGAGGGTGAAGAAGTATTAATTGTCCTTCAGGATGAGATTTATGATACCAAAGGAGTATTGATTGACGGCTCGGTTTTTGTGGACTACGATACGGTGGCACAGCAGTTCAACCACAGGTTTTATTGGGATTCCAGTGAAAATATATTGACCTATACCACACCCAATGAGATCATACAGACCGAGGCTAACAGCAAAAGCTATACGGTTACCAAGAGTATGATTAAGACGGATATGGAAACCCAGATACCGATGGTATATATATTTGCAGACCGTGTTTATGTGTCGCTGGACTTTGTGAAAAAGTATTCGGATATTGCATATCAGTATTACGAGAATCCAAATCGTGCTGTAATTCAATACAAATGGGGGGAATATCTGTTTACACAGGTTCAGAAGGCTACCCAGCTGAGAACCGAACCGGATATCAAGAGCCCCATATTGGCAGAACTTTCTTCCGGAACCAGCCTCTTGCTTGTCGATACGGAAGAGGTGCCCCAAAAAGGATTTATCAAGGTTATGACGGAGGATGGTATCAAGGGCTATGTAAAATCCGGGAGTACACGGGAAGCCTCCTATCAGACCATCGGCAGCAGTTATATGGAGCCGGAGTATACTTCCCAGACAAGGTCCGGAAGCGTCAATCTGGTGTTCCACCAGGTGTTTAATACAGATGCCGCAGATAATCTCGGAGGTTTAATTGCCCAGACAAAGGGAGTGAATGTGGTGTCCCCTACCTGGTTCAGCGTTAATGATGTATCCGGCACAATCTCTTCCCTGGCGACAGAGAAATATGTGACAAGAGCGAAGGAGCTGGGCTTGGAGGTATGGGCCCTGGTTGACGATTTTAACACCGAG
Source organism: Bacillota bacterium (assembly GCA_023423045.1). Classification (GTDB taxonomy): domain Bacteria; phylum Bacillota; class Clostridia; order Lachnospirales; family Lachnospiraceae; genus Mobilitalea. Next base: position 41,674 of record JAFAGA010000047.1, on the reverse strand, counting down.
ATCAGTATGTATGAGCTGCTGTCCCGGACTTCCCGAAGAGAAAATCTGTCCAATGCACTGGTTCAGGCGGCTCTGGATTATAAGCTGAATGGAATTAATATCGATTTTGAAAAGATTTCTAAGGATACGGGAGTGCATTACATTCAGTTTTTAAGGGAATTATCCGTGAAGTGCAGGAATAACGGCATTGTTCTTTCTGTTGATAATTATGTTCCTACTCCCTATACGGCTCATTATGACAGGGAGGAGCAGGGTAAAATTGTAGACTATGTTATTGTAATGGCATATGATGAATTTTATGCAGGCTCCGAAGTGGCAGGGCCGGTGGCTTCCATAGATTTTGTTACGGATGCGGTGAACAATATACTGGAGCTGGTTCCGAAGGAAAAAACAATTATTGCGATTCCCTTCTATACCCGCTTGTGGAAGGAGATCCCGGGAGGCGAAGTAAGCGCGGAAAGCTTTGCTATGACGCCGGCTGCAAAGATACTGTCGGATAACGGGGCGGAACCGCAGTGGAGTGACTCCTACGGCTGCTATTATGCGGAATATGAAAAGGACGGGGCTACCTATAAAATGTGGCTTGAAGAGGAAAAGTCCATCGAGGAAAAGATGAAGGTTATCTATGATGCCGAGGTGGCCGGTATTGCGGCCTGGAAGCTTGGGCTGGAGAAGGAAATTATCTGGAATGTCATTATGCCTTATTTAAAATAAAATATCCTGCATTGTTAACAACGTATAGAATAGTACGATTGCCGGGTTCATAAGATATAAAGAAGTTGATTCGGGAAGTAATGCGATGAAAAAATATTTTAATATTATATTCCTGTTCTTTATATGCACCGCCCTTCTCCTGTCCTCGGAAACTATGGGTAAGAAGGGAGTGAATGAAGTGAGCGCTGATTCAGCGGGTAAAAGGCCGGTTACCATTGTAATCGATCCAGGGCATGGCGGAAGGGACCCTGGAAAGATTGGTGTGAACAATGCGTTGGAGAAGGACATCAATTTAAGCATTTCCCTAAAACTAAAGGACCTGCTGATCCAGAATGATATACAGGTTATTATGACCAGAGAAGAAGATATCGGACTGTATTCGGAAGATGATTCTAACAAAAAGCGTGCGGATCTGAATGCGCGGGTTGCTCTAATCAAAGAAAGTAAAGCGGATCTTGCCGTCAGTGTCCATCAGAATAGCTTTACCGAAGAGTACGTTAAGGGGGCCCAGGTATTTTATTATTCTGCTTCCGAGTCGGGGAAACGGCTGGCACAGATTATGCAGGAGCAGATTGTAGAAACAATTGCGGATGGAAATCACCGCAAGGCAAAACCCAACAGCAATTATTTTATGCTTCAAAAGGCGGAATGCCCCATGGTAATTGTAGAATGCGGATATATGTCCAATATTCGGGAATCCGCTTTGCTGACGGATGAGAATTATCAGGAAAAGATGGCCTATGCAATTCATTTGGCTATCATGCGCTACATTCATGAGGCCGGGCTTACAAAGGAGCTTCTCCAGGCCGGGCCCGGTATTTGCTTTTACGAATATATATGATATAATAAAAGCGTATGTGACCAGCGCGAGAAAGACACTCGCACAGCGAGCTTGCTCGTAAGCATGCGATCGGAGCTGAAGATCATGAACAAGGTTTATGTTCATGATCTAATAAATTGCGCTTGATGATGAGCGAATGAAAGGCGGCAGAAGGAAGGCCGCGAGGAGTAAGTTTTTTGATGAATACAATAATTATAAAAGTGGATGAATATAATCCGCAGGCCAAGGACCTGGAGATTGCCGCAGGAATACTTCGTGCGGGAGGAGTGGTGGCATTTCCCACGGAGACGGTATACGGCTTGGGGGCCAATGCTTTGGATACTTCTGCCGCAGGGAAGATCTATGAAGCAAAGGGAAGGCCTTCGGATAATCCCCTGATTGTACATGTTTCGGAGGTCGCGGATCTTGAAATGCTTGCCAGGGAGATACCGGATAAGGCATATCAGCTGGCTGAGGTGTTTTGGCCGGGGCCGTTGACAATTATATTGAAGAAGAAGGACAGCGTCCCTCATGGAACCACAGGAGGCCTGGATACCGTAGCGATCCGTCTTCCGGCAAACCAGATTGCGCGAAGTCTGATCGCTGCTTCCGGGGTTTATGTGGCAGCACCCAGCGCTAATCTTTCGGGTAAGCCGAGCCCGACGAGGGCGGAACATGTGATTAAGGACATGAGCGGAAAGATAGATATGATAATCGATGGAGGAATGGCAACCCTGGGGTTGGAATCCACCATTATTGATTTATCCGGCAAGGTTCCTGTAATCCTGAGGCCCGGTTGCATTACTAAGGCTATGCTGGAGAATGTAATCGGAGAGGTTGAGGTGGATCCTGCTGTCTTAAGCAGGGAGCCGGATCCCGGGGCGGTGCCCAGAGCGCCCGGCATGAAATACCGTCATTATGCTCCTGAGGGAAAGCTAACCATCTACGAAGGAGAAACCGCATCGGTGATTAATGCGATCAATCAAAAAGCAAAGGAAAAGCAGGATGAGGGGAAGCGCGTGGGAGTGATTGCCACGGATGAGACCAGCGCCTTGTACCGGTACGGGACAGTAAAAACTATCGGTTCAAGGAATAACGAGGCATCGATTGCAGCAGGTCTTTATGCAATTTTGCGGGAGTTTGACGAACTGCATGCTGAATATATTTATTCGGAGAGCTTTGCTGACAACAGCCTGGGATATGCGATTATGAACCGGCTTTTGAAAGCGGCAGGCTACCGCGTTGTGAAGGTTGCACAGAACAAGTAGATGGCAGCCGTAATGTGCCGATGCCGGATTGTCAGGAAGTTGGAAGAAGGGAGATACGTATGGGGAAATATCAGAAGCTTATTTTTGTGTGTACCGGGAATACTTGCAGAAGCCCGATGGCAGAAGCAATCTATAAGAACCTGGAAAAGGTCAGTGATATTAAGGTAATATCACGAGGCATGGTAGTGCTGTTCTCTGAACCGATCAATCCCAAGGCGGAGATTATATTGAAGAAGCATGACCTGGAACTGCCAAATCATATGGCGAAGGGATTAAAGGCCTCGGATTTGGACGATAATACCATTATTCTTACCATGACCATGAGCCAGAAGAGGAAGGTTCAGGAATTGTATCCGGAGATAAAGGATGTTTATGCTATCAAGGAGTTCGCAGGAGAGTTAGGGGATGTGGTAGATCCTTACGGCGGTACTTTGATGGAGTATGAGGAGTGTTACATTGAATTGGGACGCTTGGTAAAAAAGACAGTTTATAAGCTGAATGATATCAATTAAGGAGGAAATGATTTTGATTGCACTTGGAAATGACCATACCGGATATGCCATGAAGAAAGCTGTTATGGAGTATTTGGATCAAAAAGGAATAGAATATAAGGATTTTGGCTGCGGAGACTTGGACGCCAGTGATTATCCGGACTATGCCCAGGCAGTCGGCAGGGCAATACAGAATAAGGAGTGCGATAAGGGCATCCTGATCTGTGGAACAGGAATTGGAATATCAATCTCAGCAAATAAGATGAAGGGGATACGTGCGGCGCTTTGCCACGACTGCTTCAGTGCGGAGGCAACCAGACTGCACAATGACGCTAATGTATTAGCGATGGGTGCCAGAGTAATCGGCATCGGACATGCCTTAAAAATCGTCGAAACCTTTTTGAATACAGAGTTCTCCGATGAAGAAAGGCATATTAAGAGAATTCAAATGATGGAATAAACAGTTAAAGCAATTCCGCCCGGTTGACAGGCTCCTGCAGGGTATGGAAACGTCCGTCATAGATAATTTGCAGCAAAGAGTCGACAGTGCGAAGAGCGTAATTTGCCTCCTCCTGGGAGATCAATTTATGTTCCATCGCTTCGGCAAGCTCGTCCAAATCCACAATGCGTATACTGCCGTCTTCATAGAGGATAAGATCGATTAAAAGATCCTCGATGATGACGGTGTTTTTTTCTGAATCCGTCTTGGCCTGAATAATGTCACAATACCAGTACACAACCTGACCTTGGTCATCGTACAGCTTGCTTACCTTAAATCCCCGGTCCAGATAGAAGGCGGAAAGGCCTCTGGAGATATCTTTTCTGGGGCGGAGGGTTTTCCACTTGGTGATAATCAAATTTGGCTCCAGAACCAGTATGATGTCATCCTTTAGGTGAATTAACTCGTCTGGGATAAAACGTCTCCTATACAGCATGGGCTTGGTCATATAAATTCTCCTTTCGATGGCAGGGCTGGATGCAGGGCTAGATGTAGATAAAAAAAGTTCGGTTGAATTCGACAGGATAGGTTAAAATCTTGTTACAGTTTAGCTCGAAAATTAAATAAGGTTTTCTAAGGGTAAAAACCTATGCTTGCCCTTAGAAAATTAGTTAATAAAATGATTAGCCTTCACTTTGCAGATATAAGGATAATCACTCATTGTTGTTCATCTGTTGACCTTTTCCTGTTACTATGGAAATATTTTAACATAAGAATGAAAATATGTCGATATGGTATGGAATTTAGTTTATAAAAGCCTAGGTACATCTATATTGGGAGCTGGTTAGAAAAGATATGAGTAGAGTAAGATTATTTTATAACTCCATGTGGGTGATATGAAATCCATCACCCACATAGAGTATGCAAGGAATATAGAGGCATCATGGTACGACTTTATTAATCACCGGCCAAATAATATCCATTAAGCCGCTCAGATATTATCACTATTTTCATTTATCAGTTGAATTTCAGAAATCCCTCCCTGAACATCCCATTCATGTAATTTGATTACCAAGCTAACTATACTATGTTTGCCAATATATAACTTAGTTGCCGATCCATCAGTTCTCAGTGAACTTAAGCTAAAACAAGTGCCGTCACTCAAGGTGAGAGTTCCGCTACAGGTAAAAGACTCACCATATCTTCCCCAAAGATAGATTGTATCAATTGTATGTGGTTCTTCCCATTCCATCTTTATCCACGGCAGAGTATCTGCTTCTTTTGGAAGCCAATTATCCTGATCGATCATACCACATACACCATTGGAGATATTAGTAACAAGGGAATCAAGTCCACGTTCTGATGAGGCAGTGATACGTGCAATAGGGGCGATGTCTCCCATATAGTTATAATTGGTTGTACAAACAGCAATTCTTTGGCTTTTTTCGGATTCAAGACCGGCTTCATTAAACGCAGTAATCTCATATGTGTATTCGGTATTCCTGTATAATCCAACATCCATCCAGCTCGTCATAGAGCAAGGGATATCTTTGCAAGTCACTCCATTTCTATAAATTCTATAGCCCTTTAGCATACCGTTATAATCTATTGAAGCATCCCAGGATAGAGATATTCGGTAGTTTCCAAATGCTTCACCCACAGGATATCCTGGTATCGTGGGGGGGATACTTGTGATAACTCCGGGGCAAGCTTTGATACTGAAAGAAAACTCACTTTTCACTTTTAAACCGATGGCTTGTACCTTGTAGTAATAGTCATTTATTAAATTATGTACAACTTGCTTATCATAGTAATAGGGATTATCTATTGTGGCTAGATAATTACCTGCACCTGGAATAAAGTCTTCACTTGCTCCTCTGTAAAGTGCATAGCATAGATAGGAATATTCATCCGGCATTGTCCATTTCACAATGGTACCGCCTTCTGTGATACAGGCATCTGTAATGCTTGGTGCCGGACAATACTCCATCTGCAGTAACCGGAATGTTTTCCAGCCATAAGCGGAAATGGAAAAGCTGAATTGACCTTCACAAGAAGGAATAGGGGCAATATTATTTTCAATAATATCAGTTTCAATAATGTGTGCGTTTAACAATAGACTGGATATATCAACACAGACACTGCATTCAAACCCCTGTGTTTCATGGAAGCGTATGATTAAGCCACTATCATTGCTTTCTGCCATTTTCACAGAAGTAGCTATAACATTATCTCTATTTATTTTGAAGAAGCTATGGATATCACGTGGCAGGAGTCCAGGTTGCGCCTGGCAGATAAGGTGTGATTTTAAAGGATTTGTAATGTCGAAGCCGAACTTATCGGCGCGTGCCTGCTTCCAATCACAAGCTTTTTGTGTGGTAATGCTGTATTTATAGGTGACTGGGCCAGGCTGAGTATAGGTAAAATTGGTTTTCCAAAAATTATTAAATACCCAATTATATATCCATGGATTTTTTATTTGATAGTTTTTATCCCAGTGACAGGTACGGCGACCTCCATATTGGACTAAGGGTGAATTCACAGAGGTAAATAGGATGCTGTCTTTATCTCCCTGAACACTAATCCAGTGATTTGCTACATAAAAATCAGTATTTGACCAATAAAGCTGATGTGTTGGACTATAAATATCTGAATTCACATAGGGTTCTACTTCGCCAGCCGGTGTATCATGTGCAATCCGAAAATGATCCATGTTAAAAGGAAAGGTAAAAAAACCTTCCTCTGCGCATTCGGTATAATTCGGCGGCGCATCTGCTTTGAACACTTCATTGATGATATCGATACGAGGTAAATCTGCGTACAGAATAACCTTTCTGATAACCTTTTCAACCCCACGGGTACGGCCGTCAGCAATAAGCATACCCATCACAAGGCCTGTTTCTGATGAGATAGTTGCATCGGAGATTTCATCTTCCGTATAAATGACATTATCGTACAATTCGTTTTTAGAGGTATAGTAAACAAATTGATTCATCTTATGGGGAGCAGCAGGATCTGCCAACTCTTTATCATTATTTTGCTTATCAATACAGCTGCAGATGCAGCCACTGGTATCTAAAGTGACTTTATAATAATCATTCTCTATTATATTTCCAGTCACAGTAACTGTTTTTTTGCTTTTAACCTGTGTGCTGCTTGGTATTATTTGAAAAGCCTTGTATCCATATTGAGGGACTTGAGACGCTATAAAGCAGATACTCCCGTCCGATGTCTTTTGCCAGGGAAGACTTATGCCTGTGTATGTATCTATGATTTCGAAGGTGTGCGGAAAAGCTTCCGTTTTTATAGTGACGATGTCTGTCCGTCCCCATGCACTATTGTTATATACAAGAATGGTTGGTCCATTGGCTGGTATTAGTGACTCTAAAGCTGTGAAGGAAGCGTCCAGAAGGCGTTTTGCAATCCTTTGCGGCTCAAGTACCTTGTTTCGGGACCATTTTAGTTGCTCATCATTAACGTAATAATTCCAGCTCGCCCAGTTATGTTCATCTGTCAGCATCATATCATCATACGCCCGGAAAAGATCGGCATACGGATAAGGATGCTCCGGAACAAGTGCGGACGCAATCGCTGAAAAACATTCTGCCGCCGGTACATTTTCGTGATTTTCCTTGCTTATTGATGTTTCATAGGATACCTGGGCGGCTCCAAAGCTCCAAAAGCTTTCCAGTGTTCCCTGTACGCTGGGAATTATGTCTTTGTAATGTGTTTCAATATCTTCGAAGAAATCTTCAACAAGTGAATTAATAAAATGAGGAAATACATAGGATCTGCCTTCATCATCGGTACGTGTATTAAGAGCTTGTATATTATGCATGACATTTGGATCAATTCCGGAATTATCGCGGACCTTGGTAAGATGTACTAAATAGGAACTATATGGGTAATCTTCGGTCTGCCGATCCAAAAACAAATCAGCGATCCTTTTAATTGTGACCTCCAGTGATTCCCGGAAACCAAAATCATCAAAATGGTATACAGGTCCATCAAAGGTCAGCAGTTTACTCTCCGGTGTCCTGCCCCTGAGATAAAAAAGGCGGGGATACTTTGGGCAGTGTCCATCCACATAATTCCAATTGTTATCCTGTAAACGAAGGGAAAGGTATTTTTGACCTGCACTGGTTAAGGCATCAACATGAGACCAGGAAAACCCTGCATCGTCGGTATGAACCGCAAACTTAGCGGGAGGTATTCCAAGGATATCATTGAGAAATCTGGCAGAATAATAATTCTGTCTGACAATTTGCTCCGTCCCCATACCCTCGGTTGCAAAATGTAAATAGTTATAAGGATAGTTCATACGTTTTGATATAAGATTTTTCTTTAGCTTTTCAATCCAATCGGCATTGCGGGCCGCCAAGGCGGAGCTGTACAGCAAGTAGGAGGCTTCCACCGGATATTTCAACTGATTGTCTTTCTCCCACTCCTTGGTGATGTCAATATATTCCAATACTTCATCGAGGTATTCAGGAAACAATGTGAGGGCTAAATCCTCCTGATAATCGGTGTAGCCGATATCCAGGTGCATATCATGAGCCACATAGATTTTCCAGTGGCGGATTTTTTTCTGAGGAAGAGAAATAGAGGCTAATTCACTTCCGGTATTTTCATCTCCTGCAAATAGAGAAAAGGTTACAATATCATTATCTCTTAGTAATTCCGGAACGAGAAGTCTGATATCAGACTTACCGTTTGCAATAGGTCCGACCGTCTGACTGTATACCGGCTGCCCCGGTACCAGTATACGTGCCGTAATAACACAATCCTCAAGGGAAGCGTCTATATGAAGTATTGTTTCACTTTTTAAAACACCACTATCCATTAAAATCCATGGTGTTTGATGAACTTTTATGATTTCGAGTTCTTTCTTCATTATAATATCCTTTCTGCTTCGTAATAACGCTTTATGACTAATTCTGCAAATAAGCTATCTGCCCATGCAAACCAGGACCGGGTAAAGTTATTAGGATTATCAGGATGAAAACTCTCATGCATGGCACCAGCATTGCCATCCGTATTTATTAGAAGTTTAATCATTTGATCCATTTCATCAGCAGAGGTGGCTGTTAAGCCTTGTATAGCAAGGCCGATAGGCCATACATAGCCCTTTGGCGTATGTGGGCTGCCAATCCCTGTTGCAAATTTACCGGAATTAAAAAAGGGATTATCTTTGCTCAATACATAACGCCGTGTATTTTGATATATTTGATCATCACAGGTTGTATATCCTAAATAGGGGATGGATAAAAGGCTTGGTACATTAGCGTCATCCATAAGGAGATAATTACCGAAGCCATCAACCTCATAAGCATAAATTGAACCATAATCAGGATGACGGATGATACCGTATTGGTGTATGGCAGCATCAATCGTTTGTTCCAGATGCTTTGCTTTTTGATAGAGGTGCTCATCCTTCCATACACTTTCGCAAATATTGCAGATGTGACGTAAAACAACAACCGCAAACATGTTGGAAGGTATTAAATAACCATATTTGCATGCATCATCGCTTGGACGGAAGCCAGACCAGGTAAGTCCGGTTTCTTTTACAGGAGTGCCTTTTCCTTCATTGGTCAGAGTATCGCTTTCAGGAGCGTTGTTTCTCATAAAGGAATACTTTGATTGTGTTGGGTGGTGCTGCTCTGTAGTCCAAAGGTCAAGTATGAGATCTACTGCATGATGAAAATGTTCATCGAATATGCTGCTGATTCCTGTCGACTTCCAATATTGCCATGCAAGGGAGATTGGATAACAGAGAGAATCAACTTCATATTTTCGTTCCCAAACCCAAGGGTTCTGTAATGTGATATCATCACAAAAGCCGTCATTATTAGGAGCTTCATTGAAGGCATTTGCGTATGGATCTATGTGTATATAGCTAATTTGGCGTCTGATCAGGCCTTCAATAATACGCTGCAAGCTGCGGTCCGACCTTGCAAACGGAATATAGTGACGTACCTGGGCTGAGGAATCCCGTAACCACATTGCAGGGATATCACCAGTAAAAATAAAGGTGGTGTCGTCATCTGTCATTTTGGTTGTTGTATTTAATGTGGATAAAAAACAATTAGTAAACATTTTTTTCTGCTTCTCATTAACAGATAACTTATCAGCGATTCTTGCCACAGATGTTATCGTTTCGGGTGCCAGATTCATGGTTCATCTCCTTAATCTATTGTTGTGTGACTTTAATATAGCTGATAATGAAAGGAATGAGAGTAGACGATTGTTAGTAATTGAGTGGATATTACTCAAATGTTGATAAACTGAGGGGGAGAATATGATTTTGCTCATATTCTTCCTCACAGCTTGGTGGCGTGCCCGGTAGCGGGAAGGATATAGCTGTATATCAAGGGTATCGTTGGTGATTGTGAACCCAAAGAAGGTGCAGGCGGATCGTTGTTAACCGCTTACGCTGAAAAACCAAGGTGATTATTAAGCGGTTACCTTCATCCATAAGAGCCCGCCCATCGCGGGCAAACAATAAAAGCGCTTTTCCTGTCAGGAGAAGCGCTCATGTAATACATTTATATATTTTCATCGATCAGTCCGGCAATGCTGTCATAAGATTTTCTCGCCTTGGCTATGATTTCGGGTCTTCCGGAATTAACACTAAATCCATTGAATTCCAATATCATGTCCAGATCATTGAAATTATCTCCAATGACCAACACATTTTCTTTTGGAACCTGCTTTAAATGCATGTATCGAAGCAATCCAGTGGCTTTATTAACGCCAGCCGGAACAATATCAATACAAACACCGTTTTGTAAGGCGGTTACATTGTCGCCAAATAGTTCGTTGATTTGCTGCGTACATTTATTGGCCTGCTCCTCTTTCTCATACTGGGTACTTAGCTGTGTAAAATACGTGATCATATTCAAATCGTCCATAAAAATTCGAGTGAATTCCGGACCTGGTTTCTGGTCCATATTTTCACTAATCCAATAACCGGCTTCACAATCAATCTCTATCCGACCGATTGCTGCATGAAAACCTCCGGTTTCCAAAATCAATGAAACTAGTGCAGGGAGCACCTCACCGTCTGCAATTTTCTGTTCAACCGGCTTGGCGCTGTTTTCATAAATCAAACTGCCGTTGTTACATAGAAGAAAATCATAATCCAGCTGATGGTGCTCTAGCTCTGTCTTGATACCGCGGTAACCGCGTCCGGTATTTATTCCAAAAAGATTACCGGCTTTTCGCCATGCTGCAATAGCAGCCTTGTCCTTGTCAGATACAGTACCATGCTGTGTTAAAGTACCGTCATAATCACTCGATAGTATATACATAGTTTCACCTCAGCGTTATTATATCATGAACAAAGAACCTGCTCATGATCTCCGGCTCCGTTCGTATCCTTGCAAGCAAGCTTGCATTTCCTCATTCCGCTTTCATTGTATCATATTTTTTTTGAAAAAACAGCTTGGAATAATTCGGGCTGATACATCCGTTTCACATAATTAAAATAACCTTAATTAAATTAGTGTGAAATGGATAAAAGTAAGAAAATGATTGGAAATTTCTTTGCTTTACACTGGAAATGTATGGATATAGGATGGATATGCCTAAATATTAAGATAAAAATCCACTGCTAAACTGACATTAGTCTACTTCAATTTACTAAGTAAGTTGATATAATTACTAAATATCAATGGAAGGAGGGATTCCTATGAAACAGCAAAAGGATATGTCAGTATATGCTAAAATGTATCGTGGCAAAGCAATGAGCAAAGGCATTGATTGTAATAATGGATGCCATCTATTTCTTATCAAAAACACATCCGGGAAGGAATATCAACGTTATCTTTTAGAGTTGGGAAAAGCAGGATTGTCAAGGTACGATAGTCAAATAATAAGAGATAATTATTTTGCAACCTATATAAATGAATTGGTTCTGGTACAGGCTTATTATACTTCTCATGACAATACTACCAGGCTTATTATAGATCCGAATACGAATAAATACACCAGAAAGCAGGATGTGGTGTATGAAGAATTATGCGCAACCAAATTATATCAAATGGAAACAGACTATAGAAGGATTGATTGCGGAATGTGCTATATTATACAATGTGCAGATGGCAGCTTTTTTATTGTCGACAGTGCACATATGAATTCAGAGTTTGATCATATACGTCTTTATAATCTGTTATATAGTTTGGCGCTAAATGATAATGAAATAATCATTGCAGGCTGGTTTCTCAGTCATGCCCATCAGGATCATATCTGTAAATTTATGGATTTTGTAAAATCTGATTTTCCGAACTGTAAAATAGAAGCCCTGTATTATAATTTTCCGCAGCTTACAGTTGAAGGTTCTGAAAACTGGTCTGCTTCGGATAAGCTGACAATGATGGAATTCGATGAGATGGTTGAAAGTCATCCGGAGTTATATCCGATAAAAATACACAGCGGTCAGAAAATATATGTACGCAATCTGCAAATTGATGTATTGGCAACACATGAAGATATTTATCCATATAGTCTGCAATGTTTTAATAACTCATCTACAATTATAAGAGTAACGGTTAGTGATTGCAGTATTCTGTTCCTTGGTGATGCAGATGTGGCAGAAGGAACAATATTGGTTGCACGTTATGGAGAATACCTGAAGTCAGATATCGTTCAGGTGGCCCATCATGGATATAATGCATCAAATGTTGGAATTTATTATAATGTAAAAGCCAATGTAGCTTTGTATCCTACCAGACAGGATAAATTTGAGGAAAACAGCTCTACAGCTTCCAATAGAGCAATACTAGAATTTAGTGAGGAAATATATATCGCAGGGAATGGTATGGTTGTGCTTGCACTGCCGTATCACAAAAATTCGGCAATTGTGTATGACCAGGAAATTAACAATAAGTAATGGAAGCGTACGGAAAACATGAAAAATATGAAATGAATAAAGGTAGGAGGAGGACTGGGAATATACGGATATAGGACTGATGCATCTGAATACTATGATAAAAATCCACTGGTAAACTAATATTAGTCTACTTCGATTCTGTAACAAAGCTGATATGATATAATGATTATCCTGGAGGGAGGACAAATGAAATGCTTAAAACTGTTTTTGACGGAGTGAAGAGAGAGGAAATAGATCGGCTGGTTGATCTTTTGTTTGAGGAAGCTTACAGCAAGATATACAAATTAAATTGTGTCGCCTATGTATCAAGGGAACCATTGGCATTTGAGGACCGGTTTCAGGGCAGAAAAATATCCCTTACTATAGGAGACAGATGGGCTGAAGATGTTTTTGACTGTGCATGGCTGCACATTACAGGGGATAGACCAAAAGGTTATCAAAATAATGAATTGGTATTTTTGCTGGATTGTGGTGGAGAAGGTCTGGTATATGCCGGAAATGGGACAATAAAGCAGGCCATCACCTGCTATGCGTCTGATTTTGAGGAACAGCTTGGAGCACCGGTGAAAAAAGTTGTTTTAGTAGATGATGATTTATATTTGGAGGGTAAGATAGATTTTTGGATTGACTGCGGTGCGAATGATCTTTTTGGTAAAATGAAAGAGGAGTCCCGTATCCATAATTTATTTGTTGCGAAGACAAATTGTGAGCTCAGAGAATTGGCATATGATCTACAGGTATTGCTTACAGTAGTTGATTACAGCGATGACGAAGACTTCAAAAAGGAAATAATAAAGGAATTGAATGAGCTTGGCGCTGTGAATAGGATGGATAATAATCTTGCGATAGAAATCAGAAGAAAAATAGAACATCTGATGAACAGAAAAAATACGGAAGAAGTCTTTACCTACTCAGCGACAGGGCATGGGCATCTTGATCTGGCATGGCTTTGGCCCATACGGGAAAGCATTAGAAAGGGAGCCAGAACCTTTGCCACTCAAATTAAAAATATAGAAAGATATCAGGAATATGTATTCGGAGCGTCGCAAGCTCAGCTGTATCAATGGATGAAGGAGAGTTATCCGCAGCTATATAAAAAGATAAAAACACTGGCCAAAACCCCTAACTGGGATGTACAGGGCGCAACCTGGGTGGAGATGGACAGTAACCTTATTAGTACAGAGAGTATGATCCGGCAATTTTATTATGGAAAGAAATTTTTTAAGCAGGAGTTTTGTGAGGATATAAAAATTTTTTGGGTCCCGGACAGCTTCGGATATTCAGCATGCATACCACAAATCATGCAATTGGCGAAGGTGCCTTACTTTTTAACACAAAAGATGAGCTGGAATACAGTGAACAAGTTCCCGCACCATTCCTTTTATTGGGAAGGTCTGGATGGTTCAAGGGTTCTTGCACATATGCTCCCGGAAAGCACTTACAATTCACCCATGCGTGGAGATTTTCTGAAGAAGGGTGAAAATAACTACATGGAGCGCAGTATCTCTAATAATGCCATGATTTTATTCGGTATCGGAGATGGGGGAGCAGGTCCTGGTTATGAGCATATTGAAAGAGCAAAGCGATATCAGAATATAAAGGGTATGCCTCTGGTTAAAATGGAAAAGAGTATGAGCTTTTTTGAAAAGCTTGATAATGGTGTAACAGATTATCCTATATATCAGGGAGAATTATATTTAGAGAAGCATCAGGGTACCTATACAACCCAGTCAAAAAACAAAAAAAATAATAGAAAGTGTGAATTTGCACTGCGAAATTATGAGATGCTTGTACCCCTGGCCCAAAAGCATAATATTAATCTACCAATTGATAAGGAAAAGCTGGAAAAGATTTGGAAAGAAATTTTGCTGTATCAGTTTCATGACATATTACCGGGATCCTCAATTAACCGTGTGTATACGGAAAGTATAGAAAGATATGAGTTGATATACGCTGAGCTGAACAATGCAATTGAATTTATTCTGACTTATCTGTTTGCCAAAAGGTCAGTGATTAATTTTAATGCCTTTGATTATGAAAAAAGCCTTAAGATTGATAAGGAGTGGTATCGAATCAAAGTGCCTGCACTCAGTGGGGTAACGGTAGGCAAGGAAAACAAACTTATTGATTATAAAGCTGTCTGCGGTATCAACCATATCGAAAATGATAAAATTATGGTTGCCTTTGAAAAAGGATATATCTCATCCTTGTATGATAAACAGCTGAAGAAGGAATTTGTTATGGATGGAAAACAAATGGCTGTAATATCAAAATATACGGATGAAGGAGATTGCTGGGATATTGCACCCATCGCCTATCAGCAAACAAGACAGGATGCCCGATGTATTTCTTTTAGAACAGGAGTGGACGGCCCTAAAGCTTATGCCATATGTGAATATAAGGTGGAGGAAAGTATTTTTAAACAGGAGTTTTCTATTCTGGATGGAGAAAATATGGTATACATTGATCTGGAAATAGATTGGCATCAGGAAAGCTCCATGCTAAGATTATCTTTTCCCGTTAATGTTAATACCTGTGAATGCAATTTTAACCTTGCGTATGGACATCTTGCCAGAAAAACAACGGAGGATAATAGTAAGGAGCTGGCACAGTTTGAAGTCTCAGGACATAAATTCATTGATATGTCGGAGGATTTATATGGTATTTCCCTCATCAATGACAGCAAATACGGTTATCGTTGCAAACATGGTATCATGGACCTGGATCTGGTAAGGAGTCCCAAATATGGGCCGGGTACTAATGTTGATCAGGGAAAGCAGAAGATACGTTATGCATTGTTGGCGCATCCTGGTAAATTAGGCGTTGAAACTTATAAGCAGGCTTATTATATTAATAATCCATTTGTCTTGACAGGCAACGATTTTGAGGAAGCAAATTCACATAGTATTTATACGACGACAAATGAAAATATTATCTTGGAGACGGTAAAAATTCCGGAGGATGATAACGGAATTATTGTCAGGTATTATAATTGCAGCAGCATAAGGCAATCAGCAACCATTATGGTGGAGGGTTATAAAGCCATTGAGCTTGTCGATATTACAGAGGATAAGATAAGAGATATGGAGGACAATAATATTGATTTGAATGCCTTTGAACTTATTAATATAAGATATGCGAGAAAAGAGTAACATAGTTTTTCTTCATTTATAAGAGGCTGACCGTTAAGGTATCATCGAGATACCTTAACGGTCAGCCTCTTAATTTATACAATATGTAAGATTATATATGGATACAACAAAGTTTTATCCATATATATGTTGAGATTTATCCATTATGTAACTATTTGCTAGTAGGTATAATTCACTTATAGACAGAGAGATACAACAGGATTGAGTGACATGATTTATGAAGGAGGCACATATGAAATTGTCAGACAAACATTTTCTGAGGAGAATATGGCGTTATAGAGCATTATATATTTTTATCCTGCCTGCAGTGATCTGGTATATTGTCTTTTGTTATATACCCATGTATGGTCTTGCACTAGGTTTTAAAGAATTTCATTTTAATATGTCAATATGGGAAAGTCCCTGGGTGGGAATGCGCTATTTCAGGCAATTTATCAATGATAGGATGTTTTGGCCGCTGTTACAGAATACAGTGATTATCAGTGCATTAAAAATGGTAATAGGGTTTCCGGCTCCGATTATATTAGCCCTAATGATTAATGAAGTATCTAATAAGTATTTTAAGAAAGCGATTCAAACAGTGACATATCTTCCTTATTTTGTTTCGTGGGTAGTATGTATTGCGGTTTTGGTTAAGTTCATATCACCTCATGAAGGTATCATTAATAATATTCTGGTAAATGTGTTTCATAAAGATGCTATCTACTTTATGGGAGAAAAAAACTGGTTTTATCCGTTGGTATTATTTACTGACATATGGAAAAACGTTGGGTGGAACTCAATTGTATATCTCTCGGCTTTATCCGGAATAGACCAGCAATTATACGAGGCAGCAAGCATTGATGGAGCCGGAAAATGGAAAAGCATGATACATATTACCCTGCCGAATATTTTGCCCACAGCTTGTATCTTGTTTTTGCTAAATATCGGAAACCTTCTCAAAGCCGGTTATGAACAGATTATTCTTTTGAAAACACCTGGAAACAGTGCTTTGTCCATGATATTAGATACACAGATTATTCAGCAGGGAATCCAGCAGGGACGCTATGAATATGCCACTGTTGCAGGCTTGTTCCAAAGTGTCATTGGACTTATCCTGGTTATCATAGTCAATAGAATCACAAAAAAACTGGCAGAAGTATCCTTGTGGTAGATGATTGGAGAAGAGGAATGATGAGAAAAAGTAAAATACAAATTGGTACTATTTTAAATTACAGTGCCTTATGTCTTCTGGGAATTATAACACTATATCCATTTATTTATATTTTAGTTCTGTCGTTTAATGATGGGTACGACACACTAAAAGGAGGAATTTATTTTTGGCCAAGGGAGATAACGCTTGATAATTATGTCAAGGTATTTCAAAATGGCAATATTCTGAATGCATATGGAATAACCGTATTTAGAACTGTCATAGGTACGCTGATTGGAACAATCATGTGCTCCATGTTAGCCTTTGCCCTGGCCTTTAAGGATATGCCGGGCAGAAGATTTATTGTTTTTTTCTTCTTTTTTACTACGATATTCAGCGGAGGAATGATACCCTATTACATACTGCTTCGTCAATTAAATCTTACACAGAGCATATGGGTATATGTCCTGCCGCATCTATACAACTTCTTTAATATTATGCTGCTGCGGACTTATTTTGAAACAATACCTGAGTCAATTGGAGAATCGGCACGTATCGACGGTTGTGGATATTCCAGGGTCTATTTACAGATGTTTCTGCCCTTATCGAAACCGGTTTTAGCGACAATAATGCTGTTTTTTGGTGTGGCACATTGGAATGAATGGTTTACGGGAGCTTACTATGTTCAGAATAAAGATCTTTTTCCGGTAGCAACCCTGCTCCAGAATATTTTGAATGAAGCAACCTTCGAAAGTGCAATCTTTGATGCAACCAAAATGAATACTAATATTGCGACGGCAGCAGGCAGTACAACACCCGAATCATTAAAAATGGCCTTCATCATGGTTATGACTCTGCCTATTTTATGTGTTTATCCTTTTTTACAGAAGTATTTTGTGAAGGGAATCATGATAGGTTCTGTCAAAGGATAATATGTATTGTATAATCGCCCCAAAGGCTATTATAATAAATTATAGGAGGAAAAGGTATGAGAAAGAAATTTAGGAAACTAACTGGATTAGTACTGGTCATGTTGTTTTTGGTGTCCTCATTAGCGGGTTGTCAGACCAAGGACAGTACAACACCACAGAACGGAGGTGTTTCCGAACAATCACAGAATGTCACGGGCACTCCGGATGATACCGAAAAAAAGGAAGATGTTACACTTAAGTTCCTGATGTGCTGGAACGGTGCATCAAGCAACGGTATGTCAGATTCTATGAATAGTCTGGTTGCTCAGAAGATTAAGGAAGCGACAGGAGTGACTATTGAAATCGAGTATATTACTACCAGTGAGGTGGAGCGACTGAACCTGATGTTTGCTTCCGGAAATATGCCGGATATTGTGAATGCACCTTATTGGGGAGGGACAAGTTCCACAACAGTAGCCATTAAGAAGGCTGCAAAAGAAGGGTTACTCATAGATCTTAAACCATTAATTGAAAAATATGGTGAAAATTTAAAAAGTGCTCTGACAACTGGTATTTCAGCTGGCTACATGGAAAATGATGTGAATGATCCTGAATTTGAGGGGAAACAGTATGTACTTCCACAGCAGGCACCAGCTACCAATGAGGATGTACTGAACTGGGGCGGCGGATTGTATTGTAGAAAGGATATCCTGGATGCTTTAAATGTAGATCCGTCCAGCATAAATTCTGCCGACGCCCTCTATGATCTTATGAAGAAGATTAAAGAAGGTGGCTTTACCGATATCAATGGAAAGGATGTCATCCCTGCCGGTGCATGGGGAAACGGATGGGATTATGTAGAGTTCTGGCGCCCGTTCCGTCAGGATCGCAGAGAAGAGTTTGACTATATTGATGAAAAGTTTATTTATCGTGCTAATAATCCGGCGGTTGGTGACCGTATATTGTACATGAGAAAGCTGATATCAGAAGGGCTGTTTGATTCCGAATGTTTACGCCAATCAGATACACAGGGTAAAGAAAAGATGGCAACAGGCCGTGTGGCAATCATCGGTAACCATTATTTCCATATCAGGGATTTCATGAGCTCAACACTTTATCAAACAAATCCGGAAATGCAGTATATCGCAATAGGACCGCTGCCTTGGTCAGACGGTAAAACGACTGTGGTAGAAATGCCGGATCGTAACGGTACACCAGTGATGTTCCTTCCCAGTACATGCAAAAATCCGGAGGCTGCGATTAAAGTACTTAATTATATTAATTCAGATGAGGGTCAGCTCCTTGCCTATTACGGTGTTGAAGGTGAGCAATATGAAATGGTAGATGGGAAACCCAGAATGAAGCAGGAGTGGCTTGATAAATATAAGGCCAACCCGAAGGAGCTTCAGGAGATGGGTATCAGATCAACTTTTACAGATATGATTTGTCTTGACAAGAGATTAAGTGCTTATGGCGAATTACAGCCGGGTGATGCAGTCAATCCTGATGTATGGTATGAACAGGCAAAATCAGTCCGCCAGATTGAGTTCTTGTCAGGGTATACAATAAAAGATGTGACAAAGGACTATCCGAAGATGGATGAGATTAGTTCATTGATAGATTTTAATGCGTACCGTGATGTCACTGAGCGCGCTTACTTTGCAGACTCTGATGAGGAAGCATTAAAGATCCTTGAGCAATTCCGTCAGCAGCTTCGGGATGGCGGTGTTACAGAATATGAGGAATGGGTAACACAGGAAATGCAAAAGCCGGAATACGCGGATTATATTTATTAAGTTACTGTTCATTCCCTAATTAACGTAAAGGACAACGAAACAGTAAATGTTTCCGAAATGGAGTATTTGCATTCGTCGGTATTTAGGCTCTGCCTTTTAGAGCCTTATGTACCGCTACGTAATGCAATAAGCGAGAGCGGCTCCTATTTCGGGAATATTTGCTGTTCTGTTGGCACCGAGGATCCGGGCGGGGAGTGAACTGTACTTTATTAATACAGTAAATTGACAGTAAAGGTTACCAAGCTAGACGTTGGTAGCCTTTCTGGGTTATAATCTATTATGCTACTAGCATAAATCTTTTCTTCACACGAGGTGACATGTAAATTATGAAAATAATCAAACGAATGATATTATCTCTTTATCAGGATACTCCTATTGTCCGGAAATTTATGCTCTCTTCCTTTATTCTTGGTCTGATTCCGCTGGTATTGATGTCTGTATTGTTCTATAGCCGTTTTAGACAGATTATGCGTAATGAAGTGGCCACTTCTTATGAGCTGGTAGCGGCACAGTATGCCTCCAATTTGGAAAATAAAATCAATATGTATAATAGTTTAATAGATTCGATTTCAGTCAATGGTACAGTGCAGAATGTATTTTCAAAGCAGGACGAATATAGTATGCGGGATACGATTGATATTTGGAGATTATTTTATCGTGAAATTGACAATTTAATTTATGCGAAAAATCCTCAGGAAATTTACAGTATCATGCTTTATGCAAAAGGCGATACGTTCCCGAGAGATGGTATGCATTTGAGTAATTATAAGCAGGTGGCTGAGGAGCAATGGTTTATTGAGACCTTCAAGCAACGAAAGACATTTTATAATTATCAGTATACGGTGGATGCTTTGAATATTGATTTATTATCATTTGTAAAATTTATACCTGATTTGAATGGTAATACCTATACAAAAGAACTGGGACTAATTAAAATTGATTTAATCGCACAGGAGTTCTTTGGAGTAACTCAGAAGAATGCTGCAATGGAGTCTTATGATTTGTTTGTTCAGGATTCGGAAGGTAAGATAATCTATACGAATTCTGCCCAGGAATTCCCCGAAGAAGAGCTGAAGCATATGATCAATCCGTCACATGAGCAATCGGGACATATCATATTAAGCTCAGAATACAGCAACCGAATTGCGGTTGTCGATAAAATTAACAGCTGTAATTGGAAGGTATGTCTCATATTTCAGAATAGCAAGCTGGATCAAAAGATTAATGATACTTATGTGTTTATTTTCATGATATTGCTGATCATGCTGGCCTTTATGATATTACTGACATTCCTATTCACAACGGCTTATTCCAGGAGAACCAACCAACTGATAGGGAAGATAAAAAATATAGAAAAAGGGGATTTGAGCGTCAAGGATGTAATCCTTGGAAATGATGAGATTGGAACAATTGATGCCGCATTTAACCATATGATAATAAGCTTGGATGAGCAGATTAACAAGAACTATATTCAATGGATCGCCATGCAGGAAGCGGAATTAAAAGCCTTACAGCTTCAGATTAATCCTCATTTTCTATATAATACGCTGGAATCCATCAGTGGTATGGCTTCCGTCAAAGGATGCCCTGATATCAGTAAGGTCAGCGAAAAACTAGGAATGATGTTCCGCTATAGTATTAACAAAAGCGGCACAGAGCTGGTTACATTGAATGAAGAGATACAGCACGTAATGAATTATTTTTATATACAGAATGTCCGGTTTGGTGATGCGATAACCCCTATCATTGAAATACCCGATGACTTGAAAAAATACAAAATTCCGCGTTTTATCCTGCAGCCAATTGTTGAGAACTCAATTATTCACGGCTTTGAAGGAAATAA
This sequence comes from Bacillota bacterium, assembly GCA_023423045.1. Classification (GTDB taxonomy): domain Bacteria; phylum Bacillota; class Clostridia; order Lachnospirales; family Lachnospiraceae; genus Mobilitalea. Next base: position 20,215 of record JAFAGA010000047.1, on the reverse strand, counting down.
ACGCCAGGGTTGTATCGAAATATCTGCTACTTCCGACGAAGCCAATCTTATCATTGATATTTATGACGATGGGATAGGCATGAGTGAAAAGCAAGTAGATGACTTAAACGTATACATAAGTCAGATAAAGACGGTTTTTCATGAGGATGAGCCTAGAAGTATAGGAGTCAAAAATGTCAATACCCGTATTAAGTTAATGTTTGGAGAACAATATGGCCTACAGATTCGTAGTAAACCATCAGCAGGTACCCAAGTTCGCATTATATTGCCACTGAATAGTCGGATGGAGGGAAAAAATGTACAAAGTATTGGTTGTTGACGATGAGCAATGGATAAGGAAAGGAATTGTATCAAAGCTTATAAACCATGGATTTCGATTTGAATGTATTTGTGAATCGGAGGATGCAGAGACCGCACTTGTAATCGTAAAAGAGAATAAGCCGGATATTGTGATTACGGATATTCGCCTTCCTGAGATGAGTGGAATTGATTTGATTCGGGAGATTAAAAAAGTATATACTGAAGTGCAATTTATTATTATAAGTGGCTATGCAGAATTTCAATATGCGGAGCAGGCATTGAATATGGGGGTAAGCAGTTATTTGCTGAAGCCGGTACCAGAAGAGGAGCTTGCAGAGGCAGTGAATCATGTTATTGTGAATATAGAAAAGCAAAAAGAAATTGATCAAATGGAGACGAGAAAGAAGCGTTTAGAGGAGAGCAATGAAACTTTAGTTCTGGAACGTGCTATCAATAAGGCCATTCACAGCAGGATTGAGACCATTGGTATAGACGAACCAGTGCGGTTTATCCCTATAGGGGAGGATGAAATATATAATTACATGCTGTTGCTTATTCATGTTGACAGCTCCAGCTATTCCGACTCAACATTTAAATATGAAGATATTGGACTAATCAAATATGCAATTAAAAATATTGCGGAAGAAATCCGCCCAAATAATAATTTTGCAGTTGTGGATAATCTCAAAGATGTAACACAGGTTATGATTATCATTGCACATCCGGATGGAGAAGAGCTTCAACGTTTGTGCAAAACTTTTGCATATGACCTGTATTCAAAGATTATTAAATATGTAACTATTTCTGTTACAATTGCTATCAGTGGCATATGTAATAAGATATCACAGGAAATCTACAAACAGGCTATGTCGGCATTTAATATGAGGCTTGTAAATAATAGCAGAATATTCATCTATGATAGGATTGATTATAATGCGAAGTTTGAATTAGCTGAGCATCAATTGCGTATATTGGAGAGATACATTACTGTAGGTAACTATAAGAATATAAGAGCTATATTACAGGATATCTTTTCGAACGATAACCTTCGCAATCGTAAGGCTGAGTACGTTAAGAGCATTTATTATGAAATTATCCGTATTATACTGAAAAGTTGCAGCATAATGAATGATTATGATAATTGTATTGATATTCAGCGCTTGCTTTCTGATGAAGTAATCGATCATTCAGATAATCCCCAACAGATAGTTGATTATCTGTATAATACCGTGACACGGGTTCTTAAGGAAGATAAGAATGCAAACGCCAATTGCCGTGAGATTATTGGGAAAGCAAAAGAATATATCAAGAGAAATTATGCGAATGAGATTACTGTAAAAGAACTGGCAAATCATTTTTCGGTTAATCCTAATTATTTTTCGACAATTTTTAAACAGGAGACAGGAGTTACTTTGACAAATTATCTTAAAGATACGCGTATTCAAAAAGCTTGTGACTTGCTAAGAAACACACATAGTACAATTAATGAGATTGCGCAGATAGTAGGTTATGAAGATACTCAGTATTTTTACAGGGTATTTAAAAAGACATTAGGAATTACACCTCTGGAATATCGAAATAGAGAATAATAATCTTTGATAAAAATTTTAAAACATATGTATGATTTCAAAAAGAGGAATGAGTTACCATATTCTTTTTCCAGAATATCCTCAAAATTAGCATAAGCCGCCGAAAAAAGGGAAAACTATCAGTTGAAATAGCAGGACTGTTTAAAACCGGAGGTTGATTTATTTGATGGATATAAACTGGAATAGAATATTTGAGGAGTTCAAGAAGACAATTTCATTAAAGCGTACAAAAGCTGCGTTATATATGGCAATGGTATTATGGGTCGCAGTAGCGACTCAGATGCTTGTTAACCACATATTCCAAAAAGAAGTACAGATAACCGAAGCCTTCGTAAAGACCAATACGGATGAAATGCAAAGCAGCATTGAAGTTGCAGCAGAGTACAGATCAGGAGTACTGGATGCCGAGGATAAGAAGGCTTTGATCTGTGATCTGGCGGCAAAGATAGGATTAACAATAGATAAAGAGATATCTGTATGGGAGGATGGCGGAAGAAGCGAGTATTATTTCTATAAACGAGCGAAGAAGGCGGCCTCGGAGATTAAGGTAATCAGTGTGGAACAAGAGGAAGAGGACGCGGTTCAGACGAAGCACTATATCATCGTACGTCTGTCAATTCAGGATGGAATAACCGGAATGGACAAGTATAAGAAGATTCTTGAGCAGACCTTTGAAAAACTGGAAGTAAAGGATATGCAGGTTACCCTGAAATATGAAGGTAACCGGGAAGGAAACCTGAACTCCCAGCAGAAGCATGAGGTGGCGAAACTGCTGGTCGATGAATTGCAGGGTGAAATCGCTCTGGAATACGATGAAGGGGATATGTACACCGTTTATGCATATACGGGGATGCTCAAAGAGTATGTTACGACCCTGGATACAAAAATTAATGTTCAGATAGCAATATCATACAATGAGGTCACAGACAAAACCCGGATTACTCTGGCCACGCCTATTTTAAACGAAAGCTGGTAGAAGCCGGTGAATAATCAGAGCTTCTCTTACACAAGAGGAAAGATACATTGCTGCTCCATAAAGCGGCAGGGACAACCCCCTATTTATGGGAATACAAGCAGCAATGTGTCTTTGAATTATGTGTTAAGAGAAGCTCATAATTTTGAAAAATGTATGAATAAAGGTATTTCGATGTCCATCTTTAGAACCAGCGTTTTCTGCTGCGATAACGTCTCCTTCGGTTAAACATTTCAGACAGCAGAAGAAGGGTTACAATGTCACGCAGATGGTTTTCGCTCCTTCTTGGAGGATACAAATAAAGGCTATTTGTTTCAACTTGAGGCTCTTCCTGAGTTTTGTTAATTCTTTCATAAATACGGTCTACCAGTCTTTCGAAATACTCTTTATCAGGATACTCATCAAACATCATGCTCCCGTCGTATTCCATCTTGTCACATTCATTTTCAATCTCTCTCTGGATTGTCCTGGCAGTTCTGGGATAGAGCCGTTTCATATATTCTGCATCCCGGTCCAGATCGGCGCTGTTGTCATAGCCATAGAGCGGGAACATCGGAACACCCATGGGTGCATTAGAGGAGGCATCCGGAACTTGCATGTTGGGAATACCCTGGTATGGAGCATACATATTAGGCATGTTGTTCGGAAGCGCCGGCGAGGTGTTCCATGGTGTAGGCGGGATCATATACTGTGCACCGGGTTCTGTATTGATGGGTGCATTCATACCTGGAGCGTTCATGCCGGGTGCCATCTGGGGATAAGGCGCATAAGGCTGAGAGTTATTATACTGCGGAACGGGGGGAGCCTCCGGTGTGGGGTTGTAGATATAGGGCGGAGTAGTCCCATTCCAAGGATACATTCCATTTTGATTATAGGGATTGGCCATGGGAGCAGAGCCTGTGCCCGGGGTGACTCCTGAGCCGATAGGAGGGGTGGTTCTGGGGGCAGCACCTGTACCTGGAGTGACTCCTGAGCCGATAGGAGGGGTGGTTCTAGGGGTAGCGCCCATGCCCGGAGACATACCGGATCCGCTTCCTGTATTCGGGGTAATTCTGGGAGTTACAACCATACCCGAAGTTACTTCTACACTTGCATTGGGAGTGGTTCTAGGGGTAGCGCCCATGCCCGGAGTCATACCAGTACCTGTATTGGGAGTGGTTCCAGGGGTAGCGCCCATGCCCGGTGTCATACCAGTACCTGTATTGGGAGTGGTTCTGGAGGGAGCACCCATACCCGGGGCCATGCCGGTACCTGCATTGGGAGTGGTTCCAGGAGTAGCACCCATGCCCGGGGTCATACCGGTACCTGTATTGGGAGCAGTTCTGGGCGTGGTCCCCATACCCGGAGTCATACCTGTGCCTGTATTTGGTGTGGTTCTGGGAGCCGTGCCCGTCCCAGGAGTTGTGCCTGTTCCTGGGGCAATACCGCTTCCGTTACCAGCATTGGGGGTGGTTGTTCTAGGAACGGCACCTGCACCAGGAACCATACCATTACCTGCATTTGGAATAGTTCCAGGAGTTGTGCCCATTCCGGGAGCAATAATAGGTCTATTACCTGCATTTGGTGCGGTCCCTGGAGTCGTGCCCATTCCAGGAGTTATGATGGTCCCGTTACCAGCGTTGGGGGAAGTTCTGGGAACTGTGCCACTGCCTGGAGCCATACCATTATTGCCAGTGTTGGGTGTGGTTCTGGGAATTGTGCCACTGCCTGGAGCCATACCATTATTGCCGGTGTTGGGTGTGGTTCTGGGAACCGTGCCGCTGCCTGGAGCCATACCATTGTTGCCGGTGTTGGGGGGAGTTCCGGGAACTGTGCCCATACCTGGAGTCATGCCATTATTATTGCCGGTATTCGGTGTGCTTCTGGGAGGGAGGCCAGCGCCGGGAGTTCTGCTGCCGGGGGCGGCGGTACCTTGATTTGGAGGAGTTCCCATGTTGGATCCGGGAGCAGGAACTGTGCCGGTACTTGGATTAATTCTGGTTCCGGTTCCGGGTGAAGTTCTTGGTGCAGTCTGCCGATTTGCGGCAGGAGGAGTTGTACCTCTTCCCGGCATTGGTGAAGCACCTGAGTTTGCTTGAGCTGTGGGTGCGGAAGTTTTTTGATTCACTTGACTGGATCTCTCTGTCCCTTTGCTTGAAGGAGGTGATGCGCTTCCTGGGCCGGAGAGGGTCTGGTTTGAAACACTATAATTGGGCACACGGTATCTATGATCGGTGCCGCTGCTTCTGCCATTTGCGTAAGACATATAAGTACTCCTGAGCTTTTTTATTACTAATATATGCAGCCTGGAGGGGATTGTGTAATTTATAAGGAAGCAATCTTAAGATAAAATTTATAATAAACTGGTTGTACTATTTTGGAAAAGACATTAAAATAGATAGGGATGGGTGCTTTCCAAGAAGGAGGGCGAATATGAGCGGAATGGATGAAAACATGGATAAAGCGATTATAAAAATTTTTGATGAAACATTAAATATAGATTTTCTTCAGGCGATAATAAGTAATTCCGCGGATAAGGACAGGATGGCCAAGGTTAAGATACGTCCGGTTTTGATCAAGAAGGAATTGCTGTACCAGGCCTCGGAATATATCGGGCAGCAGATTTTTCACCGCAATTACTGTAAGGAAGAGTTGATAGACAAGCTTCCGGAATGGTTTGAGGGGCTGTTCCGTCAGGCAGAGATTACGACCAAGAGCGGGAAAGCGACGGTTTTAATCAGTAAGAAGGGGAAGGTTACTGTCATAAATAAACTTGCCAAGACTCCGACGGAGGAATCGTCCGAAGTTGTGAAGCAGCTCTTTGAAGAGCGGGAGCTTCTGCATAATAAAAAGAAGAATTATATCCTTGAGGAGGGAGTGCCGCTCCCGTTTTTAATTGATCTTGGAGTTATGACCGGGGATGGAATGATTATTAAATCCAAATCGGATAAATTCCGTCAGATTAACCGTTTTCTTGAATACATTGAGGATGTTCTTCCGTTTTTAGATCAGGAGAAGGAATTGACGATACTGGATTTTGGATGCGGTAAATCCTATCTTACCTTCGCCATGTATTATTATCTAAAGGTTCTGAAGGGGTACCGGATCAATGTAATCGGCCTGGATTTGAAGACGGAGGTTATCCGCAGATGCAATGAATTAAGCCAAAAGTACGGTTACGACAGGCTCCGTTTTCTGCAAGGCGATATTGCCTCCTATCAGGGATGCAGTGAGGTGGATATGGTAGTGACCCTCCATGCCTGTGATACTGCGACAGACCATGCTTTGTATAAGGCGGTGGGCTGGGGAGCCCAGGTGATACTTTCCGTGCCCTGCTGTCAGCATGAACTAAATCGGCAGATTCAGAATGATACCCTGAGGCCGGTACTTAAGTACGGCATTGTGAAGGAACGTTTGTCGGCTCTGATTACGGATGCATTAAGGGCCGAGCTGCTGGAAACGAAGGGATACAAGGTACAGCTGCTGGAATTTATCGATATGGAACACACTCCGAAGAATATATTAATCCGTGCGGTAAAAAGGACCAAAGCAGGAAAGGAAAAGGGAGAGTATCCGAGGGAGTTGAAGGAGTGCATGGAATTTCTGAAGGCGGATCCCTGCTTGCTCCGGTTATTTGAGAAGGCAGAGAAGGAGCAGCCTTTGGTGCCTTAGTCGTGTTATATAATATGCCTGGATAGAGAATCGTAGGAGGTTCACGAATTGAAATATATTTACCGAGTGATAATTTTAATTGCGGTTTTTGTTGGGGCGCTTTATTATTTCAGTGGTGACATTAAGGTTGTCGTATTTGAAACAGATAACACCACCGAGATGGAAGCTGCGACCTTTCCTTTGGTTACAATGAAATCTGGAGAGAGCAGAATCAATCTCCTGCATGGTTACAGCACGAACCTTGCAGCCAATAAACTGAGAGAGACGGTCATCCCTCTGGACACAAGCAGAATCTTTGAGGTGATAATTAATGAGGAAGACTATGATATTAAAAAACTGAATTACGAGGTTCGGGAATTTGTCGGAAATGCCTTGATTGAGACGGATTCCATCAGCGTGTTTGATGAAAATGGCGGCGAGAAGAGCGCTAAGATTAAACTGAAAACAGAACTGGCAATGGACCGGGAGTATGCGGTAAAGATTACGCTGATTAGCAGTCAAAGTGAAAAAATGTACTATTACCAGCGGATTAAGATTTATCAAAATGCATTTTTGAAGGAAAAGCTGGATTTTATTATGGACTTTCATAAAGCAATTATGGATAAGTCCAAGGCCGAGGAGATTATAAAATATCTGGAGCCCCTGAATTCCGCGGATAATACCTCTCTTTCCCATGTTAATATCAATTCCAGCTTTGAGCTGGTGAGCTGGGGAAGCTTAAAGCCTGTGGTCCAGACGGAGATCATTCCGGCAGTCAAGGAAATCTATCCGGATACAGCTTCTGTTGAACTGGAATATTATATTGAAGCAGAGGTTGCGGGAGCCATGGAGAGATACCATGTTCTGGAGTTCTACCGGATACGTTATTCCGCCGACCGGATGTATCTGCTGAATTATGACAGACGCATGGAGGCTATGTTTGATGCGGAGCTGGCCAGCGTATCCCAGAATCAGCTAAAGATAGGCATTACCTCCGAGCCGGAGGTTCCGGCGGTCACATCCGGTGACAGGAAGAAGCTTGCCTTTGTCAGAAACAATGAGCTATGGTTCTATGATCTGGAGAATAACAAGCTTACAAAAGTATTTTCCTTCCGGCAGGATAACACCAGCGATCTGAGGGAATTATATGACCAGCATGACATACGCATTCTGAATATGAATGCGGAGGGCAATCTGGACTTTATTGTCTATGGATATATGAATCGGGGCCAATACGAAGGGCGGGTTGCAATCATACTGTACCGCTTTATCCGTGCGGAAAATCGGATAGAAGAGCTGGTCTATATTCCGGTAGAAGAGCCGTACCAGACCCTGAAGGAGAATCTGGGAGAGCTTACCTATGTTAATTCCATGGAGATTTTCTATTTCCATGTATATAATAATATTTTTTCTTATAATTTGATAACAAAAGAACTGAATGAGACGGCACATGCAGTTTCGCCGAAGCAAGTGGTTCTGTTGAAGGGTCCAAACTATGCTGCCTGGCAGGAAAGTGCTGATCCCAAGCTGAATAAAAGTATCCGGATTATGAATCTTGAAACAGGGGAAATGGAGTCGATTGAGGCTAAGCCCGGCCATACCATAAGGCTTATGGATGTAATTGATAATAATCTGATCTATGGAGATGTGGCGGAGGCGGATGTGTCCTCTATGATGGACGGAAGCGTCATGGCACCGCTCAGCTCGGTGGAAATTGCATCAGTTGACAAAAAGGTTTTAAAAAGCTATAGTAAAGCGGATTACTACATCTCCGGCCTGGAGGTAAAGGATAATATTATTGAGCTTCGCAGAGTTCAAAAAATTACGGAGAAAGGGCGCACCGCCTATACTCTGGCTCCGGCGGATTATATTATGAATCAGGTGAAGGCGGAGGAAAAGCCTACCGGCATTTCCGCAAGAGTGACGGAGCAGACACTGACGGAGTACTACCTGTCTCTGCCGGGGGGATTTGCTATGGATGGGCTTCCCGGCACAGAGAGTACCGTCAGCACCATTATCAGCGAGGACCCTACGGTCAGGCTTCCGGTCGCCTCTCAGGAGCAGCTGTATTTTTATCCCTATATCAGCGGAGGAATAGAAGGCGCATATGAAAATGCGGCAGATGCTGTTGCCGTAGCGAGAGACCGGATCGGCGTAGTGCTTGACAGCAGACAGGAGCTGATTTGGGAAAGAGGTGTGAAATCGACAAAGAATACCATCCCCGAGATGGAAACGATGCCCATACCATCTTCCCAGGGAGATTCCGTGGAGGCCTGTATCAGGATTTTGTTAGATTATCAGAAGGCAGGGGTGGGCCTGGAGCAGCTGTCTGTTAAGGATAGCTCCGCCTATGATGTACTTAAGGAGTATTCCAGATATACACCGGTGAGGCTAACCGGAGTTACGCTGGAGGATGCATTATACTACGTATCAAAAGGCAGGCCGGTAATCGCTATGACGGATATTACCAATGCAGTGGTTATTTATGGCTATGATGCGTTCAATATCATGGTAATCGATCCCGTAAAGGGCAAGACGGCCAAGCTCGGTATCGGAGACAGCGCAAAAGTATTTGAAGATGCGGGTAATGTATTTTTATCCTATCTGGAGCAATAACTGTGATTGGGATGCCGGAAGTGTGCAATGCATACAAGGGGCATTTCAGGTACAATTATAAAATAAATTACAAGGAGACAAAACTATGGATGAGAGAATTAAAGTATTAGCACGTAATTTGGTTAACTATTCTATGAAGGTGAAGCAGGGCGACAAGGTATATGTTCACTATATTGGTGCATCAACACAGGACCTGGCCAGGCAGCTTGTGAAGGAAGTCTATAAGGCTGGGGGCGTTCCCTTTGTTCATTATACCGATCCTAAACTGCAGAGAGAACAGCTTCTTCACTGTACCGAGGAGCAGATGTCCTTAATGGCAAAGATTGACGGTGCGGAGATGGAGCAGATGGACTGCTATGTTGCGGTTCGCGGCACGGAGAATGTATCCGAGCTTGCGGATGTGCCTGCGGATAAGATGAAGATTTATGAGACTTATTATTCGACACCGGTTCATCACAACATCCGTGTTCCTAAGACGAGATGGGTGGTTCTGCGTTATCCCAACCCGTCCATGGCGCAGCTGTCCAACACCAGCGTGGAAGCCTTTGAGGATTTCTACTTTAATGTATGTAATCTGGACTATGCAAAGATGGGTGAGGCAATGAAGCCCCTTGTTGACTACATGAACCGTACGGACCGTGTGAGAATCGTAGGGCCGGGAACAGACTTAAGCTTCTCTATCAAGGATATTCCTGCAGTACCCTGCGACGGAGAGCGCAATATTCCCGACGGCGAAGTATATACTGCTCCGGTGCGTGAATCTGTGAATGGAACGCTGAGCTATAACACCCCTGCCGTATTCCAGGGCTTTACTTACGAGAACATATGCTTTACCTTTGAAAACGGTAAGATTGTTAAGGCTACTGCCAATGATACGGAGAGAATTAACGGTGTGCTTAATACGGATGAGGGCGCTCGCTATATCGGTGAATTTGCAATCGGTGTAAATCCCTATGTTCTTAAGCCGATGAAGGATACTCTGTTTGATGAGAAGATTATGGGCTCCTTCCACTTCACACCCGGCAACTGCTATGAGGATGAGGCGCCCAACGGAAATCATTCCGCAATCCACTGGGATCTGGTATGCATCCAGACACCGGAATTCGGCGGCGGAGAGATTTATTTTGATGATGTATTAATCCGCAAGGACGGACGTTTCGTAGTAAAAGAATTAGAGTGCTTAAATCCTGAGAATTTGATCTAAGGAAGGAGAGAAGGTCCGGAAGAAACATACTTCCGGACCGGGTAAAAACATGAAGCTATTAACAGCAGCGATACCCTGCTATAATTCGGCGGCATATATGAATCATGCCATTGATACGTTGTTAACCGGCGGAGACGAGATGGAGATTATCGTTGTAAACGATGGCTCCACAGATGATACACAAAAGATTGCGGAAGAGTACCAGGAAAAGTATCCCGGTATCGTCAGAGTAATCTATCAGGAGAACGGAGGGCACGGCGAGGCGGTGAATACGGGACTTGCCAATGCTACCGGATTATACTTCAAGGTGGTTGACAGTGATGATTGGGTGAATGAGAAGGCGCTGGCCCAGGTGATGGAGGTGCTGAAGGGCCTTGTTGCCGATGGCAGCAGTCCGGATCTGTTTCTGGCTAACTACGTGTATGAGAAGGTGGATGCAAAGAAAAAGAAGGTAATTAATTATCACAGGGCATTGCCGGAGGATCGCATCTTTACCTGGAATGAGATTATGCATTTTCGTCAGAGCCAGAATATATTGATGCATTCCACAATCTATCGTACCAAACTGCTGAAAAGCTGTGGAATTCGCCTGCCAAAACATACCTTCTATGTGGATAACATCTTTGTGTATTATCCGCTGCCCTATGTCAAAACTCTGTATTATATGGATGTTAATCTGTACCGTTACTTCATCGGAAGAGAGGACCAGTCCGTAAATGAGCAGATCATGATAAAGAGAATTGACCAGCAGCTGCGCATTACAAAAATTATGATAGAGTCTCACGACATATTCCAGATTAAAAGCAAGAAGCTTCAGCGGTATATGGTGAAATATCTGTCCATGATGATGGCGGTCAGCAGTGTATTCCTGATTAAAGAGGGCACGGAGGAAAGCCTGAGCAAGAAGCAGGAGCTGTGGGATTATTTGAAGAACCACGATAAAAGGCTCTATCGCAGAATCCATTCACAGATTCTTGGCCAGTCGATGAATCTGCCCGGCAAATTCGGACGGAAGATGGTTGAGCTGGGGTATGATATTCTGCGAAGGATCTATGGATTTAATTAAAGATTTCTTAAAACAAAGATAGTTGGAAGAGTATGCGATTGAGATTAGATGAATCCTGTAAAGAGACAGTTAGGAATAATTGTTTCCTTTATAGGATTCATTTGTATATGGATAAAAGTTTTGGGGACCGGATTCGTGATTAGAAAGCACATTAGGTTGCTTTTTAGCTGTCCCTCTATCAAGTAAAAAATAAAACGAGCTCTCGAAGGGCTCGTTTCATTTTTTATACACATCACTGCAAATTATTTAATGCCATATCCTTCATCAATTCGGATACTTGGACAGCTCTCTTTTTGCTTTGACCGCATCTTTCACCCGGTTTGGCGCATATACCGCCGCATAGAGTATCGCACTGAGTACGATGGCTCCGAAGATGTCGTCCACGGAATGCTGCTTCAGGAATACGGTGGACAGGCATATGGATACGGTTAATACAAAAGCGGACCACTGCAGCCATTTAATGTTGTGAAGCTTTTCGCTTTTATTGATGGCAATCATGGCACCGATGGAGTTAAGTACATGGATGCTGGGGAATACATTGGTAGCAGTATCAATGGAATAAATGGCTGCCAGCATATCAATAAAGATATTGCTCCTTCCCAAGGAATCCAAATTCACCCTCAAATAGTGTCCGTTAGGCCATATGGTGTAGATAATCAGGCAGATTGTCATTCCGGAGAAGAGGAAGGCACAAATCTTATAAAAATCCTGCTTTGAAGTAAGCAGAAAGTAGGCCACGGTTACAGCAATATAGGCAAACCACAGAAAATAGGGAATGATGAATATCTCATTAAATGGAACGAGCTTATCAAATCGGGAGTAAATAGGGTTAAACTTTGTAGTTACGGTTCGCTCCAGATAGGTAAACCATGCCATATAGATAAAGAAGTAGGATAAAATCCATCCGTGCTTATACTTTATAATAAAATTCTTAAGTGCCTGTAAAAACCTCATGTCAAATCAAACCTTTCTATATTAAATAACGGGCTGCTGGTATCATGGTAACATAAATTCGGCCCTTTCTCTTTGTTCCTGAGTAAATACAGCAAATATCCCACCCCTCCTGGACTAATCTGCTCATCGTGGACATTATAGCATAGAATGTTCAAGGAAACAATATACTGATATTTACTTTTTTCTTAAGAAAATCTTATGATTTAAAAAGGAAAAACATACGGAATCCCAACGCAAACATTCGTTTTCATACAAAGATATCCCGGATACAATGGAGTACAGTATGAATAAGAAAGAACAAAATGGACTGGGGGAGAGGCAAAAATTATGGACAGAAACCGGTAATCTAATTATAATGGAGATATGTCGTCAGAAAATGCTGATGCAGGACAACAATCCAAGAGACGGATATGATGGATCTGTGCTGAAAGAATAATGAAAAGAGGTGAGCCGTGGATGGAACGAGTAAAGCATCCGATTTTGCCGCTCTATAATCAGGACTCTAAGGTATTGGTGCTGGGATCCTTCCCTTCCGTTAAGTCCAGAGAGGCAATGTTTTTCTATCATCATCCTCAGAATCGATTTTGGAAGGTGATTAGCGGCGTGTTTGAGGAGGCATTGCCGGTAACCATTCCGGAGAAGCGCGCCCTGCTGCTGCGCAATCATATTGCGGTATGGGATGTGATACAAAGCTGTGAAATTGCGGGATCCTCGGACAGCAGCATTCGGAATGTGGTTGTCAATGACCTGTCAGGGCTTTTAGCCGAAGCTCAGATCAGACAGATTATCGCTAACGGCAGCACCTCCTACCGGCTTTATATGAAATACATTTTCCCGCAAACAGGAAGAGATATATTAAAATTACCGTCCACCAGCCCTGCCAATGCCGCGTGCACCTATGAGAAACTCCTGGAGGCCTGGAGCGTAATAAAAATTCATACTTGATATTATAAGTTCGCAGACCATGCTGAAATCGTCTTTTTGGAGAGATTTATTCAGCGGGGCGGCAGTCGTTTTCAGAATTTAATTTGTTATATGAGCGAGGCGGGATACTGCTTCGCTTTTCTTTTTCCTGGAAAGTGTATTTCTATGAAACAATGGCACCGGCATCAGATGTCATTCTGCAGTGCCTTTATTTCATTGCTGATCCAGCTGATAACATCATGCTTATTCTTATTGACCGGAGGAATGTGATCCCATATATTATTCAGATATTCATAGAAACCGCTGACCAGCATGGGTTCATCGGTGGTAATCCGTATATCCGGTGAATCGCTTTTGGTACTGATTATTTCGAATAATACGGATTGCCGTTCCTTAATCAGGCAGTAGATATTCTTGCTGCAGATACTGCTGTCCGGATCGTATTTGTGGAAGGCAATATTATAATTATCGTAGGTCTCCAGCAGCAGAATAATATGGCTCAGATGATTAATAATATCCGCTGCCTCCACATTCATAAGCTCTACCCCGTCATAGCTGTAAAAATATATCTGACGGTCCTTGATTAGATCCTTAATACAGCTGGATACATAGATGTCCCGGTATTGATACCGCTGTATATGAAATAAAAAGGCTTTGCGCCTGGTATAATACAGCTCGGTGGATTTCTGAGTTTCCTGCTCGGATAAATTTCTTTTTCTCAGCAGCTTAAGATATAAATCCTCAGGAATGGTCAGCATACCAAAGCAATACCGGTAAAGAAAACGGTTGCCGGCCGCTTCCTCCGTTTTCATGAGAACATGGCTGTAGCTGAGATTCCCCTCATGCCGTTTTATTAGTGAACGAGAGGTCCTTTCCATGAGCAATTTGAGATGGGATAAATATATGCTTATTGCCGCCGGAGTGGTCAGGTAGAAGGCATGATTCTCAGAAGCATGGGGGTTGCCGCAAAAGCATATCAGCGCGCCTATTCCCGGTACAATCAGCAATTCCTCACCCATCACATAGCTGTCGTATTTTTTAATATAATACAGATTGATTTGACTGTTCCTGACCAGCGGCTTAATAAAATTTATAAATTTCATTGTGCGGTCGGTATCAGGAGCAAAGCGGATCAGCATCATGAGCTTCCATCCGTTATCCAGAGCCCGGAGCAGGGTATTGATCCAGATTTTTACCGTACTTTCGCCATAATTGTCCAGATTATAGTAATTATCATAGGCAATATAGATGGAATTATCCGGGCCGGGCTCATTGGCAGCGGCTGTTTCCAGAATGGACAGGGTTGCCTGTGCCATACTTTTTGTACCCACCAGAATTCTGTCATTGGCGGACAGAGTGAGGAGGCTCTTTCTAAATGAAGAGGGATCCCCATGAACTGCTGAGGCCTTTTTACCTACGCCCCCCCTTACTGTCGGCTTATTTATATACTCATCTTGTTCTTTTTGCTGACATTCAATGGAATAGCCCTGTGCCTCAGACAGCATAAACTTAATCTGATCCCTGATATCCAATACATCATGATTGATACCGCATATATCAGCAATGATACTGTTAATACGCTGTCTTTGATAGGTGTTATATATGTTTTTTGCCATGAATTCAGCGATTTTGTCAATATAATCGGTATGATAGGAGGGAATTCTCTTTCCGTTAATCCAACGGTTGACTAATGAGCTATCAACATTAATAACCTTCGCTAAGCGATTGCTGCTAATTCCAAGAGCGGAAAGCAAGAGCTTCAGGCAATCGCAAATTTTTTGTCCTATATTCTTAAGACAGGGGACAATTTGATTTTTGTTCTTGATGTGAACAAACTTCTACAAGCAAATTAAAAGCAATAGAATAGACATACAGATAAAAATACTTTCAAGAAATGCGGGATTGACGGATGAATTGTCAATCCGGGACATATTTACCTCTGGCGGCGGTCCATGGCTGCCGCCGGAGGTAATGGACCTGAATTGCATAGGATTTTGTTACGGGGGTATGATCGGATGGACGGACGAAAGGAAGGACAGGCTTTCATCGCAGAGGGCAGCCCGAATGAAACAGAGAGGTATAAGCTGGTTGCGGAAGGAGCGAGCGGAGGGCTGTGGGACTGGGATTTAATCCATGATATGGTTCAAATGTCAAGAGAATGGAGCAATCTTCTGGGCTTTGAGAAGCCGGAGATTGCTTCATATAAGGACAAATGGAGGAGCCTGATTCACCATGAGGATGCTGACCGGGTTATGAATAACTTTCATGCATGCCTGGATAACAAGCAGGAGTTATATCAATGCGAATACCGGATGAAATTTAAAAACAGGAAATATAAATAGATTTCCAGCAGAGGGAAAATACTGTGGGACGAACAGGGCAGAGCAATACGTATGGCAGGCTCTCATACGGATATCTCGGAACGAAAGCTGGCGGAGCGAAAGCTGGAGAGGCTGGCCTATTTTGACAGGCTGACCGGTGTGTATCTGAGAACAACATTTATGGATAAGTTAAAAGAAGCGATCGGGGAAGCAAGGCAAAGGAAGGAGCTGCTTGCTGTTTTTTTCTTTGATGTGGATGACTTCAAAACGATAAATGACATCTACGGGCATGAGAAGGGGGATCTCTTCCTGAAAAGAATGGCAGGAAAGCTTAAGGCCTGCACCAGGAACAGGGCGGTACTGTGCCGTATCGGCGGTGATGAATTCGCGGTCTTCTTATCAAAGGTTTCCGACAGAGAGGACATTGACAGGCTGGCTAACGAGCTGTTGGAGCTGATGAAGGAGCCGGTGGATATTCAAGGGGATAGGATCGATTCTTCCATCAGTATCGGAATCTCAGTCTACCCTTTGGACGGCTGTAAAGTCAAAACCCTGATCAATAAATCTGATATTGCAATGTATTATGCAAAGGAGAGCGGCAAAAGCTGTTTTCTCTACTTCAATGACCAGATGATGAGCAACCGGAGAATTACCTATGATATGAAAAGAAGAATTCACAGTTCTCTGCTTAATCATGAGTTCCATCTGTGCTACCAGCCTTTGCTCGATCTGAAAACAGACCGTGTGGTGGCGGCAGAAGCGTTGGTTCGCTGGAGGCATCCGGAATATGGCTTGATTCTTCCGGCGGACTTTATTCCCGCAGCAGAGAAAACAAGGTTGATTATCCCGTTGGGTGAATGGATATTGGAGGAGGCCTGCAGACAATTGAAGATATGGCATCAAAGAGATAAAAAAATTACTGTATCGGTGAATGTGTCTGCAATACAATTGCATCAGCAGGGGTTTTCGGAGAAAGTATCCAGGATTTTAAGAAGGTATCAGCTCTATCCGGAGTATCTGGAGCTGGAGATGACGGAGAGTATCTTCATAGGATATGATCAAGTTGTGGATGACAATCTCAGATCGTTATCGATGTTGGGGATAACTTTGGCAATTGATGATTTCGGAACAGGGTATAACTCGTTTCATTGTATTCAGTATAATCTGTTTGATCATATTAAAATTGATAAAAACTTTATTATAAACATCTCGTCAAAAGTAAACAGGACAATTATAGATACCATAGTTTATCTGGGACATAAGCTGAATATGAAGGTTACAGCAGAGGGAGTTGAGAAGCAGGAGCAGTATGAATATCTGAGGGAGGCGGGGTGTGATTTGGCGCAGGGATATTTTATCGGAAAACCGCTTTCTCCGGACGAGCTGTGAAGCGGCCGGCCTTTCTCTGGAAATAATCCCATGGACATGTGAAAAAATATTGCCTATAATGAAAGAGGAGGGAGTCTAAAGAAAGAATTCAGTAAAATGCACTTGCATTATGAAAGGATAAAATATGAGAGTTGTAATTCAAAGGGTATTAGAAGCCAGTGTGGCTGTGGAGGGACAGTGTATTGGTTCTATCGGTAAAGGTTTTTTAATCTTACTGGGGGTAGGTGAAGAGGACTCCAGAGAGATTGCGGACAAGTACATCGACAAGATTTTGAAGCTTAGAATCTTTGCGGATGAGAATGGGAAAACAAATCTGTCCCTGCAGGATGTTCAGGGAGAGGTGCTGGTGGTATCCCAATTTACATTGTATGCGGAGTGCAGAAAAGGAAATCGGCCGGACTTTATCAATGCAGCCGGAGCCGCCAAAGCAAAGGAACTGTATGAATATGTTCTGGAAAGTGTCAAAAGACGCCTGGGTAAGGTGGAAGCAGGTGAATTCGGAGGAGATATGAAGGTTTCCCTGGTGAATGACGGCCCTTTTACCATTATATTGGATGAAAAGCTGGTACAGTAAATAGAAAACAGGATATGGGTAGGATTTTATTGAAGCACGTTAAATTTCTTAATGTGATTTTAATAAAATCCTGTTTTTTTATTAATCTGATTCGATTATAATTACTATTGTATATGGAACGATATTATTCACAAGAAAGGCGAGGGAGCAAATGATTGTTGTAAAGGATTTGACGAAGATCTATAAGCTGAACAAAAAGCAGATGCTGGAGCTTAAGACCAAGAAAAACATGAAGAAGGCACTGGATAAGCTGTCTCTGGAAGCAAGACCCGGTGAAATCTACGGGCTGCTGGGACCCAACGGTGCGGGCAAGACAACAGCGCTTCGTACCATCGCCACTCTGCTGAAACCGACACAGGGTGAGGTTAAGGTATGCGGTTATGACACAGTGAAGGAATCGGAAAAGGTCCGAAAAAGCATCTGCTTTTTAACCAACGAGATTAAGCTGGATCCTCAGTTCTCCCCGAAGTATATGTTTAATTTCTTTGGGAGGCTGCATGGGTATGATGAGAAGGCGATTCATGAGCGCAGGGAGAAATTGTTTCATTATTTCGGTATCAAGGATTTTGAAGATAAGAAGATAGATGAATTGTCCACCGGCATGAAGCAGAAGGCATCCATTGCGGTGAGCCTGGTTCATGATCCGGAGGTGGTGATTTTTGATGAACCGACCACCGGACTGGATATTATTACGGCCAGGAGCGTAACCGACTATTTGAAACAGTTAAAGGAAGAGGGAAAGACCGTTATCATCTCCACCCATATCATGTCGGAGGCGGAAAAGCTCTGCGACCGCATCGGGATTATTATCAACGGTGTAAAGGTAATGGAAGGGACTCTGGAAGAAATTTTGACACGGACAGGCTCGGAGGAATTAGAGGACGCCTTCTTTGAACTTTATAAACAGCATAACAGTGAGGAGGCATAATATCATGATGAACGGAACCAGGAATATAGTTAAAAAGGAATTATCAAGAGTTTTCCACGATAAGAAAATGGTATTCAGCCTCTTCATTATACCCGCGGTTATGATTATCGGCATGTACTCCATCATGGGAAACCTGCTCAGCAATATGATGAGTGATATTGAAGAGCATATCCCCTCCGTATATATTCAGAACGCGCCGGAGGATCTGGCGGATTGCATTACTGCAAGCGGATATCAGGCAAAGATAGAATATCTGGGAGCCTCGGAAAATACGGATGAAATCCGGGACGAGATTTTAAACGGCAACGTTGACCTGCTGGTGGTATTTGAAGAAGGATTCAGCGATATCCTTAGCTCCTACCAAGCACCGGGAGATCCAATCCCCGAGGTTAAGACTTATTATAATACCGCAGAAGATTATTCCTCCGCAGCCAGGTCAAGCTTTGTGGGAGTTGTGCTGAATTCCTATCAGCAGGAGGAGCTGGCACAGCGACTTGGGAATCTGGAGCAGCTTCAGGTTTTCTATATCGATAAGGATCCGGAAAGCTCCATTATTGTGGATGAGAAAAAACAGAGCGGCAAAATACTGGGTATGATGGTGCCCTTCCTCATTAATATCATGCTCTTTGCCGGGGCCATGGGCCTTGGAGTAGATGCCATCACAGGGGAGAAGGAGCGTGGAACCTTATCCAGCATGCTGGTATCTCCGATTAAGAGAGGAGAAATTGTATTCGGCAAATTGGTATCGCTGGCGATTCTGTCCAGCATCTCCGCGGCAGTATATACCGTTTCCATTGTCGCGGCAATGCCCCTTTTGATGAACGGTATTACTGACGGAGCGCTGGAGGGTGTCGGCTTAAGCTTTACCCCCTGGGAGATTGTCATGCTGCTGGTAATTATGATTGTTGTAGTATATCTCTATGTGTCAGTGGTGGCGTTAGTCGCAGTATTGGCGAGAACCTCCAAGGAGGCCAACACCTATGTGATGCCGGCATACATCGTGGTCATGCTGGGAAGTATAATGACCTATGCCGGAAGCGGAGACAGCAAGCTGATCAATTTCTTCATTCCGATTTACAACAGTGCGGTAAGTATTCAAAACCTGCTGATGGGTGAGTTGACCCTGGCACAGTTTGGAGCTACAGTTGCTACAGTAGCAGCCCTGGCAGCATTTATCACATTTTTAATCACCAAGGCTTTTAATAGTGAAAAGATCATGTTCAATGCATAAAATTAATAAAAGATAAAAACATAAATCAGAAGATATTGAAAATATTGCGGAAATTAGAATGGTGTGTCCCTTGGGCCACACCATTCTAATTTCCAATATAAAAATGTATATCACAATCAAGTACTAATTTATGAAACATTAATTATGAAGCCGTTTTAAATAATCGGGCAGTTCAAAACCACTAAAATAATTGTTAAAAACATAGAAATCAAGTTCAATCCCATCATTACCGATTAAGATTTCTTTAAAACGGAACTCCCCGCAATGCTCAGACATTGCCAGGCCCCCATTGATAAAAAAGTGAAAAGGGGAATACCACTGAATTGAACGAAAGATGTTGGCAACGGACTTGTGCAAATCGATATGCACACGAGGGCGCCAATGAACCACCTTATTATCTGTCTGATACATACGTCTCGGAACCGCACCAACAAACAGCTTGACATTATTTGAAAATATCATATCAGGCCTCTTCGATGATGCAGGCATGGCGATACGTACTCCATAATTTTTAAA
>JAFAGA010000055.1 GCA_023423045.1 Bacillota bacterium | reverse complement strand
GATACCTCTCTGTTCAATAAGATTTTTTACTAACCGTGCAAAGTCAGTAATCTTATTTTACACTGAGGTATTCTTTTCTCAACCTTCTTTCTTGGAATTCCCTATATTTAAATTATACAGGAAGCTCCTGGCTGATAAATTCCAAGTTAAGTTTGTTCCTGCTCTGTTTCACTGCTGGACATAGTTAATATCGCTGGTTATCATAATAGGCATTCCTGCAATATTCAACGCCTCGATATCCCTGAATATTGTTCTCCTGCTTACTTCCAGTCTTTTAGCCAATTCGCTCGTGGGCACTACATCTCTTTCTAAAAGGAGCATAATAATTGCGATTAGCCGTTGGATTTTCATAAAAATTTCACCTCATATTTAATTATGACAGACTTATGTCATAATAGCTATGATAAAGTATATTTATCTTTAAAATAAAATCTTGGAGGTATTTAATATGAACCATTTTAAAACTGAAGAAAAAGAGACTTTTCGTTTGGCAGGTTTTAAAACCAAATCAGAAGGCTCAGAAGTCGAAGTATGGATACCGGTTAATCAAAAATAATTGTAATTTTAAAGAAGCCTCAATTTGGTACTAATAGAATCGTTCTAATCATATTTTATAAGAGAAAATCAATCAGAATGAGGTAAATGCATTGATAAAGGTAAAGGTTAATTTATGGCCTCTGGTAAGTAATATAAATTTACCCACAGTTTTGAAAACAGCGGTGCTGCCTGGCGATACAATAGAAAGATTATTTATTGCAACCCAGGTTGGAGAGGTTTTTTACATCGGAAATGGAGTGATAGAGACTTTTTTGGACATTCGCCCGCAAATCCTTGAACTGGGTGCTTCTTCCGGCGGATATGATGAACGGGGATTGCTGGGGCTGGCGTTTCATCCTGCCTTTTCCTATAACGGCCTGTTTTATCTTCATTATTCAGTGGCCGGAACACAGGGTCCGGGTGCTCTTTCCGGCTCCTTCGAGCCTAACCCATGTGATCCTGCAACCTTAAATCTAACATGGATGAATCGGGAAGTTCAATATGATCATATTGACACCGTTGAAGAATGGATTTTACAATCAAATGCTCAACCTCAAAAAAGAAGGACATTACTTAATATAAGAAGGCCCTTTTTAAATCATAATGGTGTCAATAGCTTAAACTTTTCTCCCGAAACAGGAAACCTTGTTCTAACAACCGGCGATGGCGGATCAGGCTATGATCCATTTAACTTAAGCCAAAATGATCTGGAAATTGCCGGCAAAATAATTGAAATTGATACAGCTAAAAACACATCTGTTGATAATCCGCCCGTTGTCACGCGTTTTGATGAACTTCCCGTACCCATTCAGGAAACACTCACGGTGATTGCCAAAGGGGTCCGCAACATACCCGGCATTTCTTTTCAAAGGCTTCCTAATCAGTATATCAAATATGCGGGAAATGTCGGACAGGATCTGGTAGAAGCGATTTTTTCATTCCTCTGACCAGCTATTTTCATGAAGATTCCCGACCTGATCGATTTGGAGCAACCGCACTTACAGGAGTCCATCCATATATGGGAAGTGAAATCCCCGGCTTAACAGGAAGCGTTGTATTTACCGACCTGGCTCGCAATGAAGGATCTCCGCCGCCGGTGAAAGGTGTTCTGGCTTATACCCGGGCCAGAGCCAATTGCAAACCGGAAGATTTTAGTGTGATTGAAACCGATTATGATTTTGGCTCGGAATCATCTTATTATGTCAGCTTAGGTACCAATCTGGAGCAAACCAAACTATATCTGGGTGTCTATGGCTCCATGCGAGTTGCTGATCTTAATCGAGGTACTATTTTTGAAATTGTTCCGTGAGTTATAGCTATAAAATTCAACTAAATAACCAGTAATTAAAAAGCGGAGTGAAAAATAAACTTTTTCGGTCCGCTTTGTCATATTCCGGCCTTAGGGATAGAATTTGACAGAACGGAATCGATCTTGACAAACCAGAGAACATAAATTATACTGTGCTAATGTACAGCGGATAAGGCATATACCTATCATCAGTGTATGGCAATAGCAAAGAATACTAACATAAGGAGTAAATGCAATGAAAACACTGAAAGAAATACCAGCGGGTCAATCTGTCACTGTAATCAAGTTGCAAGGAATCGGGCCGGTGAAACGCCGAATTATGGATATGGGAATCACAAAAGGTGTGGAAATATTTGTACGTAAGATCGCACCATTGGGTGATCCTATGGAATTAAATGTCCGCGGCTATGAATTGTCTATACGGAAAGCCGATGCGGAAATGATAGAAGTAGAATAGACAAAGAAAGATTGTTTATTTTTTTTGTCAAAAGTTAGCTAATTCTAACCAAGGAAGGAAGAAATCAATGGACATTAAAATTGCCCTGGCGGGTAATCCAAATTCCGGTAAGACAACATTATTTAATAGCCTGACCGGCTCCAATCAATATGTGGGAAACTGGCCCGGTGTTACAGTTGAGAAGAAAGAGGGTACCCTGAAAGGCCATAAAAATACAATTATACAGGATTTGCCGGGTATTTATTCATTGTCTCCATACTCTCAGGAAGAAGTGGTATCCAGAAACTATCTGGTAACCCAAAAGCCAGACGTAATCCTCAATATTGTGGATGGCACCAATATCGAGCGGAACCTGTACCTGACAACTCAGTTAATTGAGCTCGGGCTTCCTGTGGTAGTGGCTATCAACATGATTGATCTGGTTCGAAAGAATGGTGACCAGATTGACTTGAAGAAGCTCTCATCAGAACTCGACTGCGAAGTGCTGGAGGTAAGTGCTTTGAAGGGTGAAGGAGGCATCGCTGCAGCGGAGAAAGCCATGGCATTGGCTCAAAAGTCTAAAGTTGGCAAGCTCCCCCCCGTATTCACCGGCAGTGTTGAACATGCGATTAAACATATTGAAGAGTCTATCATCGACATGGTGGACAAACAGCATCTGCGTTGGTATGCGGTTAAACTCTTCGAACGGGATTCTCAGGTCAGGGCTGAACTTAGTCTGAATCCGGAATTACATAACCGGTTAGAAAAACAGATTGCTGAATGTGAAGCAGAATTAGATGATGACGCCGAGAGTATCATCACTAATCAGCGCTATGTTTATATTAGCCGCATTATCGAAAGATCCGTTAAGAAAAAAGCAGCCAAACACAGTATGACAACTTCGGACAAAATTGACTCTGTTATTACCAATCGGATTCTGGCCCTTCCCATTTTTGTGGCTATTATGTTTTTTGTCTATGCCATTGCAGTGGGAACCTGGCCGATCTCCATCGGAACCGTTGGCACCGATTGGGTGAACGATGTACTATTCGGTCAAATTGTTCCCAATGCGTTAGATGGGCTGCTGAATTCACTTGGTGTGCATGAAGTGCTGCATGCTTTAATATTGGATGGCATTGTAGCCGGTGTCGGAGCGGTCCTTGGCTTCGTTCCGCAGCTTCTCGTCCTGTTCTTCCTGCTGTCTATTATGGAGGATGTGGGATATATGGCCCGTGTTGCCTTCATAATGGATCGTGTTTTCAGTCATTTTGGATTGTCCGGCAAGAGCTTCATTCCCATGCTGGTTGCTACCGGATGCGGTGTACCGGGTATTATGGCTTCCCGTACTATCGAACAGGATCGGGATCGTAAAATAACCATTATGACTACAGGCTTTATTCCCTGCAGCGCAAAAATCCCCATTATCGGATTGATTGCCGGCGCCGTCTTCGGCGGCTCTGCCTTGGTTGCGGTGTCAGCATTTTTTATCGGAATAGCGGCGGTCGTGTTTTCCGGTATCATTTTAAAGAAGTTTAAGATATTTGCAGGGAATCCTGCTCCATTTGTTATGGAACTTCCTGCATATCATGCCCCTTCCGCAGGTAATGTATTTCGTGCTACTTGGGAGCGTGGATGGTCTTTCATCAAGAGAGCCGGGACACTTATTCTGGTTTGCTCCATGATACTGTGGTTTCTTCAAGCCTTTGGTTTTGCAGACGGTGGTTTTGCTATGGTGGAAGATAATAGCGATTCTTTACTGGCCGTTCTCGGTAATACCATTGCCTGGATCTTCTATCCCCTGGGCTGGGTCGGCGATATGTCCTGGAAGGCCGCGGTCGCCACAATCACCGGACTTCTTGCTAAAGAGCAGGTGGTTAATACCTTTGGCGTACTGTATCATTATAATGGAGAAATGTCCGAGACAGGGAATGAAATATGGGCCTTGGTAGGAAAAGACTTTACTGCTATCTCTGCTTACAGTTTCATGCTGTTTAACCTGCTGTGTGCTCCCTGTGTCGCTGCAATGGGTGCAATTAAGCGTGAGATGAATAATACTAAGTGGACAGTTGCCGCAATTGGATATATGTGTGTATTAGCATATGTGGTTGCATTGATTGTCTACCAGTTCGGCGGCCTGATTACCGGCGAGGTAGGGTTTGGTCTGGGTACTGTAGTGGCAGCTGCTTTTCTGATTGGATTAATATATCTGATTTTCCGTAAAGGTTATACCCCAAAAGAAAGGCGCTCATAATCGAAAGCAAGGTTGAGAAAATGTCTGGATTGACAGGAAATATAATCGTAGTATTGATTTTAGCAGTTGTTGTAATACTGGCAGTTCGTTCTGTGTGGAAATCACATAAAAACAACCATTGCGCAGGGGACTGCGGTCATTGCGGTGGCTGCCATGATTATAAAGCGGATAATAGGAAATAGTTCCATTGAACATTCATCGAATTCCTTTATGTTCCAATTCATCTCACTTTAAATCTCCTCTATATACTCCTTACCTTCAAGAGCTTACCGCAAATCATTGTATTTTTCATTGCTTCCAGTACCAAGGGTCCTTTACCGTTTAGTATTTCTATATAGGTAAAGGTATCCTGTATGGTTATGATTCCGATATCCTCTGCTCTTACTCCCTCCAGATTGGATATGACTCCAACAAAATTGGTCGCTCTCAGCTTCTTTTTCTTTCCGCCATTGAAGCGCAATTTCATTATCTCCTTATTTAATTGATCGCTTTTTATCTTTTTCATCGGAGGAGCCGTCTTCATTTTTTTATCAAAAGAAGGTTTCTGAATGGATACTTCCTCTTTGGCCGGCTTCGTTATTTCCTGAATTTTAAAACAGATCAGCTCTTCGATATCATGCAGATATCTCCTTTGCGTGGGAGCTGCGAAGGAGATGGCTTTCCCTTTTTGTCCCGCACGCCCCGTTCTTCCTGTACGATGGACATAGTTTTCCTCATCCAAGGGAATGTCATAGTTAAGAACCAGAGAAATATTCTCTACATCTATTCCTCTTCCTGCAACATCTGTGGCTATTAAATAGCGGTACTCTCCCCTTTTAAAACTCCTTATTGCAGATAACCGGTCGTCCTGTTCCATGCCGCCATGTATTTTATTACTGGGATAGCCTAAATCCTCCAGGCGGTCACATACCATATCCACCCGATCCTTTGTATTACAAAAGATAATACAGCTATCCGGATTCTCAATAATCATAACATCGGTAAGCAGTTCAAATTTGTCTTCTTCATCCGTTATATAAAGAAAATGATTAATATCGGCTGTCATGATGCCTTCTTCGCTGACATCGATGTTCACAGGATCTTTCATATAATTTGATGCTATCCTTTTTACTTCATCGGACATGGTGGCAGAAAACAGCATTGTCATCCGTTCCCCGGGCAACTCTTTCATAATTGCTTCTACCTGGCAGGCAAATCCCATATCCAGCATTCGATCTGCTTCATCAATTACAAAACAGTTAATCTTACTTAAGTTTAATGTGCCTTTTTTTATATGATCCATGACACGCCCCGGTGTCCCGGCAACGACATGTGTTTTTTGCTTCAGCTCTGCTTTTTCGATGGAAAGTTGGTGTCTTCCGTAGATTGCCGCTGCTTTTATCCGTTTAAACCTGCCGATATTGGTAAAATCCTCTTTTACCTGAACAGCAAGTTCCCTTGTCGGAGTCAAAATAAGCGCCTGTGGTTTATTTTCGAGCCATTCAATTAATTCACATATGGGAATGGCATATGCGGCAGTTTTACCGCTTCCTGTTTGCGCTCTGACGATAAGATCTTTTTTTTCTAAAGCGGTTGGAATAACTTTAGCCTGAACTTCCGTGGGGATATCATACTCCAGGCCCTTCAGTGCCTTAATGATATCCTCGCTGATTATAAAGTTGCGAAAACTGCTAATATCCATGCCAAAGCCTCTCTTTCCGTTCAAAAACCGCATACTAACAAAAGGATTACCTGATTTTTGATAAACAATGTTCTAACCCATTTTACATGAGAATACCGTTCAGTACAATAAAAACTATTTATTATGCATTTGCTATTATGGCATGCATTTGATATCATATATTAAAAATAGATATTTAAAAGGTGGAAGCAAGAATGGACAATCAAGAGCAAAAACATCAGCGTCGCCCCAGGTATAAAGGCACGCACCCAAAAGCTTTTAAAGATAAATATAAGGAATTGCAACCAGAGTTATATGCTGATACTGTGGCAAAGGTTATTCAAAAAGGCAGCACTCCAGCCGGTATGCATCGTTCCATCTGTGTTAAAGAAATATTAGAAGTCTTACAGATTACCCCCGGACAAACCGGATTAGATGCAACCTTAGGTTATGGCGGTCATACCCTGGAGATGCTTAAATGTCTAAATTCAAAGGGACACTTGTATGCTACTGATGTAGACTCTATTGAATTGCCGCGCACAAGGGAGCGTTTAGAGAGCTTGGGATATGGCCCGGAGATTTTAACCATCCGGCAGACAAACTTCTCCAACATAGATCAGATTACTTCCGAATCAGGTCCATTGAATTTTATATTGGCAGATTTAGGTGTCTCTTCCATGCAAATCGACAATCCGGAAAGAGGATTTTCTTTTAAAACCGAGGGGCCATTGGATTTACGGCTAGACCCATCGAAAGGCATCTCTGCAGCGGATCGTCTTAAAACCATTTCACAAGATGAATTGCATAATATGTTGTTGGAAAACTCGGACGAGCCTCATTCCGCAGAAATCGCCCGTGCCATTATGCTGGCAATAAAAAAGGGAGCTGACATTACAACAACTACTCAGCTCCAACAAATTATCAAAGATGCCCTGAAATTCATTCCGGAAAAAGATAGAAATGACGAAATTAAAAAATCCTGCCAAAGATGCTTTCAAGCGTTACGAATTGATGTCAATAATGAATTTGAAGTGTTATATGAATTTTTAGAAAAACTGCCTGCTGCTATGGCTGAGGGCGGGCGTGCTGCGATCCTTACTTTTCATTCCGGCGAAGATCGTCTTGTTAAAAAATCCTTTCAACGCTTCTATCGGGAAGGAATCTATCAGGAAATCGCTCCGGAAGCAATCCGGCCATCCGCAGCAGAATGCAGTTCCAATAGCCGTGCCCGGTGTGCAAAATTGCGCTGGGCTATAAAAGCTTAATAAGGCGCAGGCATAAGTAAGCCATAGTTCAGCGCAATCGCCTTTCCGATTTTTCCAGATACATCAGCTTATCTGCCGTATGTAAGAGTGTATCAAGGTCGTCGCCATCTTCCGGAAATATTGCATAGCCGATGCTGGGGAATACTTTTATGGAATAACCGGAAATATTAAACTCCCGTTCAAAGCGATCCAGAAGCTGTTCTTTGGCGAGCCGTAAGCTTTCAACATTCTCGATTTCCGGCAGTATCAATAGAAACTCGTCTCCGCCCAAACGAAAAGCAGTCTCATTTCTACTGGTGCTCGCTTTTAATATGCGTGCTGTTTCAACAAGCACCATATCTCCTACACCATGCCCATAGGTATCATTAATTTTCTTGAAACGATCCAAATCGAGAAGCATGATTCCTAATTTGCATTCTTTTCGTCTCGCAGCCGCAAAAACAATTCCTTGATACTTGTTGAGAAAATGCCGGTTGAACAGGCCTGATAAAGAATCAAGAATTGACATTGCAACAATCTTATTGTTGGATTTTATATATTTATACACCAAAACACCTGCTGAAATACAGATGCAAACAGAGAAGGCAAATAACAATATAAACAGCAGCCAGTTGTCCGCCCATCCATTTGACGAGCTGACCGTAATACTCCAGTCGATAAAATCCGGATCCACAGCAAATTCCAGCTTAGAATTTGAGTCGGAATTTATCGAACCAAAAAATGGAGTAAGTTTATTCTCCCTGTTGTAGATTGTAATATCCAGCCCAGAGTCTTTCGCATAGAATTCGATCTCTTCCAGTATTTTATCGCTCTTAAGCACAATGGCGATTTGCCCCCAGTATCCCGTGTCTTCCATAACAATCGGGAGCCTGACAATGAAAGCGGTTCCGCCTTGTACCAGGTTCACGGGACCCTGCAAAACAGGTTTCAACTCCCGTTTTACTTTCAATACAAGCTCCTGCTGCTCCTTCACCTTGGACAAATCCACCCCGATTGCCTCAGCATTGGACTCCTGCGGATAATTCCATATGATGGTCGTATCCTTGAGAACGCCGACATTGCGGATATAATTCGAGTTTGTTGCGAAAAGCTTGTCCATATAACGATAAGAGACCTCTGCCTCCAGGTTAGGCTCCAGTTTAATATAAGCTTCATAGCCTTGAAGCAATGTGACGTTAGAATATATCAGCCGCTGAACTCTGCTTTCAAACACCATATATCGGTCGGTTGTTTCCAAAACATCTCTCTGCCTAATGCCATTGTGCAGCATCAGGATAAAAGAAAGACAGACGGAGAACAGAGCTGCAATGGCAGCCAAAGAAATCAGCAGGGGGTTTACTTTTTGGGGGAAAGGTTCAATTTTTTTCATATCAGCCTAATAAATCCTCTTATCTATCATTTATATATTAAATGCAAAATAAGTATATTTTCGATATTATAGCAAATCTGTCCCGTTAATACAAGGAGTAACTGCAAATGCTGCATAATAGATTGTTAAGTTCAAAATGCCGCAGGCTGAACTATAATAATGGCTATATACAAAAGAGTCTTGACAAAATAGTTTGATCATGATATAACACCGTTATATAACAATGTTATATTCTTTATAAAGGAGGTGTCAGAATGGCGGATGAATCTACACAAAAGCGTATTTTAGAGGCTGGGAAAGCTGAATTTCTAAAAAAGGGATACAAAAACGCATCACTGCGCAGCATTGCCGGGATAGCCGGGGTCACTACCGGAGCCATCTATGGATATTATCCCGATAAAGCTGCTTTATTCGGTGCACTCGTTTCGGAACCGGCGAACCACCTGCGGGATTGGTATCTTTCGGTACAGCGTGAATTTGACACATTCCCTGCCGAATACAAGGAAAAACAGATGCATGGCTATACAAGTCATGCCCTGGAGGAATTCATCGGCTATATCTATGACCATTTTGACGCATTCAAGCTGGTGGCGTGCTGCTCCGCCGGCACCGAATATGAGCACTATATCGACAGCCTGCTTGAAATTGAAGTGGAGCACACCCGGCGGTTTATAGAAGCTTTGCGCAGCTTGGGATACAACATCCCTTCCATTGATGATGATCTGAGCCACATCCTTTCCAGCGCTTTTTATTATGGCATCTTTGAGACTGTTGCACATGATATGACCAGGGAACAAGCACTGGAATACATCCGCACCTTAAATAAGTTTTACAGTGCGGGCTGGGATACCATTTTAGGACTGAAATAGTCCTAAAATTTTTGACCACAGGTTAGTCACAACTAACACAATACATTTTTGTAAGGAGGATTTAAGATGAAACAAAATTCAAAAGGAACCGTGTCATGGCTGTGGGAGTTTGCTTCTCCCCACAAGCGTGGATATATTGCCTCGCTTGTGTTTGCCACGCTCGGCGTCGGCTGCGGAATGGCACCTTATTTTTGTGTTGCCCAAATCGTGCTGGCGCTGCTTAGGGGAGAGACCTCCATCAGCTTTTATGGCTTTTACTGCCTGATTACTGCAGTATTTTGGGCGCTCCGGTATTTGTTCCACGGTGTTTCCACCTCACTGTCTCATAAAGCAACCTTTGCGGTGCTCTCCGAAGTGCGCCTGAGGTTAACAAAAAAACTCACCCGGCTGCCCATGGGCTATTTACTGGACACTCCCTCGGGAAGACTAAAAAATATCCTGGTGGAGCGGGTAGACAGCATGGAAACCACTCTGGCCCATATTGTGCCGGAAATGGGCGGGAATATTCTGATCTCCGTTGCGACCATTGCGTATCTTTTTGTGCTGGACTGGCGCATGGCTCTCGCGGCGCTGGTATCGCTGCCGCTGGGCATTTTTTGCTATGCAGGCATGATGGCAGGCTACGAGAAACGTTTTGCCAACTATGTCGCCAGGAACAAATACCTTAACGATACCGCGGTGGAATATATCGGAGGTATTGAAGTAATTAAGGCGTTCAATCAGTCCGCCTCCTCTTACGAAAAGTTCACCACAGCCGCAAGAGAAGCAGCCAATTCCGCCATTGACTGGATGCGCTCCACACTGCCCTTTTTCTCTCTGGCTATGTCAGTCTTCCCTGCCGTGCTGGTCAGTGTGCTGCCCATTGGCACCATGCTGTACATAAAAGGCGGCCTGTCAATGGAAACTTTCATCGTATCCATCATTTTATCGCTGGGGATCATGGGTCCGCTGATTACCACCATGAGCTATTCCGACGATGTGGGCAAGGTGCATACCATTGTAAACGAGGTGACCGATATACTTACTCAGCCCGACCTTGCACGCCCCACGGCTTTGGCAACAGTAGAAAACTACAATATACAGCTGAAGGATGTTAGCTTTGCTTACCGGGAAAAGCCGGTACTGCATGGAGTAAACCTGTCTATCCCAGCAGGCAGTGTGACGGCATTGGTGGGACCCTCGGGCGGCGGAAAGTCCACCATTGCCAAGTTGATTGCTTCTCTGTGGGATGCCGGCAGCGGGCAAATTACCATCGGCGGGACTGACATTCGGCAAATCCCTCTCGCCCAGCTTGGTGGCATGATCGCCTATGTCGCCCAGGATAATTATCTGTTTGACGAGAGCATCCGGGAGAATATCCGCATGGGCAAGCCTTCGGCCAGCGATGCGCAGGTGGAGCAGGCGGCCCGTCAAAGTGGCTGCCATGATTTCATCATGCAACTGGAAAAGGGATATGATACTTGTGCCGGTGGTGCAGGCGGGCATCTTTCCGGAGGAGAACGCCAACGCATCACCATTGCAAGAGCTATGCTTAAAAATGCCCCAATTATTATACTCGATGAAGCCACCGCTTACACCGATCCGGAAAATGAGGCAGTGATCCAAACTGCGGTATCCAAACTGGTGGCAGGCAAAACCCTTATTGTTATCGCTCACAGGCTTTCCACCATCACTGACTCTGACAGCATTATTGTCATTGAAGATGGTCAGGTTGCGGCTCAGGGAACTCACAGCCAGTTACTAAAATCCTCTCCCCTTTATAAAAATATGTGGGAAGCTCATTCCTCTTCCAAAGACAGCATTGAAATAAAAACCCAGGAGGTGCTTGTATGATTGCAATATTTAAAAAGTTCTTTCAGTTCAGCGGCAGCCAAAGCCGTCTGTTTTATCAATCACTGGGGCTGTCACTGCTCCATGCAATATTTGAAGCGCTGCGTATCCCTGCGATTGCTGTTGTTCTTACTGCACTGATCGAGGGTAACACAAGTATGAAAACGGTATGGACTGCTCTTGGCATTATGCTTGTAAGTATTACAGGCTGTACTCTTACCCGTCGAAGCCTTACTATGAAACAGACCATCGGTGGCTATACCGTCGCTACCGACAAGAGGGTGGAAATCGGTGAACGGCTTAAATATATGCCCATGGGGTATTTCAACGACAATAGTATCGGTGATATTACCTCGATTACCACCAACACCGCTGAAAACCTGCAGGATGTTGCTACACGGGTGATTATGCTTACCACCCAGGGGATCCTGAGCACTGCCATGTTTACCCTTGCTCTCCTGTTCTACGACTGGCGTATAGGGCTGCTGCTCATCCTTGGCATTGCTGTGTTCTTCGGTATCAACGCCCTCATGCAGAAAAAGTCCCACAAAGTATCTCCCCTCAAAACATCCTCTGATGCAAAGTTGGTGGCATCTGTTTTGGAGTATGTACAGGGGATTGGAGTTGTGCGCTCCTATAATCTTGACCAGGAAGCCAACAAAACAGTGGATCGTGCCATCAGAGAAAATGAGGAAATCAACGTTACCCTTGAAAAGACTTTTGTGCCGTACACCTGCCTTCAAAGCCTGGTACTTAAGCTATTTGGTATCGCCATGATCTTCCTTTCCATCGTACTTTATGTTAATAACTCTATGGAGCTTATAAGCTGTCTTCTGCTTGTTATTTCCTCCTTTATGGTGTACGCACAGCTGGAATCGGCCGGCAGTTACAGTTCCCTTCTGAGAGTATTGGATCTTTCCATGGATAGGATTAACAAGGTGTTTGAAACCCCGGTTATGGATACGGACGGCAAAGCCCTCATCCCCAGAACCTATACCATTAAGGGGGAACATGTTACCTTCCGTTATGAAAACAAAAAGGTAATCGATGATGTTTCTTTTGAAATTCCTCAAGGGACCACCACTGCTATTGTCGGGCCTTCCGGCGGCGGTAAAACCACACTTACAAATCTTATGTCCCGTTTTTGGGATGTGGACAGCGGCCATATCACTCTTGGCGGAACTGACGTGCGGGAATATACGTTGGACAGCCTGCTTGCCAACTTCAGCATGGTATTTCAAAATGTCTACCTTTTTAACGATACGATAGCCAACAACATAAGGTTCGGCAAGCCGGACGCCACTATGGAAGAAGTGGAAACCGCAGCTAAAAAAGCCTGCTGCCATGACTTCATCAGCGCCTTGCCCCATGGATACGACACCATGATCGGTGAAGGCGGTGCCACCATTTCAGGCGGAGAAAAGCAGCGCATCTCCATTGCCCGCGCTTTGCTTAAGGATGCTCCCATCATTATTCTTGACGAAGCCACTGCCAACGTGGACCCCGAAAACGAGACCCTCCTGCAGGAGGCCATTGCCGAACTTACTCAGGGTAAAACCATTATTATGATTGCCCACCGGCTTAAAACAGTACAAGGCGCCCATCAGATTTTGGTGCTGGATCAGGGAAAAATAATCCAGAGAGGCACCCACCAGGAACTTATGAAAGCAGGCGGTCTTTATTCCGACTTTATTAACATGCGAAAAAAATCCATTGGCTGGAAACTGGGGGCGTAGTTTTATTACTTTGATAATAATGATACAATTTTAAAATAGTAATTGACAAATTATGCTTCTCCTGATAAAGTGATAATTGAATTATCGGTATTTCAATTATCACTTTTTATAAGGAGGTGAAATGAATCTATGTCCAAACCGGACCGCTCCATCGATCCCCGCATTCTGGAGAGCGCAAAAAAAGAATTTCTTGCCCGGGGATTTGAAAAAGCCTCTTTAAAAACAATCTGTGAAGATGCCGGAGTTACCACCGGTGCACTGTATAAGCGATATAAAGGAAAAGAAGAATTGTTCTGCGCCGTGGTGGCGGATACTTTTGCAGCGCTGGAGGATTATGTGGAAAAGCGAAGTGCCGTTCCAGCATGTACCCTGTCCGATGAGATGCTTATCAAAGCCTGGGAGATGAATGAAAGTATGCTTTCATGGTTTCGCTTCCTCTATCAATATCACGACGGCTTTGTGCTGCTGATCTCAGGTGCGGCCGGGACCAGATATGCCAATTTCCAGCACGACTTCGCGGAAATAATGACAACTAAGACCCATGAATATTTTCTGGAGGCAAAAAATCGGGGGCTGACTCATGCAGACATCTCTATGGTGGAAATGCACATCTTGCTTTCTGCCTTCTGGACAACGGTTTACGAGCCATTTATTCACGGTTACACCTGGAATCAGATTGAAGCTCACTGCGGGCTAATCTGTAACCTGTTCAACTGGAATAAAGTCTTGGGGTTCACACCTGAATAAAATTCCCTTAAATCAAAGGGATTTTTATTTGGCTTCAAGTTAGCTATAGCTAACTTCTATTAATTCATAAAGGAGGGTTTCATTTTGTTCAAAAAGATATTGGGCTATGCCGGTGAACACCGAAAAACCACCTACGCTGCTATTGCTGCCATGTTGGCAGGAATGGTCATGCAGGTGCTTCCATTTTGGTTTATCTACCAAATTATAAGGCCTCTGCTGATGCATGAACCGATTACGGCAGATTATGTGATCTGGCGCATCGCCGCCATTGCTGTCTGCACGGTACTGTATGCCGTGCTGTACATAAAAGGTCTTTCACTCTCCCACAACGCCGCGTACAACACGCTGAAAAATCTTCGCATCTCCCTTCAGGGCAAGCTGGAGGGCCTTCCCTTGGGCGTCATCCAGGAAAAGGGTGTGGGCTCCATCAAAAAGATGTTCATCGACGACATTGAAACCATAGAACTTCCCTTGGCCCATGCCATCCCCGAAGGGATTGCCAATATCACCATTCCTGTGCTGGTGTTCCTCGGCATGTTTCTTGTCGACTGGCGTATGGCACTTCTGGCCCTTGCCTCTTTACCCCTTGGAGCCATTGCCATGATGGCAATGTACAACAGCGGCACAAGTAAGATGGATGACTACTACCTATCGGCCCAGAAGATGAACCGGACCATCGTGGAGTATATAAACGGCATGGAAGTGGTCAAGGTATTTAACCGGGACGGCGAATCCTATCGGCGTTATGAAAATGATATCAAAAATTACCGGGACTTCACACTGGCATGGTACAAAGCCTGCTGGCCATGGATGGCGATTTATAACAGCCTTGTGCCCTGCGTAGCGCTCTTTGTTCTTCCGGTCGGCTCATATTTTGTCATGCAAGGTTACTCTACCTTACCGAATCTGGCGCTTTCACTCTGCATGTCCTTTGGAATCAGTGCACCTCTCCTTCGGGTAATGAATTTCTTCCCCACCATGGTGCGGATTAACTATACTGTCTCCAACCTGGAGCAGATGATGGGCGAGCCGCCCCTTAAGCAGTCCGCATCATCCTTTTCAGGCAAGGATTACAGTATACAGTTTGATAATGTACGCTTTGCTTACAAAGAAACTGAGGTACTTCATGGTGTTAATCTTAACATTCCGGAGGGCAGCTTAACTGCACTGATCGGTGAATCAGGCAGCGGTAAAAGTACCCTTGCCAAGCTATTAGTGCATTTTTACGATGTAACCGGCGGCGCTGTTAAAATAGGCGGTCAGGATATCCGTCATATGAGTCTTGAGGCGCTAAATCATCAGATCTCCTATGTGGCACAGGAACAGTTTCTCTTCAACATAAGCCTTTTGGAAAATATCAGGCTGGGCAGACCGGGTGCTTCGGATGAGGAAGTAATGGCAGCCGCTGAAAAAGCACAATGCGGTGAATTTTTAGCCAGGCTGGAAAAGGGCATCCATACCATGGCAGGTGATGGAGGCAAACAGCTTTCCGGTGGTGAGCGCCAACGCATTTCTCTGGCTCGTGCCATCTTAAAAAATGCTCCTATTGTGGTACTGGACGAAGCAACTGCCTTTATGGATCCGGAGAATGAAGAAAAGATGAACGAGGCTATTGCTGAGGTTATTCAGGGTAAAACGGTTATTGTCATCGCTCATCGTCTGCATTCCATAATAAATGCCGATCAGATTTGTGTTTTGGATGCCGGGAATCTAGTGAAAGCCGGCACCCATGAGGATTTGCTTACGACCTGCCCAACCTATCAAAAGCTTTGGCAGGCTGCTCAAAACAGTGCACAATGGAAGGTCAGCATAGAGAGAGGGGGAGAAACGATATGACAGCTTTAATGAAACGTATTTTTATGGCTTCCGGAAAATATAAGGGAAGGATTGCTCTGGCCTTTGTATTCTCCTTTTTGAAAGGTATTTTGAAAAATGCTCCCATTGGACTTGCATTTTTCGCCCTTGCTTCCTTCTATTACGGCAATGCATCCCCGGCTTTGTGTCTGCAAATTAGTGCTGCCTTAGTTATAATTTTACTGCTGCAGATGCTGTTCCATCATATTGCTGACAGGCTGCAATCGGCGGCCGGCTTCCTGCTTTTTGCCGACAAGCGTATGGAGCTGGGTGCACATTTACGCAAAATGCCCATGGGTTATTTTACTGAGGGTAATATTGGTAAAATCAGTTCCGTGCTATCCACTGACATGGTTTTTATTGAGGAAAACTGCATGAATGTACTGGCTGATATGATGAGCTATCTCTTTTCCCAGGGCATTCTTCTGGTGTTTCTCTTCTTCTTTAACCCATGGATTGGCCTGGCAGGCTTAAGTGTGGTTTTTATGATCCTGCTGTTAGCACGGGGCCTTAAGAAAGAGGCTATACAGGATTCTGCTATTCGTCAGGAACAGCTGGAGAATTTAACCGAGGCTGTTTTGGACTTTACGGAGGGAATAGGTATCATCAAAACCTATAACCTGCTGGGTGAGAAATCCAAGGGGCTCACAGAAAGCTTCCTTGAAACTTGCCGCACCAGTCTGGAGTTTGAAGAAAACCATACACCTTGGCAGCGTGGGCTCAATCTGATTTATGGCTTTGGCGTAGTTGTTGTAATTGCACTTTCTCTCTTCCTGCATTTTAGAGGAGCGTTGGACGTAACCTACCTGGTCGGCATCATGCTTTTTGTGTTTGACCTGTTTGGACCGCTTAAGGCATTGTATGGACAAAGTGCACGTCTTACGGTTATGAATAGCTGTATGGATCGCATTGAAGAGGTTTTTGCACAGCAGGAACTTCCGGACAGCGGCACCAAGACGATTCCCGAGCGCAGCTCATCATTCCAAATACAGTTTAAAAACGTCAGCTTTGCCTACGGGGAAAAGAATGTGTTGAATAATATCTCCTTTGACTTGGCAAAGAATCAAATGCTTGCGTTGGTAGGTCCATCCGGTGGAGGAAAATCCACAATCGCAAGTCTCCTGGCACGTTTCTGGGATATACAATCCGGTCATATTCTGGTATGTGGCCAGGATGTGCGTCATGTTCCGCTCAGCAATCTGATGGATCATATCAGCATGGTGTTTCAACGAGTATATCTGTTCCAGGATACCATTTACAACAACATCAGCATGGGCAGACCCAGTGCCAGCCGTGAGGAAGTGATAGAGGCAGCAAAAAAGGCACGGTGCTATGACTTTATTATGGAACTGCCTGATGGATTTGACACCATGGTAGGCGAAGGAGGTGCAAGTCTTTCCGGAGGCGAGCAGCAACGCATTTCTATCGCCCGTTGTATTTTGAAAGATGCACCGATCGTAATTCTGGACGAGGCCACTGCCAGCGTAGACGCGGACAATGAAAGCTATATCCAGCAGGCCATAAGTGAGCTTTGCAAGGGCAAAACCCTGCTGGTCATCGCTCACCGCCTGAATACCATTCGCCACGCCGACAAAATATTAGTTATTGCGGATGGAGGAATTGCAGAACAGGGCACACATGAAGAACTGATGCAGAGCGGCGGCATCTACAAACATTTTGTGACCGCGAGAGAGAACAGCCGGGGATGGAGCCGAAACAGGCTTAGTGCCTCATAGCCGTTGGTGAGAAATATAGGCCAGCTTGAGAATATTAGCATAATCAAGCTGGCCTATAATATTTCTTATTTTTAAAATAGCGTTCTAACCTTGCTCGGACTCAACAGAGTGTCTCGAACCATTGTTAAAGTAATGAAGCATTTTTTCAGTGCCCGATGTGTTAAGGGGTTCGTTAACGATCACTTCTCCCCTTTCAAGCTGGAGCAGATGAGTGCAGCAGGAAAGAATAAACTCCGGGTCATGGGTGATCACAAAAAGCGTTTTTCCCGCAGCTACCAACTTACGCAGATTCCTTGCGACCTCCTTCATATGCCGCAGATCAAGTCCGCTGGTAGGTTCGTCAAATATAATGATTTCCCGTTCGCTGGCAATGGCGCTGGCAATGGCAACACGCTGCTTTTGACCGCCTGAAAGGGACATGGGATGGAGTTCTTTTAGATGCAGAAGGTCAAGGCTCTCCAATATTGTACTTGCTCTATCCTCATCCTCTTCTGCCATACTCAAAAGCACTTCATCCAGAACGCTCTCCGTAAAAAGCTGATGGTTAACATCCT
The DNA here is from genome assembly GCA_023423045.1 of Bacillota bacterium. Classification (GTDB taxonomy): domain Bacteria; phylum Bacillota; class Clostridia; order Lachnospirales; family Lachnospiraceae; genus Mobilitalea. The sequence goes on along the minus strand of JAFAGA010000055.1, from coordinate 46,123 downwards.
GCATAACCATTACAGAACTTATTCTTTATCCCCTTCCTGTATCCTTACAAGTCCGATATTTTTTCGTTTTAATGTCATCATACCATATTGTCTGCAGATAGGTTCTAAAGCACATCACATCATATATCTCGTACTCATCAATCCCACGATAGCTGTTAATTTCTTTCATTAACTGAAATAAGGGATCTGACAAAGATACTTGTTCGGTGAATGCGCATACTCCTTCGTCAAGTCTCTCCAATAATTTCCTAAGCTTATTTTCTGCTCCCATGGTATCTACGAAAAGATAATCACTTTTATATTCGCCGCCTACTATCAGCTCTTCTCCCATGTAATTAATGCGAAACAGGAATGGCTCAAGCTCCGATACCGATTGAATTATCTTTGCTTCTAAAGGCTTTACGTAAAGGGAATTCCAGGCCCTCCATTGACATTGATGTTCAATCGCTTCCGAGTAATCTTCTTGCAAGGAATACTTCTGCCATAAGTACTCTACAATATCTTTCGCAGATTTTTTACAGGGTAAAATTCGCGTCCGAATCACAGCTTGATGCTCCTCAAACCACGAAAAGAACTCTAAATAGTCGCCAAAATCATCATCTTCCCAATTAAAAAGGCCTCTTCCTAAAAGTGTTGTCACTCCGCTTTCCATAGCAACAATATCAATTACTTCTTTTAAAAATGGAAATTCCTTCTTTCGCTTTTCCTGCTCTTCCCACTCAGCGTTCATCGGAATATCAAGTGCTTCAAACTGCAGCACCTGCTCCTGTGTCAGCTTCAAATGAATGTATCTCTCATGAGAACAGATGGAACACACTTCTTTTCCATCCTTATAAAAAGCCGGATCCTCTGCCAGATAAACTTCCTCTGATGTTTTTAACGGCCAGGTCAGAAGCTCCATTTGCGTAAATAACTTTTTCAATTCTTCATTAGCCGGTAAGCTGTAAACCACTACAGTACCTCCAATAGTACAATGGGTATGGCAGGTCACTTTTCTCTTAATACAGGCAAGTCCCTTGAACTTTTTTTCTACTATCGCAGCAATTTCATCTGCTTTAATAAAGCTATGCTCCCTGTCATACGCTTCATTTTCTTGTGCTGCTTTTATTCTCCGGCATAATTCAATTGCTTCCGGATCTCCTTCTGCTATCAGATCATCAAGCTCTGCCTCTGTAAATCCATTGGCACAGTGTAATTCTCTCTGAATATACTCTCTTTCTATCTGTGCTCTTTCATATTCTTCTTTAGTCATTTCATGATAGTCGGAGCTGACCAAATCAACTCTGTCGCTGATTTCAAACAGAAAATCAACTATCTTTTTCAGACGCTGGCCACAGATAATTTCTCCGGATAAATCAATGTGCATGGTCTTTTAAAACCCCCGTCTCTACTCCATCTTTACCTTTTTATTTTACCCTTATTTTGCGGCCTTGTCTATCATTACTCCAGGAACAGCACAATCTGCACTGCGTTACTAACGGGATAAGCCTATTACTTATTGGCCTCTAACTAATTTCAGATCCATTTTCCATTATAAGAAGTTCTCGATATGTTTCTGTAAATTCACTATATCGATGCTCCAATATGGTGTCAAGCAATGTTATAGCAGAAAATTCATATAGCTTCAGTCACTCAATTGAGAAGACAAGGAAATTTTTTATAAATTTTTACATTTTATTTGTAGGGAATATTTTCTTCCACACGTTTATTAAGTGAAGGCACAATTAAGCCTTACTAATTGTTGAAAGGATGTGATTCTAATGAAGGTTAAGAAAATGGCAGCATTTTTACTAGTCGGAATGCTTTTTCTATCGCAAAGCATTTCGGTTCATGCGCAAATGCAGCCTAATGCATTTCAGGGTACGAAAGGAGAGGTGACCATATCTCCTCAATGGGTTAATGTTAATGATATCACGCTTGACTTATACTTTGAAAATGGTGAAGCTTGCTGCGCCGGCAAAATAAGAACGCTATCCGGCACAACAAAGATATCGGCAACATTTAAACTTGAACGGAAAAGTGGGACAAGCTGGACACTTGAAAAGTCATGGAGCCAGAGTTCGAGCACTGATTCACTTTCGTTCTTTGGAACAGATGCCGTTTCAGCAGGATATACATATCGCTTCAGTGTAATGGCGGATGTGAAAAGGAATGGTGTGACAGAAACTGTCAGTACTTCAGTTGAAGGCTATTATTAATCTAACAACCTATCAAAAAATGAAAAGGAGGTTTTTCTATGAATAAGCGGAAAAGATTACTGTGCATAACATTAGCAATCGTAATGGTGGTTTCTTTTTCGGTAACGGCCTTTGCTTCCAGTGAGACAGGTAATCCTTATAATCTGACTGTATTGGAAGATGGGTCACAACGATAGATAAAGTCACCCATGTTTCCGTCGAAGGGGCTGAGGTACGCGGGGAAGATTTCATTGTATCCGGACCTCAGGCAAAAGCAAGTATTTATGAAAACACCTTCACCAATTATGAATACACCAAAGTCTATGGCAACCCGAATGAGTGGGAATTACGCCGTCCGGATGGCAGCCTTTTTGGTACATACTACTTTAAAACACACGAAGTAACAGAAAATCAAAATTATCTCACCGCTTTTAAATCAGCAGTTGACACTATAAATACAAAAGAGGGTGAAATTATTACGGCGTATGGTCTTGTGATTTTAGCAGACATTGCTGCCGCCGCAGTAAGCGCGGGAGCAATTGCTACCGGTGGTGTGCTTACCCCTGCCGCTTGTGCATCCATACTAACAGCTGCAGGTGCAAATACTGCTTACATTGCTGTCGTAGTAGCTTGGGACAATGCTTGTAAAACAGCTTATGACAAATATTTTGAGACATATACCAAGTCTCCCACAATTTTTTATTAAGTAATATTTCAGACATAAGGAAGGAGCCATAATGGCTCCTTCCTTATGTCTATTTTAACTAAAACAAAGCCCAAGACTGCACAAATTTCAAAAAATAATAAGATGGGAATAATCTTAATAAACGTTTGAGAGGATATTTTCCCTACAATACTTTTTTGAATGAAGCATGATTTTTATTTTATCAATTATCAATATACTGATTGTGCTATCGCAATGAGTTCATCAATGGATAACTTACTCCAGATATTAAATGTATATCCTTTCATGCTCCATATAACCCCATTTTCAAAATCATTATTGGTTGCCTTCGCGATATATGCCTCATGCCCATTGATGGTTTCACTCTCTATTAGATGATTTTCATTATCCACGGAAATGTTGGTATCATTTCCTTCGGGCCTGCATGAAATATAAATTGTATCACCTGAGTCATTAACATATACCATATTTGTTACCTTTCCCAGTTTTTCAACTGAATTTTCACGAAAGCCTGGCGGCAAATACCCAAGGTTCCATTCTATTTCTCCGTCTATGTCAGAACCATCACTCTGGAAAATGAACGAAGTGAATTTATCGTACCATTTTACCACCGTATTTTTAACCGCTGCTCTAACTTCAGGATTAAAGAGCAACACCCCAAATATCAGCGTTGCTGCCACAACAAGAACTGCAGCTGCCCGTTTGCTATGGCTAAGAGCTTTTCTATAAAAATCTTTTCGCCGCTCTCGAGCAAATAATTTTTTCATCCTTAAATCAAATTCCGGCGAGAACGATATAATTTCCATCAGTTCATCCTTTGACGGTATCGAATCAATTTCTTCATTATAATCGTCTATAACGGCTTGACGAAATAACGCTTCAAATACGGAGTTATCTATCACCTTCATAATTACTTATTTTCGCTCCTTACTATTTATCTTTTTTAAATCCTTCTTTTTCTGCAAGTTTTCTTACCTTTTCCTTAGCTCGCCAAATTCTCGTTTCGATATGCTTCGGAGTCATATTTAGCTTTTCACCTATTTCCTTGTACGACATACCGAGAATATACTTCATAATAAGAATCTGTCTGCTAATTTCATCAATAACTGACATATGCTTACGGATAGCCGCATATTCTGCCGAAATAATAGCCTGCTCCTCTATAGGCTTTTCTTTTGATTCAAGAAATATCTCCAGATCATCCATCGAAATATCTGCATAAGGCTTTTCTTTTCTTAATAAATCTATACATTTGTTCCTTACAATAATAACGGCTGAGAAACGAAAATCCCTACTGCCCAAATTAAAATATTTTTCTTTATTCTTTATTATTGATAAAAAGGCATTATGCACCGCATCCTCAGCCATTGCCTGATTGTTTCCTGTGACCTTCAACGCATATAAAAGGAGCGCATGTCTGTGTTCTTCGTAGATTTCAGTCATTTTATTTCGCTCCTGCTCTGTTTCCAGCATGTTGATATAAATAGTTAACAACTCATCTCCACCTTTCAAAATTAGTATATTAAGCAAGTACACTATTTAGAGATTCAATCCTTCATTCCAATTATCGTCATATTATGGAAAATACTTGAGATTTGTAACATTGTAATTTTTATGCAACATCTCCATAAATACCGAATATCATCTATAAATACCCTAAAAGCGAGATCAAAAGTACATTTTGACCTCGCTTTTTGTTTGTTTTTCATTCTGAAACTACTGCATAGAGTGGTTGACTCGTTTTATTCATCCTTCAAACCAATTCGTCAGCATGAGTATCTCCTCAACATGGGACGATATTAACAGGGTTGGGAACCGTTATCTAGAATTGTCTATTAATTCTCTATTCCAAACAACTCAGCCGGATTATCATATAAAATTGCTTTGCCGATTTCACACGCTTTGCTGACAGAGAACAAGCCTCTCCGAACTTTTTCTGAAAGCACCTCGGCAATATTTCTGCGTGCAATATATTGATGTCCGTAAACACCGTCTACGAAGCAATAGTCGCCTCCAAAGCCGTTTATTTTATTGTACGGTAAAAATTCCAGCCACTCACTGAGTATATTTCTTGAAGCAACCGGCGACACAATATGTGCCCAGCACATATCGATATAAACATTCTTAAACATCTTGCACATGACTCCCAGTTCACTTTGATACGGGTAGCCAATATGGAAGATATCAAATTTCATATCAGGGTAATCCATAAAGATGCGGTTTAGCAGGCCGGGGTGGCTGTTGGACAGGATATTGCCATGCCCCTCCTGTATTCCGGTGTGTATCTGCATGACCATACCTCGCTCCTGCGCAAGGCTGATGATATAATGAAACATATAGTTTGAAAAATCAATATCACATTCAAAGCTATCTGATGTGTTGTTAGTTTTTTTGTTGTTTATGAGCTTATTGAAGCTTTTTTCAGCAATATGCTTTTCTGTTCTGGTAAAGTCTAATGACCGCGAATAGGCGAGTGCACATTTCAGTATTTTGCTGGACTTTAAGAAATTATCCATTCGTTTTTCACACGCATGAAGAAAATCATCCAATGTACTAATGCTGATGCCTGCTTCCTTTTCCAGATTAACAATATTCTGATAACTGGATGGGTAAATCATTGGATGTACAAAATTCGCCATAATAAAATAATCCTTATCGCATTCTCTTTCACCAAAACGGTCAAGTATGGCAACCTTGATTTTGGATTTTTCTTTAATTATTTTATGGTAATGCTGTTGGTTAAAAGTTTCCTGATAGCGCCTGTTAAGCTCTTCGATGCTGTCTCTGTTAATTTCGTCTATTCCGTAAATATCACTGGCAGCCAATATCACGGCTTGGCCATATCCTGTAAACTTGCTTTGTTCCCAGTACTTTTCAATACAATTCCATTTTTCCATAACGGACATTTCTTTACCCCGCACCTGATCAAGCTGCTTTAACGACAGTCCTGAGGTCACAAGGTCGACACTGAAATAATGAGTCAGAAACTCGCTGATTACGTCATTGTGTTCTCTCTGGGTTTCAAACGGCATAAGATGCTCGTGTGTGTCAATAATTTCAAGGCTGTTGATGTAATCCAGTATTTCTATGTTCATAGTATCCTCCAATATAGCAATATTTAATATGATGTTCAATATAACTATTCCTAAAATTTAGGTCTGCTAACGTTCCCCTTAAAATAAAATTTTTCTTTATTAGCTCTAATGTAACTTAATAAAGTAGTCTCAATATCCTTTTCAGATTCATAAAACCTGTCATCCAAGTCACTAAAATCCGGACCATATTCATCAAGCTGTTCCTGTCTTTTCTCCCTGTCTTTATTAGGATATCCGCCTAATCTTTCAATGGACTCTTTTATTATTTCATAATTATTCATCAGACCAATTGCTTCAAAGCCTTTCATAGCATCTTCCCACACTATTCCGGTCGAGTTGAAATAAAACTGGTCATGCCCACCATTGTTAACCTCTGCAATATACCATTCAATTGCAAAAATGTATTTTTGCTCAGTTGTGAATTTATCTAAATCTTTATTATATTCATCTTCCCCATCGTAAATATTGACGCTCCACCACAGTGGCTCAATGATCGTATACATATCACTATTTTGTATAACATCATCATTAATATCATAATAAGTATTCTCATATTCCACTATTCTTTCCTCCCCGTTAATCTTCTGGCATCCAACTGATAATAGTAGGATAAATAGTACAAATATAGTGCGTATAACATTCGGAAATAGCTTCCTATAAAATCTATCCTCTCCCACTGCAGCGTCTGTTTTGTTGCTCATACTTTGCTCTCCTCTATGCTGTAAAATAAGTTGTTTTCAAACAATTTCATAAGATGACAGGATAAAGGTACATTTATGCCTTTTGATTCTGCCTATAAACCTCAAGCACCGCCTCAGCCTTTTGAATCAACTTCTCTCTCACGGCTGGCGGCCCCAGACACTCGCATGACTCCCCAAGCGAAAGCAGGAACCGAATTCCAATGTCGCCATCTAATATAGGAATTGTTGCAATGTTTTTCCCATCTTCATATTCCATATCAATATCGCTGAAATAACTTATCATTTGCCCCTTAAGCGTATCATCAAACCTGATTTTAACCAATACCTGCGGTATATCGTAGTCAATCTCTTTACTTAATGCAGAGAAATCAACATTCCTCGGTGTAAAGGCTCGTTCTGTAGTTATTAGCTTCCGTATGCGAGAAAAGCGAAAAGTTCGCATTTCCTGGCGTAAGAGACAGAAGCCCTGCAGATACCAGCTATTGCTCTTGAGCAATAGACGGTACGGCTCGACTTCCCGAAATGAACCATCACCCTTGACATTGAAATAATCAAAGCAAAGAATTTTCCGCTCGACAATGGCAGCATTAATGATTTTCAGATAACCCTCGCGCATAATGTCCTTTTGCCAAGGGCTGAGGTCAATGCCAATTCTGTTTGCGATTTCGTCGATTTCGTTCTGCTTTTCTTTGGGAATAAGCGCTTTTAACTTACTCATGGCTTGTTTTGTTTCTTCGCTGTCAAGCGCGGAATGCACGCCGGAAAGTCCGATTAAAAGAGATGTCAAGTCGGACTCGGAAAACAGGCGCTTATCCACCTTAAATTCCTCCATAATACCAATACCGCCATTAATGCCAGGAAACGTGACAATGGGGATTCCCGCCTCGTTTATGGTTTCGATGTCTCGGTAAATTGTGCGTTTAGATACTTCAAATGTTCTGGCAAGCTCGCCGGCGCTTATGGTTTTTTGTTCTAAGAGCAACATAATAATGGATATTAGCCTGTTTATTTTCACGTTACATCAATCCTTAATAAAGAAATTTAGATTTATTATATAATGATGACATACTATTGTCAACATTCGTATGGTATGCTTGTCCTATCACAAAATAAAGGAGTGTTTTCAATGTCATTGAATGCGTACATCAGATTTAACGGTAACTGTCGTCAAGCTGTAGAATATTATGCAGAAGTTTTTAGTTGTCAAAAACCAAACATCATGACCTTCGGACAATTTCATAATGAATCAGACTTTCCTATGTCCGAGGAAATAAAAAATCAAGTTATGCACACCTTCTTAAACATTAACGGGCATGATATCATGTTCTCCGATATCCCGCCTGGAATGCCCATTACTCAAGGTGATAATTTCAGCCTGGCTTATAGCACAAAGGACAAGGATGAAATAGCTCGCATTTTTAATCGCCTAAAAGATGACGGCGGTCCAGTATATGTGGAGCTTCAGGAGACATTCTGGAGCGACTGTTACGGCTCTATCACTGACATATTCGGTATCAACTGGCAGTTTACCCATGACAGTATGAAAGCTTAGTTTCCTATGTTGTTATATACGGCCACTGCATCAATAATATTATACTGCTCTGAACGGTTATTCCCTTTCGCTCCGGCTGTAACCAGAATATACTCCTTCGCGCCTTCCTTAGCGAGGCTTGCCAGGCACAAACCGGCTTCTTTGGTGTATCCGGTTTTTCCTCCCAAAATTTCTCCTCCGATAATACTTGGGTCGCCGAGTTTTTTAAACATTGTGCTATAGAAGGTTATACCGTTAGGGTGTTTATTTGTGGGTTGCGTAGAATGACTGGACGAAGTGAAAATTTCTTTAAAGGTATCGTTTTGCAGCGCATAGCTTAAAAGAATGCTCTGATCCTTGACTGTTGTGTAGTGATTTTCATCATGAAGTCCTGTCGTATTTTCAAAATTCGTGTTTTCCATGCCCAATTCAGCCGCTTTTTGATTCATCATCTCCACAAAATTTTGTTCTGAACCCGCAACATAATCAGCCAGCCCAATGCAGCATTCCGCACCGCTGGGAAGCAATACACCATATAAAAGATCAATTGCCCCGACCTGCTCACCAGGCTCGAAGCCTGCCATTGACGCATTCGCATCATACAGCTCCTGATACATCGAGTTAGTGAGTTTAATTTCTTTCTTCAGGTCGAGTAAATTTTCTATTGCCACAATAGCTGTCATCATTTTAGTCAAAGAAGCAGGATAGATTTTTTCTTCACTATTTTTCTGCATCAGAATGGTATTATCTTCTAAACGAATCAAAATTGCACTTGGACTGTACAGTTTTCCAGAAAATATAGGAACAAGAGCGTCCGGTTCATGCTTTGTTAAAGGAACCGGTGTGATTTTGCCATCAGAATCGGAGCTTTTACCTAAAGAAGAATATGGCTTATCATATCCTCTCTCAAATACATAATACTTTCCCAAAGCAACAATGGTAAACGCCGATAAAAACATTATAAATATGTGCATCCCCAATTTTTTCTTTTTTCGTTTTCGTACCATTAAAGCAGCCCCTTTCTCTGTGTTAATATTATTTAATCACAGAACAAGGGGCCATATTGGTGTTCTATCTTATGAATGTCTTAAGATTTTCTTATAACGAAAGCTTTACTGTAAATGCCAGACAATCCTTGCCCTGTACTTTTGGGAGATTCAATCCCAAAATCGAATTTCCTTTTCGAAGACCTATTTATAATGATGTTTTTTTATACATTCTCGTGCAGTTTATATATGAAATGATTGAAATCATTCGCAAAAAGTGTTATGCTACCAATGGTAAACTCACACGAATGCCTCTGCTAATTCAAATCATTTGTAAGTCGGCAATTTGGATATAATATGTTAAGGAGCTTATTTTATAGGCTCTTTTTTACTGATAAAGAAAGGTAATATTATGATAAAAGTTGAAAACTTATCCTACTCATTTCCGCAAAAGGATCTATACAATAACATCTCATTTACATTAGAAGAAGGTCAGCATTGTGCCTTCATAGGAACAAGCGGAAGCGGAAAAAGCACACTGATCGATATCCTTATGGATCCCGAAAGGTATCTGTTCGAGGGAAAACTGGAGATATCCTCCCCTTGCAGAATTGGGTATGTAAGCCAGTTCTCACAGCTGGACAAAACAAAAGAAATAACCGTTTTCGAATATATAGGAGAAGAATTTATTAAGCTGCAAAATGAAATAACATCTATTTGTAGCGAAATGGAACACTCTTCGGATATTGACCCCTTGCTGGAGAAATACCAGCAAACTTTGGATGCATTTCATGCAATTGGCGGAGATGATTTCGAAAGCAACATGAATAAGCAGCTAACTCTGGCAAACCTAAACAAGCATGAAGCTCTGCCGGTATCGAAACTCAGCGGCGGAGAATTTAAACTAATTCAAGTAATAAAGGAAATGCTAACTAGTCCAAACTTAATAATTATGGACGAACCCGATGTATTTTTAGACTTTGAAAACCTTAATTCCCTTAAGAAGCTAATTAATTCGCACAAAGGTACCATGCTGGTTATTACACACAATAGATATTTATTGAATTATTGTTTTAATAAAATTATACACCTTGAAAATAAGCTGCTTCAAGAATTTAATGGACGATATATTGATTATAACTTCTCTTTACTTCAAAGTAAAATTGAGTTACAAGAACTGGCTGCCGCTGATACGGAAGAAATCCAGAGAAATGAAATCATAATTGATAAATTAAGATCTGTCGCAACCATTCATACGGAAGCCTCCAGAGGGAAATCCCTGAAAGCCAGAATTAAGATCCAGGAGCGCTTGGAAGCCCGTAGAATTAAAGCTCCTTTTGTAGATATAAAACAACCGGAAATCAGCTTTGCTACCGATAACCAACCGGAAGAAACCATCGCTTTGAAAGTCAAAGATCACTGTGTTGCCTTCGAGAATGTTCTTTTAGAAAATGTTAACTTCGAACTCAAATCTACTGATAAAGTGGCCCTGATTGGTTCAAATGGTACCGGGAAAACGACTCTGCTCCGGGATATCTTTAAAAACAATAATGCTTCTATTGAAATAAATGAAAATGTTAAAATGGCTTTTTTATCCCAGCTTCAAGGCGAAATGCTAAATGAATCTGATACAATATTGGAAGAGTTCTTTGCTATGGGGTTCAAAACTAATGATGAGATCAGATCCTATCTCTCAAACTATGGTTTTGACGAAGAAATTCTTCATCAAAAGATAGGGTCTCTATCCGGCGGAGAGAAAAATATACTTCAATTAGCCAAAGTCTCTGCCAGTCAAGCAAACCTGTTACTTCTTGATGAACCCACAAGTCATCTGGATACCTACTCACAAATAGCATTGGAAAAAGCCATCGAAAACTATAATGGTGCGCTTCTAATGATTTCGCATGACTTCTATTCTATCGTAAACTGTATGGATTATGTTTTAATCATTGAGGATAAGACTATCCGGAAAATGAGTATACGAAAATTCAGAAAGATGATCTATGCCAATCATTTCGATAAAGACTATTTAGAAATTGAACAAAATAAAAAAGCATTGGAAACGAAAATAGAAGCAGCTTTAAAAGATACAAATTTTGCGCTTGCAAAAATTCTATCCGAAGAATTAGAAGCGCTGATTAAGTTACTTTAAGTTCTCTTTTGAATGGATTTCAGTTACTTTTCACCTTCTTTCATGGAAAATGCCGCCTGCAGTTTCAGCAGGCGGCATTTTTATAGGCACATTATTTCTTTTTGACAGGATAACATACCTCGGTAACATATTCATCGGGGTTTTGTGTTTCGTGAGGGCTTACATGGTAAATATTGAAGGCCGGTCCGGCAAAATTATAACCGTTGTCCTGCACCCACTTTGCTACCGCCTCGTTGACTTGCGTCATCTCTTCATAGCTGCCCTTGTAGGTAGCGGAGGCAATCTCTACTGCCGGTTGGGTTCTAAACACCACATTTGCGGTATTCGAATATTTGCCCCTCACGGATTTCTGAACCTCCACATCTACATCGGACTCCTTGTATTCGCTGTCGTGAAAAATAGCTAAGGCATAGCAGGGATCGCCATCCTGCATTTTTAGAGGTGCGGTTTCCTGCATCAGGATTCCCCACAGCATCCCCTCCTGCTCATAGGACGGAATAGTTTTTCGCACACTGGCGACATAACGCTCCGGTAAAATCTTTAAAGTTACATTATAATTCATTGCAGTTTCGTCCTTTCTCAGCCGTTTGATGGCTGTATCAAGGAGGAGTAAGCGGCGGCTGGCTTCTTCCGCATCGGCCTGTACCTCTGCTTGCTTCACTGCCAGAAGTTCTGCCAACACCTGCGGATTATCATAGTTTTTGAGGATTTCTTTGATAGCGGAAAGGCCGAAGCCCATATCCTTTAAGGACGCAATCCGACCTGCCACCGGAAGCTGATCCTCCGCATAATAGCGGTAGCCGGTAAAATCATCAATGGTTTTTGGCATCAACAGGCCGAGTTCATCATAGTGCCGCAGCATCCGTATACTAATCCTTGATAGTTTTGAAAAATCACCTATTTTCAGCATTTTTTATTCCTCACATATATGTGGTTTTTGAGCTCATCTTCATTTTAGACTATAACACAGTGTGAGAGTCAATAGGATTTTTCAAATTGCCTGAATACCACCTTATTTTTTCCGGTATTTTTAGCCAGATAAAGATTCTGGTCGGCCATCTGGATCAAATCGTCTTTTTTGAGACAGGGCCGTGCATAATAGGCAACACCGACGCTGACAGTCAGATTGCCGTTCGGCTGGGTATCCTGGTATTTGAATTCATACTCTTCCAATGATTTTCTGATCTCTTCCGCAGCGTTTCGCACCCCTTCTGCCGTGGTCCGGCAGCATATCACCGCAAATTCTTCTCCGCCGTAACGGCACAGTATGTCGGCAGAAAAAAGAATTTCTTTTACAACATTAACAAGGGTTTGGAGAAGTTCATCCCCGGCCTGGTGCCCGTTTAAATCATTATAGATTTTGAAATAATCAATGTCAAACATGATCAATCCCAAATTATTTTCGGTTTTGATGGTTTCCTTTTCCCCTCCTTGCAGCTTCGAAACCCGGTCGATTTCCTGCTCCAGCCGCTCATCAAAGAAATAACGGTTGTAGGCCTGGGTCAGCCAGTCTTTGATCGCCAGGCTCCGCAATTCTTCATTCAGCCTGATCACTTCTTCCAGATTCTTTTTATGTTCCGTAATATCCTTGATGAGCATGATGGTTCCTACATGATTGCTTTTGAAAATAACCGGGGTTATTTCCGACTGGTAATATCTTGTACCGTCGCCGGACGGACACTGCATCTCTATACTTACCTTTGTCTGTTCCCGGACCGATGTACTGACCTTATGAATAAACTGTTCTTCGTCAAAATCAGGGCATCCTTGTTTGATAACTTTACAAATTCCGGTTTTTCTGGAAGCCATGTCCCAGTTCGTTATAAATGCATTATTGAAATCAACAATTTCATATTCTTCACTGAAAACAACATACGCATCGGAAATAATATTAACAACCTTATGCAAAGCAATGGGAACAATATTTAAAAAATCCAATTTCACGATAGCCAAAATAAAAAGAATAACAGTAACGGAAAAAACGATGTTTTCCACAGCCGCCGACCAGTCAAAGATATGAAACGTGCTGAACGTGTCTGCAATTAATGAGATCAAAATACCAAGAAAAACAAGCATAGCCTGCCTGGAAAAAAAACCAAAATTCTTGACAGAAAAATGCAGAAGATAAAAAAGACCAATTCCGATGCATAAATAGGAATAAGCTGTATGGACGGAAAAATAAAACCCAAAATCCTGCTCGGATGGGATCAAGCTGAAGGTTTTATAAAAAAAGTTATGGTAAGGGTTGGTGAATAAGACGGCAAGGGAAACAGACGGCATAACAAAGAACAGAGCATATTTCCACGAGAACTCAATCCTGGTATGTACAAAAATTAAACCGGTAAACAAAATGGCCAGCGAGGCAAAAATAATACCGATAAAATACATTTTTTCACTGACAGCCAGCACCCATGGTATCCGTGAAAAGGTAATATAGAATAATACTGAAGTATTCCAGGTCAACAGGCTGACCGCTATAGCCATGACGGCATAGTGAATCTGCTTTTTCCTGCTTTTCAGGGCAACTAAAAATAATAAAATTATCATAAACAGTATAGAAATCACTAACAGAATCTGATAAACGGACATCCAAAAACCTCTTTCATATAATTTTATATCTCCTCTAGAGGCACAACAAAGGAAAGCACCCAAGAAAAATTTCGGAGATTCCTTAACTAAGTAATACTGAAAAATAGGGAGCTTTCCTTTCTAAAGTCTGTTCGCCATATCTGCTATTTTTGTGAACTCTACCATCCGTTAGTTCATATGATATTTTATTCATTTCCTTCTGCGAACTACCATAAGAATACCAACTCCATTTAACCATCTTTGACTGATTAATGCTAAACTCTTTTTCTGTATTGATTATTCCTAACGGTTCAAAAACAATCAAACGCTCCCACTCATCAAAGACAATCTCTAATACATCATCTTGATAAGAATAATGCTTAATTCTATGAAAATTATCTCCTGGCCTTCCGAACCAGTCTCCGTAGAAACAAAGAGAGCCTCCCTGTTTTTTTATTTGAAATAAATCTGAAGCCTTATTTCCCGCCTTTGGCCTTAGTATATCTTTCATTATATTGCTCGCCTCATGTAAGGCTTCCAAATAGCTTTCTCTTAATTTTATTTGCTTCCCGTCTGACTTTATTTCCAGCAAATATTCATTCTTGTTGTCTACCGTAACCGTTCCTATTGAATCCTCTCCAAGCAAAATTGAACATGGAGTTACCGGTCCATACCCATACTCACACTCTAAGCATATTTCTCTCTTACATTCCGGGCAAAATACTATAAAATTTGCACGAGATGTATATGAAACTTTGCAGTCACAATACTTGCATTCAATTATCTGTATACTCATTTCTCTCCAATCGCCTTCTCTTCCTTGTAATTTTTTAATTGCTGGTATGCTTTCCTTATGTTTCTATCATAAAACTGTCAATATTCTTTGTCCATAACTTCTATCAATTTCCGCCTGGTATGCTCGATAAATTTATCGTCAAAAAATTCTTCTTCTCTTTCTATTTCAATCCTGTATTTCTTACCAAATACTTGTGAAGATATTCTATTTGCCAGCGGCATTCTAAAATGAGTATAATATACAAACACCCCAAAAGCAATAAGGGCAGATTAATGAAGCAGCCAAAAATCCATATCATAATGCGTTATCTCAATGGTGACATACCAAAGGCAAAGCCACGTAAGGATAACAGAATAATCCGTATTGGATAATATCGGAAGGCTTATCCATAAGAAAAAGAACACAAATCTGAACCGACCCCCAATCGCTAGATTTTTGGTCTAACTTTTGGGGGTCGGTTCATTCTTTTTCTTATTGATTCATATTTTTTGTAATCAAACCCTCATGCTTCCCTCTAACTCTTTCGCAGATCTCCAAACCGCTTCGGTCTGGTTAATATATCACGCATGATGAGCAGCTTCCACTTCTTTCCGATTTGACTTATTGTTGTTGCCAATAATTAGCGCTACTAATTTATTTGCAGTGCCATTATTCTGATCTCATATATTGGCTATATAATTGTTCGAAGGTATCGTAATGTTCGACTTTCATTCCTACCCGATTATATTCTTCCAGATATTCATCCATAGCCTCTAGGAATTTATCTTTGAATAATATGGGATTATCCGCGTCAAAATATTGCATTAAATCAAATTTCTTTGTTCCTCTTGTTTCTGTCATTTCATCAAGATAGTTTTGCGCACCCATTGCTACATGATAAGCATAAGACCTGTCTCCTGCTTCTGTACATTTAAAAACCTTATTACGGCAGTTACACCATAATTCTTCATAAGTTCCCCTAAGATTATCATAAGTCGGCACAGGATGTTCAACAAAATTCTTGTGCATAGTTTCATATAGCCCGACCACACTTTTTAGCAAATCATAGGAAGCATTACGGATTTCCTCCATTGTTTTGGAATCGATCATGTTCATGTACTTTGTAATAAAACCATCCGGCAGATACCGATAGCCGCCTATTTCCTCCAAATACCTCTTAATGTTGTTGACCCTTTAAATTAACAAAAAACTGATTTTATTGATTGTCTCTGGACTGACCTGTATACTGTCATTAACATACGAAAGGAAAAAGTCCCAGAGCACATCTTCCTCGCGAGATCATGTACACTCTGGGACTTCCCAAAAAACATGATTATTATATCAGAATATCGCGTTACATACAATGAGGAAGAAAATATTTTTAGTTGAGAGCCGTGCTTCATCCTTTTGTCCTGTCTGTGGAAAGCCACTGGTATACAGGGATTCCTGCCTGCGCATCATGAAAAAAGAAGGTGGGGAATGCCTCCGGTATCTTATAAACCGTCTCAGATGTACGCACTGCCGGATGCTGCACCGGGAGCTTCCTGACTGCATGGTACCTTACAAGCATTACTCAGCGGAAGTTATTTCCGGCGTTCTTGATGGTTTTGTAATAAGTGAAGATGAAGATACGGAAGACTACCCCTGTGAGGCGACCATCCAGAGATGGCACCACTGGCTGATGGCAAATACTCTGAGGATAGACGGTTATCTGAAATCCATTGGATATCAGATACTGGATTTTACTGAGGAACTCTTGAAATCCGGTGTATCACTGCTCCAAGAATTGCGTAGTTCCCATGAAAGATGGTTTGAAACCATCCTCCGGTTTATCTATAATTCAGGCGGCTATCTGGCAACTGTCTGAACTTCTCACCCTGCACCGACTTTGTTTTGTTGTCATGGATTCTTTGTCGTATGATTGCTTCAAAAGGAGGTAATCATACATGAATACAAATGCAGAAACAAAACAATGGCAGGAGGAACAAGCCCTGAACCGCTTCCGCCTCATCACCCCGCTTCTGGAAGAAGGGATCGATATTGCCAAAAAGCAGGCTCTGCGTGAGCAGCTTGCCCAGATACACCAGGTATCCACCCGCAGTATTTACCGCTATGAAAAGGCTTATGACACCGGTGGTTTCCCTGCACTCAAGCCCAGGAACCGTCAGATGCGCCGTGCACAGTCACTGCCGGAGAATTTCGAAGAGCTGGTATCGGAAGCCATCCATTTAAAACGGGAGGTTCCCACACGTTCCGTTTCCCAGATCATACTGATACTCGAAATGGAAGGACGTGTAGCGCCGGGAATCCTGAAACGACCTACCTTGCAGAGGCATCTCTATGAAGCAGGTTTTGGTAAAAAGCAGATGCGTAAATATACGGAAGCAAGGAACAGCTCATCGAAACGCTTCTGTAAGCCCCACCGCATGATGCTTGTGGAAGCAGATATAAAGTATGGCCCAGTGCTTCCTATTGGAAAGAACGGTACCATGGTCCAGACATATCTTTCTGTCATCATTGATAATCATTCGAGGTTTGTCCTTGATGCGAAATTCTATGACAACCAGCGGGCTGAGATTATTGAAGACAGCTACCGCCGTGCCATTCTGAAGACAGGAAAAATGTCGGCGGCATTCCATGACAATGGAAAACAGTACGTATCCAGACAGCTACTTCGGTCGCTTTCTACGCTTGGGATCAGAGTACTTCATGCCAGGCCTTATTCCGCACAGTCCAAAGGTGGTGTAGAGGTCTTCAACCGGTTCGTAAATTCCTTCCTTGCAGAGATAAAAGCGCAGAAGGTAAGGACATTGGAGCAGCTGAACCATTACTGGGATATCTGGCTTGAGGAATACTACCATAACAAGCCCCATGAAGGAATCGCTGAATATTACAAAAGCCTTGGTTCCCCTGTGCCGAGGGAAGGCATCAGCCCGAGGCAGGAATGGAACCGTGATTCCAGACCGTTGGTGTTCCTGGATGCATCCGTAGTCGGGAAAGCATTCCTCCACCATGAAAAGCGTGAAGTGGACAAGGGAGCATGTATCAGCTTTAATGGTCTTAAGTACGAAGTCAGCGCTGCCCTCATCGGGGCAACCGTTGAGATTGCATACGATCCGATGGCTTCCCAGATCATCACCGTGACCTATCCGGGTATGGAGCCGGTTAAGGCTAAGCCTCTTAAGATCGGGAGCTTCTGTGATCCGAAACCGGAGCTCCCGGCCTGCATGCTTGCCGGGGAGCCGGAAACCTCCCGGTTCCTTAAGGGACTGGAACACCGTCATGAAGAGAGCCGCCAGATGAAAGCGAATGCCCTTTCCTTTGGTGCATACCGGAAGGGGGGACGCAGCGATGTATAAGCATTTCTTTGAAATGGAACACACGCCATTCACCCGTGACCTCCCACCGGGGAAGCTTTACGAATCCCCGTATGTTGCCGATGCACTGGGCAGGTTGACCTATGCGGCTGACCGTCAGCTCTTTGCGGTACTCACGGCCGATGCTGGCTGTGGAAAATCCACGCTGGTACGCTCCTTCGTGTCGACTCTTCCGAAAGAGGAGTATCTATTTCTGTACCTTTCCGATTCCAAGCTGACACCACGGTGGTTCTACAAGGGGCTGCTTGACCAGCTCGGCATCGAATCGAGGTTTTACCGCGGGGATGCCAAACGCCAGCTCCAGAAGGAAGTTGAAATCATCCGGGGCGTACACAGGAAAAAGGTCGTCTGTATTCTGGATGAAGCACATCTGCTGGAAAAGGAAACGATTGAGGAATTCCGTTTCCTGCTGAACTACCGCTTTGATTCCATGAGCCCCATGGCGCTGGTCCTTGTGGGTCAGACCGAGCTCTGGGAAAAGTTGAAGCTCCAGCGTTACGCTGCCGTGAGACAGCGGATTGACATCAACTGCGTCCTTCCCCACCTTGACAGAGCTGAGACGGAGCGGTATATACGTTCCCACCTAACCTATGCGGCCGGAAGGGAAGATATCTTTACCGACAAAGCATTCGATGAAATCCATAAGGAGTCCATAGGGATCCCCCGGAGCATCAACCGGATCACCGAAAAGAGCTTAATGTATGCTTCACAGCAGAACCGGCGTCTAATCGATGAGCATATGGTAAGATATGTAGCTGACCATGAGATGCTGAAGGGAGGAATGTGACCATGAGCATACCTACATTTGTCCTTCCATTCCATGAAGAATGGTATTACCAGCTCCTTAGGGAAGACGGTACCCAACCAGGCGACAGGGAACGGATGGCACTATTCTTTGTCATCTCTGGCAACTGGGATATGTATCGGAAGCGCGCATCCATTTATAACTTTAAAGAACACCATATCCTGGACTGTCTGTCAAACCGGGAAGTGGATTTTTCCTCCGGATGTAAAGCCTTGATCCGCCTGGGTTTCAATCTGTACAACGGTTATAGAGATGAGGCTTCTTCACCCTTCTCTCTGATGTGTCACTTGGATGACGACAACAGGAGACTTGCATTGGATGCCATTGCAGTCCGGTTTGCTATACAGTAAAAGGCTGGGGCAGGAAAACTGCCCCGATATCCCTAACATTCGATGACAGCATCAGGAGCAATAATCGGACAAGCAAAGGGATCAATTGGACGACAGTCTGGAAAATCATTAACACTTAACACCACGTCTAAAATAGGTATTATTCAAATGAGTAAGTGCATTGATCAGATTGTACAAAACTCCACAGGAAGCGCACCTTACCGCACCAAGATTATCCGTTAATAGTGTATTGGCATATTCTTGCTTTGCTCTGTCTATGTGCTTTTCTGCTCTTGTAATACATTCTCTTCCAATGGGCTTTATCAGGGAAGCCAGCGCTCTCTGTCTGTATGCATTAAATTTATCCATATATTCAGGCTTGGCGCAATATAATATCTGTAAGTCAACAAGGCTGGAAATGCCCGGATTGTCCAGATCAGCCTTTGCTTCAATATTTTCCCACGGAGTGCAGTATATGTCGTATCCGACATCCCCAAGTATGAAGCAGGAAGATATTCCCCATCCACGATCCGTATTATTAATTATAATAAGGTCAAGATCGCTTTTTTCATGATAATCATCCGTACTAAAAGAACCTGTTAATCCAATGATCGCTATATCATCAGGAAAATCTCTTTTCGCGCGTTCCATTACCATGTTGATTAGTTTTCCATTTTTATCTTTGAGCTTTTGTTTCATCCTATCATCCATAAATATTTTCCTCCCCATCATTACAGTAATTCAATATAACAGGATAATGCTCTGTATATTATCATTATATAAGGATATTTATTCTATAGATATTCCTACTTTAATTATAACCAGTCTATACCACGGAAAAGGGAGGTACTTGGATTAACCAAGTCCTCCCTTAATTTAAGCTTTATATACAATTTTACGTACTGTTTCATATGCCAATCCAAATTCCTGAGCTATTTGATTGATGGTGTCACCTGTTTGATATCGCTGCTTTATTTGATTGTTTCTTTTTGCAAAATATCGTTTTGAACCATTCTTCTCTCCCCACTTCAAGCGGTCCTCTCCCGTGGGTATATATAAGACTTCTCCGCTTATATGTTTCTGAATTTCGATTAAAAGATATTCCGGTAATACTTCTGCTGCATTTTTATATTTCATATTATCCTCTCCTTATTTATGCTATATAAATAAAGTTCAGAGTTCAGCAGATAGTTTTCTATTTACCCATACAGAATAGTAACTATCGCTTACTCTGCATGGGATAAGGCTTGATTCAGACTATTGTGTAAGATTATTCTTAATCTCAAGCGTTATTCACCTCCGTAAAAAATTTTCTCAGGAACTCTTCTATTTGCTGACGTAAAACGCCCACACCATATACTGCATTCAGCCGTGCATCACCCAGCCGGAAAGAAGGTACGGAATCCAGCGCATTTTCTTCCCAACCGTACTTATTCAATTTCAGCCGCCTTTCTATATATGCTTCTGAGTTCAATGCCCGACGGAACGCATCCGCATCCGCCCCGGCAGCAATAGCACACTCGCTAAGCACATTCATATTTTCAATGTCCTTACTTTCGCCAAAAACAGCATTGTATACCGCATCATTGTATCGTTTGATATCGGCGCCCTGTTCCTCCAGGCAAAATAGTCCCTGAATTGCCAAGTAACTGTAATTGCCAGGTTCAAACGGACGTTTTATGGATAGTCCCGCTTTTTCCAAGCGCGGCATCAGTTCAACGAGCCAATCAGCCTCTTTATCCCAGCCATATACTCTGGGTTCTGACGGCGGGTTGATTTCACATGGACACCATTTCACAGAGAGTTCCGGATAATCAGGCAGTATTTGATTTAACTCGCGGAGAGCCAAATAACAATAGGGACAAGTATAGTCAAAAAACACTTCCAGCTTCATAATAAAATTCCTCCCATCGTACTGTATACTGTGAATTAAAATTTACTGTATCTTATGGCTTTTCTGTTGGGATCTGCGTAACTGCAACTTACTTGATACAAAAATCATCAACTTCCTGTTCTGTTACGGTCCACTCATTTCCATCCCAAACGATAACCGAGTAAGGATAAAGTTTTCTGCCATACATGGAACGATATGCATCCAATTGAGACTGTCCGCCGAAATGACTTATTTTTATCCCTTTCTTTGTAGTCCCGTCAATGTTAATATCTATAAGGGACCCATCAGTGCAAATCGATACATAGTCCTGAGCATAGTTATCCGATAACATGAAATTATCTTTTGGCCATGGAATCAAAAATAAGGAGGTTTCATATTTATCCTTTTGCTGAGCGCTCAAAGCTCCCGGTTCATCCACGATGGTTAATATTTCTTCCAGATTGTCGTTTTGGATCTTCAGCACATGAAGTTCCGATGCACCATAGTCACTTGCCCTATCTCGAAGTAATAGAACGATTTCCTCTGTTCCATCGGATAATAAATCTGCTGTATAGATGGTTTTAGACCAATTCCCCTCGTATAATTTCTCTAATTCCCTGTTATCTCCAAGGATTACTTTGAGGATGTTTTCTACAGGTGTCGAATTATTATCAAGCTGCGTTACGACTTCTAAACGATCATCCTTTTTCCCTTGACCGTCAAGAGTTAAGCCGGATAAAGATATATCATTATTGGTCTGATCGACAGTTACATTATCACCTATTTGAACCGTCCCAAATATATTTTTTATGGCTGCCTTATCCTGTGTACTTTCTGTATTATCCTGTACATCTCCCGCATTACCCTGGATATCTACAGTATGATCTGAACTTACAGAATCAGAGTTTTCTGTCGTTTTAGAACCGGCAGCACAGCCTGTAAGAACAAATGACAACCCCAATATCAAAGCGATAGCCCATTTAGATTTCTTCTTATAATTCATACTGCTAACCATCCTTTCCTATACTCTTCTTCAATTTCAAAAGTGCTGTATATTCTGCGCCTTTCCAAATTGACATATCATCACAAAAGTAAAAGACCCACTGCTTATGGGTACAAATTAACAATATTAGTTACTACTTCTATTCCATCATACTATAACATTTGTCTTTCATCTACCTCTAATTCAAAAAACTATATTATCATAATCTTAATTACTGGGAGCAAACCAGCAAACAGGGTTTCCATCACTGCGTGAATAAACCCTGCTGCATAAAATGTTAATACCTTAATATAAGGAGCGTATGTCGCCTGGAAGTTTATATAATACTTGACTGCAATTACAATATTAATAAAAATTATTATGTAGTTTAATTGAGTAGAATTTACATGAGCCGATAACCGGTTTAGAATTATATTATTTCTTAATTAATTTGTCATGGTTAATAAAATAAAAGAAGAACAGTGATAAAATACAGGATTAGAATAATAACTGTAAAGCGATAATATATAAGTTTAAATATTATCTCAAATTCACCGCCAGTGTATTAGCTGCCAGCATACCGCTATATAAGGCCCCCTGTATCCAGCCATGCTTTACAGAAGTATGCTCTCCGGCAAAAAATATACGGTTATTATATTCCGCTTCAAGGATAGTATGAGCGAAATTTATCTTTTGGCCGGGAAGATTTACAGCAAATGCTCCTCGGAACCACTGCTGCCGATTCCAATTTACCATTTTATAATTTATCACAATTGAATCCAAGAAATTTTCCGGCAGTCCATGTACCTCTTCCACATTTGTCTTACAACAAAAACCGCCTGCTTTCACTCTGATTCGCAACCCGTATGGAATCCTGATTTACGTTATAAGAGGAAATTAATACGCCCGGTTCTAGCGGTGAGCAGGAAGAGGGCTCCGCACATTGGATATGATCCGAGGGATATATAATGGACTGAATCGGCAGATCCGTAAAAGAAATGCCTCCATTCATCTTTCCATAGACTGTATTTTCCTCCAAAAACGCCGATTACAGAAAAAGGCAGCCTTAAAGGAATCGGGGTAAAATAATTCCCGTATAGCCTGCATTTTCTGATTGCTGAAAAATGGTTTTATATCTATTTCCCGTAAGGTGGAAAAAGGGATAGCGCAGATAACATAATCAAATTCTTCATATCTATTTGTCATGTAAGTATTATTATACCTTAGAATAACTTTACTTCCAGAGGAACCCTGATAAATACCGGTTATATTATGACCAAAGTTAATATTAACCTTCCCAAGCAAATCCGGCGCAATATCATATTCTCTCGGGTTATGGGAGATAAGGGAATTATAAAAAGCAAACGGGAGGTTGATCATACCTCCGGCAATTCGGTAAGTATTCAGATAATCCATAGAATATAACTCCTGTAGGGCTTCATCGTAACTGGTGTTAAGCAGTCCTCCGGTCAGAGGGTCCGTACTGGCTATTAAATTTATGGCATCCTGGCTTAACCCGCGCATCTCCAGTATCTCCCTGATACTGTTGTCTGAATAGATGGAATACTCTGATGAATAGGCCGGCAGAATCTGCAGCAGTTCTCTCCGGATATCCGGAGCCATGCTTAGTAAGACAGAATTAAATGCATAATCACTTAACTCTGACCATGACAAAGATTTCTCATAATCAGTAAGGTTAAATAGGGGATATAAATATTCCTTTATATTATTCTCGTCCCGATCTCTCCGTATTCTGGTATTATGAACGAATATAAAATTGTTGGAAAAAGGGGAAGTAATCGGAATGGTATTCAGATGTAACAAATTTATATAATGCCAGGTTGTACCATGGGACAGGGGAATTCTCATAGGACCAAATTCTCCATAATACCTCCTGTCCTGATCAAAATAATATGTATACACCCTTCCGCCGATGCGGTCCTCCATGGCATCATACAGTGTAATTTCTGCTCCAATCTTTCTTAATTCAAAGGCAGCGGATAAACCGGCCAGACCTGCACCTATTATGCCTACTTTAAGGTTTTTATATGCTCCGGGAGCAGCATAGGAGGTAATATCAGGCGGAGGATTTAATAGTTCAACTACATTTTCAAAATCTTCTGGCCGGCCGGAGTTTGTAAAAGCATTTCTTAATATTTCATATCTTATGGAATCGCTAGGATTCGTCGGATAATTAACTGTTTGATAAGACATATAAGGATGCCTTTCATTCATTAATTCTCTTATTGTAAATGTATTGTTTAAATTTTAGAAATATACTTGAGGGAAAATCAATTTAGCACAAACTAGGCTGCTTGGAACTAATAATTGTCTGTCTTATTGTTTTAATCTGTGATCCAGCGTATCTGTTAATACTTCAAGAGAACTGATTCTTTCATACTTAGGCAATTCCTCATTTAAATTATCAATAAATTTCTGATAATCTACAGCGTCCTCCCTCTTTAAGTATATACTTACTTTCAATTTGTGATCAGACAAAAACACTTTGGCGCTGCTTATATTCTCATTTTTTCTCATTATGATCTGTTCAATCTTTTCCGGATAAATGTTTTCTCCATTATCCATCGAAATAATTCTTTTCTTCCTGCCGCTTAAATACAAGTTATTTTCTTCATCAATATAGCCCAAATCCCCGGTACGAAAATATCCGTCCTCATCAAATGCGAGCCTGTTTGCTTCTTCATCATTCATATAGCCGATGAAAACATTGTCACCTCTTACAAGAATTTCTCCTTCTCCGTACTCATTCGGCCTGTGAATTTTAACCTCAATATCCTCAAAAATCCTTCCCACACTTTTTAGATGCTTACTTTGAGAATATTCGATGGAGAAAGAGGAGGCCGTTTCCGACAGTGCATAAGCCGTCAGAAGATTCAACCCGGCTTCCCGATACCCCTTCCTTATCTGCTCATCCAGATAGGCTCCGCCGGTAAATATATATTTTATTCTTTTTCCGAAAACATCAGGCAATTTATTAATGTCTCTGCCCATCTCTTCATAGAGTCTCTTGTATATAAGAGGCACTGCACAAAATACGGTTGGCTGCACCTCAGGCAATTCGTTGAAAATTTGATCAACCCCGGAGCTCAGGTAAATTTTCATTCCGGAAATTAAAGAATAGATGAAGTTATAAATTCCCGCATAGGTATGATGTAGCGGTAAAAACAAGTAGCAAATATCCGTCTCGTCCATTGGTGCTCTTTTTTTTAAGCTGTTCCAGCCTGAGAAAATATTTTTTTCAGATAACATAACCGCTTTAGAAAAACAGGTTGTGCCGGATGTAAATACGACTTTCAAACATTCTTCATGGTCTCTTTTTTCAAAATCAAATAATTCTCCCTTTTGTGCTTTTATGTTCTTCCCTTTTTCAATCAGGGACGGAAGATCATCCAGCATGGAAATGCAAATCATATCTTTATACTCCGCCTTAATATGGTTTATTATTTCCTTCTTACTATCACAATAGATAATTGCATCAGCCTGTACAAGCTCGATCACATTTTTTACATCCTGCAGCTGCCATTCCTTATCAATTCCAACACTGATTCCGACATAGCTCATGACTGCCAGATCAGAAATCATCCATTCCGTCGAATTCTTTCCGTAAATAATGATTTTTCTGCCCTTTAACTGCATTGCCAATAATGCTTCCGCAAGATAAACGGTATCTTCAATCATTCTTCCAAAAGATATTGGCCGATACGTCTTGTTTACCTTTGTATAAACATAATCTTCATTCTTCCATTTTTCGTAGTTTTCTTTCAGCAGTTCATGAAATGTTATCATCATTAACTTCCCTTTTCAATAGTACGTATTCATACCGTTTTTCAATCAGTTCCTTTGCGTAGCTCTGAGTAATCTTGCCATCTCTTTGCAAAGCCCCGATGCTGGGCAATTTGTTCCTCCTCAGCTCTTCAATTATACTATGTATGATTGCTTTACCAAGACCTCTATGCTCCTGGGCCACCCCCATATAAAGCATCACATATTCCTTCGGCCGTTTTCGAATGTGCAGTATCTTCAAAATATTAAGCAAAGCCCTGGTATGATAGACCTTGTTATGATAATTTGGAATGCTTACATAGAAGCCAACTGCTTTTTCATTGTAATATGCCATTTTAACCATATCAAAATTAATAATCAATTTATAACTCTCAAAGTATTTTCGAAAATCCTCTAATGCGATATCTTTATAAATCGGAAAATCCCGATACAGGTCGGTAATCAGGCCATGCAATTCCTCCACCGTCTTATCCCAGTCGTCTTTCGTCGGATTTATGATTTTATAACCCTGTTCTGTAAAAAGCCGGTATCGGTCTGCAAATTTCTCGTTGTGCCATTCCTCCTCTACCGGATGATAAATGGAGGAGGTGTAATGTTGCGCTATTTCATATCCATTTTCCTGAAATAGCTTTAAATAATACTCCTGATTATAGGGTTCCCCTGTATAGGGAAGCCTGTCAAAGAGATTCGTCTTTAAACGGTATCGAATCCAAAAGGAGGCATCCACAGGGCCTATTATTCTTTTATACTTCTTACTCTTCACAAATATCTCCGCTTCCTCAAACAAAAACCTTGCCGTCTCCGGATCATCAACACATTCGAAAAAACCGAGATAAGCGCTGTCATCATCAGGATAGGTGGTGATAATAAATCTTGCTGCTGTCTCATTCCCGGCATAGACGCAGAATTTATCCAAATGAAAATATTTGCTGAGAATATGCTGCCCAAGCAGAAGTTCCCTTAGCTCGGTATCATTTTGCATATTGTTTTTTTTGTTATACAGCTTATGATACAAGCCTATAAAATCTTTTACAAATTGTTCTTCCTGTTCAAATCTGATACACTTCATATTCTACCTCAATATTTCTTTTCTTCCGGTATCTCTATTCTTCCGACACCTCTATCCTTCCAATATCTCTATCATTCCGGTATTTCCATCCATGGACACAATCATATTGTTTTTTAATATATCCAGCGCATGATCCACTCCAACGATCGCTGGAATTTTCAGCTCCCTGGAGATAATTGCCGTATGAGAAAGCAAAGATCCCTTCTCCGTTATTATCCCCCTGGCACTTGCAAGTAAGAAAACCCATCCCGGATCCGTCATTTTAGTAACCAGTATTTTGTCTTTGACATTTTTAGCTTCCATTGCATTATTTATTATCAATACTTCTCCGGTGACCTTACCCCTGGAACAGGGGATTCCCTGCAAGCTGTGAGAAACCATAATATGCTCATTAGAATTAATCGACTTGTTATTCTTGTTGAACTCCTGCCCTGCAAATACCAGCCGGGAATATGCCGGCAGCAGGCTGTATTTTTTATATTCTGCCTTGCGCCTTTCAATCAGCTGTGTAACGTCTCTGGGCTTCATTACCAGGTCAAATATCTCCTCCGCCTTCAGATAAAAAATATCCTTTTCGTCTCTGATCAGCTTCTGTTTTGTAAAATTTTCAGCAAAGGATAGAAATATAGCTCTTACCATTCCGAATATTCTGCTTCTGTTTAACCGTGACAGCTCTCGATTCTTTATTCCCGTCATGGCACGGCTGACATAAAAATCAAAAAGCATATCCGTTCCTTTTAAAGCTTTCTCCTTCGCAGGACTTACAGCTTCCTGCATCTGCTTCAGTTTATCTATGTCCATCGTATATTCTCTGATCCTATCCTCAAGCAAACTTGGATTTGTCCGAAAGGTTTCCGCCTCCAGCTTCAATTCTTCCATTGCCCTGTCGCCATATATTTGTATGTAATCGGTGTACCGCTTCTCATATTCCTTTGTTTCCCTCCCTGTTAATGACAGGGCGGATAACTCAATTAACTCCCGAACCGGCTTCATGCTTTCTATATTGCTTATTCCGGATATGAGATCAATGGTTCTTTCCTCATAATGCTCCGGATCCCTTTTCCTTAACCTGCTTTTCAAAAGGCCGGTAAAAATGAAGGTATACAAGTCATTCAAAAGAGTTACATCCCACATGCTCAGCAGCTTATCTTTAATCTCATCGTACAGCTGAACCAGTTCCTCATTGGTTAGGTCCTTATGATACCTGGAATAAAAACAGTCATTAATCTCTATAAAACGCTTATTCAGCTTCTTCATATTGGAGGGCACCATTAAGATTTCATAAACCGAATTAAAATAGGTCCGCACACGGGCGCTTCCGGACAAGCTTACTCTTTCCTTATCATAATTTTTATTTTTAACTCCCAGCATATCCTGCCAGACCGGAATTATTTTTCTGTTAAATGGCAAAAACTTGATGATCGTGTACCAGTTGCTGATCTTATAGTACATTCTTCCATTGGAGCTGCCTACCATATTATTAAAAATATCCTCACACTGCTCCACTATTTTTTTATTCTTCAGCACCCTGGCGGATACCCCTTTGAACACTCCCGAGTAAACAATATTGACAAAGGAATCCGTCAATGGCAGACTGATGCCCGGATAGCTTTCCACAATATTGCTGTTATCCAAAATTACCAGCTGGGAATCATCAATGGTTGTAATGGGTCTGGCCTGAAGGATATGGATTGTATTATCCTTAATCGTAAACTCGATATCCAGATAATCATTCCCTAATATCTGTTTTATCTTATTCCCCATCTCTACTAATTTCAGGACGCTGGCCCTGGAGAGAAAGTCTTCCTTTCCGTCATAATAATAGATGTGATCCGTGGTATTATAATAATATGCCGTGGTATCAACCCGGTCGGATACGATCCCTTCTCCCAGGCCCTTCCCCACAACAATTACGCTTTCATTGAGAATTCCTTGGGGATTTGAAGTAAACAGAACCCCCGAGCAATCCCCATGGATCATTTTTTGAAGAATCACATTCATCTTCAGCTGATTTACGTCGATACCGTTATGATAAGCATATTCCAGCACATTGGGCTCATATAAGGATTCCAGACACAGCAGGATTTTGTCCTCAATATCATCCCGCTCCACGTTCAAATAGGTCTTGAACTGGCCTGCAAAGCTGTTATTTCTTCCG
Organism: Bacillota bacterium; assembly: GCA_023423045.1. GTDB lineage: Bacteria > Bacillota > Clostridia > Lachnospirales > Lachnospiraceae > Mobilitalea. Next base: position 17,056 of record JAFAGA010000055.1, on the reverse strand, counting down.
TCCTCAGCATTGCAGGAGGATCTTACCGCATATTTATCAAACCCCAAACTTAAAGTTGCATCTAAAGAAGCACCTCTTATATATGCCCTTCTCACCGTTTCTTTCAGCCTTCTGCTATTTTCAATGATATCATTGATATCTTCTGCTTTGTGACGCTCTATTTCCCGGCGCAGCTCATTCTTTCCCTGAACCAGGCTTTCAAAATTCAATACGGCAAAATCAGGAACATTTATTCCGTTCTCTTTTAATATTTGCAAATTTTTATACTTCATTATATCTTACCTGCCAATAAGTATACTGCTACTGTCAGCAGCATCAAAGATTCCTGTATGTAGGTGTATTTTTCCACCTTACCTACAATCTTGTATTGATATGGGTTCCTGATAAAACCAATAAACCGGTATGTCATCCAGGATACAAGAATTACAAACAGTACCACAGCTATTTTATTCAGATTCCACACCAGGATTATATTGGTAACAATATCCGTAAGGGTTAGGTACATTACGAACCGTGTTGCCTTCTTATAGCCAAACAGTTTGGAGTAGGTTGTATAGTCATTTTCCTCCCGGGGCGCTTTGATTTTCCTGCTTACCTCCCATATTAAGGAAGGAAAGTAAAGGGTCCATAAAACCAGGAATGTGGTCAGGCTTACGGGATTTAACTGATATTTGATGCATGTAAAGGATATGGTAAAGATGTTTACAAAAAGCTGTACCGGATTGTGGGTTACCAGTGCCAGCGGCAGGCTTGACTGAATTTTTTTCTTTTTAAAAAACCATTTGCTCATCAAAAAGCCATAAAAATATAGCACCATAAAAAAGAGCAGGTTATTCATAAAGAGGATATTTAATATTACTGCCACTGCCTGTACAACGGAGCAGGCAATAATAAGGTCCTTCTTCTTTACCTTCCCGCTTGGCAATGGTCTGTCCTTGAACAGAACCTTATCTGTCTCGTAGTCCTTAAAATCATCCGCAATTCTAAGCCACATTAAAAATGCAAAAACAGTATAGCCACCAATCAACTCCTGGCCGCCGATATTAAAATCTGTTATTCCATAATTAAGCAATATTATAAAGTAGATTTCTCCAAAAACGATAAAGCCTAATAGCAGTCTCGGAATCACAGGATACATCTCTTTAAAATAGATATGTAATCTTCTCAGCATATTATTTTTCCTATTTCTTCCCCATACTTAACCTTGGTTTCAATCTGTTCCTGGCTGTGCTTCATTATATCCGCATCTATAATGAGCCTATCAGCTTTTACAAATACGATAATCGTGGAGCCTCCGTAACTAAAAAAACCCTTTTCCTGACCCCGCACGGCAATCTTTGATTGTGTATTCACAATTCTTCCTATCAGCATGGCCCCTACTTCCATCTGGATGACCCGCCCTAAATATCTTGTATCAATAACTTGATATTCCCTTTGATTCTCTATATAAACCTTATAATCCTCAGAGATAGAGCTTACCGTATGCAATTTCCCTTTTATCCTTTTTTGCCCTGCTACCTCACCGCTGTCAATATAGCAGTACCTGTGATAATCATCTACTGTTAATCGATATACCAGACATAAACCGCTGTCATACTCTTTGGCAAGGTCCTTGTCCCGTAAAATTTCATCCATTGAATAAATAGAATTTTTGACATTAATCTTTAGATTTTCTGTAATATGGTATACCAGCAATTTGGAATCTGCCGGTGCAATCAGCCGTCCCTGCTCCATACAAATCTTTCTTTTTCCCTGAAGCATCGACCTTGTAAAAAAATCATTAAAGGATTGATATTCTTTACTTTCAAAATCGCTAATCCGAATATTGTATTTCTCAATAAAAGGCTTTATTTTGGATATACTCCATTTGCTGTTATTGTAGATTGCATTCCATCTGGAAAAGTTTCTATTTGCGGCCAGTTTCAGCATTATCCTCCCCCAGACCGTATGATACAAAAAGTGAAGCGCTTTTTCTCCGTACTGAACTTCCGTATAATATGTCTGGTTTTCCCTGTCATAGATTTTTATCATAATACCACCAGGTATAATACCAGCACAAATACTGCCAATAAAGAAAACAGAATATATGAGGCTCCCTTGGGCTTTGGAACTTTTATATTAAGGACATTCAGTATGGAAATCACAAGCATGGCTGCCGGAAAAACCATATAGAATAGATCCGGGGGAAGTACATATTTAAGCAAATAAACAATGGGTAATATCAAAGCCGTATAGGTTACCGGCAGCCCCTGATAATAACGCACCGGAGCATCGCCCTCCGCGGATATATTGAAATAGGCCAGTCTTGCGATTCCACATATTGCAAACAAAATATAGAGCAGGATAAGAAAGGGATTGATAAAGCCTGCTCCAACAAAAATCACAATCGGAAATGCAATGAAGTTAAATACGTCAGCCAGGGAATCCAGCTGGACTCCAAATTTTTTCTCCTCTTCGGTTCTTTTGCAGCTCCGCGCTATCCTGCCATCAAACAGATCGCAGATTCCGGCCGCCATCAGACAGCATATTGCATATTTTATCCCCTTCGTACACGCAAAGTACATTCCCAGGATCGAAAACATGACGCCGATATATGTAACTATTACTGATTTGTTCCATTTGCCTATTATCATCTGCTACTCCTTAACTACCTTAATCTCGCCCGTGGTTCCATCCATGGTGATTCTGCTGCCATCCTTTATTTTATTCATTACATCATGTGCACAGACGATACACGGAATACCGTACTCCCTTGACACAATCGCCGAGTGGCAAAGTATTCCTCCATACTCCGTAACGATTCCTGATATCATGGAAAATTTGCAGGTCCAACCCGTATCTGTAAATCTGGTTATTAAAATATCTCCCTGCTGCAGCCTGTCAATTTGCCCCAGGTTTTCAATCACCCTGGCGGTTGCAGTTACCACTCCGTTATTGCAGCCCAGCCCATGGATACCATCTTTATCTTGTGCCGCTTGTTTTCCTTCCAAATCAAATACAGAGCCGATTTCATTATCACTCATATAATTTCTAAAAGAATTATAATAGCTTTGGCTTTTTGCTATTATCCCCTGCAGCTCTTCAGAGGACAACTTCCCGTCAGCATAGTCCCATAATTGGCCGACTTTCAGCATCCATATATCTTCCGGCCTTTGCAGCACTCCGCTTTTCACATAGTAATCTGCCAATCTCATGGTGTAGATTCTGATTATATAGTAAAACCTGGTTGATACATCTCTGAATTCCTCTCTCCACCAAAGCATTTTTCTCATATTAATTATTTTAGTTTCAAGCTTTTTATATTTACTGGCATTTACCTGGGTCCGGATTTTGCCAAGCTGCTTCTCATACTCATATCTCTGGCGCTTCTTATCCTCGGCAGGACTGCAGGAATCATCCAACAGTACACTGTCCCTGAACATCTTAATGACTGCTAAGGTATCCTCATAATAACAGGGATATGTGACATCCAGCTCCTTATCCGAATGATATCCGTAAACCTCAATGAATTTACACACTTCATCCAAATAATAACGGCCGCCCTTCAGCTCTTCTTGAATCAGCTCCAAAGGAGTATTCGTCCAATAGGAAAAAGCCTCATGGTCCCTGCGGATCCTTCTGCCGGTTTCCCACATATCATAGAAAGGAAGCAAATGAGATATCTGATCTAATCCGCTCAGCAACCCTATATATTCGCTGCTGCTTATAAGTTTTAACAGTTCATCCTTATATAAGGATTGATGAATGGTATTGATAAAAATCTGCCAGAAATAGGTTGACTCACTTTGCAGATAAACTTCCCTGGTCAATCGATACCATTTCTGCTCAAATACCTTTTCATCCATAGCATCCCTATAGGTACTGCGGTAATTCTCATACTTTTTCAGCAATTCCTCTTTGTAGCGCTCCGCATTTTGATTTCTTTCCTTCAGTATTTTTTTCTGGGCAATTGCCATCTTTATGATTCCTATCAGAGAAGAAAGCGTGATTCCTGTGGCATCTCCATCCCCTTCATAGGTTATCTTAACTCCGAAGTCTGAATCGAATTCCCTTTCTTTGTAACCGGGAACTTTGCTCATGGCCAATTTTACAACAGACATATTCCAATACGGTCTTCCATAAAACATATCCCCTAATTTCTTATCGCACTCCCGGGGCTTTAGAATCTTGGAATCGATCACAAATTTTCTCAGGGAATACTCCCATATATACTCATACAAACTCCACATATATGGAGTACATACCGTTGCCGATACCCCGCCATCCTTAAAATCAGCGGTTGACCAGATATCTTTTATTCCGGAATATTTTATCCTGGTAATGGCCCTCGCCTGTAATATGTACAATTCTCCCTGTTCAATGGCAAATTCTATATCGCAGGGATAGCCAAAAAAGGTCTGAATCTCAAGGAATGTCTTCATCATCTTATCCAGCATATTTTTATCCAACAGCCTATTGTCCCGGTCGTAGTGGAACTGCTCTTCGTACCAATTATAAAAATACTGTTCCGGCTTCACCTTGCCATTAACAATATTATCTCCCAAGCCTTCCGCAACCTCTGCCAAAATCTCCTTATCATTGCCCGTGACAGGATTAACCGTAAAAGCAATTCCACTGTATTCGGAAGCTATCATCTCCTGTATAATAACAGACATCTTCAAATCATCCGCAGGAATACTATGATTTACTAAATAGGTCAGCATTACTTCGGAAAACATGGACTTATAACAGCCAATAATCGCTCTTTCCAGAGGATCCATTCCCTGGACATTTAAAAAAGTTTCATATTGACCGGCAAAAGAGAAATTGTCCAAATCCTCTCTTGTTCCGCTGCTTCTTACGGCATATTTCTTGTCCGGGCAAATGTTCTCTTCCACCAGGCCCATAATGCCCTTGTCTATTTTTACACGGCCAAACAAAGCCGTCAGCTTTTTGCTGATCTCAGCAACATTTGTCTTATCCACTTTGCTTAACAAATGTCGAATATCAGCATGTATCCCGGATGATTTTATAATCTCTTCATAGCAGTCGCTATCCAGTATAAAGCCTGTCGGGATCCGAAAACGATTCTGCTTCATCAGCATTAAAAACTTACCCTTGTTACCTACTTTTTCAGTATTCTTATCTTCAATTTTGACTATCACCCTGGTGTCTCCTTAAAACATGTTTTTTCGTAGATGCAAAAAATATAACAGCATATTTAGTATGATGTGCGTAACTGCTCCCACCAAAATGAATTCTATATAGGTCAAAAGGCCAATATCATAAAACAGCCATACTACCAATGCGCATCCAAAAACGGAATCAGCCTGATCCAGGAAAACAAAGAAAACTTTCCACCCGCCGCTGATGGTCTTGCCCGGCCTGATATCAAGCCTGCGTTTAAGATAACTATTGGGCAGCTCAAACAGCGAATAGCCTAACCCGCTTAGTACTCCAAGTAACAAATTGTACGAAGGAGTATTTTTATAATCAATATAGAAATAGTTATGCAACTGCAGATACTCACTTCTTTGGGACAAAAAGCCCCATAATAGGAAAAACAGTATATTTATAACAATATAACCGCATAATCCCTTCCAAGTTTTATTATCACCGAATATTCGTTTCCCATCCCGCAGGTATTTCCCGCCATCAATGGGTTTATTCAAAAACTTTAATATTGGCAGCTTGCACCATATCATCGTAGCTATGCCTGCCAATATCGCAGGCATGAGGGTTATAAACATAAAAATAATGACTTCCATGCTGGTCTTCTTCTCCTGAGTTTTATCTAAGCTATAGAAAAATCCTTGGTTTTTCTATATATACATTACCATAATTCCAGCATTTACGCCATATTTTGGCGAAAAAATATTTTTTACCACATTATTAAACATGGAGTTCTCCACAGTTGATACTTTTCCCGCTGCTTTTCTTTAAAATTCCTTGCTGCAAATATCTTTCCCAGATCTATTATTGTTTATTTTAAATGAAAAATACCTCCATTTCCAAATTCAAACTTTCCCCCTGCTTCTATCTCAAAATGTTTCTTTGCAATACCTAAATCGATCAGATCCATTGAATAGTCATCTGCAATTTGAGCACTTAAGGTGAGGCAAAGGGTGATCGCTTATGATTCGTTCTTCCATACTCTTTACTTTTCGATGTGTAGCTGACCACACCATTTTTTCTGTCAGGGAAGGAGCCGCCACTTTACCTACTACTACAACACAAGCCAATTCCTCGCCGCTATCAGTAGTTAATTCCTCCTTATCAAAGGTGCCTCCAACCCAACATGTGCCCAGACCTAAATCAGTGATAGCAAGCACTAAATCTTCTCCGTAATATCCCACCTTTTCCTTCAAATCTATATCGTCTTTCCTACCTTTCATCAATATAAGAGAACGTACATTGGTAAATAACCCATAGCTTTTTCTCAATTTCCCAAAGGCACCGCTTCCATCCTCCACAAATGCCATAGTTAAGCCGGATGCTTTATTTAATTGATTGATAAGAGAAATAATATTTTCTTTTTCCCGACCTGTAATCGGTTCCTTTTCAAACTTTCTCCGTGAAACTCTATTTTCTATTGCACTGCGCATGAAATTACCTCCAATTATTCTTATCTATTTTCCTTAATATTGGCTTTGTTAGTAAATACGTTTTAATTTTATTGATAAAACTCTTTCATCAAATGTTCAATATCCATAACTAACTTTTTCAGTATATTTAATTTTGCAGAAACATTGATATAATAAAAGTTCTTAGTCCCCTCCTCTCTCATTTTTACAATTCCTATATCCTTCAATATTTTCAACTGATGTGATACGGCAGGGCGGGACAGGTGTGTTTTTTCCGTGATTTCACCAACACGCATCCCGCTTTTACAATCGGATTCCATTAATACCAGAAGTATTATCTGGCGTGTTTCATCACCGATTGCTGTTAGAATTGATTGTGCATTTTTAAAATCCTCTTGTATCATTTCTATTTGTTCTTTTTTATTCATACTTAGCACCTTTCCTATCGTTCTTTAGTTCGCACTAATAAACCATTAAACATATAATACCCTTTGCAAAGAAAAAAACAACATTGAGAAAGCAAAACGAGACGAATTTTATTCTTCTGCTCAAAAAAAACAGCTCACAAATCCTGATACTTCATCAAGACTGTAAGCTGTTACTATATCCTGTTATATTTGAGGCTCCTTAATTGTGCTGTCTACTATTATCAGGTCAGCCACAAAAGTACAGCAGAACCGGCAGGAGGAAACAGATCCTGCTGAGATTTTGCGACAGCCTGAAACCCCATCAATCACCTTACACAAATAAAGCAAGCTACGGGATTTTCCACTATGGTTCTATTCTATAACCTGTATTATACGCCTTATTATTTAAAATCAGAAAAACATCATATGCCGTGCCAGTGAGTCCGTCCATTGAGACCCATCCGCTAAGGTTAACCGTCACATTGTCCTCATTTTCCACAGTTGATTGCTGCGCCTGATATGCGAATATGGTTCCATCCGCTCTTCTCAATACAAGATAATCATCCTTTAAGTCGTCCTTTGCCGCAATATCATAAGCAGCCGTATAGGTCAGCTTCACCGGATCCAAAGATACCGTACAATTCTCCAATGAACTGGCATTACCCAGCTTGACCTCCATATCAACCGTGCCGGTGACGCCCAGACTGCCAAGATACTGTCCCGCTGCGCTGACATCATAGGCACCGGCATCTTCATAGGGCAACAGCCGAAGTGATCTGTAGGTGAGGAAATTCAGCTTCATTTTATAAACAGGCTGGTTATCCTTGACCTGTACGATGTTTGTCGACTGTATTATGCCAGGAGCAAACATATGCTGCGGTCCGTAGTCATAATCTCCTTTTTCCAAATTATACAGGTTGGATCCTGCCGTAATCCAGATATTACTGCTACTGTCATCCAGGCTCTCGGCACCGCTGATCCATTCCGAATAGAACTGACCGCCGAGTTCCTTGCCATATTGCCAAACCTGCTCTATGGTCCTATTTTCCTCGTCAATACGATAGATCACGGCTCTCGAATATACATTATCTCCGGTTACCTTCTGATCCTCTTTTGTAACTTTGGTCCGCCCCGCTCCGTTATCGAAGCACATAATGTTGCCGTTTGGCAGCATGCTCACCTCATGCTGGGCGTATTGCCACTCAAAATTATCTCCGATTGGCTGAAAGAAGTATTGCTGATACTCCTCGCTCCAGCCTTCGGGATCTCCCAGAATCCATTTTAATTTCTTCTCGGATTTATCCACCGCCGTGATTGCATCCACATGTCTTCCTGATAATAACAGGGTATCCGATGCTTCATCATACCAGACGCCGTTATTATGAAACCAGTCCTCATCCGACCTGTGAATGGAACCGCCCTCCGTCGGGTCAATCAGCTCCATGAGATCCAGCTCCCACACAACTTCCCCTGTTTTCCTGTCAATTTCAACGATATAATCCTCCAAGGTATCAAAGCTTGGACGATCCGCTGCTACCAGCAGGTTGCCGTTTTTCAATTCAAAGATATCGTGATGCATCCCTCCGGGAATTGCATATTCTTTGTATATCTTACCCAGAAGATCCATCTCAAGAATACCGGACTGATAATACATTGGCTTTAGGGTATAGCCCGTGGGAACAGCCAGACGTCCGTTAGACAGAGCCTTTACTCCAAGGAACCCGCCCTCGCTGTAAATCCATCGCAGATCCCCTTTACTGTCAAGTGCTGATATACTTCCATTTAAAGAACATGCAAATGTCAGCCTGGAATAATCATAGGAAGAGGAATCAAGCATTTCCACCTCAAACCCATCGGTGCTGTAATTAAGCTGGTCTGTTTTAATTTCAAGTGTATTTGAAGTACCGTCCTCCAGAGTCAGCGTCACCTTCGTCGTGTCACCTGCATAAAGTCCGTATATCGGAACAATATGCTCCTTTTCCGCGGCAAAGCTGCCTTTGATATCATCCTCATCTGATTTTCCCTCTACTATAATACTTCCACCCATATCCGAAGGGGTAGTGAAGATAACCACAGCCGTAAGCGGAGAGCTTCCATAAGGATTTACAATCACCATCGGCTCGTCAAAGGAATATCCTTTGCCTGCCTCTTCCTGAAGGGATCGGTCAACTCCTGCCTGACGATCCAGATAATCCGTTTTCTCAATCAATTTACTATTCATAGTCTCTACAACGTCTGCCGATTCTATCGGTGCGGTCGAAGGATTTTCATTTGTTGTGGAATCACTTTTTTTACAGCCGCATAATATCATTGAGGCGGCAAATACAACAAACGCAGCCTTTATCACTGTACGCATATCATTCCCTCCTGTTGTTATATTTGAACTGTTTCTGTCTTATTGTACTACTATCGTTTGATCCGTATTATAGCGGACCCCATCATAGGTCAGTACGATCCGGTATTCATCCGGCTCCAGGTTTAACAGCGGAACCGCCAGCTTATAGACTAACTTCCGATAAGTCTTTTCTCCCTTTTTTGTATAGGACATATCCAGGAGATAATTATTGTTTTCCCCCAGGAACTCCACCTTGGAGACCTTATGGTCCCCTGCTTTAATTAACAGGATCTGCTGCAGCATTGACAGCGTAACGCCCTCCTCCAATATTTCGTCCGGCAGAGCTTTGGCTTTCGGATTCAGGGACGCAGCCCGTAAGGTTCCTTTGAAATAGTTATCGCTTAGTTCCAACGGCTTCGCACAGGTATTCAGATCCGGACTGAATTCATATGCCCGGTAAAAGTCATGCCTGAACGAGTACTGATTTAATACCTCCTCCGAATCGTAATCGTATTCATAAATCATCCCGTTGCGTCCGTCCTCGGTCTCTTCTGCCAGATACCCTCCCATGAAAAAAACTCTTCCGGCGTCATAGTCAAAACAAGAATTTGATGTAATTTTAGATTTAATGCCTTCATAAGTATGTGACTGCGTGACTGTCATAGCGTCCTCGTTTACTATGAATATCGAAACATAGGAGAATTCAAGATTATCAAAAAAATCAACCTTTCTGGTCTTATCCCAATGGTTATCAAACATCATAATCTGGATGGTGTCCGGATTATTGTCCAAATCCTGCGAAATCTCATATATGCTGTGCGGCTGGAAATGCCAAATGATATCTCCTTCCGGCTGCAGCACCTTATCTTCATAAGGTGTCCCCTTCCAGAATTCAGGATGCCCCAGAATCCAGACCAGTTCGTTGGTTGTCCAGTTTACCTTAATACCGCTATGCACATTCCTGACGGATATAAGAATGCTGTCATCCTTCGGATTATATGAGACGGTATTCAGGTGAGCCCAGTCTATCATATCCACATAGGTATCTCCGAAGATTTCCCTCATATCCAGGGATTTGACAATCTCTCCCGTATTCCTGTCAATCTCCTGGACCACATCCTCCACATGTTCATCGATGGAATTCGTCAGAACCAGAAGATTCCCGCCCGGTGTTTTTTCGATGACTTCATGATGTGCACCATTCTCTATCACATAGATCTGATGCACCCGGCCAAGAAAATCCATCTCGTACAGCAGCTGGGCATGGGGCTTTTCATAAGTCTGTATCATGATATCGGACTCCATTACGATAAAATGACCGTTGGTCAATGGGAAGTAACCGTAGCTTGCATAGGTTTCCGATAAATACCATCTTACATGCCCCTGCGTATCAAAGGCAAACGGATGGGGCGTCGCGAACCCCGAAACCTCGATCAATCCATATGCCGACGGCTTGGTGGATTTCTCAACCTTAACAATTTGATCCATTGAGGAAGGCAGGGGATCTGTTTGTATTGTTACGGTCGTTTGGTTCACAGAATTACCCTGATCATCCAGCAGCTCTATGGTAACTTTATTCTCCTTGTCCGGATACAGACCCACTACCGGAATCCGGTGCACGGTCTCAGAAGCTATCTCTCCTGAAACGTCAGTTTCATCCGTATCTCCCTGTACCGTAACCCGTACCGCATAGCTTTCCTTCGTTTGAAATAATACCACCGCAGTTAGCGGTGAATTTCCAAAGGGGTTCAATATAATTAACGGGTTCTCAAAGGTATGCTCCTGATTTTCCAATTCCTGCTGGATTTGCTGGTCGATCTGATAGCTTTTCATCGCTTTATCCGTTTCCGCCGCTATGGAACCGGTCACGGTTCTTTGATTTTGATTCGTAATAACTTCGTTGGCATAAACCGGAGATGCCAGTACATTTTTCCCGGAGCTTCCTCCATCTGCATCTTCGTCTGAAGCTTTGCCCTCTTTTGATAATATTTTGACCATTTCCTTCTTTACAGAATCACAGCCTGCAAATAAGGCAATGCAGCAGACGAACAGCATCGCCAGCAACGTAATTTTTTTCATTATACTATCCATGCCTTTCTTCCCGCCTGCAAGCTATAGGCCGCAGGCACAATATTTGCAAAGTGAATGGTATCTGCAATTCATTTTCACTCCCTATTCAAACAAATACTCCAGCTTATCGTCTTCAAATTCATATTGAAGCCTCAGACCGTCAGCTCCCTGGTTTATTTCAAATGCAATCCACCCATCATTGGATCCAAAATTCAAATCAGTTCCAGCAATCCTTTTCATTCCCAGGTCTTCAATAAATATATCATCCGTACGCTGATAGGTATTGTTATCGGCATCCGTTAATATAAGCTTGTCCCATTTAAAATTTTCTTTGGCGTCTCCCTTCTCAATTGTCATTTTGATCACAAAGAATTCTTTTCCCTCCGGTGCCGTCTTTTCAAATTCGTTTGTCGCCGCATCGGAATATCCCAGAACTACCGCCGCATTTTTCATGGAAGCTTCTCTCATCGTATTCTCAATCGTTATATTCCATCCCCCGGCGGAGGCATCCACCGGCTGAAATTCTTCCGGCTCCGCGGTTTCATCTTCTCCTGTGGTTTCATCCTGCAATGCGGTTTCATTCTGTCCCGCGTTTTCATTCTGGCCTGTAGGTTCTTTCTGCGCCGGCGCTTTTTCATCACCGGCACTACCACAGGCGGTTAATAGCAAGGACAGCATTAACGAGATTATAATTATGACAGATTTGTTTTTCACCTAATCCCCTCTTTCTAAACATTAAGATCTTTTTTACATACGGATTATAAATTAGAAAGCTTAAAGAAAGATTGAAATCCTCAATTCTTTATAATACTACTTTAAATGTGGTTATATTATCCTTACAGGAAACCGAGATTTTTCCGCCATGGTTTAATATGATGGCCTTTGCGATCGCCAGTCCCAGCCCGTAATTACCGTTTTCTCTTGTACGTGCTTCATCCATCCGATAGAAACGTTCAAAAATGAGCTCACGCTCCGATACGGGAATTCCCTTACCGGTATTAGATACCGTAAGGATTTTCCGGTCACGATGTTTCTTTAGTTTAATTAAAATGTTCCCGCCTTTTTCCGTATAATTCAAGGCGTTATCGATTAATATCGCCGTAAGCTGGCCCAGTTTGGTGCTGTCTCCCAGGATATAAATATCATCTTCGATATCCTCCTCCAGGCTAATCTGTTTTTCATACGCCAGACTTTCAAAGGGCAGCACAATACTCATAACCAATTCACTTAGATTTAATTTAGCAAACATCGTTCTGTCTTCATTAAAATCTATGGTAGCAAGCTGCAAAAGATCAGTAACAAGGCAGTTCAGCCTTTTTGTTTCGTTTTTTATATATTCAATCCATTTGCTGTCACCAATCTCCCGCTCTAATGCATCTGCATTGGAGGAAATAATCGTGATCGGAGTTTTAAGCTCATGACTCGCATCTGAGATAAACTGCTTCTGCTTCATAAACGCCTTCTCAATCGGTGCTATCATCCGCCGGGAAAGCCCTATTGAAATAATAAACAGCAATACAAGACCAATTGAGCCAAAAATTAAAATAGTATAGAACAATGTATGATAATAGCTGTTCTGAAGACTGTTATTTACAAATGCCACAAAAATACCCTGACTCCTGACAGCCTTATAATAGGATAAATCTCCGACCCTCCCCCTCGGACGCTCCTTCCGTGAAATAGAGATGGCCAGCTTACTGAGCTGTTTATTTGTATATCCCGAATTTTTTTTATTATTCGAAATATCGATTATAGTCCGATCCTCTCCGATTTGAACCAAATAATAGATTGCCGGATTGAATTTATCACCGCTTTTCTCATAACTTTCAAGCAGCTCGAAGCCATCATTCCAGCACAGCTTTCTAAGAATTCGCTCCACATTTTCCTCACTTTTGAGATAGCTGACCATATAAATCGCAACCAGTATGCTCACAAAAAGCACTGTCAATATACCCATGATGACTGATATCAATTTAATCCGTAACCTTTTGAACATTTTATTCCTCCAACTCATAGCCCATCAGCCGTACCGCTTTTATTTTTACTTTTGAGCCGATAAACAGTATTTTTTTTCGAGTAAATGAAATATAAACTTCAATATTGTTATATTCCGCCTCACTCTCATAGCCCCATACCTTCAGAAAAAGCTGCTCTTTTGTCACAATCTGGTTTTGATTGATCATCAGGTATTCCAATATCTGAAGCTCCTTTTGTGCCAGCTGTACGGATTTTCCGTTAGAAACGCATACTATTCTGGACTTGGACGAATACAATTCCAAATCACCAAAGGTCAATACCTCCGGATGAAGTTCACCCTGCCGGCGGCTCAGCGCACGGATACGGGCCAGTAATTCCTCCATGACAAAAGGCTTGGTCAGATAATCATCTGCACCGATATCAAGCCCCCTGACCTTGTCTGAGACAGAGAATTTCGCCGTAAGCATCAATACCGGAGTAAGCACATTTTCCTGGCGCAGCTGCCTTAATACTTCAAACCCGTTCATCTTTGGCAGCATCACATCCAGGATGATAACATCATGAATATTTGACAATGCCGCATTCAACCCACTCTCCCCATCATAGCAATTATCCACGATATAATTTTCCTGTTTTAATACCGAGCTAAGGGAATCTGCCAATCCATGTTCATCCTCAATCAGTAAAAGCCTCATAAGATCACCTCTATAAAATCATATATAAATTACAATATCAGTCTCTATAACTATTATATCAATAAAACTTAAAGAAAGCTTAAAAGCCGGGGTAACATTTCCCGCTCATTTATGGATGATATCCATAATTGCCATAGATAATCGCTTTTATCTCTTGCATCCCATCAAGCTGAGTCATTTTATATGATGTATAATGGAAATCATCAATATAAAGAGAATTATCACCAAATATAAAAACCGACCTCTCATCTGTTAGATTTTAGGTCTAACTTTTGGGGGCCGGCTCATAATTTCAAGGCTCTTTATTGTTATTTATACACATCAATATCCACTGCTAGTTCAACATTATAGCTCGCCACATTTTTTTGAGTTAATAAAACGCATGTCTGCACATGACTCGAGAGGATGAATTTGATGTCATCGGAACCGTCCGTTCACGAAAACAAATCCGCGGTATTTGACACTATCGACCCTGCTGCATAATATGTTAATACATCAATATGAGGAGCGTATGCCGCTTGGAAGTTTATACAATACTTGAAAGTGTACTTTCGCTATTCTTTATGATATTAGTAGGCGTTTACGGAAGCAAAAAAAAGATCATAACAGCCACGATCAACAAAGGGTTAATCGATATCCTTATACAAATTACTTTACCATGTATGATCCTATCTTCTTTCATCTACACCTACGATGATACAATAAAAACCAATGTCTTAAAAACTTTTTACTATTCAATTGCAGTCTATCTTATAACGATAATCATCTCTCGTTTAATTCTTTTACCAATCAAAAAGGACAAGAAAACAATTTTGCATTTTTCCAATGTATTTGTAAACACCGGTTATATTGGGTTCCCTGTGCTATACTCCATCTATGGTGCCGAAGGCGTTATCTATGGATCAATATTCAATATGTATTTTGTAATATTTCTATGGACTTATGGACTGCTTCTTTTCAAAGGCCATCTTCAGAAAAATTCTCTATTAGAAGAATTACGGAAAATAATTTTCAATCCATCGATTATTGCGGTAGGTGCAGGCATACTAATCATGATCTTCGATCTTGAAATTCCTGTCCCCTTATTATCAAGTATAAAAAGTATTGGCAGTATATCCGGGCCTTTATCCATGATTATTATCGGTGTAATACTTTCCAATACAAATCTAAAACAATACATTCATGACTGGACACTGTATTATGGATTGACTGCAAAATTAATTATAATTCCAGCTATAATATATCTTCTCTCTTTATTTTCAGGAGAGACTTCAAAAGCTATCCATACCGTTATTATTATGTCTTCTATGCCTGCCTCTGCTATGACTGCAATATTTGCTGAAAGCTTTGACAGGGAAAAGGAATACGCTGCTGTCGTTGTCTCCTTATCCACCCTGGTATCCTTGATCACAATAACGATATTAATGAAAATTATTATTTAGTTTTAGCTGCCAATATTCCGTTTCTCATATAGCAATTTACTTTTCTTTAATTGGGAGCAGCAAATCAAGCTGTAAATAACTCATTTCAGCATTTTGCTTTTGAATAAAATTATAGAGATTCAACGTTTCTTCGAAACCTTGGCCGTAACCTGTTTCGGATTGATTTCCTCTATGAAACGCGTCAATATGGATCGAACGGTAGACAGCGCGGTAATTTCGCTTATGTTTTGCCTGAAAATTTCCACTGCTTCCGCCGCGTCGTAATTGTTAAGTATGCTTATGATTTGCTTCACGGGAACCCGCAGCTTATATGGTTGCGGAGACAACACTACAGTTTGCTTATACTGCGTTATTTTCTAAAACAATTAAATCGCTCAGCATATCCCAATCTGTTTTATTCATTCGAGAAAAATAATGACCTTTAAAGTAACATGGCGTATGTTTTATACCATCTATATGATATGAAACATGCAAAGAACCGCAACAGGGATGACAATTTTCACATTCCTTTGTAGCAGCTATTGATTTTTTTATAGTGCCGGAACAACTCGACATTTTTTCAATATAATTATCAATGTGCAACAAATTGGCCTTTACGAGTAATGAATTATCGGATACCTCCATCCAGAACAATACTTTCCTATTGCTTTGTTTGTTAAATATAACTCTATATCCGTTTGGTCTTGTTTTGAAAACAATTTTGCATCCGAGCGACTCACCTGTTTGGTGCAATGTTTTTGCAATTTCATATTCCTCATCCAGTAATATATTGAAAAAATCTAGTTTATCCATTTATGACCATTCCTTTCTGGCACCAACGAGTTAAGAAACAAGTCAGGTGCGCATCAAATTTTCCCCTACTAATATAGGTAGTACTTACCACAGTGGCGCGGATATACTACAGAGCACGCGGAGGTACCGCATTAATGTATATATTAAATGCCATCGTTTATGTGGTCTCTTCTTGTCCCCTACTTCCGATCTCAAGCAAATTACCTTCAGGATCTGCAATATAGAAATTTCGTATGCCAAATGGGAAGGTTTCAGGTTTTCCCGTAAATGACTTTATTCCAAGCGCCATCAGGCGCTCATATTCTATATCAACATCTGAAAATCTTGGCAGCCAAATACCTATTTCCATTGTTAAGTTAATTCCTTTCGGTGGGTAATAGGACTCCCCTACGGCTTGTACCCATAAACTCGGATACTTCCTGCCCTATCACAGCACCATTCTCTACAGCTCTTTTCAGGACAGCTTCCATATCGTCCACAATCATCTGAAACCATATGGAATCAACTTCACCTTTTTTTGGTGGATAACAGTCATATGATGCATTCTCATCCATCAGCCGTAATTCAACGTTTCCAACTATAATATTGGTCTCGTTTTCACCTTTTCTGTCCGGAAAGTGAAATACATCGCCCCGTTTGGCATCAAAATTGGAATTTATCGTTCTCTTATAATAAATGTTTTAACGAGATGAGTAACCCATGATAATTCTTATAAAATCTGCTGTTTGCTTATCTGTTAGCATCTCCAATAAACGAAATGCTACTTCAGGTGCAG